>CAYVFC010000004.1:106325-110254 GCA_964450715.1 uncultured Sandaracinaceae bacterium | reverse complement strand
CGCGAAACCGTTCCCACCACGGCTTGGGCTCGTCGGCGGGCGCAGGTTCGGCATTTGCAAAAACCCAAAAACCCAAAAACCAAAAACCGGGACGGTCCTAGTTAACTAGTTAACAACTGACGGAGAGGTTAATTGCAAACTAGAAAACTAGGACCGTCCCGCTTTTTACTTTAATTGCAAACTAGAAAACTAGGACCGTCCCGCTTTTTACTTTTTACCGATCGGCCTTCTTCGCCCGCAACCAGAGTTCGTCGAGCTGCTCGGCCGTCATCCCGACAAAATCGCGGCCCGAATCGTTGAGCTCGGTCTCCACACGCTTCATCCGGCGCGTGAACCGGCTCAAGGTATCGCGCAGCGCCCCTTCCGGATCGACCTTGGCCTTGCGCGCCAGGTTGGCCACGGTGAACAGCACGTCGCCTATCTCTCGCCGTATCGCGTCCGGATCTCCCGATTCGAACGCGCGGTCCATCTCGCCCAGCTCCTCGTCGAGTTTCTCGCGAGCGCCGGCCGCATCCGGCCAGTCGAAGCCGACCCGCGACGCCTTCTCTCCCACCCGCATGGCGCGTAGCAGCGCGGGTAGCGAACCGGGCACGCCATCGAGCACCCCGATCCCGTGCTGCTTTCTCTCGGCCGCCTTCAGTTTCTCCCAGTTGAGGATCACCTCCCGGGAGGTCGAAAGCTCCGTGTCGGCGAAAACGTGCGGATGGCGGCGCACCAGCTTCTCACAGATCGAATCGATCACGTCGTCAAGACCGAACCACCCCTGCGCCCTGGCGAGCTCGGCCTGAAACACGATCTGCAACAGAAGGTCCCCCAACTCCTCACACAGCGACTCGGGCGCTCCCTTGTCGATGGCATCCACGACCTCGTAGGCCTCCTCGATCACGTAGGTGCGCAACGACTGGAGCGTCTGCTCGCGGTCCCAGGGGCAGCCGCCAGGCGCGAGCAAGCGCCTCATGATTTGGACCAAGCGCGAGATATTGTCGCCGCGTTGTTCGCCAGGTGCTGCCTCGGGACGGGAGTCGTCCCCGCGTTCTTCGGAGGGCGCTGTCATGGTATGGGAACCGTTCTTAGCGACTTGACGCCAATCGGACAACCCGGCACCTTGGCTGTCACAGATGCGATACAAGAAATCCGATATCAGCGTGGCCCATATCGTCGAAGCCGCAACCCGCGTGCTCGCCCGCCAGGGTTATGCCCACACCAGCCTGATGGACATCGCTACCGAGGCGGGCATGTCCAAGGGCGCGGTCCACTACCACTTCCCTACCAAGGAAGCACTGATGACAGTGGTGGTGAAAAACGCTTGTGACGCGGTTGCGAATCGAACCCGGGAGGTGTGGACCGAGGGCGAGAAACCCTTGACCGCCTTGCGCTCCTCGCTGCTCAAGCTGTGGCGCGTGCGCGCCGAGCTCTCGGACGAGGCAGCGGTAGTGGCCGACCTGCTCGCACAGAGCCTGCACGACCGCAAGCTGCGCGAACCGCTGGCCGAGTACTACCGCTTCGCGGCCGCACAGGTGCGGGAGCACCTGCAGGCAAACCTGCTCAAGGTGGGGCTGAAGCCGAAGCTGCCGCTGGATTCGATCGCCCGCATCATGCACGCGTTTCTCGACGGTTTCCTCATGCAGCACATCGTAGACCCGGAGGCGACCACGGAAGAGGAATTGCTCGACGCGTTCGAGCTGCTGGCGGCCTCGCTGTTCGAGTTCGAGGCGTCCATGCGTGAGGCACCAAAAGAGCTCTTGCGGCGGTAACATGCTGCTCGACGACATCCTGGCGCAGCAGGGGCCGGTCTCGGCGCTGCGCGGTGCGCTGGCCGGGCAACAGCTGGCTCAGGCCTACCTGTTCGAGGGTCCAGGGGGCGTGGGCAAGCAAAAGACCGCCATGGCCCTGGCCTGCACGGCCCTCTGCCGCCGGGCCGAACCGGGCTGCGGGACCTGTGAAACTTGCAAGCGGGTGCTCTCGGTCAACCACCCGGACGTACGGGTATACGAGCCAAGGCAAGAGGGAAACCGGAATATTCAGGTCGAGGTGATCCGCGACGAGATACTGCCCTTCACCAAGTTCGCGCCCTTCGAGAGCAAGCGGGCCTTTCTCATCTTCCCGCAGGCCGACGTCTCCTTTCCCGAGCAGCACGCCCAGGCGGCCAACGCGCTGTTAAAAAGCCTGGAAGAGCCCCGCCCGGGCATCCATTTCCTCCTGCTGGCAGAACGACCCGACCGGCTACTGGCGACCATCCGCTCCCGCTGCCAGCGCGTCCGCTTCGGCCCGCTCCCGGCCGAAGCGATCGAGAGGATACTGGCCGCCCAGCAGCTCGACGAAAGGGTGGCCCGTTCTGCCGCGGTCCTGGCCAGCGGGCGGGCCGACCGCGCGATGGACCTCGGACAGGGGGATAAAGCGCTGGGCTTGGTCGAGTTGGCGCTGCGCATCGACGCGGCGGTCGAGCGGGCCGAGCCCGGTCCCTTGGTCGACCTGGCCGCCGAGCTGGCCCGCGACGACGACCTGCCGCTCGTCCTGGATACGCTTGCCCGTTACTACCGGGACCTGGCCGCTGCTTCGCTCGGCCTAACCCCGGAGCTGCAATGGTTCCCGGCCGAGCGCGGCGAGGGGTCGTTCGACCGACGGGCGGCCGGCCTGGGCGCTGGACGGGCGGCCGAACGCGCCGAGCTCGTCCACCGCGCGGCAGAGAGCCTGGAACGTAATGCGAACACCGAGCTGGCGATGGATGCGATGCTCTTCGCTCTGGGGTCAGCTTGAAGCGGCGAACAGGTAACTCGGATGAATCCGCTGATCCCTCCGGCACGCCCTACCTTCAGGGCCGCGCTGCGCGACGCGCGGGCCAGGACCTTGCAGTCGCGACTGGCGGCGGCCGAGCGGCTGGCGGATCCCGAGACGGACCGGCTGCACGAGGCGGTCGAGGCCCTGCTCGTGCTCGTCGCCGATCCCGAGCCGCCGGTACGCTGCGCGGCCGTGCGTTCTCTGGGAACGCTCGCCTCTGAGTGGGCGACCGCAGCGCTGGTCGCGCGGCTGAACGACGACGACGGTGCAGTCAGGGAAAACGCCGTGCTGGCGCTCTTTCGCACCGGTGGACCCGAGGCCGCGCGCGCGCTTCGCCGCGCGATGTCCAGCCCGCACGCCGAGGTCAGGTTCCAGGCGGTCGAGTGCTGCGCGCGGCTCAGCCCCGAGCAGGTCGTCGATGAAGTGGCCCGACTGGCGTCGGACGACGACCCCAGGGTGCGCGCCAACGCGACCTATTCCCTGGGCCTGATCGGGGGCGATCGCGCGCGCAAGATCCTGCGAGCCGCCCTGTCAGACCCGGATCCCGAGGTCGGCCGTGAGGCAGCGTTGGCCCTGGCCGGAATGAAAGACGACGCCGGGGTGCCGCAGCTACGGCAGGCCCTTGCCGATCCCTCGGCCCTGTTCGACGCGCTGCACGCCCTGGCCGAGCTGCGGGACCGACAGTCAGCCGACCTCGTGGCAGCGGTGGCCGGCGGGTTGTTCTTGCCGCTGGCCGCCAGGGCCGCGGCCGCGCGTACGCTGGTCGTGCTGGAAGACCCTCGCGGGGTGGCGATCCTGCGCAAGCTGCTCACCGCCTGGCGCGCAGATGCGCGCAGTTACGCCGTACAGATTGCGGGCGAGCTGGGAATAACCGAGCTCGCACCCGAGCTGGAGCGGTTGGCCCGGCGACCGCGTCGGGTGGACACCGGGCTTCTGGCCGGTTCGCTGGCCGCCCTGGCGCCCTGCAGCGACAGAGCCCTGCAGGGCCTGCGGGTGCTCTCTCGCGCACGCGGGGAGGCGGGACAACGCGCGCGGGAAGAGCTCGAGAGGTTGGGCGTACGGTCGTAACCGGGGGCGGACGAGGGCAACCCGAAAGGGAGGGCGCAAGGCCGTGGGGGTGTCCGTCCGTAGGGGCGCCACTTACGACCGCC
>CAYVFC010000004.1:0-106225 GCA_964450715.1 uncultured Sandaracinaceae bacterium | reverse complement strand
CGAAACGGAGGGCGCAAGGCCGTGGGGGTGTCCGTCCGTAGGGGCGCCACTTACGACCGCCCGGCGGATGCGGGCAAGGTCCCGAAACGGAGGGCGCAAGGCCGTGGGGGTGTCCGTCCGTAGGGGCGCCACTTACGGCCGCCCGGCGGATGCGGGCAAGGTCCCGAAACGGAGGGCGCAAGGCCGAAACGGAGGGCGCAAGGCCCTCCCCTACCGATGCTGGGCTCGCCCTTGCGGCCGCCCAGACGCGCTCCAACGCGCGGATATGCGCTTGACGACGGGGTCGGGGAGCGTATGCTTCCGCCCCTCGCCAGGGGTAGGTCATGAACACGAACTTCGGACTCATCGGCAAGAAGCTAGGAAACACGCAGCTATTTCTCGAGGACGGAACGGTCGCCCGGGTGACCGCCGTCCAGGTGGGCGGTTGCAGGGTCATCGGAAAGCGCACCGAGGAAAAGGACGGCTACTCGGCACTGGTGCTGGGATTTGGGACCCGGCGCGAAAAGAACGTGACCAAACCGGTCAGGGGAATGTTCGACAAGATCAAGCAGCCGCCTGCCGAGGTCGTCAAGGAGTTCCGGCTTTCCAAGGAAGAAAGCGGTAAGTTCAAGATCGGCCAGGCCCTGAATCCCTCGGAATACTTCCAGCCGGGTCAGAAGGTGGACGTATCGGGTCGGAGCAAGGGGCGCGGCTACGCCGGCGTGATGAGGCGCTGGGGCATGGCGGGCGTGGGAACCATCACGCACGGCGCGCACGAGGTAAAGCGGCACGGCGGGTCGATCGGGTGCAACATGACGCCCGGACGCACGCTCAAGGGCCGGAAGATGGCCGGACAGCTGGGCAACAAGAACCGGACCTCCCTCAACCTGGAGGTGGTGAGGGTGGCCGACGACTCCGGCATCATCCTGATCAAGGGAGCGGTCCCGGGTGCCCGCAACGGCATCGTCACGGTGCGCGGCACGGTCAAGACCCCGGCCGGGCCCAAGAGCTGAGCTCGGACCATTTTGGATCGAGCGGGGGACTCGAAGGCGCGATGACCGAACCGGTCGCCAAACCATGATCCGGTTCGCCGGTCGATGACCCGTCCGCAGGACCACTTCGGGCGCCGCGCTAAGAAAGAGGGATACCCGGCACGTGCGGTCTTCAAGCTGCAGGACGTGGACCGCCGTGTGAAGCTGCTTCGCCCTGGGCAGAGGGTGCTCGACCTGGGAGCGTCGCCCGGCTCCTGGACGCTCTACGCGGCCGAGCGCGTGGGGCCGCGGGGCGCGGTGCTCGGCATCGACCTCAAACCCGCAGACGTCGCGCTGCCGGCCAACGCCTCGATCCGGCAGGGCGATATCCTGGCCATCGAGCCCTCGGATATCGAGGGCTCGGGCGATTTCGACGTGGTTCTCAGCGACATGGCGCCGGACACCAGCGGGCACCGCCATCTCGACCAGTACCAGAGCTACGAGCTGTACGCGCGCGCGCTGGCTATCGCCAGCCAGGCGTTAAAACCGGGCGGCGCTTTTCTGGGAAAGATCTTCCAGGGCGCCGAGTTCGAGGGGGCGCGGACGCAGACCCGCGAGGTATTCACCACCGTGCGCATCCTCAAACCGCCGGCCTCGCGCAAGCGGAGCTACGAGATCTACCTGCTGGGACTGGGCAGGAAAGCATAGGGTACCGATCACCGCGGCTCGGCGAAGAATACTGCGCGCGCGGCCGGGGACATGTTGTCGCCCCAGGCCTGTCGTCTCCAGGCGATACGCTCGTCGAGGTCAAAGCGGGCCGTTTCTACGCGGCCGAGGTTCATGGTGTCCCGCACCAGCCTGAACTTGGAACCGGGATGCCAGAACAGGAACCCGTCCGCGCCGCCGTTGCGCGCGCCCAGGATCTGCTCGGCGATGAACTCGGCGTTGTAGTAGTCAGCTCCCTGAGGAAACGCTTGCAGGAAGGGCCGTATCACCGGCCCGTAGCCCAGGCGCTGCCGCAAGCGCCGAACACCGGCCTCGACCAGGGTCCCGGCCCGGTTCTTCTTCTGGTTGCGCAGCCAGGCGCTCATGGCGTTGAGGTAGAGCATGGGCGAGAAGACCTCGGCGTGCAGCGCCCAGTCGTTGAGCGACTGCCCCAGGCCGGCCGGATCCCCGTCGCGAAAGGCGGCCAACCCGAAGACGTCGATGCCGATGGGAATCTCGATGGCCTGGTCCATCCTTCGCAACAGCTCGAGCAACACCTGGCGGCGCGGCGTCTCTACCTGTGCCGGAAACATCGCGTGAACCGTGCTCTCGTCCACCGGAAAGCGGAAGTAGTCGAGTTGGATCTCGCTCAGGCCGAGCGCCTCCCCTTCCCTGACCATCTGCACGAACATATCGTGGTTCTTGCGGTTATAGGGATCCAACCAGGGATTTCGCCGCCCCGTGTCCGCCCAGATCCGTCCGGCGCGCTGCGGCCTAACGTCGAGCACCGCCAGGTCGTGGTGGTTGCGCGGCAGCACCGGATCGCTGAAGCAGACAATCCGCCCGATCAGGTAGATACCGGCCTCGCGCATGGCCTGCACCGCACCGGCGGTGTCGCCGTATCCGCGCTGCTTCTGCTCCTGCAGCACGTCGACGCGGGTGTCGTAGAATACGCGGCCCTCCTCGTCCTTGAGGTTGACGACCGCGGCGTTCATGCGCGCCTGCTTGACCGCCCGGATCATACCCTCCGCGCCCAACCGCCGCGCCAGCGGCCCGTTGAAGTACAGCCCCCGCGCCGCCTGTCCTTTCTCGCTCATCGGATCGACCAGCCGGTCGTCGCCCCAGAGGGGAGAATTCTCGGGCGCGGAGTCGCTTCCGGCCGGGCATGGCGCCGCGCGGATGGGGGGAGGGACCAGTCCGAAGAAAAGGATCGCTGCTAAAGATGGGGCGACGGTTTTCGAGTAGCTCGCGGTATTCCGGAATCCGAAGAAGATGTTACGCAAGGATGCTTCCCTTCTACTAGCGGAACGAAGCTTAGCAAAAACGGGTGTGGCAATTCGCTTTTTCGCTATTCCTCGTCCTCGACTCAGAAATCCCGAGGCGTAGACTACGGCGATCGTTCGAGCTTCGGTCAGAAGAGAAAAGCAAAGAACCGAATCGTATCACCGACGTGAATTTCTACGGACATGCCGTGGTCGCCTGCAGGCGCGCGCCCGAGCCATTGCTGACGCTGGGCGCCATGCTTCCCGACTTCGCCTCCATGAGCGGCAACCGGATCGCGCGCGTGCGCGAGGACCTGCTCCGGGCGGGGATCGAGCTCCACCATGCCACGGACGAGGCATTCCACCGCGCACCCGGATTCGTGAGCCTTTGCGCCGAGTCCGTGACGTACCTGTCCGGACGCGGTCTGGCGCGCGGAAGCGCCCGCGCGGTCAGCCACATAGGCATCGAGATGGTCCTAGACGGCCTGCTGGCCGCCGAGGCGGTCCCGCGACGGCTTTACGACGAGGCACTGGCGGCAGCCACCAGCGACCTGGTGATCGACGCCATACAGTGGCGCGGCGCCCTTCCCGCCGAGCTCTGGCGCCAGCACATCGCACTGCTGCGCGAGAGCGGTATACCGGATGCATATAACGATGCGGACTTCGTGACCCAGCGCCTCTTCCGGTTGCTGGCACCGCGCAAGCGGCTAGCGGTCGAGCAGGCGCAACTGGGCGAGGTCGAGGCTTGGGTACGCCAGGTTCGATCCAGCGTGGCCGAACGGGCCGAGGCGATCATCGATACGGTCCACGAGGGGCTCGAATGCACTCCTTGACCAAGGATTCGCCACCAAGTCGCTCGTATCGCTGGAACCGGTTCCAAGCGGCGCAACTTCGTGTAACCGTTGCCCGTCGATTCATTCCCGGACGGTTCGAAAACGCCCTGGCAATTATGCGAGAGAGCTTATAAGGGGGCTGCCGGCAGACCGCGCGAAAACGCCGCGGTTCGGCGTCTTGATGCTGGTGAACATATGTGTAACACTATCGTACATCCACTTCGGCGAGGTTGACCGATGAAGCGTGACGATTCACTAATTTTCACGGGCGCGTTTCTTCTGATCTGCATGGTCTCGGCATTGGGCTGCTCGGCCGAGGGCGAAACCGGCGGGGGAGGAAGCGGTCCAGGACAACCGGGCTTGAGCGGAAGTGGGACCGGCGGGACGAGCGGGGGCTCCGGCGTTTCGGGCTCCGTATCCGGATCGGGATTCGGCGGCAGCGTCACCTCCGGCACCACGGGTGGCGCGGGGAATACCGGAACCATCGGCGGAGCGGGAATCTGCGCCGACGTGACCGTCACCACTTCCCGGGTCAAGCCCTGGGTGCTCTTCGTGGTCGACCGCTCGGGCAGCACGGCCGACTCCTTCCCGGGATCGAGCAGCAGGTGGCAGGCGCTTTACGACGCCTTGATGGCGCCGGGCGCGGGAGTGATTCCCACACTGCAGGACGAGGCCTACTTCGGTATGGTCCTGTACGATGGCGGCGAGCAGAACGTGACCGGCTGGGTCAACGCCATCATGTGCATTTTCGACCCCACGCTCTGCGCAACGGCGGGCACGGGCGGCGGAGGCACCGGGGGCGCGGCCGGCGGAGCACCGGTAGCGGAGTGCCCGAGGCTCATCCAGATCCCCCCGGCGCTACGCAACTACGACCCGATCAACACCGAGTACCAGGTCGCGGGTCCGGGCGGCTCGACCCCCACAGCGCTGGCGCTGGAAGCGGCCTACCAGATCGTCTCCGATGCGCAGCTCACCGCGCCCGACACCGAGCAGGGGCCGATGTTCGTGATTCTCTGCACGGACGGCGAGCCCAACGGCTGCGGCATGGGCGGCGGGACCGACTACCAGGGGCCCATCACCGCCGTGACCAACGCGGCGAACAACGGCATCCAGACCTTTGTAGTGGGTATCGCGGTGAACGCCCAGGCCCAGGCCCACCTGGAAGAGCTGGCCGTGCTGGGCAACACCGGCTCGCCGGCCTTCTCGGCCACCACCAGCGACCAGCTGACGCAGCGGCTGACCGAGATCGTGGGGGGCGCGGTCGGTTGCCACATCCGGCTGAACGGCACCGTCACCCCGGGCCAGGAGTGTACGGGGGTAGTGAGCCTCAACTCGGTGGACCTGGAATGCAACGGCGCGGACGGTTGGCGGCTGACGGACGAGAGCCACATCGAGCTGATGGGCGCGGCCTGCAACGAGTTTTTGACCTACCCCGACGCGATCCTGACCGCGGGCTTCCCCTGCGGCGTTTTCAAGATCGAGTAGGGGCGGGCGACGGGAGGGCGCAAGGCCCTCCCCTACTACGCTCGACTGAACGGGAGGGCGCAAGGCCCTCCCCTACGGTTGCACGCCCCCTACCTGGATTTCTTCGCCTTCTGCGCCCGCTGCATCCGCTCGCGCGCGCGGCCGGCGTGTTCGCCCTCGGGCTCGAGCTTCAGGTATCGCTGGTAGTGAGCAATCGCCTCGTCGTACTTACCGCCCGCCGCCAGCATGTTGCCCAGCAGGTAGTGAGCCACGGCATAGGTGTCGTCGAGCTCGATGGCCTCGCGCAGCGAACCGATGGCGGCTTTCCGGTCCCCGGCCGAAAGCTGGGCCAGCGCCAGCTCGGAGAGCAGGGCCGGGGTGGGCCCCTTCGCTCCGGCGGCTATGGCCTCCTTCATCGCCCCTACCGCGGCGGCTGGATCGCCGGCCAGCCGCAACCCGTTTCCAACGGCCAGCAGCGCAGCGCGGTTTGCTCTGGCGCCGGGTAGCGCGCGATTCAGCTCGGTCAAAGCCTGCTGCTTCTTGCCGAGGCGGACTAGCAGCAGCCCCAGGTTGGCCCGCGTCATGGCGTCGCCCGGTTCGATCCGCAATGCTTCCCTGTATTCGGATTCGGCTCCGGTCGGCTCTCCGCTCTCTTCCAGGGCCAGAGCCAGGTTCATGTGCCCTTCGGCCGAGGCCGGGTTGGCGGCAACCGCCCGGCGCAGCATCGCCGCCGCCTCCCCGGCCTTACCCTGCGCCCGCAGCAACAGCCCCAGGTTGTTGAGCGCCTCGGCAAAGTCCGCCCGTAGCTCGATGGCTCGACGGTAGCCCTGCTCGGCCCCCACGGCATCACCCAGAAGCTCCAGGGACATGCCCAGGTCAAAGTGCGCGCGCGCATCGTTCGGGTTCTCTGCCACCGCCCGCTCGAACAGGGTCTTGGCTCCGGCCGGATCGTTCCCGGCCAGGCGCTGCTCGCCCTGCCGGACCAGCTCCGAAGCCGGAGGCGCCGGCCGGGCCGGCTGCTCGGCCAGCCGGTCATCGGCCGTGGAGACGCGCGGGCCGCTCTCGGCGCCGCCCCCACCGCACCCGGCCGCCAGGAATAGACCGACGAATAAAAAGGCACATCCCGCGAACAGCCCGCTTTTACTTCCTCCGCTTCGCCTTTGCTTCCGCCTGTAAGTACTTAACGATGCCATTGGTAATACCCTCCGCCAGTAGATCGCGATAGCGATCGGTCCGCAAGGCCTCCTCCTCCACCCGGTTGGTGATAAAAGAGGCTTCCAGCAGCACCGCGGGCATACGGGCGCCTACCAGTACGAAGAAGAGCGCGCGCTTGACCCCGCGATCGGGCAACTCCGGAAGCATACGACGTCCCGCGGCGAGCGTGGAGCGGTGAATCGATTCGGCGAGCCGTTCCGACGCCGCGACCTGTTCCTTGCGGTACAGGGAGGCCAGGATCACCTGCAGGTCGCTAACCTCTTGCTCGCTGGTGTCGTTCTCGCGCGCGGCCAGGCGCATCGCCTGCACGTCTTCGCTGGTATCCAGGATGAAGGTCGATACACCGCCCCTGTCCTCGGGCGAATGCGAGGCGTTGAAATGGATGGAGACGAACAGGTCGGCCTGATAACCATTGGCCAGCGCGGCGCGTTCCTCCAGCGAGACGTCCTCATCGCGCTCCCGCGTGAGCAGCGCGCGCGAGCCGGGCAATCGCCGCTCGAGCGCTGAACGGACCCGTCTGGCCAACTGCAGGGCTACCACCGCCTCCGGCAGGCCGCTCGGCCCGACCGCCCCCTTGTTGCGCCCGCCGTGTCCCGGATCGAGGACTACCGTGGGGCCGTGAGCCGCCTTGTCGCGCGAAGCAGCCGCTTCCGCCGCTCGACGGAAGTCCATCACCAGGCGGAAGGGATCCTCGAGGAACGACATGCGATAAGCGGTATCGACCTCGACGTCGAAGGTGACGCGCTTCGTGCTCGTATCCAGCGCGAAGACGCGCACCCGGCGCAGACCGCCGGCCGCGATCGGGATCGCTCCCGGGACCCCGCTGCCGATCTCGATTCGCTCCAGATCGAGAAAAAGGCGCCGGGGAAGCTCCTGCGTAGCGTCTCGCTCCGAGCGCCTGTACGCGATCTCTCGGTCGAAGAAGAGCACCACGCGAACGGTCTCGGCGGGCGAGCGACCCGGCTCCGATACGGCGGGCAGGCCGAAAACCGCTACCCGTTTCAGAACCGCTGGCGTGCTCGGTTCATCCGGGGCTCGCTCCGGTCTGGAAGCGAGCTGCGCCTGCCCGGCGGGCGGAACCGGCTTAGCCGAGGAGCGCCCGCGCGCGGCCCGTACCTGGTCGTCCCTCCCGCCGGTCGCATCGCAACCCACGAACAGGATCAGAAACAGAATGATCCACCAGCCGCCTGTACCGCCCATTCGCCGCAATGGCACCGCCCCGGGTCTACCGCCTCACTTTCGATGATGCTATGTTTTTTTGGCCGACAAAACGAGCTGCGCCGGTACACATATGTGTCAATGGCAAACGGCATGAGCATCGAAAGCGATACCGGGAAACCGGATACTGGAACCTCGCTAGCGGAGCCTGAAGAGAACGGCCCGCCGGGCGAAACCGACAAACGGGTGGCCGAGCACGGGTCGAGCGCCGGCGAACCGGAACGGGCCGCGCCCGCGGAGCAACCGCGGTCGGATGACGGTGGCGAGCCGCAGCCGAAGCATTCCCTGCAGAAACAGGCGGAAGAGCGGGCCGCGAGCGAAACGGACGCCTCGGAGAAGCCAGAGAGAGCCGGCGAGCCCAAGGGAGAAGCCGAAACGGAGCGAGCCGCCGAGGAAGCAGCTCCGGTCGAGGCGCAGCAGCAGAACCAGGCCGAGCCGACCGCTGAAAGCGTCGCCGAAAGCCCCGAGGCGAGCGAGCCGGAGGGCGAGCCCCGGGCCGAGGCATCGGAGCCCACCGATGAGCGGCCCCAAGAGGGTCAACAGCGGGCAACGCACTCAGGAGAGCCATCCGCCACTATCCTGGTCGATCCGACGCTGGAGCAGGAGGCCATGGAGCTCACCAGGAGGAAATCGGACCCGTCGATACAGACCGGGGATGCTACAGGCGAAGAGGAACCACCGCAGCCCGCGGAACCATCGTCGGAGCTATCGGCCTTCGACGCCGAGCGCTTCGCCGACTCGTTCCGGCCCTCGTGGGAAGCGGCCGACGAGCCGGAGCTGGCCGACCTGTTCGCGAAGCAGGTTGCGCCGACGACCGGAAGCGCGCTGGAGGAAGCCGCCTCCGATGCGGGGGCCAGAGATAGCGACATCGACGGGGAGGCGTTGCCCGAGCTTCCCGTGTCAAAAGACAACCGGAAGACCCTGCTGCTGGCCGCGGCCTCGACCGCGGCGGTAGCGCTGCTGATCGGGATATCCATCTCGGTCGCCACGCAGGAGCACGAGTTGCCCGAAGAGGCGCGAGCCGAAACCGCGCCGACGCCGGCGGATGAACCGGCTTCGTCGGCGGCTCCGGCTCTTCCGGTTCAGCAGACCGAAGCGGTCCCGCAGCAAGTCGAAGCGGAAACCGAAGCCCAGCCCGCCGAGCCGGCGCTCGAACCGTCCGCAGCGAACGAGGCCGAAACCGAGCCGCCGCTCGCTTCCGCCGGGCAGGCGACCGCGTCGCTCCCGGCGCCATCGCCGGAAGCAAAACCGAACGTCCCCCGGACCGCGCCTACCAGAAAGCAGGCCCAGCGCAACGCCGTGCACATCCGCATCACCACCTCTCCGGCGTCGGCCCGACTGAGCCTCGATGGATCGGCGGTCCCCAATCCTTTCGACGCTTGGGTGGCGCGCGGCGGCGAGCACCGTTTCTCGGCGAGCGCGGAAGGATACGTCGAGCAATCGCGCATGGTCTCTTTCGACGGGGACCGGACCGTCTCGCTGGTGCTGTCGCCGCTAGCGAAGCCGCCGACGGTCTCCCCCCCGCCGGCGCCGAAGACGCCCGCGCGGACCGTAACGGCTCGACCGCGTACCCCCCGTAAACGCGTCAAGAGCACCGCCACCCGCTCCCGCAAACGCGGGGCCGGCTTCGTATCGGATAACCCGTACTAGAATAGAAACAGAGAACATGACGGGTCTCACCTATCGCGACGCCGGCGTCGACATCGACGCCGGCGACAGGCTGGTCGACCGAATCAAGCCCCTGGCGGCACGAACCCGCATTCCTGAGATCGTCGGCTCAATCGGAGGTTTCGCCGGGTGTTGCGCGCTGCCCGCGGGGCTGCAGGAGCCCTTGCTGGTCTCCGGCACCGACGGGGTAGGAACCAAGCTCAAAGTCGCTTTTCAGGCGGACCGACACGACACCGTCGGCATCGATCTGGTTGCCATGTGTGTCAACGATATCATCACCATCGGCGCGCGCCCGCTGTTCTTCCTCGACTACTTCGCCACCGGGAAGCTCGACCTCGACCGCGCGGAGAGCGTCGTCAAAGGTATCGCCGACGGCTGCCTTCAGGCCGAGTGCGCGCTGATCGGCGGAGAGACCGCCGAGATGCCCGGGATGTACGCCGAAGGGGAGTACGACCTGGCGGGCTTCGCGGTCGGCGTGGTAGATCGCCGCCGGGTGGTGGACGGCGGCGGTATCCGGGAAGGCGACGCGGTGCTGGGCCTGGCCTCCAGCGGGCTGCACTCCAACGGTTATTCGCTGGCCCGCAAGGTTTTTCTGGAAACGGCGGGCTGGAAGCTCCAGGACGGAGCGAACCAGCTGGGCGAAACACTCGGCGAAATCCTGTTGCGCCCGACACGGATCTATGTGAAGGCTGTACGGATCGCGCTGGCGACCGAGGCCGTTCGCGGCATGTGCCACGTCACCGGCGGAGGGCTGCCCGGTAATATCCCGCGCATACTGCCCCGCGGGCTCGGGGTTGAGCTGGATCCGGGCGCCTGGCAACGTCCTCGGATTTTCGACGTCGCGGCAGAAATCGGCGTGATCGCGGAAGAGGAAATGTACCGGACGTTCAACATGGGAATCGGCTTCGTGTTCGTCGTCCGACAGCAGAGCGCCGACGCCGTCTTGGAAGCCCTGCGGTCGAGCGGAGAAACGGCCTGGCGGATTGGATCGGTCCGCTCCGCAGGGGAGACGTCCGACGACGCACTTGTACGATTTATCTAGGAAAACAACCGTGGTACGGGCGCGAGACAGAAACCTATCCATCGCTGTTCTCATCTCCGGGACCGGCACGAATTTGCAGGCGATCTGCCAGGCCATCGACGACGGAAAGTGCCTGGCGCATATATCCGCCGTTATCAGCGACAACGACGGGGCCAAGGGTCTGGCCTTCGCCGCCAGCCGGAAGATCCCCACGGCTGTGGTCAAGCTGACGGACTACGGGAACCGGGCGGCCTGGGACGTGGCCCTAGCCGAGACGGTCGCCGGGTTCATTCCCGATCTGGTCGTGCTGGCCGGATTCATGAAGGTGGTGGGACCGGAGATGCTGCGGCGCTTTCCGGGCCGCATCATCAACATCCACCCGGCGCTGCTGCCGCTCTTTCCGGGTACCGACGGCCCCGGGCTCGCCCTGGCGGCAGGAGTTCGGCTGACCGGTACCACCGTACACGTGGTCGATGCCGGCGTGGATACCGGCCCCATTATCGCCCAGGCGGCGGTCCGCGTCGCGCCGGACGACGACCGTGAGAGCCTGCACGAACGGATACAAAAAGCAGAGCACCTTCTGTTGCCCGAGGTAATCGATCGCATCGCCAGGGGGAGGGTGGTGCTAGAACCGACCTTGCGTATCCGACAGAAAGACGATGATAACTCGGAGATCCTTTTCTCCATGGCCGTCAAGTCCTGAGATGAATGGATTCGCCGTCGAGCTATTACGACGTGGTCGTTTTAGGTGGGAGCCTGGCCCCCCGTTTCTGCGCGGCCTTGTTGGCCAGGCGGGGATTCCGCGTTCTGCTGCTCGGGCACGGTTTTTTACCGGAGACCTACCCGCTGGGAGTTCTCCAGCTCCCCCGCGTCCCACATACCTTCATCGGCGCGCGGACGCCCATAGCGAAACGGATCTTTTCTGAGCTGGGGCTCCGGCAGCGGCTTCGACGCCTGGCGACCCCGCTGGACCCCGCCTTTCAGCTGGCGCTTCCCGGCCACCGCCTCGACATGCCGCGGGACGAGGCCAGGCGCCAGAAGGAGATCGGGCGCGAGTTCTCCAAGGTAAAACGGTCGATCGACGAGTTCTACCGGAACGTCGACCGGGTATCGAAGGAGTTCGACCGGGTAGTCGAACGCGATCTGGTCTGGCCCCCGGAGACCTTCCTGGAACGTCGCGAGTTCTCCCGCGCCGGGGGTCAACAGCTGCTCGACCGCCTGGAAAAGGGGCCGAAGCCGCTGGCGGAGTTCCCGGAAGAGCATCCCTTCCGACTGGCCGCCGGGTTGCCGGCCTCGTTCGCCAGCCGCATCGACCCCGAACAGCTCAACGCCCTCGGGTTCCTCCGCCTGTACGCTAACTGGCACGATGGGGCCATGTCATTGCGCGACGGCACGGAAACGCTCCACCAGCTGCTCCAGGAACGGACGCTCGCCAACAGCGGCGTGGTTCGTATGGAGGACCGCGTCGACACCATCGTCGAGAACCGCGGAGGGGTATGCGGCGTGCGACTACAGACCACGGGCGAGGAGATCGGCTGTCGACACGTCGTGGCGGGTATCGAGCTTGCCGACTTACTCGAGACCCTTGCCGAGCGGACGAAATTCGAGGAGCTGTTCGAGCAGATCGGAGAGCCCGGTCTCAGCCACTACCGGTACACGCTCAACCTGGTGGTGATGAAGAAAGGTTTACCCGTGGGTATGGGCCGCACCGTGTTCTACGCGAGAAGCGCGGAAATGCCCTATACAGGGGAAAACGCCCTGCGGGTACAGTCGTCGAGCATAGACGAGAACAGGCAGCTGCTCTGCGTACAGGCGCTCCTGCCCCGACGCGAGGTGGAGGACGAGGACGGTTACCTAGATACGGTTCGCGAGCGTTTGCTGGCGTCCCTGGGTGAGCTGGTGCCCTTCCTGGAAGAGCACCTCTTGCTGGTCGACTCGCCGCACGACGGGCGCCCTCCGCAATTCGTACGCGTCCCGGCCGAACGCCTGCCCGGGAGATACCGTCGAGGGCCGGCGACCATGCCGGCCGTCCATACTTACCCGGTGACCTCGGCGCTGGGGCTCTGCGCCCTGCCCGTCCGCTCCCCGATCGACCGGTTGCTGCTCTGCAGCGGTCAGGTCGTCCCAGCGCTGGGTACGGAAGGGGCGATGCTGGCCGCCTGGTCCGTGGCCCGAATCATCAGCCGTTCCGATCGTTCCAAAGAGCGGATGTGTAGGGGGTTGTGGACAAAGGTAGAAATCTGATGTACCGGCGAGCGGCTTGTGGCTAGCTTTCTGCAAAGAGCGCGCGTAACCTTATATGTGTGAGTAATCAAGGCCCCCAGCTGAACCTACATCAGCTCCTGCGCGCGGTCGTGGACAAGGGCGCTTCGGATCTACACATCACCACCGGCTCGCCGCCGCAGCTGCGCATCGACGGAACCCTGTTGCCGCTGAAAACCGCGCCGCTCACGCCGATAGACACCAAACATCTATGCTACTCGGTGCTGACCGAGGAGCAGAAGGTCCGTTTCGAGAAGAGCAACGAGATCGATCTCTCCTTCGGCGTCAAGGGCCT
This sequence comes from uncultured Sandaracinaceae bacterium, assembly GCA_964450715.1. Classification (GTDB taxonomy): domain Bacteria; phylum Myxococcota_A; class Polyangia; order Polyangiales; family JAFGIB01; genus CAYVFC01. The sequence continues at coordinate 93,332 of CAYVFC010000004.1, read as the reverse complement.
GGCCAGGTTCCGCACCAACCTGTTCATCCAGCGCGGAGCGGTCGCCGGGGTTTTTCGTCAGATCCCCTTTGAATTCATGACCTTCGAGGAGCTCGGGCTGCCGCTGGTGGTCGGCGAGCTGGCGGGTCTACGTTCGGGCTTGATACTCATCACCGGTCCCACCGGCTCGGGCAAGTCGACCACGCTGGCCTCCATCATCGACAAGATCAACAGCGAGAAGCGCAAGCACATCCTGACCATCGAGGATCCCATCGAGTTCCTGCACTCGAACAAGCTTTCCATCGTCAACCAGCGCGAGGTGGAAAACGACACCGAGAGTTTCCGGGCAGCGCTCAAGTACGTGCTGCGGCAAGACCCGGACGTGGTGCTGGTCGGGGAGATGAGAGACCTGGAGACCATCGAGGCGACGCTCACCATCTCGGAAACCGGGCACCTGGTATTCGCTACCTTGCATACCAACAGCGCGGTTCAATCCATCAACCGCATCATCGACGTATTTCCCCCCCACCAACAACCGCAGGTACGCGCGCAGCTCTCCTTCGTGCTGCAAGCGGTGATCACCCAGCTGCTGGTGCCCAGCGCCGACGGCAGGGGGCGGATTCTGGCGCCCGAGGTCATGGTTCCGAACAACGCGATCCGGAACCTGATCCGCGAGGACAAGATACACCAGATCTACTCCATCATGCAGACCGGACAGGCCAAGAGCGGAATGCAGACCATGAACCAGTCGTTGCAAGCGCTCTTTCAATCGGGACAGATCACGCTCGACGACGCCATCGCCCACTCCCAAGAACCGGATGAGCTACGCCAGATGCTCAAGGTAGCCCAACCGAATCGCATGGCAGCGAGGTAGCGGTCGACCGGGCTCGGGGGACGCGAAGACTGGTGAAAAAGGTGTACAGTAGAAAATCTTGTAAGGACCGGGGAAGTCACTATTATGCGGGGAGGGCTTCGGTCTCGCGGCTCAGGGATCCGTTTAGCCGGAATTCGCCTCTGACCCTGGGCGGCGGTAATGGCGGGAGCGAGCTCATCGACACCGCAGAGAAGATAAATCGGCCAATTCCCCGAAGGATGAGGTGTCCTAAGACAGGAGCTCATACGTCGTGACTAGACAATCGATCGTTTCGGCTCTCGTCGTCGTCATCCTGGTATCCACCCTGGCGGTGAGCGCGCAGGCCCAGAGCGAAGCAGAGAACCGCAAGGCCGCTGCCGAGGCGTATGACAGGGGCACGGCGGCCTTTCTGGCCGAGGACTTCCCCAAGGCCGCGCAGTGGTTCGAGACCGCTTACCGCCTGGCACCGGCCTATCAGGCACTGCTGCAGGCGATACGCGCCCACCTGAAAGCGGGCAACAAGCCGCGAGCGGGTACCCTGGCCGTCGAGATAACCCTACGGTACGCGACGGAGACGCAGGCCGTGGATTACGCCAGCAAGACGCTGCAGGAAATCGAGCCGAACTACTACCGGGTAGAGGTGAGCTGCGACCGCTGTACGCTGGAGGTCAACGGGACGCTGCAGGAGTACACGACGTTTTTCCTGGAGCCGGACATGCCTCATACCCTGATAGCCAGCTTTGATACCGGCGACGTGCGCGAAGAGGTCGTGGGTATAGCCGGCGACTCGCGCATGGTGTTGTTCGAGCGGCCAATACCGCAGACCACGACGGCCATCGATGACGGATACGACGGGGGCGACGCCGGAGGGGGAACGGGACGGGATCTGGAACCGAGCGACGATCGCAAACCGCTTCCCCCGATCGTCACCTTCATCGCCGGAGGCGCGACTATTGCTCTCGGGGTGACGACCGTCGTGGTGGGAATCGACGCGCAGTCGGGCAAGCAGGACTACGAGGACGCGGCCGAGGAAGCCAAGACGGCCAGGGACGAGGGCCGCGACGACGCCGAGGAGCTGCTGAAAAAGGCGCAGGACCTTCTCGACAAGGGGCAGTCCAAGGAGGTCCTCACCAACGTTTTGATCGGGGTCACGGCCGGGGTGGCCGTGGCGACCGGAGTGATCGCGCTGTTCTTCACCGATTGGTCGGGAGAACCGGAGAGCGAGCCCGAGGTCCGTATGGGTGTGGCACCCATCGCCGGCGGCGGGATAGCAACCATCAGGGCGAGTTTTTGAACGAGTTTGCTCCCATACAACAGCAAGTCGATCCCTTCGCGGCCAGCCTGGCCGGAAGACGGCTAGGTAGGTACGAGGTGCTGGCTCGGCTCGCCACCGGTGGAATGGCGGCCGTATACATCGCCCGTGCCATCGGGGTGGCGGGATTCGAGCGCCTATTCGCGGTCAAGGTTCTGCATCCCCACCTGGCGCACGAGGAAGAGTTCGTGACCATGTTTCTGGACGAGGCGCGGCTGGCCGCCCGCATCCGTCATCCCAACGTGGTCGCTACCATAGACATCAGCGATACCCAGGACGCCGGCTACTACTTGGTCATGGACTACATCGAGGGCGACCACCTGGGAGCGCTGATGCGAGAGGCCTCCAAGACCGATGTGCGCCGGCTCTCCACCGGGGCAGCGCTGCGCATCGTGGTCGATGCGCTGGGCGGGCTAGGCGCCGCGCACGAGCTGACCGATGACCAGGGACGACCGCTCAACCTGGTCCATCGCGACATCTCTCCGCAGAACATCATGGTGGGGTTGGACGGGATCGCCAGGTTGACGGACTTCGGCGTGGCCAAGGCCGAGACCCGCCTCAGCTCCACCCGCGAGGGGCAATTCAAAGGCAAGCTCGCCTACATGTCACCAGAGCACGCCTCGGAAGGTTATACCGACCAGCGCTCCGACCTGTTCGCGATGGCGACCATCCTGTGGGAGTGCCTGACCGGACAGAGGCTGTTCCGCGCGGAAAACCACGCCGCCACGCTGAACAGGGTCTGCCTCGAGCCCATCCCGTTGCCCAGCTCAGTGCTTCCAGCGCTCGCGCCCTTCGACGACATCCTGGCAAAGGGGCTGGCCCGAAACCCGGACGAACGGTACCAGTCCGCCGCCGATTTCGTAGAAGAGATCGAGGAAAGGGCGAGCGACATCGGGGGAATCGGAAACAAGCGTACGGTTGCGACCCTGGTGAAGCAGCTGGCCGTAGAGAAGATCGACAACGACCGGGAGCTCATCAAGAAAGGGGTGGAAGCGGTGAAGATACGCGCCGTCACCGCGGCCACCCCGTCCGTAGAACAACCGGCGCCGGTCACGCCCGCAAAGCCACCGCCGGTGGAACAGCAAGCGGCCCCGGCCCTGTTCGCCCAACCGAAACCGGACCGCCCGGCGCCGCAGGCGTATACCGGTGTAGGCGCCCAGCAGGAGCGACCCGTCGCAATGGAGCGCGGCAAGGCCATCTGGATAGCGGGTGGCATCGTGCTGATACTGGTTCTCGGCGCGAGCGTGGCGGCGCTGCTCGTCGACGGAAAAGAAACCGGGGGCATCACCACCTCGCCGCTACAGCCGACCGGGGATGCCGTACCGGCTCCGGCCGTCACTCCGCCACCCATACCCGTTCCGGTAACCGAGGCCCAGCCGAAAGCCACCGAAGCTGCCGAGGCGGCCGCAGCAGATGAAAAGGCTGCTTCCGCCCCGGAGAAGACCGTGAAGGCGGCGGACCGGGCGAAACGCACCGAACGAAGAAAGGCGACGAGGCGCCCGACGCGCGACAAGGCGAGCCGAACCACTTCTTCCAGGGTGACCCGCAAGACCGAGGTACGACGGGAAAAAGACAAGCCGAAGCGAGTCGTACCGGAGCGTAAGCCCTCTCCCTCCGATATTTTCGACAATCCCTATCGCAACTAATTCAGCACAGATCTCCAGGGTTTTGACCCTGTCGTCACCGATCGGCTAAAATAGAAGTCGAACTGGCCTGATGGAGGCTTCATGGCTGAATGGGTCTGGGAAGCGCGCGCGCGCAGCGGCGAGGTAAGAAAAGGCGTAATGGACGCGGAAAACGCGAACGCCGTCCAGAACCGCCTGAAAGCGCAGAACCTCAGCCCGGTAAAGGTGAAAAAGAAGTCGGCCCCTTTTCAGTTGCCCGCCCTGGGAAGCCCGGTGGACCAGAAGGAGCTGGTCGTCTTCATCCGTCAGTTCGCCACCATGATCGACGCCGGCCTGCCCCTGGTGCAGTGCCTCGATATCCTCTCCGCCCAGGGAACAAACCGGCGCTTCAACGCCATCCTCAAGGACATCAAGAACACGGTCGAGCAGGGCGCGACCTTCTCGGACGCGCTGAAGCGTCACCCCAAGGTCTTCGACGAGCTGTTCGTCAACCTGATAGCCGCCGGCGAGATGGGCGGCATTCTGGATACCATTCTCAACCGCTTGGCGGTGTATATCGAGAAATCCGTCAAGCTGAAGCGGCAGGTCCGTGGCGCCCTGGTCTATCCCATCGCGGTCTTCTGTATCGCCATCGGCGTCATGGCGGTCATGCTGATCTACGTCATCCCCACCTTCGAAAACATGTTCGCGGACATGGGCGGCGAGGGCTCGCTCCCCCCGCTGACGCAGCTGGTCATCGGGCTCTCCCACCTGGCGGTCGACAACCTGCCGCTGATGATCGGCGTAGTGGCGGCGGTATTCTTCGCCATCAGCGGTTCCTACCGCGTCCGGCAGGGCAAGCTCTTCTGGCACTGGGTGATGCTGCACTTCCCGGCCATCGGGCCGGTGATGCGCAAGATCGCGGTGGCCCGCTTCACCCGTACGCTGGGGACGCTGCTTTCCTCGGGCGTTCCCATCCTGGACGCGCTGACGGTGGTACGGAAGGCCGCCGGTAACATGATCATCGAGAACGCCATCGAGTATACCGCCGACAAGATCAGCGCCGGTACCACCATGGCGGATCCGCTGGCGGAAACCAGGGTCTTCCCGGGCATGGTGGTGCAGATGATCGGCGTCGGCGAGGAGACCGGCGCCCTCGACCAGATGCTCAACAAGATCGCGGACTTCTACGAGGAAGAAGTCGACGTCGCCGTCGCGGGACTCACCTCGCTGATGGAGCCGATTATGATGGTGGGCATCGGCGGCATGGTCGGTTTCATCCTCATCGCCATGTACCTGCCGATATTCGATATCGCGGGCATGGCCGGTAAAGAGTGAGTAGGCCCGGCAGGAGCGTTTCGGACACCACCGAGTCGCTCTTCTCCCTTTACCGAGTTCAGCCCGAGGAGCAGAAGGAGCAGCGGCTCCACATGTTCATGGGCACGCGGCTGGGGGTGGCTACCCTCCTGCTGGGGTCCGCCCTCTGGATGGTTCGCAGCCAGCAGGTGGGCTTCGAGGCGTTCACGCCGCGCTTTCTGATCGGCCTGATCGTCACCATCTACGCCACCACCCTGGGCTTTGCCCTCTGGTTGCTGCGGACCGAACGTAAGGACCACGTGGCCTTCGGTCAGATCGTCTGGGATCTCGCCCTGACCACGGCCCTGGTATACGTCACCGGGGGGGCGGGCAGCGGCTTCACCTTTCTCTACGGGGTAACGGTGCTGATGGCGGCCATGGTGGTCGGTCCGACACCGGCGCGCATCACCGGAGCGGCGGCGCTCTGCCTCTACGTCGCGCTGGGAGCCGGGCTCGCCTATGGCTGGATCTCGCCGCCGCCGGACCAGACGACCGAGGCCTACAGGCTCTCGTCCACCGAGCTGTACAGCGCGGTGCTCTTCAACATCCTAGGGCTGTTGCTGGTCACCATGCTCGCCAGCGGGCTGGCGACTCGATTGCTGGTAGCGGGCGGTCGCCTGAGGCGAGCTGAGGCCGGAGCCATGCAACTGGTCCGTCTGAACGACGACATCGTTCGTTCGTTGAGCTCGGGACTCATCACCACCGACCGGCAGGGCAACATCCGTACTATCAACTCCATCGGGGCGGAGATGCTGGCGGTGCAAGAGACGGAAGTTCTGGAAAAGCCCATCGCCTCCCTGGTGCCCGGGGCTATACCCGAGGATGGGCGCGTATTCCAAGCCGAGGGCGTGGCGAGCAGAGCGGATGGAACCACCTTCCCCATCGGTTACTCCGTCACCCCCTTGCTGAACTCCCAGGGAACCGACGAGGGACGAGTCATGGTCTTCCAGGACCTGAGCGAGATCTCGCTGCTGCGGGACAAGGCAAAGCGTTCGGAACGGCTGGCGATCCTGGGACGCCTATCGGCCGGCCTGGCGCACGAAATCCGCAATCCGCTCAACTCCATCTCGGGTTCGGTAGAGTTGGTGCTCGATTCCCCCAACCTGGACGAGCAGGAGCGCCGCCTGCTCAGCGTGGTGCTCTCGGAAACGGACCGTCTGAACGAGCTGGTGACCAACATGCTCCAAGTAGGCAGACCGGTTATCCCGCAACCCTCGGAGGTGGATCTGAGGGGCGTAGTGGACGAAGTGGTGGAGATGGCCCGGCGCGGACCGGCCAAGACAGCGGGCGCGCGCATCGAATTCGCGGCGCCCGACCACCCGGTACTCGCCTGGGTCGACAGGGGCCAGATAAAACAGGTGCTGTGGAATCTGATCAAGAACGCATTGCAGGCGTCGCCAGATGGGTCCACGGTCCGGTTGGGGGTAGGTCCTGGCAACTACGGAGGCACGACCGTCGAGGTCAGCGACCAGGGTATCGGGCTCAAGCCGAGCGACAAGGACAGGCTCTACGATATGTTCTACTCGGACCGGAACCACGGCGCCGGAATCGGCCTGGCTCTGGTACGGCAAATCGTGGACGGTCACGGGGGCTCCATCGAGGTGGACAGCGCGTCGGACCGCGGGACGGTCTTCCGCGTCTACTTTCCAGGCCGGCCGTAGAACGTCGGACAACTCGATGAGTTGTACCGCTGCCGGCGTCTCGGAGGGTCGCGGGGAGGCCGGGGCTTTTCGGATGCCGCGACTGCTGCCATGTCCACGGCCCGAACGCGGACGGTAACGACGTGCTACTGGGATGGATTCAAGATCTCCTTTAATCGATCGCCCGGGCGGGGGGCGCGCATCAGGGTCTCGCCGATCAGCACCGAGTCGGCGCGCGTATCGGCTACCCGGACCAGGTCCTCGTTCGAGGATACGCCGCTCATATAGATACCGATGCGGTCTTCGGGAATCTGGCCGACGAGCCGGGCGGCAGCCTCGGGATTCACGCGGAAGGTAGAGAGATCCCTGGCGTTGACACCGATGATAGGAGCGCCCGTATCGATCGCGCTTTCGAGCTGTTCCTCGTCCCAGACCTCAACCACCGGCGCCAGGCCCTGTCGCGAGCACTCGCCGACGAGCTCCAACAACTCGCTTGTTTCCAGAATGCGCGCGATCAGCAGCACCATGTGGGCGCCCATCCGCCGCGCCAGCGTAATCTGGCTCCGGTCGATGACGAACTCCTTGAACAGCAGCGGAAGGGATACCGCGCGCGCTGCCCGTCGCACGTCCAAGGGCGTACCTCCAAAACCGGGACCGTCGCAAAGAACGCTCACCGCCGCGGCTCCCGCTTCCTCGTAGGCACGGGCGATGGCGGCGACCTCGCCGGCCAGCCTCGGTCGAATGACCCCCGCGCTGGGGCTGCGCGTCTTGATCTCCGCGATCACGCGAGGCAACCGGGATCCGGAACGGCGCAGGGCGGCGACCGACCGCTCGGAACGCGAAACGTCCCCGGCAAACCGCCCGCTCGCCTCTTCCGTCAGGTCCTTTCGCCCGCGCCGTCTCGCCACCTCGCGGCGCTTTCGTTCCACGATCTGGTCGAGGATACCCATTGCCCCCGCGTCACCCCGCCCGGCTGAACTCGATCCACTCCCGTAGCTTGGCCTCGGCCGCCCCCGAATCCAAGGCCTCTGCCGCTCGCGCCGCCCCCTGGGCCGGCGAATCCGCCTGCCCGGCCGCACAGAGGGCCGCCCCGCAATTGACGACCACGGCGTCCCGCCTAGCTCCCTTCTCGCCGCCCAGGATGGCTCTGGCGATGGCGGCGTTCCGCTCGGCGTCTCCTCCCCTCAACGCGTCCAAGTCGGCGCGTTCGACTCCGAAATCCTCGGGTCGAAGCTCGCCAACCGAAACCTCGCCCGCCGCCAGTCGGGCTACCCGCGTCGGTCCACAAACCGAAACCTCGTCCATGCCCTCGGCGCCATGGACCACCCACGCCCCGCGGGAACCTAAAAGTCCCAGCACGCGCGCCATCTGTTCCACCAGCTCGGCGGTATATACGCCCAGCATCTGATGGGTAGCTCCGGCCGGATTGGTCAGCGGCCCCAGCAAATTGAACAGGGTGCGTAGGGCCAGTTCGCTGCGTATCGGCGCCGCGTGACGCATGGCCGGGTGGTGCGAGCGCGCGAACATGAATCCGATGCCGATCCGTTCCAGGCACTCCGCGACCCGTTCGGCGGGCATCTCGATGACCACGCCCAACGCTTCCAGCAAGTCCGCGCTTCCCGCCTTGCTGCTCGCCGCCCGGTTGCCGTGCTTGGCGACCACCACACCGCAGGAAGCCGTAACGATGGCAGATACCGTGGATATATTAAATGTCCCCAGGCCGTCCCCGCCGGTTCCGCAGGTATCGAGCACCACCCCATCCGACCGGAAGGGCACGCGAACGCAGTGGCGCAACATCACCCGCGCCCCCGCGGCCAGCTCTTCCGCCGTCTCGCCCTTCATGCGCATGGCCACCAGGAAGGCGGCGATCTGGGCGCCGCTCGCCTCCCCGGAAAGGATGCCATCCATGGCCGACTCCATCAGCGGGCCGTCCAGTTCCCTTGCGTTCACCGCGCGTTCGATCGCCTCGCGAATCATCTGGTCGAATCCCCTATCCTTTCCGTGCTCCCCTTTCGGGCATCTTCTGCAAGAAGTTCTCCAGCAACGCGTGGCCGTGTTCGGTTAGAAACGATTCCGGGTGGAACTGCACCCCCTCCAGGTTCTCCAGAGAGCGGTGCCTGACCCCCATCACCTCGCCCTGCTGGGTCCACGCCGTCAGTTCCAGCTGCTCTCCCAAGGATTCTGCTCTCAAGATGAGCGAGTGGTACCGGGTCGCCGTGAAGGGGGTGGGCAGCCCCCGAAAAACACCGCGTCCGTCGTGCTCGATGGACGAGGTCCGGCCGTGCATCAGCCGATCGGCGCGGACCACCGGCGCGCCGAAGACCTGGCCGATGGACTGGTGACCGAGACAGACCCCGAGCAGCGGCAGCTTTCCGCCGAACCGACTCACCACCTGCATCGAGATCCCCGCGCTATCCGGAGTGCCGGGTCCGGGGGAGATCAGGATACCCTCCGGATCCATCTCCGAGATGTCCTGAACGCCGACCGCATCGTTGCGAAAGACCTCAACGGCTGCTCCCAGCTGTGCCAGATACTGGACCAGGTTGTAGGTAAACGAGTCGTAGTTATCGATGACCACGATCATGGACACCTCTTGACTGCGCACTGGAATCTAGCGCGTCGGCGACTGTAGACGAGGGAAAAATCGCGTACAATATGGACACCTGGGCCATCGAAACGGTACATAGCGATGGATTTCGGGTTATCATTCGTCTTTTCGACCGTTCTTGACACCATCGGCAACGCGTTCATACCTTGTTTCTCCTGGTATGAAAGCAACTACCGGCTCGTGAGAGCGGCCGCGGCAAGACCTCTGATACCAGAAAAACCCGTAGCAGGGCTCGATAGATGCCAGACACAGAAAAAAAATCCCGTGATATCAAAGACTTGAAAGCCCGATTGGGCCGCGGAAGCGCTCCCAGCCACAAGGTCGACCAGTCGGGATCGATTCCGCCCGGAATCGGCAGCGCGCCGGCCTGGACCGGACCGGGAAGCAAACCCCCGGTAGCGGCAGGTGCGATACCCGGACCCGGAAGTAACCCTCCTGGGGGCGCGGGCATAGCGGCGCCTCCCTTTGCGGCGCGACCCATGCCGGGCGGCCCAGTTCCCACCCCGGGTGGTATCGTCGCGCCTCCTTTCGCCCAGCAGGCGCAGCAGCAACCGACGCCATCGCAGCCGCCGGCGGCGGCCAGGACCGACCCGTTCGGCGAAGCCGCGGCCGCTCCAGCGGTGGAAGAGAAAAAAGTCACCCTGGTCGTCGATGACTCCTCGGTTCAGGAGAGCGAGATCGGTACGGTATCCCGGGCGCGCAACCTCTTCATCGTAACGGCCGGGCTGGCGGTCGGCATCGCGGTCGGATACATGATCGGCAACACCCTGGGGGACAACCGCCTGTGGAACCAGGTCGTCGACGACGCCAAGGAGCTGTACAAAACGGTGGACGAGGTATCCAGGACGGTCGATCAGGCCAAGAAACACGTGCAGGCCATTACCGATGCGTCTAACGGTGGACCCGGTAGGAAGGCGACGGTCGACTACAAGACCATCGCCGAGCTAGCGAAGATACCCAAGCCGCTCACCGCCGCGGCCTTTCACCAGAAGCGGTACAAGGCGTTCGCCGCGGGGACGGTGGACGATCTGTTCGACTACTACGGAAACATAAATGTCCTCTGGGACAAATTCGCGGCGCTGGATGTGAAGACCAAGGGCACGGAAAAGCAGGCCGCGTTGAAGAAATCCGCCGAGATAGCCGACTTCTTGATCAACAACCAGTACGGAATGGTCCCCCGCCAGGCCGGCGACAAGCTGGTCGGCGATCTGGTCTACGTCAACATCCCGGCACCGCAGCGCGACGAGCAGGGCAACCCCATCCCCTCTACCGCGCTGAACGTGTCGTCCGAGGCAGAGGGGGAGTTCGTGGAAAAGCAGCGGTTTCTAGGACAGAAGGAGTTCACCAAGAAGCCGGAGGACTACGTGATTCTCATCAACAAGTCCCTCAGCATGGGGATTCTGGGCCAGCCGGCCAGCCTGTTCGCCGAGTACCGCCGGGATGTGGCAGAGATTAGCACGCTCATGAATAAGACCGTGGAGATACAGGGCCGCCTGATCAGGACCCTGAGCGACGTAGCGGCGAAGTACTAGAGAGTACCAAACCGAACCGATACCGGATGCCGTAAGCGCCCGTGATAAAATAACTCGATCAGATTTCGGAGCGCGACGGTCCCGGATGCAAGGCGCGACGACGAGGAATACCGGGGGTATTTTAAGGAGGAGCAACGCAGCAGACAGGGCGTCCCGCCCGAAAGATAGATGAGTTATTTTGTCACGGGCGCTGAGACCGCAGAGCGAGGGAGCTCACTTGACGCGTTATCTGTTACGGTATCGAGCCATTGACGTGGAGTTCAGCAAGGCCGCGTTCGTCGTGGGGCGCAGCCCCCAGTGCGACTTGGTCCTCGACGACGAGCTGGTATCGCGCAAACACGCCGTCTTTCGCCTCTCGGAGCGCGGCGTGTCGGTAGAAGACCTGGGAAGCCGCAACGGCGTCAGGGTGAACGGCAACAAGATATCGGGGGCTACCCGTCTCGAGCACGGTGATCTGACCCGCATCGGTTCGCAGGAGCTCGTCCTGCAGATCGCCTCCGCCGGCTCGGACAAGAAGCGGGAGCCGGCTGCGCACACGGTGGAGATCCGGGTCTGCCGGCAATGCGCCACGCCCCTCGAGGGAGACGCGGTGACCTGCCCTCACTGCGGGGCGGAGCTGGAACCGCCTCGGGTCGCCAAGACACGCGGGTCCAGAAAGCAGATCAGCATCTCTTCGCTGAAAACGATCACCGAGATCGCGGACAAGGCCTTGAACCTGGGCAAGCACGAGGAAGCCGAGCGCATCATCTCGGGGATCGTGAACGGCGTGCTGGAGGAAGCGCAGAAGGGATTCCGCCCGGACGAAAAAGAGGTGCTGAACGCCACCGCGTACGCCCTGCGGCTGGCGGCGGTCACGCTCAGACCGAGATGGATAGACATTGTATTCGAGCTCTATACGGCCAGCGATCTGGTCATGCCCGCGGATACCATTGATCACCTCTATAGCCTCATCAACATTCAGAAGTATTCAAACACTGTACCGGTTCGCGCGTACATCGCGAAGTTGAACCAGGGTTCGCCGACCTACGGCGCCAACGAGAGGTTCCTGGTCAAGCGGATCGAGGGGATGGAACGGCTGGTTTCCAGCAACTGACGACCGTGGCGACCGGAGGGGTCGACTGCGGGGAATTCAAGGGATAGACTCGGATCGGTGCGCCGGAAGGTAGAAATGCTGATCGAGGACGTCCTTCAGCCCCTCATCGAGGCGGATGGCGGACGCGTGGAGCTCGTATCGGTCGAACGGGACGAGGTTGTTCTGCGGTTATCGGGCACCTGTTCCGGTTGCCCCGGACGCTCCTGCACGACGTCCGAGGTGATCGAACCGCTGGTCAAGAAGGTCCTCGGCCCCTCGGTCTCGGTGCGCTACGATGAAATCGGTCCGCTGAAGAGCCGTTGAAAGGGATCAGAGCCCCTTCAGCGGATCGTCGGCCGACGACGGCTCCCGGTTGGAGCCGGAAGAGCCTCGCCCCCGGCGGCCGCCGCGGTCCGAATCGTCTTCCTTGTTACGCCGTACCCGGAGCTTGCCGGTGATGCGGTCGACGATGTCGGGGCTATCGTCGGGATTCGCTGCCATGTCGGTATCCGAGGTGACGGCGTCGACCAGCGAGTGCGATTCTTTCTTCCTCCTGGAATCGTTGGTGCGCAGCGAGCTCAGCTGGTTCACCGTCTTCTTCTCCTCGAATACCAGGCAGTAGAAGCCATAGAACGCTGTTTGGTCGATGGCGCGTAGACGCGTGGTGTCGTCCTGCCACTCCAACCAGCGCCGCTTGCCCGCGCCCTTGACCAGCTCGCCGGTCACGTCTTGCGCCTCGCCGAACTTGCGTTGGATGGCCGCGGCGAACTCGTCGAAGCTCTTGCCCTCGAAAACCTCGATGTTGAACCCCTTGTACCACTTCCAAAGTCGATTGTTTATGAAAAAATAGAAATTCTGGGAATTCGAGTCCTTCACGACGATCATCGATTCGCCGTTGTTGTGAGTGAACTCGTCCCTCAGGAAGCCGAGGTCCCAGCCCGTGGACTTGCCGTCGAATCGGATCCGACTCTCCCGGATCTTGGCGATCTCGGCCCTCTCCCGGGTACGGAGCCTGTCCTCCTCGATTCCGTCCGTGGTCTTGGCGATCTGCAGCCGGTAACGCTCCTTGACCGCCTTGACCATCAGCTTGAGGACGTCCTTCTCTCCCATGCCCCATTTCAGATCGCCCAGAGCTGGCGAGATCTGCGCGCTGACCGGCGTCTTTCCTTTATTACCCTTTTTTCCGCGCCTTTTCTTCTTCTTCTGTGCCGCTGCGGCTCCCGTGAAGACCGCACAGACGACGACCGCGATCAAGAGCCCGATTGACAACCGTTTCATGGCTTCCTCCGTTCTAGGGAGAGGTGAGTTTGCGTCCTCGAAATGCGCACTCGTCGGCTACCCTATATTAACTACCCGGAGCGCTCAAGATAGCAGGCCCTCTCGAGCGCTTTTCGCCTCCTGTTAGCCTTGGACGGGACAGCGAGATCGATCTTCAATCCCTTCTAAAGGCCGGAACCGGCCTGCGCATTACCGTATTGCGTGCGCGAATGGCGGCGCGTAGGTTTGGCGCCGTCATGGCCGACCCATCGGACCTGGGCGTGGCAGCCGCCGCTGGGCTGCTACAGAGCGCTACCGAGTTTCTCCCGGTCTCCAGCAGCGGGCATCTCTGCCTCTTCGGGATGCTCTTCGAGCAGGTCGACATGTCCCTGTCGACGATAGTGCTCGTACACGCCGGAACCCTGCTCGCCACCCTGGTCGTTCTGCGCAAGGAGATCGTCGACCTGCTGACGGGCCTGGTCCGCGCGCTGAAATCGCCGCGGTCGCTACTAGAGACGGCCGAGGGCAGGCTGGTGACCGCGCTGCTGCTATCGACCGCCTGCACCGCGGCGCTCGCCTTTCCTCTACGGGGAGTCGTGGACCTGGCGACGAGGACCCCCTGGCTAGTGGCGATGGGTTTCTGGGGCTCGGCAGTTGCCGTGGCCTCTACCCGGAATCGACGAGGTTCCGAACCGATCCCGTCGCTGGCAGCGGCGGCGCTCATCGGGCTCGCACAGGGGATGGCCGTGTTTCCAGGCCTCAGCCGCAGCGGCACGACGATCGCCTGCGCCCTGGCCCTGAACATGAGCCCGGACGCCGCCTTTCGTTACTCGTTCCTGCTCGCGATTCCCGCCGTGACCGGCGCCACGCTGCTCGAGGTCTCCGATCTCGGAGGGGTGGGTCGGCTGGGAACGACGCAGTGGACCGCGGCCGCGGTAGCGTTCGCCGCCGGACTGCTGGCCCTGAGCTGGCTCCGGCGTATCGTCAGCCGCGGACAGCTGTGGCACTTCGCCTGGTACCTGGTCCCCCTCGGCGTGGCGGTACTGTCGCTAGACCTCTTCGGATGGATGGAAGGAAAACTATGAGTCGAACGTTCGCTGTCATCATGGCGGGCGGCAAGGGAACGCGGTTCTGGCCGCTCTCCCGTCGCGCCTGGCCCAAGCAGTTCCTGTCGCTGGACGGAAGCGGCGCGTCGCTGCTGCAGGCGACCGTGCGCCGGATCCGCCCGCTGTTCGCACCCGAGAACATCTACGTGGTCACCTCCGAGCAGCACGCCGGAGCCACGGCGAAACAGCTGCCCGAGCTTCCTCGCCAAAACGTCCTGGCCGAACCCGCGGGCCGCAATACAGCCCCCTGCGTGGGATGGGCGGCCTCGCACGTGCGCCGCAGGGACCCGACCGGGGTGATAGCGGTGCTGCCCGCGGACCCACGGATCGAGGACGAGGCCGGCTACCGGGAAGTGCTCGGCCGAGCGCTCTCGGCGGCCGAAACCGGCTCCATCGTCACCGTCGGCGTCAAGCCCACCCGACCGGAAACCGGCTACGGGTACATCGAGATGGGAGAGGAAGCCGGAGCGGGTGTCTTCCGCGTCCGCCGCTTCGTGGAGAAGCCCGACCGGGAAAAGGCGGCTGCCTTCGTGGCCGAGGGCAACTACCTCTGGAACAGCGGGATGTTCTTCTTCCGCGCCGACACCATCCTGGCCGCTCTACGCGAGCACCTTCCCGAGCTGTACGACGCTCTTCAGCGGTTCGACGAGGCCGCAGAACAGAGACGGGAGCGGGAAGCGGTGGCGGAGATCTATCCCCGCGTTCGCTCCATCTCGATCGACTACGGGGTCATGGAAAAGGTCGACGACATCTTGGTGGTTCCGGGGAGCTTCGGCTGGCACGACATCGGCAGCTGGACCACGGCCTGGGAGCTCGCGGAAAAGGACGACCAAGGCAACGCGCTGCTGTCCGAGGCCGTCGCCATCGACGCCAGGAACTGCTATACGCGGGGACAAGAGGGCAAGGTCGTCGCGCTGCTCGGCGTCGACGACCTGATCGTCGTGGACACGCCCGACGCGCTGCTGGTGGCGAAGCGCGACCTAGCCCAGCAGGTCAAGGCCATCGTCAACGAGATAGAAAAGAAGAACGACGGCAAGTACCTCTGACCCTATCCATCCATCAGAACACCGAGCCCCCCACCGCGGGGCGTTGATATCGATCCGGAGAGGACACCTTGAATCCACAGATTTTCCGCGAATATGACATCCGGGGCATTGCCGACCGGGATCTAGACGACGACCTGGTACGAGATCTGGGACGCGCCCTGGGCACCTACCTCAGCCGGCGGCAGGCAAAGCGAATCGGGCTGGGACGCGACGCCCGCCTGAGCTCGGACCGCCTCCGTTCGGCCCTGACCGAGGGGCTGCTCGAGACCGGGCTCGAGGTGGTGGATATCGGCGTGGCGGCCACCCCGCTTCTCTACTTCGCCGTCTTCCACCTGGACCTGGACGGCGGCGTGCAGATCACCGGCAGCCACAATCCGCCCGCCGAGAACGGTTTCAAGCTGATGTGCGGCAAGGAGACGCTCTTCGGCGAGGCGATCCAGCGACTGCGCGAGATGATCGAGCAAAAGGATTTCGACCTCGCTGGCGGGAGCTCGGTCGAGCCGACCGACGTCCTGCCCGCATACATCGGTTATCTGCGGGGCAATATCCGGCTGAGCCGTACCGACCTGCGCGTCATCGTAGATCCGGGAAACGGCTGCGGAGGCCCTCCGGCCCTGGAGGCCATGCGGGCCATCGGGCTCGATCCCGAAGGGATCTTCTGCGAGATGGACGGCAGCTTCCCCAACCATCACCCCGACCCCACCGAGCCGGAAAACCTCGAAGTGCTCATCGACCGGGTACGCGCCGACGGCTTCGACGTCGGGCTGGCCTACGACGGTGATGCCGACCGGTTGGGAGTCATCGACGACCAGGGGGAGATCATCTGGGGCGACAAGCTGATGGTGCTCTTCTCGCGGCAGGTGCTGAGGAAGCACCCCGGCGCCGCCGTGATCGGCGAGGTCAAGTGCTCGCAGACGCTTTACGACGACGTCGCGGCTTACGGCGGCAGGCCCATCATCTGGAAGACCGGCCACTCGTTGATCAAGAACAAGCTCAAGGCGGAGTCGGCGCTGCTGGCCGGGGAAATGAGCGGACACCTCTTCTTCGCCGACAAGTACTACGGGTTCGACGACGCCATCTACGCCTCGCTACGCCTGCTGGAGATCCTGGCCGAAGGGCAATCGTCGCTGCACGAGCTGCTGGCCGATCTGCCGCAGACCCACGTCACGCCCGAGATCCGCGTCCCCTGCGACGACGACGCCAAGTTCGGCGTGGTCGAGCGGGTTCTCGAGCGCTTTCGCCCGCACCGGCAGGTGCTCGACGTGGACGGCGCGCGTATCATCTACGATGATGGCTGGGGCTTGGTTCGCGCCTCCAACACCCAGCCGGTGCTGGTGCTGCGCTTCGAGGCCCAGAGCGCCGAGCGTTTGCAGGCCATCCGCTCCGAGGTGGAAGCGGTGGTCGAGGAGTGCAAGGAAGACAACGGATAAACAAAGCAGAGAGGTCGATGATGAATTCACGCCCTTGGGTCAGGAACTACGACTTCGGCGTCCCGGAGACCCTGCGCTACCCGCGCGTCCCCATTTCCGATTTCGCCACCCTCCCGGCGGCCCTCTACCCCGACAAGGTGGCCACGGATTTCTTCGGCACCGAGATCACCTTCTACGAGCTGCGCAAGCAGATCGTGCGCATGATGAATGTCCTCAAGGGACTGGGGGTGAAGAAGGGGGACCGGGTGGGGCTGCACCTGCCCACCTGCCCGCAGTACGTGATCTCCTTCTACGCCATCACCGGCATGGGCGGCATCGTGGTCAACCTGAACCCGCTTTACACCCCGGCCGAGCTCGAGGCGCTGGCCAGGGACACGGAGTTCCGGACGCTCATCACCTTCGAATTGGTGCTCGGAAACATCCGCACCCTCTGCCGGTCAGTCGAGATCGAGACCGTGATCGTGACGGCCATCACCGATTTCATCAAGGGCATGCCGCAAGCCACCGCCGCCAGCCTGGACCTGCCGAAGGGCTGGCACCACTTCTCGACCCTGCTCGACGGCTGCACCAGCATGCAGATGCCCAAGCGCGGCGAGGTCTGCGCCGAAGATCCGGCCGTGCTGCAGTTCACCGGGGGAACCACCGGTACGCCCAAGGGGGCCATACTCACCCACGCCAACCTGGTGGCCGCCACCATACAGTGCTCCATGTGGGGCAGCGGGCTCATCGGCCTGATTCAGCCGGAGAGGCGCTATGTGCTGGGCGTGCTCCCCCTCTTCCACGCCTACGGCAATATCGTGGTCATGAACTGGGCCATGTTCAACTGCGCCACCATGATCCTGGTGCCCCGTTTCGACCTCGACGAGCTGGTGAATACCATCGGCCGTTTCGACAAGATCTCCTTCTTCCCCTGCGTACCGACCATCATCAACGCCCTCATCAACCATCCCCGGGCCGGAGAGATCGACCTGGGCAGGCGGCTGGGGCTGTTAAACTCGGGAGCCGCTCCCATGGCCACCGAGCTCATCGACCAGGTGGTGAGCATGGGCATATTCTTTGGCGAGGGCTGGGGCATGAGCGAGACCACCTCGCTCGGCATGTCCAATCCCATCCTGGGTCTGAAGAAGACCGGCAGCATCGGCGTTCCCTTTCCGGATACCGACGTCAAGCTGGTCGACGTCAACGACGGCATCACCGAGGTAGAGAAGGGCAAGCCGGGCGAAATCGTCATCAAGAGCCCGCTGGTCATGCAGGGTTACTGGAACCGGCCCGAGGAAACCGCCGAGCAGCTGAAGGACGGCTGGTTGCACACCGGCGACGTCGCGGTGCAGGACGAGGACGACTACTTCTTCATCGTGGACCGCAAAAAGGACATGGTGATCGCGGGAGGGTACAACATCTATCCGCGCGAGATCGACGAGGTCCTCTACCAGCATCCCAAGATCGCGGACGCGGTGGCGGTGGGCATCGCGGACGAGTACCGGGGCGAGACCATCAAGGCCTTCGTGGTGGTCAAGAGCGGCGAGACCTGCACCGAGGAGGAGATCATCGGCTTCTGCCGGGAGAAGCTGGCCGCCTACAAGGCGCCCAAGCTGGTCGAGTTCCGCCAGGAGCTCCCCAAGTCGGCGGTGGGCAAGATCCTGCGCAAGGTCCTACGGCAGCAAGAGGAAGAGAAGCGGAAGAAGTGACACCATTGCGGCGAAGCCGCAATGGTGTCATCTCGACCAAAGGGAGAGATCTCTTCTTGTTACGAATACGCCCTTCACGAAGAGATTTCTCGCTGCGCTCGAAATGACAGCCGGGGGGGGAAGTCAGAACTCGCACTGCCGGGTGCTCTCGTTACAATAAGACCCGGGCGCCACGAAGGGGCAGATCTCTCCGAAGTACCAGTCGCAGGGGGGACCGCAAGCCCATACCGAGTGGGTGTAGCAGACGGCCGACCCCGAACAGTCCGCGTCGCTCACGCAGCGGCAGTTGAAGTCGTCGGGAATCCCGTTTCCGTTCTGGTCGGTACCGTTGCAGCACTCGGTCACGTAGTACTCGCTGGCGCTGCAGTCGTCGTCCGCGCAATCGATGAGCCCATCGCAGTCGTTGTCGTCGCCGTCCGTGCAGGCCGCCACCCCCAGCTCCGGCTCGGGCGCGGCGCCGCCGTTGCAGTCGAGGCAAGCGGCCCCGTCGGCGCAATCCGCATCGGCGCAATCCGCGTACCGGTCGCCGTCGTTGTCCCGCCCGTCGGCGCAGAGCTCGGGCGGATCGGGCTCGATCTCTATGTTGAGCTGGAAGGGACCCTCGTTCGCACCGCCGTAGGGATCGACCGCGTAGCCGTCAAGAAAGACGTAATAAGTACCCGGGTATAGAAGGGCAAAATCCAGCGCCGCCGACCAGCTGCTTCCGCCGCTGTCGTCATCGCACCCGATCTCGACGCCACCCTCGCACGACCCCTCGCGGACGTAGAGCATGGAATCGAAGGAGGTGCCCACCGAGTCGATGTGCACGGCAGCAGCAGAACCGAGCACGAAGTAGAAGACCGCCTCTCCCGCCTCCCCGCCGCAGGAGCCCCGGTTCTCGCCGATATTCCCGCTGGTGTCGCCGTAGTAGCTCCCGCTTCCGGCGATGTAGCGGGGGGAGAGGCAGTTGGACTGCTTGAGAACGCAGTAGGGGTTGCTGGCGCAGTCCGGATCCTGACAGTCGACGCGGGTGTCGTGGTCGTCGTCGAGCGAGTTGCTGCACAGCTCGGGTAGCGCCGGGCACTGCGGAGCGAAGTAGCACTCCGCGTCGGCACAGTCGATCTTGCCGTTGCAGTTGTTATCGACGCCATCGTTGCACCGCTCCCGCGAGCAATCGCTACACGCAGACGCCGTCAGGCAATCCGGATCGGCACAGTCGACCAGGGCATCGCAGTCGTTGTCGGCGCCGTCGTCGCAGCTCTCCGTGAAACCGGGCGGCTGGCAGACGCAGGCCCAGGTGCCCCGGCACTCCGGGTCGGCGCAGTCGATCAGCAAATCGCAATCGTCGTCCGCCCCGTTGTCGCACGACTCCGCCGTGGAGCTGCACTCGCAGAGCGGGTCATCGAGACAATCGCCGTCCAGGCAATCGGCAGCACCGTCGCAGTCGTTGTCGATCCCGTCGCCGCAACGACCGGACTCGTCGTCCGTGCACCCGCAGGCCAGGGTCCCCACGCAGTCGGCGTCGTTGCAGTCCACCGCGCCGTCGCAATCGTCGTCCTGCCCGTTTTCGCACTGCTCGCCGAACGGAGACGGCTGGCAGACGCATTCCGGATCGCTCTCGCATTCCGGATCCAGGCAATCGGAAACACCGTTGCAGTCGTTGTCCGTTCCGTCCCCGCAGATCTCGGGCATTGCCGGCGAGGCGTTCGGATTCAGATCGTTGCAGTCGTCTCCGCCGCAGGCAGCGCTGACAAAGCCGTCGCCGTCCTGGTCCCGGGGCTCGAAGCTGCAGGAGCCGTCCTGGCAGCGACCGGTGGTGCACGGGTCTGCGTCGTCGCAGTCGAAATCGTACTGGCAGGCCCCCGGAGAGCCTCCGTCCCCGCCACCGCCGTTGCCACCGACCCCGCCGCCGCCAATCCCTCCGCTACCGGCGTCCGGAATCCCGCCGACACCGGCTCGGCCCCCGCTTCCTCCGCTGCCGGCATCCGGCATCCCGCCAGCGCCGGCTCGACCTCCGCTTCCCCCTCGACCACCTTCCGGCATCCCGCCGACGCCAGCTCGGCCCCCGCTACCGCTCCAACCCCCGGTACCGGCCCTTCCCGCGCCGCCGCCGCCGCCTCCGACGCCGGAAATGCCGCCGCCGATTCCCCCGCTTCCGGCAGAACCGCCGCTACCGCCGACGCCGGAGGGTCGGAACAGGGGAGTTCTCCCGCAGCCGAACTGGACCGCCAGCAGAAGGGCGAAGAATACGAGAAGAGGGAGAGAGCGAATCGACACGTTGACCGACGATCCGGCGAGCACATCTGTTCGCGGCATAGTGGGTGAACACCCCCTCCGCTTCGGCTCGCCGGAAAGAATTATACAATAAATGCGAATCTTGTCGCGTCTAGGCCTAAAACAAGCGAACGTATCGTCGCGAGAGCGCTCACAGTGCGTCAGTTCGGGCCGCACGGAGCGAACAGCGACGCAGGCGTACTCATCCGTACGTCGAGGAGCGACGAGCGAGTACGGCCCGAAATGGCGTGCTGTGGGCGCTCGCAGCAGATGCGTTCGCTTGTTTTAGGCCTAGGTCGTACGCGGGGTCACCGGAACCGCGCGATGGAGGCCCCCGAAGGGCCCGCGTAACGTAATACGCGGGAGAACGCGCGTTCGCGCGGTTCCGGCGACCCGGAGGGGACGGGTGGGGGGATTGGTCAGCTCAAAGGCTCCCAGACCTCCTGCTTGGTCGCTTCCGCTTCGGAGCTCTCCTCGCGGATCGCGACCCGTATGGCCAGGCGCTGGACGAATACGGCCAGGCAGATGCCCGCCACCACGTCGATACCGTAGTGCCAGCGAAGGAACAGGGTGGCGATGACGATATTGGCGGCGACAAAGGCGGTCGGGATCCAGAGGTGGCGAAAGGGGCTCTGCTTGCGGTAGCGATAGGCGTGCAGGGTGAAGAAGACCGGGTAGGCGGTGTGCAGCGAGGGAAAGATGTCCAGCTGGGCGCCGGCCGCGGCCACCGCCCGGGTCACCTGTCCCCATAAGAAGCCCCCGGACAGCTCGTTCTGAAACGGATATACCATGTAAGGTCCGACCCCGGGCACCAACACGTAGAGGCAGTGACCGATGGCCACGATGGCCATGGCGCCGAAGGTGATCTCCTTGAGCCTTCTTCCCGTATCGAACATCATGGAGGTCAGGACATAGAAACCGACCAGGTAGAAATAGCTGTAATAGAAGAGCGAGAACCACTCGACCGTACCCGAGCTCACGAAGCGATCCAGGTAGTGGGCCGGGGTGTAACCGAAGAGCAGCTCGTCGAGATGCAACAGCTGGCCGTCGAGCAAGCGGGGCTGCAGGGCCGGCAATAGCCACTTCAAGGTGAAGTAAGAGCCCACCATGGGGATCAGCATGCCGATGCGATACGCGATGGCGCGCCCCGGACCCTGTCCCATCATCTCGCCGCGGGTCAGCAACAGGGTACCCAGCGAGGTCGCCAGCAGGGCAAAAGTGCAGGAACGGGCGATGGTGGCGTCGGCCGAGTCAGGAGCCATCATCACCCGCAGCCACATGAACGCGTGAAAGCCGACCATGGCGAAATCCTGGACCGCCATGTTGTGCACGGTGATCCCGAAGCTCCTGGAGATGACTTCTTGGGCTCGCTTACCGAGCTCACCAGGTGCGATTGGCGTCTGCCACATATCAGCGCCGACTCCCTCTCCGTTATCGCGAACGCAGCGCTACGCACGCCGCAGCGAAACCGACGAATTAGGCCGTTTGGCCATTTTTGTAATTTTTGCCAAAGAGAGGGCGTTAGCGCAACAAAAAAGTCGACCCAGTGCCGAAGCAGCGAGTATTACAGTTTTGATAAAATCATCCGCCTTATATGAAGTGATAAAACGGACGCAGCTTGCCATCGAGCGCCGGATGGTCATATTGCCCTTTGGATTTAGTCGACCGTCCGCCCCTAGCCGGCGTCGCCAGGAGCCCTCTGCCATGCCCATCTACGAGTACCAGTGCAAGAAGTGCGGTAACGAGTTCGATTACCTGGTCCTCGGCAGCGACGACGAACCCGAACGCTGCCCGTCCTGCAACGCCAAGAAGATCGCCCGACTGATGTCGGCCTGCAGCTTTGTCAGCAAGGGCAAGGGCGGCGAGAAGGTGAGGTCCTCGGCCTCGTCGAGCTCGTGCTCGAGCTGCAGCTCGGGCTCGTGTACCAGCTGCGGTCACTGACTGCAGCACCGGGTGCCTACCGATCGAGCTTGAAGGTCAGCTTTATCTGTACGTCCTTGCGTCGAACCGCGACCCCGCCTCGAATCATGGGTCGGTACTTCCAATCGCGCACGGCGCGTAAAACCGCCCTCTCGAAGACGCCCGGAGGGTGAGACTCGACCACGACCGGGTTGTCTACCTTTCCGATCGGGCTGATATCGAACCGCAGCCGTACCCAGCCCTGAACGCCATCGCGCGCCGCTCGATGTGGATAGGTGGGCTCGACCCTGACCAGCGGAACGGCCGGACGGTCGCCGCCCAATACGCGCCCCCTACCCCGGCCGCCTCCCGATCCAATACCGGTGGAGCCGAATCCGGCCCCTGCCTTTGCCGCCGCCAAAACCCCGTTTCCGCTCGCCACCGCCACCGCCATCGTGCCCCCTTCGGTCGCGAACGCGAGCGACGGCGTACTGCTCTGCTCCGCCGGAGCGCCGGCGCTTTCGACCTCTTCCGGCTCGTCGTTCGCGGTTTCCTCGGGCGCGGAGGCGGCTTCCTCAGACGGCTGCAGGGCGCGCACCTGGGTTCGACGGACCGGCCGCGGTAAAGGGGACGGCGGCGGTGGCTCCGGTTCGACCGGTTCCGCCGCCTGCTCCCGCGCTTGCTCCCGGCCGAGCTCGGCGACCTCGAAGGGGACGCCGCGCGCCTGACGGCGCGCGTGCTCTTCGGGCATTGCCGGGGAAAGTACCCCCAGCACGGCGTAAACCGGCACGTGCACCCCTACCGAGGCGAGCAACGCTCCCCCGAAAACTATCTCTGCCGGACGAAGCACAACCATAACCCGTCTCGAAAACCGCTCGACCCGTTGCGCGAGGGCCGGTTACCGCGTCACTGCCCGCGCCACTTGCGAAACGACTCCTTCAGCTTCCTCCCCCCGTCTTTCAGCCCGTTTTCCACTTCGTGATAGGCGATCACCGCCTCGCCGTCCTCGCCGATCATCATCACTCCGGCCATGCCCTTCGAACGCTTCAAGGTCCTGACCGCCTGGGTCGGCGTCTGCACGATGGCGCTACCGATATTGAACGACGTGTTGACGGACATCTCAACCCCGATCCGCTTGCCCAGTGCCTTGAGGTAAGCGTAGGTGAAAGGATCGGTCTTTTCGCGGACCACCTGCGCTCGCAGAGTCCCGTCCTCGTGCACCACCGCGGGGATGACGTTCCTGCTCGCGGGCTTCGCCCCCACGGCGAAGACCATATAATTGAGCGCGTTGAAGTTGTCGGCCGAGAGCCCTCCGTTCGGTTCGATCTCGCAGTGCTCGAGCACGGCCTGCAGCGTCCCGAAAGGGGCAAGCGGCCGGAAGGCCTCCCGCCGCTTTACCATCTGGTTGATAAGGTTCAGGGAGTCCCTGCGGGTGGGATTGGCCAGGATGCTGCGGTGGCCCAGGGCCCTGGGCCCCGTCTCGCCCTCTCCCTGAAAGAGCCCGACCACCTGGTCCTCGGCCACCAGCCCGGCCAGAAACCAGGCGACGCGCCCCAGCTCTTCCGGCGAGCGCTTGATGTTGCCCAGGGGGAGCGATTTGACTTCAGAATCCGCATCGATCGCTTCTCCTATCGAACGGCTGCTGGGCGGCAGCCCCACGTAGAACGCGTGCTGCAGGTTCGGGCCCATGGGCGCGCCGTTGCGCATGGCAAAGGCGAAGGCCGCTCCCGCGGGGATGCCGGCGTCGCCCGGAAAGGGCGGCACCCAGGCGTGCAGGGTCTTCTGCTCCTCCCCGAAGTTCTTCCGGTAGTAGTCGCGATCGAAGCGATATAGCAGCTTGTTGTTGACCACGCAGTTCAGCGCCGTGCCGCCGGTCAGCACCAGCTTGTCGCTCGCCGTTCCGTTCATCCGGTAGGACCTGCGGATCAGGCTGTCGACGATATGGAATACCCCGTCCTCGAAGACCAGCTGCAGCGCCGCGGCCTTGTGCAGCGTCGCCTCCGGGATATCCCGCTTGATCTTATCCGAGGTAAAGACCTCGTCGCTGTCGGGATTCCACAGCTCCTCCTCCTTGATGGGGGAGCCGAGGATGGCCTTGAGAGCCGGAGTGAAGGGTCGGGTCGCGCCGCCCCTGCCCGTGTTCAGCAGCGCGCGGTTGATCTCCACGCTCCCGTCCTCGGTCAGGCGGATGATGTGCCTGAGATCCCGGTAAAACGGGTTGCTCTCCCGGTTCATGTCGCCGAAAGCCGACAGCCCCATCAGGCGCCCCTCGCTGCTCAGCCGTTTCCACCCTCCCAGGGCCGACGCCACCATCGAGTAGAGAATCCCCAGTGAGTCGAGGAAGCTATTGTTCTGGTACACCTTGATCAGCCGCGAGCCCCTGGAGAAAAAGGTGGTAATCCCGCCGGTATCGCTGATGGCGTCCAGCACCGTCACCATGACGTTGTCGTCTCGATTGAACGGGGATAGTGCAAAGGAAGCGCAGGCGTGGTTTTCGTGGTGGGGAGAGCTGATCATCGGGACCGGCTTTTTCAGACCGAGCTGCTTGCCGAGATTGATCGAGGTGGTCAGCCCGGGCATGACGTGGTTGACGTTGCACTCCGGAGAGTGTTTCGGCAGGACTAGGATGATGCTGCCCGGGGCGTGCTCGAAGGCGGTCTTGACGCCGAAGGCCCCCGTCTCCATCTGCGCCCAGCCGGTGATGACCGCGTGGATGTCTTCGGGGCCGATGCGCAGGCGCTGCATCCGCCGCACCAGCTCCTCGACGCAGTTGCAGGGATATCTCTCCTCGTGCTTGACGCCGGTGAACCGCTCCTCCTCGTCGTTGCTCAGCATCTCCATGCCCGCGTCGCGGGTGGCCCGCAGCAGACAGACGCCCGAATTGTGAATACCGGAGTTGATCCCCACCAGGTATACGGCCTCCCCCGCCTCCAGTCGCTTGCGAAAGGTCGCACCGCGCTGCTGCGCGTAACGGCTGTTCTCTCGATGGACGTGGAAGATACGGCCGACCCCTGTCAACAAGGGATTGAGGGCCCGGTAGACGACCATGCTGAGGTCGGGGTGCTCCGGGCCGAACTCCAGGGGGATATCCGCCATATGGTCTTGCTCCGGTTTCGTACGCGATTCGGGGTGGGCGCATCGTACCCCCGGGCACCGCCGGCCTCAATATCCGTAGAAAAGGGCCGCGGCGAAGGACGGCGGGCATCCGCTCAAAAAGCGTCGACCGTCCCTTTCGGGAAACGACGCCCGGGCGTTATGCTTCGAGCCGCGCCTGAACCGGGAGAACGCTCTACTGACAACCTTGCCGGCCGGCCGGCTCCCGTCAAGGCGGCGCCGAATTCGGTCTGGGGCAGAAAGATCCGACATGACCCCAAATGAGGACCCCCCTTTTCTCGACATCATCGGCCACCGGGGAGCCTCCGCAGAGGCCCCGGAGAACACGCTGGCCGCCTTCCGTCTGGCCTGGAGCCAGGGGGCGGACGGGATCGAGGGCGATTTTCGGCTCACGAGGGACAACCGGATCGTGTGTATCCACGATCGCTCTACCGGACGGGTCGCGGACCGGGATCTGTCCGTCGCCTACACCGACTGGGAAATCCTGCGAACCCTGGAGGTCGGCGCCTGGAAGGGCCCGCAGTGGCAGGGGGAGCGCATCCCCACCCTCTCCGAGGTGATGGCGACGGTACCGGAAGGCAAGAAGCTGTTCGTGGAGGTCAAGAGCGGGCCGGAGATCCTGCCCTACCTGGAAGAAGAAGCGGCGCAAGGCGGGCTGGCCCCGGACCAGTTGATTTTCATATCCTTCACCCCCGAGTTGGTCGCCGCGCTCAAGAGACGGTTCGCGAAGAACAAGTCGCTCTGGATCGTCAGGTTCGAACCGCGTAGCGAAGCCGCGGCTGCCGGGGTCTCCCCGGAAGCGATCTTGCGCGTGCTCTCATCCGTTGGGGCGGACGGGCTGGATGCGCAGGCCCACCGCACCGTCGATGCTGACTACGTGGACGCCGTCCGCGGAGCGGGATACGAGCTTCACCTCTGGAGCCAGGAAAATCCGTCCTCTCTGGAGCCTTTCACCCGGCTGAAGGTCGACTCTATTACCTGCAACCACCCCGGTGCCCTGAAAACGCTACTGACCAGCGGCTGAAAGCGTGATAGAAACACCTCCCCTATTCCCGCAGCCAAGGAGTCGACAGAAATGCTCAAGACGCAGCTCACCGAGTTCCTCGGGATCAAGCATCCCATCATCCAGGCCGGCATGGGCCCTTTCAGCAACAACAAGCTCTGCATCGCCACGGCCAACGCCGGCGTGCTCGGCCTGCTCTCGACCAGCGGGCTGTTCGTCCGGGACCTCAACCCGGGCGTGTACAAGTCCTTCTGCGAAACCGGCGGGGCGAAGGTGGAAGACGACCAGGAGACCGTGCTGCGGAAGATCTTCCAACAGACCCATGAAGGCGTGAAGGAAAAAAAGGGCGTATTCGGCATCAACGTGATGGTATCGGCGGAGATGGCGGAGGGCGCCCGGACCATCATCGATACCGCGATAAAAGTCCGCGAGGAAAACCCCGAGATGAAGGAGACCTTCAAGGTCATATTCACCTCGGCCGGCGATCCCATGCCCTGGGGAGAGAAGATCAAGGGGGCCGGGTTCAAGTGGCTGCACGTGGTGCCCTCGGTCAAGGGCGCGATGCGCTGCAAGAAGGCCGGCGTGGAGCTGATCGTGGCCTCGGGCCACGAGGGCGGCTTTCACACCTCCTGGGAGCCGGTCCACTCCCTCATCCTGCTGCCGGCGGTGGTCGAGGCCCTGAAGGACACGGGCATCCCGGTGGTCGGCGCCGGCGGCTTCTGCGACGGCAAGACCCTGGCCGCTTCCCTGGCCCTGGGCGGTGCCGGAGCGCAGATGGGCACGCGCTTTCTGGCCACCCAGGAGAGCGACTTCGCCATCATGTGGAAGCAGGGCATCGTGGATGCGGGCGACCGGGGCACGCTGGTGGCCAGGGGGTTCGTGGGCCCGGCGCGCTGGATCAAGACCCCTTCCAGCATCGAGCACCAGAAGAACACCATCAAGATGTCCCCGGGCGTCTTTCTGGGAACCCCGGACAACATGGCGACCGTGCCGCCCGAGCTGCTGATGGCCGAGATCAACGGGATCAACGCGGTCTACGATGGAGACAAGGAAAAGGCGCTCTACGCAGGCGGCGAGTGCGCGCAACGCATCGACGCCATGCCCCTGGTCGCGGACCTCGTCGCCGAAATCATGAAAGAAGCCGAAGAGATCGTCAGCTCCTTCTCCGAGAAGTATCTGGCCCGCTGACAAGGTTGCACCGCTTCTGACCGCCTCCGCCTGAAAGCTACCCCATGAACCGTCGTCGACGCTGGTTGCGCTGGATCGTCTTCGCAATCGCGCTCTTGGGGCTGCTCGGGGTAGCCCGATCGGTAGGGCCAGCCAGAAATATCCGGGCAGGCACCGGATACGCGGCCTGGGACCTGTGCACGCGCGCGATGCAGAGCGGGCAACCGTTCGAGCGCGTACGCCGGCTTTACACCGAGCCCAAGCTCCGACAGCTTCCCTATATCTGGGCCGTCGATTTCGAGCGGGGCTCGCGGGTCGAGGTGCGCACGGTATTGCCGACGCTCGCCCATTCGCGCGCGGCCATCTATCGCCCGCGCCTGGGCTGCACGCTGATCCCGCCGGACGCGGACGAGGCCCGGGTGCGCGCGCAGCCCTTTCGCCCGGCGCCCGCGTTGCCGGCCGACGACCGGCCCTGGCCGCTGGGAGAGGGGTCGGCGGAGAACGGGCTTCTGCCGGAGCGGGCCAGCGCCATCGTGCAGCGGTACGCGGAGATCATCTTCGGCGAGACCTCCGAGGCGCTCGACCAGAGGCTCAACGCCACCGCACTGCTGATCGCCAGAGATGGCCACCTGGTCTACGAGCGTTACGGCCAGGGGCTCACCCGCGATCAACCGCAGCTCGGCTGGTCGATGACCAAAACGCTGACCGCGATCATCGCCGGCGCGATGCAGAAGGAGGGCCGGCTGGGGCTGGACCGGCCGGTCGGGCTGCCGCGCTGGAAAGGAACGCCCAAGCAGGAGATCACCTGGCGGCAACTGCTGAATATGGCGCCGGGGCTGGAGTGGTTCGAGGGCTACGGGGGTGAGAGCGACGCCACCGAAATGCTCTTCTCGCAGGCCGACCAGGGGGCGTGGGCCGCCGACCGGCCGCTGACCTCAAAGCCCGGCACGGTCTTCACCTACTCGACCGGCTTCAGCAACATCGCCATGCTGCGCATGCGCCAGCTGCTGGGCGGAGAGCAGCAGGCGATCTACGACTACTATCAAGAGCGTATCTTCACCCCGCTCGGCATCCGCCGCGGGGTGATCGAGCCGGACGCCTCGGGCACGCCCGTGGGCGGCGCGCGCGGTATCCTGCGGCCGGTCGACTGGCTGCGGCTGGGGCAGCTGGTAGCCGACGGCGGCAGCTGGAACGGCGAGGCGATCCTCTCGCCCGAATACGCCGCCTTCCTGACCGCCGCCTCTCCCGCCAGCCCGGTCTACGGCGGCTCCATCTGGCGGCAGCCGTCGGAAATGATCGACCCCGAGACCAGGGCCCGCCTGCCCGAGGACTTGGTCTGGTTCGCCGGCCACATGGGGCAGTTCACCATCGTAGTTCCCAGCCGCAAGCTGGTGCTGCTGCGCATGGGCGTCGCGCTACGGCACTCGATGGGCGACAGCCCGGCGCGCGATCAGAGCTTCCGGCTGGCCGCCGACCTGCTGCGCGCGCTCTGACCCGGCAAACCCTCGAAGCAGAGTACGTATCCGGTTCAGTCGCCCAGAACGGGCGGATACGAATGCCGGTAGAGCCGAGGCAGGCGGTAGTAGTCGAGCTGCGCCTTGCGCCAGGTATCCAGCCGCACCGCCAGCTCGCGAGCTCGATCCGGGTACTGCGAGGAGACCTCGCGGGTCTCCCCGGGATCCGCGCGCAGATCGAAGAGCCAGTAACGGTCCCTGCGGTAGTCGTAGATGAGCTTGAGCCCGGACCGCACCACGGCGTACTGGTGGGCCAGGGGGCACTGGGCCAAAAGATAGAGCGAACGGTTCTGCGAGGGCGTCTCGGCGAACAGGTCGATCCCCTGAAAGCTCGGATGGGGCGGAAGGCCCAGCAGGCGGAAGATGGCAGGCGGCACGTCGATGTGTTGTGCGGGCCGGTCGTCCGTCGACGGCTCGAGCCCCGGAGCCCGGATGAGCAGCGGCACCCGCATCACCTCGTTGAAGAGCATATTGGCGTGCGCGGCAAAGCCGTGCTCGTAAAAGGCCTGCCCGGTATCGCCGCTGACGACGATGACCGTGCGGTCCCAGAGCCCCTCCCCTTTCAAGAAATCGAACAGCTTGCCCAGCTGGGCATCGACGTATGCCAGGCTGTCGGCATAGCGGTCCTTGACCATCTCGGCGCCGGCGCGGGGGAAGTTGTTGAAGCGCAGCGCGAAGGGAAGCCGGTCCACGCCGAAGGGTCGGGGAAAATCGGCCGGGACCTCGTAGGGGATGTGGCTGTTCTGCAGGTTCAGGTACAGGTAGAAGGGCTGCCTCTTTCGCGCCGCGATCCATTCACGAGCGTGGGCGACGGTGAAGCGGTCGTCGATCTTTCCCGACCGTTTCCTTCCCTTGACGAAGGCCTCGAATCCGACGTCGTGACGCGGCACGAAGGTCTCTCCGTCGAAGGTCTCCGAATGAAACAGGTGGTCGAGCCCCTCCGTTTCCAGATAGTTGAGCATCCCGCCCCAGTTCTCGTTCTGCGAGGAGATGATGGCGGTGCGGTACCCCAGCGCTTTCAAGACGTCGTAGACGAGCACGCGGGAATAGGGGGAGCGCTTTGCAGGCACGTACGCTCGTTCGCTCCGCAACGGATAGCGGGAGGAAATCGGGCAGAGGTCCGCGTAGTTCGAGTGACTCGACTGGGTGTAGTGATTCAGGAACACCCTGCTCTGCCGGCTCAACGCTTCGAGGACGGGCA
This sequence comes from uncultured Sandaracinaceae bacterium, assembly GCA_964450715.1. Taxonomy (GTDB): domain Bacteria; phylum Myxococcota_A; class Polyangia; order Polyangiales; family JAFGIB01; genus CAYVFC01. The sequence continues at coordinate 62,698 of CAYVFC010000004.1, read as the reverse complement.
TGACCCGGCGCGCGCCGCCGTAGAGCGTGAGCTGATCGGCGCGTAGCGATTCCACCAGCACGAGGATCACGTTCAGCTTCTGGATCTTCGCGCCGTCCACCGCACGGAGATATCGCTCCAGGGAAGTGATGGGGCGCCTGGTGACGGGCAGCTCTTGGCTGGCGAAACGGATCCTCCTTTCCTTGCCGAGCCGATCCCGGAGGTCGGCCAGCAGGGTCAACACGGGTCCCGTACGCGTATCCCGACACTCCGTGTAGAGCTCGCCGGCCGTGTAGACGGCGCCGACCCTGGGGTCGACCACTCCGCCGGCATTGTCCGCCCGCAGCCGCTTGCCGAACAGCGAAACCAGCGAGCAGGCGACTACCAGCAGCAGAACCAGAGCTCCGCAGATGCGGAGCGCCCGCACGGGAAGAGCGGCCAGCGCCCGCGGCGCCCAGCGCACCAGCGCCAGTGCCGCCAACAACGCCGCCAGCGGGAACCCCAGCAGAGCATAGGGTTCCATGTGTGCGGCGTGCTGCAACATCTGGACGAAGTTCCCCGCGCTGAACAGCAGCCCCGCCGAATCCAGAAACGCGCCCGTGCTGCGAAAACCTGCCCAGCTCGCCCCGTAGAGCAACAGTACCAGCCAGATCAGCACCCCCCGCAGCCACAACCGCGTCGAGGCACCGCGGCGCCACCTGGACAGGACGGGTCGCAGTGACCCTTCGACCAGCGCGATGGCGAAAGCGATCAGCACCAGCAGACCGGCCAGGGCCACCAGCTCGTCGCACATCAAGGTGATGCGGACCGGCAGGATCAGGACCGTTCGATTGAGCGTCGAACGGTCGATGGTCAACGCCAGAACCGCTTCGAGCGCGGAAAAGAGCAACCAGGCGAGAAGTAACAACGGAACCAGGTGCGATGCTGGGCGGTTCGAGCTGTCGGAAAACATGCGAGTGGCTCCGTGCAGTCCGGTCGAGACGGCGAATCGCCCTCCCCTGGGGAGCGACTACTTCTGCTCGCGTACCAGCCGTTCGCCGGTCTCGAAGGCCTGCAGATTGGCTCGCAGCTTCTCGCCGGAGAGCGTACGAGAAGCGGCCTTCTCGAAATCGTCGCGGGAGAGGGGCAGCACGCCGACGGCGCCCACCGCTCCCAGCATGATCACGTTGGCCAGGATGGGATTGCCGAGCTCCAGGGCCTTGGCCGTTGCCTCCAGGAAGAAGCTCTGGGCCGAAAGCTCACGCACGGCCCCCTTGATCTCGTCGACACTAGGATAGCGGGCTTCACCGGCGATGACCCGCACGGAGTAGACCGGACGCATGTTGCAGATCACGGTCACGCCCTGGTTCCCGAGCTTGGAGAGGACCTTGATGGCCTCGGTGGGCTCCAGGGCGACGATCAGGTCGGCACTGCCCGCCGGGATCTGCGGGCTGTAGACCGAATCGGAAGAAACCCGCATGCTGCTGGTCACCGAACCGCCGCGCTGCGAAGCTCCGAAGGTCTCGCCGATGGTGATCTGAAAGCCCTTGTCGACCAAGAGATTGCCCAGCGTGCGCGAGGCGGTCACGTTCCCCTGCCCGCCCACGCCGGTGATGACGATGTTGAAGGGATCTTTCTTCAGCTTATCCATGCTCACACCCGCGCCCTTGTCTCGGCGGCGGTGATGGCCCCGGCCGGGCAGATCTGGCTGCAAACGCCGCATCCGGCGCAGATGACCTCGTCTATCCTGGCAGCCCCGCTCCCAGTATCCCAGATGAGTCCGGGGCAGCGAAAAATCCGGGTGCAGAGGCGATTGCATCCGCACTTTTCCCCCAGGCATCTCTCGGCATCCACCGACATTTCAAAGCGCTTGTGGTGGCGTTTCTCCGGGCTGAGCGCGCACATCTGCTGCAGGATAAGCACCTTGGCGCCCCCGCCGCGTTGCATCATGTCCAGAAGTGTCTGTCGCGTGCCCTCCAGATCAAAGGGATCGCCGTTCTCGACCTCGGCGCCGATGGCGCGGCAGATGGAGGCGATGTCGATGCGCTGCGCCCCGTCGCCCGCGGCCGCGGTCTCCAACCCGGGGTGGGGCTGAAAGCCCGTCATGGCCGTACCCCCGTTGTCGAGCACCACCAGGATGATGTCGGCGCGGTGGTGTACGGCGTTGACCAGCGCCGGCATGACCGCGTGGAAAAAGGTGGAGTCGCCGCAAACCGAGATGGCCTTCTGCTCCATACCGAACCGCCCGAGCTGCGCGAAGCCGCTGGCCAGCCCGGTGCCCGACCCCATCGAGTGCGCCGTCTTCAGCGTACTGAACCCGCAGGGCAGCATGGCCAGCGTGTAGCAGCCCACGTCCCCGCAGACGAACCCGTCCCGCCCGTCCATCTCCAGCGCGTTATGGATCGACCAGAAGGAGGCGCGGTGCGGGCAGCCCGCGCAAAAGGTCAGCTCCCGGTGCGGCGAGCTCTGCTGGGCGTGGCCGAGCGCGGCCATGGCGTACTCGGCCGGACGCGGCTCATAGGTAAGGCCCAGTAATGACTTCAGGGCCTCGATGACGATGTCCGGGCTGAGCTCCCCGCTGGCGGGAATGGTTCCCGACTTCTTGCCGAAGAACTGCTTGACGCCGATCTCGCCGGCCGCCTCCGCGGCCAGCACCTTGACCTGGTCCTCGAGAAACGGCAGTACCTCCTCCACGAACAGGACCTGGTCGGTGCTCCCGAGCCGTTCGGTAAGCAGCCGCGGGGGCAACGGCCAAGTGGTCCCGAGCTCCAGAACGCCGACCCGCTCCCCCAGGCCGAGCACCCGTACCGCTTCCCGGGTATAGAGGCTGCAGCTGCTGGAGGTGATGGCGAGCAGCTCCGGTTTCTCCGGCCCCTGGTAGGTGTTGAATGGGCTATCCTCGAACCGCTCGCGCGCCTGCGCCACCTTGCCCTGCTGCAGCCCGTGCGCGTAGGTCACCGGGCCCGTGATCATGGGCCCCGTCAGGTAGTCGAGCAGCGGTCCCCGGTGCTCGAACCGGGCCCGCGCGGGCGGTGGCGGAAGCGGCCCCAGCTTCACGTTGCCGCTGGCGTGCGAGAGCCGGGTCACGCTCCTGAGCAACACCGGCGTCTTCAGCTGTTCGGAGAGCTCCAGCGCCCAGACGGTCAGGTCCTTGGCCTGCTGGAAGGTGGCGGGCTCGACCAGGGGCACCTCGAGCATGGGGGCGAAGAAGCGCGAGTCCCCCTCGTTCTGGCTGGAAAGCGCCCCCGGGTCCTCGCAGGCCACGATCAGCATGCCGCCCCTGATCCCGGAGCCCACCAGGTGCAGCAGGAAATCCGAGGCCACGTTCAACCCGTTCTGTTTCATGGTGCAGAGCGTCCGCAGCCCGGCAAACGAGGCGGCCGCGGCGACCTCCATGGCCACCTTCTCGTTGACCGACCACTCCACGTAGAGGTTCCGCTGCGAGGCGACCCGGGCGAGGTTCTCGATGATCTCGGACGAAGGCGTTCCCGGGTAACCGGAGACCACCCCCACCCCTGCCTCCAGCGCGCCGCGCGCGATGGCCTCGTTGCCCATGAAAAGGTAGTGGTTGCCGGTCTGTGGATCGATGAGATTGGACATGGGTGGCACCTACTGTGAAAGGACCTTTTCGACGACGTCCGGCCCGATCCGGAGGCAAGACGGGCCGGAATCCGCCTCGGCGTTGAGCAATCCCTTTTCCCGGAGCTGCAGCAGCGCCCTTTTCTTCTTATTGCTTGCCGCCCAGCTCAGGTGCTCCCGAGCCCCTTCCGGGTAGCTCTCCAGCACGAGGAAACCGGCCGCCTCGGCCTCCTGTACCAGCTTTCTGCCCGCCTCGGTTCTGACCACCAGGGTGTTCTTGCCCGGATCGCCTTCCAGCACGCCTACGGACACGTCCGCCAGCTCGGCCGTCATGTCCGGGCAGTAGCCGCAGGTGTTCGGGATGCACGCCCTGACCTCGTCCAAGGGGAAGACGCGTGTCTCGCCCCCGACCTGGACCAGCAGCTGCTCGGCGGGCGGCGGCGGTATGTCTATCTTCTCGATCGCCCCCGGGTCGATCCGCTCCGCGAGGAAGTCGCGAAACCGCCTGAAGTCGAGCGCCCAGGTGCAGAACAGCCCGATGACGAGCCGGATGCGATCCCCGTGATCGCCGCCCTCCACCTCGCTCGAGCGCATCTGCGCCAGAGCTAGCGCCTGGCAGGGCGTGGCCACCGCGGCGACCGAGCCGCACCCCTGGCGCAGCGCCTGGTTGACCCCTGCCAGGGTGGGAGCGGCGGTGTACTTGGAGCCGGCGCAGCCGGCTACCTCTGCCGGGTCGGTCACGATACGCGGAACCGGTTCCAGCCCCCGGCGGTCGGTCAGCACCGCGCAGTCGACCATCCCCCGCGCCAGCGCGAAGCCGACCAGCGCCGTCACCGTTCCCCCTGCCTGGACCTTCCCGCTCGGCGCCCTCGACCCCGCTCGGCTCACGTGCAGCGAGAGATGTGTACCGAGAGCGTCTCCCGCGTAATCCCTTCCGTGCAGGAACCGGCTCAGGGCGTCCAGGTCGACCTCGATCTTGGGGCAAAAGGAGAAGCAACGACCCGGATCCAGGTCACAGGAGAAGAGCTGTCGCGTCATCCCTCGGAAGCTCTTGAAATAGGGGCAGAGATCGACGCACCCGCCGCAACCGATACACATTCCGGCCTCGATCACGTGGGAGACCAGCGCTTCGGATCCCGTGTTCTTCATCCGTCACCTCACCTCTCCGCGCCTGTACCGGACAGCGCCCGCGCCGCCTGTTGCAGGGTCACGAAGGTATACCCGGCTTGCCGCAAGATATCGATAGCGGCCGACAGGGCTTGCCTTCGCGCGGCCAGCGGGCGCCGCAGGTCGGGCCGGTGCGGCAGCAAGAAATCCAGGCCGTCCTGCTCGGCGTCGGCGAGCTCGATACCGTGAAGCTCGAGGTTGACCAGGGGGCGGCCCAGCATCAGGCGCGTGAGCGTCTCGCTCATTCGCCTTCCGTACAGCACCACCGTCGTACCCAGATAGGGAAGCCCCGGCGCGGGCCAGCGGGTGACGCCGATGGGCAGCTCCAGAATCCCCTGGCCGCGGCGCCAGTAGGGTCGGCCGGTGCGGTAGGGATCGCCGGGTGCGGTGAGCACGAGCGGAGTGTCGAGTATACTCGCGCTATGCCGACCCCTGATGCGCAGGGCGGCGATGGCCAGGGTCTTGGCCGAGTAATAAGCCGGGCAGGGGAAGACGCTGGAATCGTAGAGGTACCCTTGCTCGGTCAGCAGGTCCAGGACCGCGTCGGTGATGGTGTACCCGGGCGCCCGGAAGCCCACCGGCGAGACGCCGGTCAGCTCGGCGATGGCCGCCCCCCCTTGCGCGATCTCGCTGCGCGCGGTCTGGGCACCGCGCCGCGTGAAATCGTAGAAGTGGTTCGCGGTATGGTTCCCGATCTCGTGCCGCGCGCCGTGCAGGCGCGAGAGGATCTCGGCGCTGGCGGTGTCGCGCAGATGGCGGCCCACCGCGAAAAAGGTGGCCGCGACGCCCATCTGCTCGAACAGCCGCTCGAAACGGGGCAAGGCTTTGCGGTAGACGGCGTGCGCGGCCTCGAGCCCGGGCGCCGGCAGGCCGTGTATCGCGGTGTAACAATCGACCTCGTCCAGGTCTACCGACAGGGCCGCCAGCCGCAAGCTACCGCCCACCGCTCCCCCCTCCCCTCTCACCCCTTGACGCGGATGGCCACCACCAGCTTGGCCAGGTTCATCAGCACGTTGGGAACGCGGCGGAATAGATTGATGGAAGGAGGGCGCTTCTCCAGTATATTGACGGGTATCTCCCGGATGCGGATGCCCGCGCGCTCGGCCCGGATCACGAACTCGCTGGCGAACAGGTCCTTGTCCACGATGCAGCCGCGCGCCACCTCGAGCAGCCGATCGCGCCGGAAGGCCTTGAGCCCGTGGGTGTCGGTGCCGCGAAACCCCAGCGCCACCCGCAGCATACCGTTGATGATCAGGCTTCCGGCGTGGCGCAACAGCGGTCTCTGGTCCTGCGCGCCGGCGACCAGCTTGGAGCCCACCACGAAGTCCGCCGCGTCTGGCTCCAGGATCTCCATGGCCCGCCGGTAGAAATCGGTATCGCAGAGATCGATCTCGTCGCAGAAGACGAACTCGCCGCTCGCCTCCAGGATGCCCCGGCGCAAGGCCTTGCCGTAGTTGGGCTCGCCGGAGGAGAAGGTACGTACCTGTTGGAAACGCTCGGCCAGCTCACCGGCGATGGCCACGGTGCGGTCGGAGGAGCCGTTCTCGGCCAACACCACCTCGTACGCCCAATCGAACTGCCCGAGCCTGTCGATCAGGTCCACGACCGCGGCCTGCAGGATGGCCTCCTCGTTGTAGATGGGAATGACGATGGTTACGCGCGTCTGATTCTCGTTCACTTGAGCAATCCTCTGGCTCGATGCGCCGCCTGGCGGCCCGCCAGCAGGGCGTCCTCCATGCTGGAGTAGTCCCAGCCTCCGTAGCGACCGCAGGAGATTATATTTTGCTCCTGCAGAAAATCTCGCACTTTTTCCAGCGAAGCGTAGTAGTGCCTGTCGAACACCACGTAGGCGTGCTCGATCGAGCGGGCGCGCGCGAACCGGATGTCGCCGCCTCGACGGATGATCTTCATGTCAGTCAATCCCCGCGCCACCAGCGGCAGCAAGCGGTCCAGCCGCGGCGGCTCCCGCGAGGAGAGCTCCACGTACAGCCCCGCCTTACCGGGAGGCGCCATCTTCTCGGAAAAGTTGGAGTAGCATCCGACCCGGTAGAAGGGATATCTCTCCTCCGGTACGTAGGTCCAGTGAAAGTCCGTACCGCAAGGCGTATCCAGAGCCACGTCCAGGTAGTAGAGGCGGCTGCACCGCAAGCGGGAGGCCGCCTCGGCCACCTCCGGCGGCGGGTCTACCAACAAGCGCGCCAGCACGTCCAGCGGCACCGTCGAGATCAACACCTGGTAGGGGACGCGCTGCCCCGCGAACAGCAGCTGCCGCGACCGGTAGTCCACCGCGTCCGGAGCGCTGCTCAGGCGTATCCTCGACGCAAGCTCGGCGGCGAGCGCGCCGGTAAGCTCCCCGATGCCCAGTCGTGGGTAGAGGAACTCCGTATTGTAGCCCAGCTCCCGATCGTGCAGCCCCACCGCGCCCGCGATCACGTCCTCGAGGTTGGGACGGGGAACGAAACGCGAGCACCACTCGGAGGTGATCTCGCGCGGGTGCACGCCCCAGAGCTTGCTGTTGTAGGGGATCATGAAATGCCGGCTGAACCCCTCGCCGAAGTACTTGAGGCAGAACTGCTCGAAGTTCTCCGGCTCCGGTACTCGCGGCTGTGCTTCCAGCGCCTGCAGGAATCCGTACAGGCACTCGAAGGCCACCTGCGGCGGAAGCCCGTAGGTGTTGGCCTGGTAAGGATAGCGGGTATAAATACCGTGGCTGAAGATGCGGCTCTTGCGCTGTATCTCGATCGTCCGGTCGCCCAGCAGCTGCTCGACCCATTTCCGCATCTCGGCACTGCGCAGGTGCAGCAGGTGCCCGGTACGGTCGAAACGGTAACCATCTTCCTGCAGGGTAACGCAGAGGCCGCCCGGCTTCTCCGCCTTCTCGTGTATCTCGCACCGCTGACCGAGATGGTGGCCGGCCGACATGCCGGCGAGCCCCGCACCCAGGATCTGCACGGGTGCGGCGCTCATGGTGCCCCTCCCCCCGACGCGCTCGCCGGCTCGTCGACCGCACAGAGCAGCGCGTGGGCCTCTGCGAGGCGAACCTCGACCGAACCCGCGCCCGCGGCCAGCGCGACCGTCTGCCCCCTCGACACCACCAGCTCCGACCCGGCGTCGAGCAGGACGGCGCGACCCTGCAGGACCGTGAGCGCCCTTAGCGCTTTCCAGTCCGGTATCTTCTGGCTGCCCGTGCCCGATAGTCTGGCCGCCCGCAGCCGGCTGCAGCGCACCCCACCGGAACCGAGTGCGTCGCAGAGCAGCTCGAGCCGCGCCTCGTCATCCGTGGGTGCGACCCCGACGGCCAGCCGGCACTGGCGGAGCAGGCGCTCTCCCACGGCCCCGGCCCAATCCGTCGCCGCCAGGGCGTCTTCCACGTGCAGGGTGCGCGGCCGTCCGCCCTCGGGCTGCAGTCGCCCTTCGCCGTCATAGCGTCGATTCCAGTCCCAGTAACGATAGGTGATGCCCCGCGAGCCGGGCGCCACGTACTGGGGCTCGACCAAGGTGACTCCCTTGCCGAGCGAGTGTGGGATACCCGGCTCGATCACGTAGAAGTCCCCGGGCTCGACCGGCACGAAGTGGAGAAGCGGGGCCAGGTCCGCCCCGCGCTGCAGCGCCTCGCGGATCACGGGCTCGGTCACGCCCCGGGCGATTCCCAGGTAGATCCCCGCCCCCGGATCCCTATCGACGATGTACCAGGCCTCGGCCTTTCCGCTCTCGCCCGGTTTCAGGCCGGCGTAGTCGTCGGCCGGATGGATCTGGATCGACAGGTCGTCGCCGGCGTCCAGGAGCTTCACGAGCAGAGCCGTGGCGCTCCGCCCCAATGACGCCTCTCGTCCCAGCATGAAGATCGGATCCAAAGCCAGCAGATCGGCCAGCGGCCTTCCCTCACAGGTGACGCTCGGGAAGTCCGGTTCCACGGAGAGCTCCCAGCTCTCCCCCACCACGCCATAGCTGGATTTTTCCTCCGATAGCGGCAAATCCGCCTTATATTTGGCCAAAAGCCGCCCCCCCCCCCAAGGGGTACGAGAGGGCGGTGTGAAGTTGTCGGGTCTGAGGGTAACGAAAGGGCGGTTCACGCTGTTATCCGTTCGGCCGGTAAAAACCGGGCAAAAATTTGGTTCTCAGAGAGGCGACGGTACACTCTGAGTAGGTGCCCCGAATCGGGTCTGCGGTCAGAAAGCGCGAGCTCATGATGCGATACAAGGGTCCAGAGCGAAGAATCCACAGGGTGTTCGTTACCAGAAACAGCGAATATCATCTAAAGCTGAATACCTGCGTTGCAATTCGTGACCGGAAAACAGGGCATTGGCAAAAACGCCACATCGCTCTGTACCGCGATGTCGGCGGCTCGATCGCGTACAGCCCGAACGGAAACATACGAGTCACCCCCGGTCTACCAAAAGTCGGCGAATCGATGTACTTCGACGCCCACGATTGCGAGCTAATCACCAGCGCGATAGTGTCGGTCGAGCGCCCGCGATATAATACGGTCGCCACTTACAAGAAATGAGCACCCGGTTCCCGTGCGGCGTAGTAACGCTGTACGCCAAGCGCGACAGGATGACGTAAATCCTTCGAAAAATGGATAAGTATGTCTAGTAAGACAATTCGCGTCGTCGCCGCCGTCATCGAAAACGACGGACGCTACCTGGTAACCCAGCGTCGGTCCGGCGCTGTCTTGCCCGAGATGTGGGAGTTTCCCGGGGGCAGGGTCGAAGACGGCGAGGGCGATGCCGAGGCCTTGCGGCGGGAGATCAGGGAGAGGCTCGACGCGGATGTCGAGGTCGGGGCCATGCTCTCCTTTGTCAGCCATCCGTACGAGCGATACACCCTCGACCTGTATCTGTACGAGTGCAACCTGCTGACCGCGGATCTGAAGAAGAAAGCCGTCAAGGACTTCCGCTGGATCAGCTCGCAGGAGTTCGACGAGTACCAGTTCACTCCGGCGGATGAAGCGTCGGTAAACAAGTTACTGGGCGAACCGTAACAAGGGGTTAGTAGTCGAAGAACAGCGGCGGGCGCTTGCGGATAAAGCGCAGAATGAGCTCGCGCGACTGCTGCGACAGCCCTTCGAAGCGCACGCCGATACCGGGTTCGGAATCCATGTCCATCGGGTCGCGCACGAACAGCACCCTTCCCAGCACGGTCGTCTCGTATCCGCCGGGGAGGGTAACCAGTATCTCGACCGGCGCCCCGATGGGCAGCGACGAGTAGGTGGCGACGAAGACGCCGCCCTCGGAAACCTCGCCCGAGAAGCCCACGAAGAAGTTGGACTCGGTGTTGGCGCCGACGTTGGCTTCCAGTTGCTGCCTGGGACCGGAGGCGGGCGCTGCTTCGGTCGGAATCGGCGCGGCCTTGGGGACGGCGGCCGCGCCACCCTCGGCTCCCGGGGGTGGCTTCGAGGGCCTGATAGTCGGTAAGGCGGTCAAGGGATAAAGCTTGGACATAATGCCGGCCAGCGATCTGGCGGCCACCTCGACCCCCTTGTGCTCGGAGCTGACATCCTGGAGAAGCGCGAGCGTCTGGCTGAGCGAGCTCATGGCATTGCGTACGCTCGCCTTGCCCTCGGAGTCTGATGCGGCCTTTTCCGCGTCGAACAGCGATCCGATCGCTTTAGCGACGTTTTCGACGATGTTCAGTACGTCCTGGGGAATATCCGGATCCTGTTGAAGTGCTTCCAGAACCGCCCCAAGCGCCTGACGGCTTTCAGCAGTAACGTTCGCTCCCGAGTAAGCCATGTACGTATTCCTTTTCCGAGCGATTCACCCCGAGAGAACCCATCCGAAAAACGGACCGAGCATCGCGCCGCGGGGTCGACTGCTGGGCAGACCGACGAGTGAACGAGCGAGGCCACGGGAGCTTCGGGTAACCGTTCTAGGCCCCGGATAATAGCCGCGTTGTGAGCTTCTCGCCACCTTCCTGTGCTGCCGGCGGCTCGAAATGGCGCGGCGGGCTCATCCGGGGCCCCGGCGCCCCGACAGGAGCGGCCGCCCGTTCAGTCCCTCCAAAAGCCCACCGGCTACTGCAGTCGCGGCGCGGGCTCGATGGTCCCGTATCGCTCCTCATGCTTGGCGATAGTCTCGGCCATCGCGTCGTGGAAGCGCTTGGCGTGCTGCGGCGAGAGCACGACCCGCGAGAGCATCCACCCCGTCTTTCCCTGGACGAAGGCGAAATCCAGGATGAAGGCATCCTGGGTGCTTCCCACCTGGGCGAAATTCGAGAATCGTCCCATGGCTACCTGATCATCGGCCTTGATGACCAGGGCCTTGGGATCCTTAGGATTCGGACTGTCCATGAGGCCTCCTGTACGGCGATGGGAAAACGGCGCTGCCGCCGTGAAGGCGACAAAAGAAGCATTCTCGAGAAACCGCTACCGTCCGGAATCCCGTTTCGGATCCCGGGCCGGCCCGGACGCCCGATCCGGCCGGTAGATGTAACCCTGGTGCTGGAAGACGCATATACCGTCCCGCCCCTCCCCTTTGGACTGGTACAGCGCTCGGTCGGCCGCCTTCAGCAAATCATCCTTGGAACGGATGTCGCGGCTGGGGAACACCGCTACGCCCAGCGAGACGGTGATGCGCTTGCTGGTATCTCCTACATCGAAGGCCTGCGACCCGATGGAACGCCAGACCCGGTCGGCGACCGAAAGCGCTCCCGAAAAATTGGTGCTGGGTAGGACCAGCAGAAACTCTTCACCGCCGTAACGCGCTACCACGTCGACCTCCCGCACCGCGCCGCGCAGCCGGGCGCCGATCTCACGCAGGACATCGTCGCCGGCATCGTGGCCGAACAGGTCGTTCACCTCCTTGAAGTAGTCGATGTCCGCCATGATACAGGCGAGCGGCTCGTGGTAACGCTCCGCGCGTTTGAATTCCTCATTGACCCGACTTTGCAGGTAGCGGTAATTGTAAAGACCCGTCAGCTCGTCCTGAATGGCCAGGTTCATCAAGCGTTCTTTACTCGCGTTAACCTCGTCGTGCATTCGCTTGATACGGATCAACCGGTTCACCCGGGCTAGCAACTCCCGCTCGTCGAAAGGCTTGCAGACATAGTCGTCGGCCCCGATACGCAAGCCCGCCACCCGGCTGTCGGTATCGGTCTTGGCGGTCAGCAGGATCACGGGCAGGTAATCGTCCTGCGACATTCCCTTGATCAGCCGGCAGCAATCCAGCCCGTCTAGCCCGGGCATCATGATGTCGAGCAACGCGAGATCGACGCCCTTCTCCTTGACGCGGCTCACGGCCTTGTGACCGTCTTCCACGGCCACCACTTGCAGCCCCTGTTCGCGCAGTAGGCTGCAGACGAACTCCCGCGTGGCCGCGTCGTCGTCGGCCAGTAAAACGACCGGCTCCCCGACGCCGGCCTGTTTGTCGATGGGTTCGTTCAATCCGGTAGCCTTCCAGTGCGGAAAGTATATAGTAATCCACGACCGCGACCGGACACAAGCCTGTCGCGGCACCTCCACCGCGAGGGGAGGCGCGGGCGGCCCGGCCGCGAGGGGAACGCGCCACAGGGAGAGCGCCGGCTGCCGGTTCGCTGGGCCAAGGAGGCAGCGCAAAGCAAACGATCCGGTTGCGGGCGCCTGGGCGGACGCACTCGCGGCTTAGGTCCTCGGGGCAACTCCTCGAAATCGCCCGCTATTCCTGCGGTCTTTCCTCCGGGCGCGCTCGCGATTGCGCTCCGCCGACGCGCGCGGCTTCGTCTCGTTTACTTCTCCGTGCCTCTTATAAGCGCGGATTGGGTTTCGGCGGAGGGCCGAAACCAGCACCCGTCGCACCGTCCGTCCGCCGCGCCGGCCGCCCCGGAGAAATCGCCGGGAACCTCCCTTTTTGTGGTATACTGAGCGTTGCGGCCTCGGAGTCGGTTCCCTTCGGGCCCCGCCTGTGAAGACATCCGAAATTTTGGTACGATTGCTGCCGAGCTTAGCATCTCGTAACCGCGTGGCGGTGGGAGGAGAGCCGCGCAATCGGGCTCTTGCGCTCGCCGGACGCCGAGCTAGGTTTTCCGCAGTCGATGTACCACTTATACTTGGATGTCCGACGCGCAACGCGTCGAAGGGTGCTCTCTGTAGCGCTCTGTCTGATACGAAAGGTAGCGAGTAGATGGAGCTCAAGCAGCAGCTGAGAATCGCGCAGCAGCTGGTGATGACACCGCAGCTGCAGCAAGCGATCAAGCTGCTGCAGATGTCGCGGCTGGAGCTGGTAGAGAACCTGCGACAGGAGCTGATGGAGAATCCCGTTCTCGAGGAAGAGCCTCGCGAGCAGACGGCCGAGACCGAGGTCTACAGCGGCGCTACGGAGTGGTCGGAAGGCAGGGCGTCGCCGACGCTCGAGCAGGCCAATGAGAGCGAGGAGACGGCGCTGGCCGAGGCATCCCGCGGAAGCGACAAGCGGACCTCCGAGATCGACTGGGAACGATACGTGGAGAACCACACCCTGCAGGCGCCCATCTCGTCCGGCACCTATCGCGGTCAGGAGGACCAGCCCAACTACGAGGCCACTCTGAGCCGGAGCGCCGACCTGAGCGAGCACCTGATGTGGCAGGCGCACATGAGCGACTTCGTGGAGGAAGAGCTGCGCTTCGCGGATCTGGTCATCGGTAACCTGGACGAACGCGGTTACCTGACCGTCGATGGCGTCGAACCAGAGGACGTGGTGCCCCGGCTGGCCGAGGAAGCCGAGCTGCATCCCGAGGACGCGGAAGAGGTTCTTCTGCTCATCCAGCGTTTCGACCCCATCGGCGTCGCCTCCCGCAGCCTTACCGAGTCCCTGCTGGTACAGGCGAAGCACTACGGGATGGACCAGCTCGTGCTGAAGGTCATCTCCGACCACCTCAAGGATCTCGAAAAACGCGACTACGCGGCCATCGCCAAGGCACTCGGCGTAGATCTGGAAGAGGTATACGACGTGGCGCAGGTCATCGCCGAGCTCGAGCCGCGCCCGGCTCGCGACTTCACCGGCGAGAACCCGCAGTACATCATCCCCGACGTCTACGTGCACAAGGTCGGCGACAAGTACTTCGTCACCGCCAACGACGACGGCATGCCCCGGCTGAAGATCAACCGTTTCTACCGCTCGGCCATGATGGGCGACAAGGCGGCCAAGGAGTACATCCAGAACAAGCTACGCAGCGCGCAATGGCTCATCCGCAGCATCGATCAGCGGCGCAAGACCATCGAGCGGGTCACCGAGTGCATCGTCGACAAGCAGTACGACTTTTTCGAACAGGGGATCGAGTACCTGAGGCCGATGATTCTACGCGACGTAGCGGACGAGGTCGGTATGCACGAGAGCACCATCTCGCGGGTGACCAGCAACAAGTACGTGCATACCCCGCGCGGCCTCTTCGAGTTGAAGTACTTCTTCAACAGCGGGATCCGCCGGGCCAGCCAGGAAGACATCGCCTCGGAAAGCGTCAAGCAGGCTATTAAGAAGATCGTCGACTCCGAGCCGCCCGCCAAGCCCTACAGTGACCAGAAGATCGTGGAGCTGCTGGCCAGCGGCGGCATCGTCATCGCCAGGCGTACGGTCACCAAGTACAGGGAGATGCTGGGAATTCTCAGCTCGTCGAAACGGAAAAAGTACTTCTAGCTCATGCGACGTACCACGCCCGGGAATAACGGCTACGAATCGAAGGTTTCTTTATTAGAGCACCGAACGGGTATAGCTTTATCTTACGCAACCCCAAGGGAGCACATAGGGTGCTTCACAGGAGAACTTGATGCGGATCGAGTTCACGTTTCGAAACATTGAACCATCGGACGGAATCAAGAGCTACGCGGCGGAGAAGATCACAAAGCTACAGAAGTATTTGAGAGCGCCGCTCGACGCGGAGTGTACGCTGTCGATGGAACGCCATCTGCATTGCGTCGACATCAACATGACCGCGGACGGGGAAGTCTTCATGGGGAGGGACGAATCGGAGGACATGTACGCCTCCATCGACAAAGTCATCGACAAGATACGCAAGCAGGTCACGCGCACGAAGAGCGCCTACTCGCAGAGGCGGCGCTCCTCGCAACCAGGGTAGCCGGCTCCGCAGCGGTCGTTTCGTAACCCCGGTATCTTCTCGCTCCCTCGCCGTTCGACCCGGGGGAGGTAGCCCCCCCTACCAAGAGTCGCGACGGATCGGATAAGGTGTCGGAGAGATGAGCTCCCTACATCTGGTGATCGTGACCGGTATGTCCGGGGCCGGCCGCAGCACGGCGCTGAAGGCTCTGGAAGACCTGCGCTACTTCTGCGTCGACAACATCCCGCCGACCCTCATCCCCCGGCTGGTCGAGCTGCTGGAAGATGATCCGGAGCTCGGCCGCATCGGGCTGGGCGTCGACGTGCGCACCCGCAGCTTTCTGCGTGGCGCCGAGGACGTGATCGACGCCCTGGCCGGTAGCGGGTGCCGAACCGAGGTCGTCTTCCTGGAGTGCAACGACGATGAGCTGGTGCGCCGCTACAGCGAGACAAGACGCTCGCATCCGCTCGCGCCCGGCGGAGACCTGCTCTCGGCCATCCACCGCGAGCGCGAGCGGCTGACCCCGCTGCGGCAGCGCTCGCGGCTGGTCGTAGACACCAGCGGGCTGTCCGTCCACGACCTGCGGCGCAAGCTGGTAGAGTACATCTCGCACGGCGAAGGAAGACCGCGAATGGTCACCCGCGTGGTTTCCTTCGGCTTCAAGTACGGGTTACCGGTCGACGCCGATCTGGTGTTCGATCTTCGCTATCTACCCAACCCCCATTTCGTCCCGGAGCTCAGGCCGCACTCGGGGCTCGACGCACCGGTAGCGGATTTCGTGTTGCAGGCGTCGGAAACCTCGGAGCTGCTGAGCGATCTAGTGAACCTGTTGCAGCACGTCCTGCCGCGTTACGAACGAGAGGGCAAAGCCTACCTGACCATCGGGCTCGGATGCACTGGGGGACGCCATCGCTCGGTCTGCGTTGCCGAGGCCCTGGCCGATCGGTTGCGCTCGGACCGGGAAATAGTGGTCGAGCACAGGGACATCAATAGACGGCTGGATCGGTGACGGCGAATCGCGGGCCGGCAAACGCACGGCGCCGGTCTCGCCGCCGTCCGACAGCAGAGCCCGTTCCTCGTTACTGAGGATCGAGGGCGGCGTCACCATCTCATCCCGTGTCCTGCAGTCCCCGGCACCAGGTCCCCCTTCAACGGCCGTCCTCGACCAGCGCGCCGAGCACCTCGGCCGTGGTCGCCCCGGTATGCCGGGCGACCGCGCGGCCCTTCTCGTCCAGCAGGATGAAGCTCGGTACGGCTGGGATCAGCCCCAGATCGCTCAATCCCTCCATCACCCGACCGGTCGGATCGTGGGCGACCGGAAAGGGGATGTCTAGGTAGTCCTCGTAGAGACCGAGCAGCGTCTCGGCGTTGGGCTGTAGCGCGATGCCGACGATCTTGAACTCGGGATGGCCGGCCGCATAGCGCGTCAGCCGCTCCATCTCCACCTGCGAGGCGATGTCGTAGGTGGTGAAGAAGAAGAGCAGGAGGCGGCTGCCGCGAAAGCCCTCGATCGCGATCGGCTCTCCGTCGGGCGTATGTACGGTCAGCCGCACCCCGGAAGGCTCGCGCGGACTGTGGCTCGCTTCCGGGGGCTGCCCGCTCCGCTGGCCGGTTCCCCCGCAAGCCGCCGCCAGGCAGCCGGCTGCCAGCAACGCGACCAGCCGCGCGCGACCGGACCGGAGGCGGAGCGGGCCTCGACGCCTCGCCCGTACCATCGCCCTACTCGAACGAAGCCTCCAAGACCTCTTTCTTCCTCGCCTCGATGGTAACGCTGCCGAACTCCTTCTTCTGCGTGCGGTAGCGGGCAACCACCTGGTAGGTTCCTGCGCTGAGGTGTGCAGACACGCCGCTTCCCAGGGTTCCTATCTGGCGGCCCTGAAGGCTGATGACCGCCATGCCCGCCGCCTGACGTCCTTTGCTCTGGATCCGAACCTCGATGGTCCCCGTGGCGAAATCGGCCGCGACGCTGGCCGTCTCCCCGGCCTTGACCACGACCGGTACGCGCCGCTCGGGGCCGTCTAGAACCCCGTCCAGCCCGATCACCGCCGTGAAGCTGCCCGCAGGAACGGACGCGACTTTACTGCAATTGCCCCGGTAGGCCTCCTTATCCCCCCGTAACAGCACGACGGTCCCCGACGCCGGACCCCCGTTCTCCGAGACCTTGCATTCGAGCTTGCCCGCGGCCGCCGACTGCGCGGCGACCGAGCCGTATACCAGCACGACGCATCCCAGCAGCCCCGCCAAGAGCGCAGAAAACGGCCCTCTCCGGGCGCCCGTACCTTTTTCAGCGCTTACCTTCGAATCAACCGTTTGCACGTTTCTCCTCCTGTGTAGCACCGGTGAGCCACCCCGGGGCAGTCGCTCCTGTAGCATGGACGGTTCGCCACGACCGGCTGTTCACCACCGTTCCGCGGAATTCCGCCCAAGCCGGCAGCGGCCGTCGCCATCCCGGCGCGCTTTCCTCTGTCTCCCCGGTGGACATGTCCGCCATTAACCTACACCTTCTTCGCGGTCTTTCACAACGAGGGCGCCCTCTACTCCACGTACCCTAGAACTCGCAGCCGTTCGGTCAGCTCCGGATCCACCGGCACCTGCTCGGCTTGTTTCTCCTTGCCCAGGTACTCCAGCTCGAAGCCCGCGATGGCCACCCCTTTTCGCGCTTCGCTGATGGTAACCTTCAACTCCTCAGCGAGGCGGTGAACGCCGATGTTCGGCCGCTTATCCCTGGCGCGTTTACGGGGCGCCACCTTCACGCTCTTGTCGCGAACGCCATGCACGGTGGCCTTGAAACGGTTGCGGTACTTTCGGTCGAACCCGATCTTGTGAAGCCGGATCTTGATACGGTAGCGTCCCGGCGCCACGCGCGACCGAAGCGTGATGGCTCCCGGATCCTCGTTCGGCCGGGCGACCAGAAACCTGCTGGGTCGAATGCCCCATCGTTCGTCTTTCTGATCCGCGTATACCGGATGCCGGCGATCCGGAAGCGGGGCGACCGCCGGTACGGGAATGAACTTGGAGGTCGGCAGGGGCGGCTTCTTCTCCAGGACGCGGAAACGCCGGGACGGCTCGCGGGCGATGGCCTCGAGCTCGGCCGCGATCTCGGCGAGCTCGCCGCTGGCCTCGCGCGGCTCGGGCACGGGGTAGTTGTAGCGATCGGTCCGTACCGAGTACACCGTCGCGCTTCCGGACCACCTGTCGAAGAGGAAAAACGTGTTGGCGAGGTCTCCGCGGCGCAGGGACATATACCGGCTCATCTCGCTGAAAGCCTCCCGGGACGTGGGCTGGAACGTACGGCCGAGGATCCGCTCGCTCAAGTCGCTGCCGTCGAACCGGTAGGCGGACAGCCCCGCGTCGGGAATCGCGAGCGCCGCCAGCGTTGGCCCCAGGTCGACGTGGGAGGTGACGTCCTGAAAAACCCCGGTCAGGTGATGCGATGCCGGAAGCTGTAAGAGCAACGGTATATGGGTGGCGGCAGGCCGCAGGTTGGACCCGTGACTGGAATTGTACCAACTGGGACCGAGCTCGTTGAACTCCTCCCCGTGGTCGGAAGTGAACGCGATCAGGGTTCGATCGCGTAGCTCCCGTTTTTCGAGCTCCTTCAGCACCTGGCCGAACCAGTAATCCGTGTACCGGACCTCCGAGTCATACTTGTCGTAGCGCTTGTGCGATTTCCCATCTCCGCGATGGTCGCTGAACTCCTTGTGCATGCGGTAGGGGGTGTGCGTATCCATCAGGTGTACGTAGAGGAAAAACGGCACGCCGTCCTTCGCCGCACCATCCAGATAGCCGCGGAGCGCCGGCATGACATCCTCGAAAGGCGCCCGTTTTCGCTCCTGGTGGTAGACCACCTTCGTCTCGTCGAACCACTCCCGTATGCTAGCCGTCTCGTTGAACCAGGGATGGGTGCTCAGCAGGATCGTCCGGTAGCCCTTGGCGCGAAGCAGCCCGGGCAAGATCAGGACGTCGTCGCCGATGGTCTGTTCCAGCTCCTCTGAATACTGCTTGGCGAGCAAGGGGGGCGCGGCGACCATGCCGGTGAAGAACTGGCTTATCGAGAGCTTGGTGTAGGGCGCATTCGCGTAGTGCCGCTTGAACAGCACCCCGTTGC
This sequence comes from uncultured Sandaracinaceae bacterium, assembly GCA_964450715.1. GTDB lineage: Bacteria > Myxococcota_A > Polyangia > Polyangiales > JAFGIB01 > CAYVFC01. Next base: position 43,881 of record CAYVFC010000004.1, on the reverse strand, counting down.
GACTGAACTCGTCGAGGACCGGGCTGGTATTTCGCGGGTATCCGTGCATCGACAGGCTGGCGGCGCGCATCGCATCGGCCAGCACGAACACGATGTTCCACTTCTCGACGCGCGGCGCATCCGCCGGACGGGTCCCGTCGCGCCTGGCTGTTTTTATCCGGGTCGACGGAGCCTCCCCCGTCGCGGGTTGAGGATTCTCGCGACAGCTCGAGCACGAGGGAGCCACGAGAAGAAAGGCGCAAATCGATAAGGCCAGAAGTGGTTTCAAAACCCCCGGACCGAGTATTTCAGAGCGCGGCGGCCCCAGCTGCAAGGCGCGACGACGAAAAGATCTCTCCCTGCGGTCGAGAGGGCTATTTCGAGCAGTAGCAACGCAGCAGATGGGCCCGCCCCCAAAAGACGACGGGAGGGGGTTTGAAACCATTTCTAGGACCGATTGCCGCACGAAGAGTTCCTACCGACGCGCATCGTACAGCCCTACCCCCAGAATGCAAACGCTCGGGAAAGGCCTGGAATTGACCGTTTATTACCTTACGAAGTTATGATCACATCTTCCCGTGTAGACCGCCGCGGTTGTAATATTATACCGTCGGCGCATCCTGGAATGGGCGGCAGAAACGGCGTGAGCTAGGGACAGCGGCACTGCAGAGGCAACGGGGTCTTGAGGTCGGAGAAGCTGCGGTTGCGGGAGTCGCCTTCGCTTGACAGGTCCGGGCGGCACGGCTAAACATCCCCACCTTTGCACACCTTTGTTTCGAGCGTTTTTTACCCGAGAAAGTAGCGATCGTGCGTACCTACACTGCAAAAGCGGGTGAGCTGGAAGGCCGCTGGTTCGTGGTCGACGCCACCGACAAGCCGCTGGGTCGGCTGGCCTCGGCGGTTGCGGTCGTCCTGCGCGGTAAGAACAAACCGACCTTTACTCCCCATACGGATACCGGGGATTTCGTGGTGGTGGTCAACGCGGAAAAGGTCAAGCTCACGGGCAAGAAGCTCGACGGCAAGCTCTTCTACAGCCACTCCGGCGCGCCGGGCGGTTTCAAGTCCGAAACCTACCGGAGCCTGATGGGTCGCAAGCCCGAGTTCGTGATAGAGAAAGCGGTCAAGGGCATGCTGCCCAAGAACTCCCTGGGACGTAAGATCCACACCAAGCTCAAGGTCTACGCAGGGCCGGATCACCCCCACGCCGCACAGAAACCCGCTCCTCTGGAGATATGAACCGCTAGCGAGACAACGACATGTCCACGGGTACGATACACGGCAAGACCTACAGCACCGGCAAGCGCAAGACCGCCATCGCGCGGGTCTTCCTGCAGCCGGGAACCGGCAACTTCTCCGTGAACGGCAAGGGCCTGGACGATTACTTCAACCGCGCCACCGCGGGCATGATCATCCAGCAGGCCTTTGACGTGACCGACAAAAGAGACCAGTTCGACGTGACCGTGAACGTGCGCGGCGGCGGGCTTTCGGGCCAGGCCGAGGCAGTGCGGCACGGGCTCAGCCGCGCGCTGGCCACCTTTGACCCGAACCTGCGCGGACCGCTCAAGAAGGCCGGTTTCCTCACCCGCGACGCGCGCAAGAAGGAGCGCAAGAAGGCGGGCCAGCCCGGAGCGCGCAAGAAGTTCCAGTACTCCAAGCGGTAACGACCCCCTCCCTCCCTGTCTGGGGGTAGACAGAAGCCGGGGCCGGCTCTACGCTTGAAAGGGTATTCCTTTTCGAGTGTGAAGCTAGGTGAGTGCTCTGAAGTTCTCAGTCGTTCTGATCGCCTTGCTCGGGCTTCCGGCGCAGACCCGGCAAGTGTCGAAGGTCAGCGTCGAGCACCTCGAGCCGTGTACCGGCCTGTCGGACGCCGAGTGCTGTGAGTGGACGCTGCGGACCGCGACCTTCAAGGTTACGCGCGAGCAGATGAACGACGCGACCGTCAGAGCGGTCCGGCTGACCTGCGCCGACAAGCAGCAGCCGCCCACCCGTGCGGTCTGCAAGGCCGTGGCGCTGACGCGCCGCTTCTGCGCCAAGGATTCGGAGTTGATCTGCGCGGAGAAGGGCGTCGAACGCCTATGCGAGAAGCAGAGCGCCTGTACCGAATGCGTGGCTGCGCTGAAGAAGCTCGGCTACCAGCAGCCGCACTGGACCTGCCGGGCGGCGACCTATACCCCCCAGAGCGAGCCCGAGAAGAAGACGGCGATCTCGGTCAGCGAAGGCGGGGATCGCGACAAAGAGGTCGACGGGACCCGGTTAGTCATCAAGCGCAGGCGCAAGCTGCGCTAGCGTCGCGGACGCGGGCGGGGACGAGGCAGGGGCGCGGAATCGTGTCCAGCCCGGCGGTTGGCGGATCATTGCGCCACCCCGGCTCGCCGCTAGAATAGGCCCGAAGTCGTAAAAGCAGGGCCGTATTCCCTTTCGACACCCTTTTCTTCGAGAACACATTCGAGGGCCACCGATGAAGGAGCGTTACAACCCGGCAGATATCGAGGGCAAGTGGCAACAGAGGTGGGAAGAAGCCGGCGCGTTCGACGTCGACAGCGTCGCCCGTGACAAGTTCTACCTGCTGGAGATGCTCCCCTACCCCTCGGGCCGCCTGCACATGGGCCACGTGCGCAACTACTCCATCGGCGACGTGGTGGCGCGCCATTTGCGCATGCGCGGCAAGCAGGTGCTGCACCCCATGGGCTGGGACGCCTTCGGCATGCCGGCGGAGAACGCAGCGGTGGAACGGGGGCGTCATCCGCGCGAGTGGACCTACGACAACATCGAGCAGATGCGCCACCAGCTCAAGCGGCTCGGCCTGAGCTACGACTGGCGGCGCGAGTTCGCTACCTGCGATCCCGGTTACTACCGGCACGAGCAGGAGATGTTCCTCAGGATGCTCGAGCAGGGCATCGCCTATCGCAAGAACGCGCTGGCCAACTGGTGCGAGCAGTGCGCGACCGTGCTCGCCAACGAGCAGGTGGACGACGGCGCCTGCTGGCGGTGCGGGGGCCAGGTGGTGCAGAAGGAGATGCCGCAGTGGTTCCTGCGTATCACCCGCTACGCCGAACAGCTGCTAGAGGGCATCGAGCAACTGCACGGGGGATGGGCCGAGGACGTGCTGGCCATGCAGAGGAACTGGATCGGCAAGAGCCTGGGCGCCGACATCCGCTTCCGGCTGAGCGAGCCGGTCGATGGCCAGCTGGAGCTGGGCATCTTCACCACCCGGCCCGACACGCTCTGGGGTGTCACTTTTATGTCCATCGCGGCCGAGCATCCCCTGGCCCTGAGCCTGGCCCGCGGTACGCCCCGACAAGCCGAGGTAGCCGACTTTGTAGCGCGTATTCGAACCGAGCACAAGCTCACCCGTCCCGGCGAGGAGAACGACAAGAAGGGGATCTTCTCCGGGCGCACCTGCCTGCACCCCTTCACCGGCCAGGTGTTGCCCATCTGGATCGCCAACTTCGTGCTGATGGACTACGGCACCGGAGCGGTCATGGCCGTGCCCGCCCACGACCAGCGCGACTTCGAGTTCGCCAAGCAGTACGGCCTGCCCATCCGGGTCGTCATAAAGCCCCCGGACGAGTCGCTCGACCCGGCCACCATGACCTGCGCCTACGAGGAGCCGGGCGTGATGGTCAACAGCGGAGAGCTGGACGGCACCCCGAGCGAGGAAGGCAAAGCCGCGGTCACCCGCAAGCTGGCCGAGAGCGACCGCGGGGGGCCGGCCACCAGCTACCGGCTGCGCGACTGGCTGGTATCGCGGCAGCGCTACTGGGGAGCCCCCATCCCGGTCATCCATTGCCCGGACGACGGCGTGGTGCCCGTCCCGCGGGAGCAACTCCCGGTGGAGCTTCCCTCGGACGTGGAGATCACCGGCAAGGGCGGATCGCCGCTGCAGCGGCACGAGGGATTCGTCAACGTCGCCTGCCCGAAATGCGGCAAGCCGGCACGCCGGGAGACCGACACCTTTGACACCTTCGTGGAGTCGAGCTGGTACTTCGACCGCTACATCACCCCGCAACACGAGCACGGGCCGGTGCAGCCCGAGACCGGGCGCGCCTGGCTGCCCATCGACCTGTATGTCGGCGGCAAGGAGCACGCGGTCATGCACCTGCTGTACGCGCGCTTCTGGCAGCGGATGATGATCGATCTGGGCTACCTTCCGCCCGATACCCCGCGCGAGCCCTTCACCCGGCTGCTGAACCAGGGGATGGTCTGCCGCGAGTTCTACTACCGGCCCGACCCGGCCAACCCCGCCCACAAGCTCTACTACTACCCGGAGGAGACCGAGCTGCGGGAAGGCACCCGGGTGCTCAAGGAGACGGGCGAGCCGGTTCAGACGGGCGGCGTGGTCAAGATGTCCAAGACCAAGCGCAACACCGTGGAGCCCGACCAGATCATAGGCAAGTACGGCGCGGACACCGCCCGGCTCTTCATACTCTTCGCCGCGCCGCCCGAGGGCCAGGTGGACTGGAGCGAGGCCGGGGTGGAGGGAGCGAACCGCTTCCTGCAGCGGCTCTGGCGGCTGGTGCGCGAGCACCGGGAGCGACTGCAAGGGGTAGCGCCCTTCGCGGGCGGCGCGCTCGAGGGACCGGCCGCGGAGCTGCGCCGCGCCGTGCACCGCGCCATCGAACGGGTCACCCATGATCTCTCCGACCGGCTGCAGCCCAACACGGCCATCGCCGCGCAGATGGAGCTGGTCAACGCGCTTACCGCCTTCACCCCGGAAAGCGAGGTCGACCAGCAGGTGGCACGCGAGGGAATCGAAGCGCTGCTGCACATGCTCTCGCCCTTTGCCCCGCACATCGCCGACGAGCTTTATGGGGAGATCGGCGGGACCCCACCGCTTCTGCTCCGACCCTGGCCCGAGGTCGACCCGGCCGCACTGCACGAGGATACGGTGGAGATTCCCATCCAGGTCAACGGCAAGGTGCGCGGCAGGATACGCATTACAAAGGACGCCCCGGAGCAGGAAGTGATCGCCGCCGCCCTGCAGGAGGCCAACGTCGCCGTCCACCTGAAGGACAAAAAGATCAAGAAGACGGTCTACGTGCCCGGACGCATCCTGACCCTGGCCGTGGGTTGATCCGGTTTTCGTCTAATCTGTCATTTCGAACGAAGGGAGAAATCTCCCATCGAGATTTCTCCCTCCGGTCGAAATGACAAAGGTGATGCCGTCCGGGCGCCGGCAAGGGCGGCCTACTTCTTGCCGCCCGACTCCCGCTTCCAGGTCTCGACCAGGTCGCTCACCACGCTCGGATCGGCCAGCGTGGTCGTATCGCCTATCTGATCGGCGGCGCCCTCGGCGATCTTGCGCAGGATGCGCCTCATGATCTTGCCCGACCGGGTCTTGGGAAGCGCGGGGGCCCAGTGGATGACGTCCGGCGTGGCGATGGGACCGATCTCCTTGCGCACGTGGCCTACCAGCTCCGCCCTGAGCGCGTCGGTGGTCTCGACCCCCGCGTTCGGGGTTACGTAGGCGTAGATGCCCGTACCCTTGATGTCGTGCGGATAGCCGACCACGGCGGCCTCGGCCACCGAGGCGTGCAGCACCAGCGCGCTTTCGACCTCGGCGGTGCCCAGCCGGTGGCCGGATACGTTGATGACGTCGTCGACCCGCCCGGTGATCCAGTAGTAGCCGTCCGCGTCGCGCCGGGCGCCGTCGCCGGTGAAGTAGTAGCCGTTGTACATCTTGAAATAGGTGGCCTCGAAGCGGCTGTGATCGCCGTAGACGGACCGCATCATTCCCGGCCAGGGGCGCTTTATGGCCAACACGCCCGTGCACTCGCCTTGCAGCTCCTGCCCCTTGTCGTCCAGAATGCAGGGCTCGACGCCGAAGAAGGGCAGCGAGGCGGCGCCCGGCTTGGTGGGCGTGGCCCCGGGCAGCGGCGTGATCAAGATGCCGCCGGTCTCCGTCTGCCACCAGGTATCGACGATGGGGCAGCGCGCTTCGCCCACCACCGTGTGGTACCAGCGCCAGGCCTCGGGATTGATGGGCTCGCCCACCGTGCCCAGCAGGCGGATGCTCCGGCGGGAGCTCTGCTTGACGAAATCGTCTCCCAGCGCGGCCACGGCCCGGATGGCGGTGGGCGCCGTGTAGAACTGGTTGACCTGCCACTTGTCCACCACCTGCCAAAACCTGCCACCGTCCGGGTAGCTGGGAACGCCCTCGAACATGAGGCTCTTGGCGCCGTTGAGCAGTGGACCGTAGACGATGTAGGAGTGGCCGGTCACCCAGCCGATGTCCGCGGTGCACCAGTAGACGTCGCCGTCGTGGTAGTCAAAAATCAGCTTGTGGGTGAAGCTCGTATACACCATGTAGCCGCCGATGGTGTGCAGCACGCCCTTCGGCTTGCCGGTCGAGCCCGAGGTGTAGAGGATGAAGAGCGGATCCTCGGCATCCATCCACTGAACCTCGCAATCCGGGGAAGCGTCCTGCATCACCTCGTGCCACCAGTGATCGCGGCCCGGCTTCATCTCCGTCTCGACGCCCTTGGCGTCGCCGGTATGGCGATAGACTATGCAGGCCTCGACCTCGTGACCCGCCTCGGCGCACTGCTCCATGGCCCGGTCCGCGTTCACCTTGAGGCCGATCGCCTTGCTGCCGCGGTAGGATCCGTCGGTGGTGATGACCAGCTTGCACTTCGAATCCAGGATGCGGTCGCGTAAGGCGTCCGCGGAGAAGCCCCCGAAGACGATACTGTGGACTGCCCCGATGCGGGCGCAGGCCAGCATGGCCACCGGGAGCTCGGGAACCATGGGCATGTAGATCGATACGCGGTCGCCCTTGTTGACCCCCAGCTTCTTCAGGACATTGCCCAGCTTGCAGACCTCGGCGTGCAGCTGCCGGTAGGTGAGCGTCCGCTCCTGCCCCGGCTCGTTTCCCTCCCAGAGCAGCGCCTCCTGCTCGCCCTTGCTCCGCAAATGACGGTCCAGGCAGTTGTAGGTGATGTTGGTCCGCCCTCCCTCGAACCAGCGGATACGGACCGATTCCCTGGCCAGGTCGAAGTTGTAGTCGAGAACCCGCTGCCACGTCTTCTCCCAGTAAAACCCCTCGGCGATCTCGCCCCAGAAGCCGTCCGGATCCTTGAGCGATCGCTCGTACATCTGCCGGTACTGGTCCATCGATTTGACGTGCGCCGCCCGGCTCAGCCCTGCGGGCGGGTAGTACTTCCCGTCTCTCTGCACCACCTTTTCGTCAGACATCCCGCGACCTCCCTCTTTTTGCCACCTTCCCGGAACAAAACCGCAGCCCGGTCGTTACCGACCTCGAGCGAACACCGTGCTCATAGCAGCAACTGGGCCTGGACGGTACCGAAGGGTGCGAAGTCGTTCACCACGCCGCTCCGGTCCGCGCTGTAGCGCCCCTCGCTGCTGGCGCCGACCTGGAGCTTGAAGGTCACCGCGTGCGCCATCCAGAACCAGTTCACCCCGCCGTAGATCGCCAGGTAGTCGCCGAGCTCTTCCAGGCCGTCCGGCACTTTACCCGAGTTATACCAGTCCAGGCAGACGATCGGCTCCAGGAAGTCGTAGCGTACGCCCACCTCGGAAGCGATCCCGACGCCGGTATAGTTAACCGTATTGTTGCTCGTGTTGTAATAGGCGAGCGGGCTCGAACGGTCCCCGTGGTCGTATAGATATAGGTTGAGCTGACCGCTTACGGCCAACAGACGGTCCTCGCTCAGCGGGATGTCCCAGAACACGTCGCCGCTGATGGCGAAGTAGTCCTCGGTCTCGGCCACCTCTCGCAACGTGCCGGCCGCCGGCTGGTCGGCCCAGATGGCGTTCAGCCCCCGCTGCCAGTCCACCGATCCGCCCACGGAGAGCACCTTGCGGGGCGAGATCACGCCCGCCTCGCTCTTCTCCAGGTAGAGGCCGTCGTAGAAGAACCCCCCGACCGCAGGTCCGCCCTCGGGCTCGAAAGCGTTGAAGGTGATGCGCGCGGTCAACCGGGGCCAGTCGTCGGGATTGCGGGGATCGGTGGGCTCTTGCCAGCTGAAGACCGAACCGTTGGGATTGACCTGGCTGCGCTCCAATACGTTGGACCGGGGGTGGTGGACGCCGCTGGTGATCGACACCCGGTACTCCAGCCGGTCGTCCAGAACGAGCCCGCGGGCCATCAGGCCCACGTCGCGCGAGACCTTGTCGCCGCCCACCGGATAGCGGATGAGCTTGCCGTGATAGTCGATGGCGTTAAGCGATACCGCACCCTGCATTCCGTGGTGGGAGAAGGGCAGTAGCACCAGGCCGACGTCGAGCTGCAAAGCGCGGTGCAGGTTCAGCTCCATCCAGGCGTCCTGGATGAAGAAGTCGACCGACCAGTCGCCGTACTTGCCGAAGTTCGGCAGATCCGTCTCGATGAAGTAGTTCACCATCTCGCTGAAGTGGCCGCTGAGCATGAAGCGTGCGCGCCGGATGAAAAAGGTAGCCCGGGTATCCAGCTCGTCGCCGCGGGGGGCGTCCTCGACCAGGGCATGCGTCTGCAGCAGCAGCCCGGGCTTGAAACGCGGGGGCGCGGCGGGCTCGCGCGCGGACGGCTCGGCCGGCGCGACAGCCTCGGGCTCGGCCGGCGGCTCGGCGGCCTCGGCCGGCGGCCCAGGCTCCGAGGCCGCGGGAAACACCGCGATGTCGACGGCCGGCTGCGAGGAGGGGGCCTCAACCGGTTGCTCGGCCGGACGCTCGGTCGGCACCTCGGCCTCGCTCTCCGCCGCTGGCGGCTCGGCGGCTTCGGGCGCCGCCGCCTCCGCGGCAGGCTCCGCGAGCGAGGGGGACTCCCCGGCAGCGTCGTCCGCCGGCTGCGCCCGGACCCGGGTTCCGAAACCGTCCGTGGCCAAAAAGATCTGCAGCGCGAACAGGACGAAAAGAGCGAGGGCCAATCGCTTCTGGTTTATCGACATAGCGGAAACGTTCCTCTCTTACGGATATGCGCGATCGGATGCGCAGAGGCGGAATTGCCGGTGTTTTCTCCGCTTCTCGTATAGCAAACCGGCTGCGCCGGATCTACGCCGTCCGCGCGTTTGGGGGGATCGCGAGGCGACGGGACATGGTATAAGGCCGCCATGGCGAACGAAGAATCCAAGGTCGAGGTACTCGAGCCCGGACAGGCGCCCGGAGACGAGCCTGGCGAGGATAAGGGCGGCGACGAGCAGATGGTGCTCGCCCGTCACGTGCTTCCGCGCACCCTTCCCATCATCCCCCTGAGGAACCGACCGCTGTTCCCGGAGATGCTGGCTCCCCTGGTCATCGAGGAGCCCCATCTGAAGGAGCTGATCGGCCAGCTCATCAAGTCGGACTCCCGGTACGTCGGTCTGGTACTGATCCGCAAACAGGATGACATCCCGGCTAACCAGACGCGCAGATGGACCTCGAAAGATCTCTACCGCGTCGGCGTGGTGGGGCTGATCAACCAGGCGGCGCAGGCCTCGCCCGAGGCGCCCATCCAGGCTCTGATAGGGGCGCAAGAGCGCTTCACCATCAAGTCGGTGATCCAGGAGCAGCCGCATATCTCGGCCGAGGTCGACTACCGGCTAGAGACCGACATGAGCGTCAACGAGCAGCTCAAGGCCTATTCCCTGGCCGTTATCACCGCCATCAAGGAGCTCATCCAGATCAATCCCATGTTCAAGGAGGAGATGAACCTGATGATCGGCCGCTCCAGCGTCAACGAGCCGGGCCGGCTGGCCGACATGGCCGCTTCGTTGACCACGGCCGGGGCGCCGCAGCTGCAGGAGATCCTGGAGACCTTCCCGGTGGCCGACCGCATCCAGAAGGTGCTGGTGATGCTGAAGAAGGAGATCGATATCACCAAGCTGCAGACCAAGATCAGCAAGCAGATCGAGGAGAAGCTCTCCAAGCAGCAGCGGGAGTTCTTCCTGCGCGAGCAGCTCAAGGAGATCAAGAAGGAGCTGGGGCTGGAAAAGGAGGGCAAGGAAACGGAGATAGACCGCTTCAAGCAGCGCCTGAAGAAGCTCACGCTAACCGACGAGGCCAAACAACGCATCGAAGAGGAGATGGAGAAGCTCAGCCTGATCGAGCCGGCCTCGCCCGAGTTCAACCTGACCCGCAACTACCTGGACTGGCTCACCGTGCTGCCCTGGGGCGTATTTACAAAGGATACCTACGACATCCGCAAGGCGCGCCGGGTGCTCGATCGCGATCACGCCGGTCTGGACGACGTCAAGCAGCGCATCCTCGAGTTCCTCTCGGTCGGCATCATGAAGGGCAACATCTCGGGATCGATCATCTGCTTCGTCGGTCCGCCCGGGGTGGGCAAGACCTCGCTCGGCCGCTCCATCGCGGCGGCCATCAACCGCAAGTTCTATCGCTTCAGCGTGGGGGGTATGCGGGACGAGGCGGAGATAAAAGGGCACCGGCGCACCTACATCGGGGCGCTGCCCGGCAAGTTCATCCAGGCCATGAAGGTCTGCCAGAGCGCCAATCCCGTGATCATGATCGACGAGATCGACAAGCTGGCCGCCAGCTTCCAGGGCGACCCGGCCGCGGCCCTGCTGGAGGTGCTCGACCCCGAGCAGAACAGCGACTTTCTCGATCACTACCTGGACGTGCGCTTCGACCTCTCCAACATCTTCTTCATCACCACCGCCAACCAGCTCGACACCATCCCCCGGCCGCTGCTGGATCGCATGGAGGTGATCAAGCTGGCCGGATACATCCTGGACGAGAAGCTGCAGATCGCGAAGCGCTTCCTCATCCCCCGCCAGCTCGAAGCGCACGGTTTGCAGCCGAAACAGCTCACCATTTCCCCGGCCGCCATCCGCGAGATGATCGACGGCTACTCCCGCGAGCCCGGCGTGCGCGGCCTGGAGAACAATATCAAGAAGGTGATGCGCAAGTCGGTCAAGCAGCTGGTGGAGGGCAAGGGCAAGAGCATTAAGGTAGACGTGGCGCAGGTCCCGGAGCTGCTGGGCAAGCGGGTCTTTCTGGACGGCGACCCCTACCAGAAACCGCAGCCGGGCGTGGTCACCGGGCTGGCCTGGACCAGCCTGGGCGGCGAGACCATGCACGTGGAGGCAACGCGGGTGCACACCGGACGCGCCTCCTTCAAGCAGACCGGGCAGCTGGGCAAGGTGATGGTCGAGTCCTCCGAGATCGCCTACACCTATGTGCGCTCACTGCTGGATGAAAACGCCGAGGCCAAGGAGCTGTTCGACAACAGCTTCGTTCACCTGCACGTACCGGCGGGCGCTACCCCCAAGGATGGGCCCTCGGCCGGGGTCAGCATGGCCACCGCTCTCTACTCCCTCGCACTGAATAAACCGGTCAAAAAGGACCTGGCCATGACCGGCGAGATCACACTCACCGGGCTGGTCATGCCCATCGGCGGGGTCAAGGAAAAAACCATCGCCGCCAAGCGGGCGCGGGTCAAGCACCTGATCCTGCCCGACCGCAATCGCGGGGAGTACGAGGAGCTACCGGCGCACATCCGCAAGGGTCTCAAGGTCCACTTCGTCAAGACCTTCGAGGAGATCGTCGAACTGATCTGACGCAACCGCCAGTGTCATTTCGAAGCGAGAAATCTCTCTCTGTCAGTCGAGTTGGGGCGGGCCTTGCGCCCGCCGTCGCCGTTCGTAGGGCGGGCCTTGCGCCCGCCCGGACAGAGGGGGTCAGTTGTAGAGCGACCACACGCCCTTGGGCACGCTGCGCGTAACCCGCCGTAGGCGGACCAACGGCAGCGGCGGGACCTGCAGGCCGTCCTTCGACAGCGAGCGGAAGCGAAGCGGCCGGCGCGGGATGGTCGGCGGTATTCCGGCCAGGCGGCTCAACAGATCGCCGCGGCGGGAGCCTTCCAGGTCCTTGAACCTGAGCCCCACGCAGGGCCCCACGTCCCAGTGCCGGTTGCCGCGCACGATGCGGGTGACCTCGGCCTCGGCGTTCATCCACATTCCGTCGCCCGGCGCCTGGAAGGTGACGAACACGTCGTCTCCCTGCTCGACCGTTTGCGAGCAGGTGACGAGCATCCCCCGCGGAGAGAGATCGAGCACCCTCTGCCCGAGCAGACGAAAGCCGTCCGTGGCCACTGCTAGGCAGGGCCGGAGTACGGCGCGGCGAACCGCGCGGCGGCTGGTGGATGAGGGGATGACGTGCATGACGGGCGACCTCCGGTTCGCTGACGAATTTTGATATCGAAATTGTATGAAGCGGCTCCGGGAAAGTCGAAAAAACGGCCGGACCGCGGAGCGTTCCAGGAGCCGTCGCTTACAAACAGGTAGCTTCCAGGGGCTGGATACCGTATCCCTTTGCAGTGAAAGCGGATCTGCCGCTGTGACAAGACCCGGGCTGGTATGAAACTGCGCGTTCTCTTCGTCTCCGACGCCAATGCGGCCCGCGGCCAGATGGCCGAGGCCCTTCTGCGCTCGCTGGCCGGCGGCGAGGTGCAGGTAGAGAGCGCCGGCGTGCGGGCGGATGCCGTGCACCCGCTGGCGATCGAGGTCATGGCCGAGGCGGGGAACGATATTTCGAGCCGGGTGTCGAAGCGCGTTCCCGAGCTGAACCCGCGGGCCTTCGACCTGGTGGTCACCCTGGACGAGCCCTCCCGACGCTACTGCCTCGAGGGCGAGCCGTCGCCGTCCGAGCAGTCCGAAGCAGGTCCGGGAAGCAGGACGCCGGTGTTGCAGGGCGCACCGCTGCTGATCCACTGGCAGGTACCCGACCCCCGCGGCGACGGCGAAGCAGAGGCGGCGCGGGCAGCCTTCCGCGCCGCGCGCGACCTCATTAGAGACCTGGCGCGAGGCCTGGTCGAGCAGGGCATCCTGGCGGCGGTAACCGCTGAGCGGCGTCACCTCGAGAACCTCCTGGACCTGATGGAAGACGGCGTGGCGGCGCACGACGGCAAGAACCGGAGGGTGTATCTCTTCAACCGCGCCGCGGAAACAATCACTGGATTCAAGAGGGAAGAAGTCATCGGACGCGATTGCCACGAGCTATTCCCGCCCGACGGGCTCTGCGGATCTTTCTGCGCCTTCAAGGACAACGGCGAGAGGGGCCCGGCCAACCGCGAGCACACGGTGCCCTTCGTGGCGCGAGACGGGACCGCCAAGCGGATACGCATCGTGGCGGCGACCACGGATACCGAAAGCGAACGCCCCGACCACGTGGTGCTGACCATGCGGGACGTAACCGAGCTGTCGGATCTGCGGGCCCGCCTGAAGGAGCGCTACGGTTTTCACAACATGGTCGGAGGATCCAGAGCCATGCAGGAGGTGTTCTCCAGCATCCGGCGGGTATCCGTACTGGACTACCCCGTGCTCATCTCGGGCGAGAGCGGCACCGGCAAAGAGCTGGTCGCCCGGGCCATCCACGAGCTGAGCCGTCGCGCCAAGGCCCCCTTCGTGCCCATCAACTGCGGAGCGCTTCCCGACCACATCCTGGAGAGCGAGCTGTTCGGGCACGTGCGCGGAGCCTTTACCGGAGCCACCACCAACCGTAAGGGTCGCTTCCAGCTTGCGGACGGCGGCACGCTGTTCCTGGACGAGGTGGAGGAGCTGAGCCCCGCCTTCCAGGTCAAGCTGTTGCGGGTATTGCAGGACATGCGCTTCGAGCCGGTGGGCGGAGAGCGCACGGTCAAAGTCGATGTGCGGGTGCTGAGCGCCACCAACCGCGATCTGAAAAATAAGGTCGAGAACAGGAGCTTCCGGGAGGACCTCTACTACCGGCTCTGCGTGGTGCCGCTCGAGCTGCCGCCGCTACGGGAACGCCGGGACGACATCCCGCTGCTGGTAGAGCGGTACGTGAAAGAGATCGGCAAGGAGATCGGCAAGGAAACCGGTAAGGAGATGACCGGTGTGTCGGACCGCTCCATGCGGGCACTGATGGCGTACGCCTGGCCCGGCAACGTGCGAGAGCTCATCAACGCGTTGCGCTTCGCGGCCGTTCGCTGCAACGACCGGGAAGTCGATCTGTCCTGCCTGCCGGTCGAGGTCCGGCGGGCGACCGGGGATTGCTCAGCGCCGGTCGCCGCGCCCAGCGGTGGGGATAGCGGGGGCGAGGCCGGCACCGGCAGCAGCCGCCGCAGGGAAAAGCTGTCGGTCGAGGCGGTCAAGCGGGCGCTCGACCAGGCCGGCGGCAACCGGGTACAGGCGGCCAGGTTGCTAGGAGTGAGCCGGGCCACGCTCTACCGATTTCTCGACCGCAATCCTCTGGCCTGAAGAAGCTCACCGGAAACGAGCGCGGGGCGCGCGCGGGCCTCCGGAACCGGCGTAGTGCTGCCCGCGGTTGGCCCGTTGTTTGCATTTATCCGGCCCATAGTGTCCCGCGCCGCTAACGAGAACCTCCGTCGGTTGAGACGGCTGACTAACGACATGGTGGCACTGGCGGACGAGGGCGACAGGAGTCGGGAGGACGCATCCTGCGGGATCCTCTATGGTATCCTCCGGGACACTGCTTATCGTCTGCGCAAGCTCACCGATCAGGAGTGCGAACAGCACAAAAAGGCGGGTAAATGGGAGTGAGGTGGAGCGGGACGCGAACTCGATCGTAGGTGGTGCCTACTCCGGGCTTGTCGGAAATATTTACTTTTCGGCCTTGCGGTTCTCCGGGCCAAAACGAGGAGAAAACCATGAAAAAATACGAATGCAGCCTGTGCGGTTATATCTACGACCCGGAAAAGGGCGACCCGGACAGCGGCGTCAAGCCGGGAACCGCCTTCGAGGACCTGCCGGAGGACTGGGTCTGTCCGGTCTGCGGAGCGGCCAAGGACCAATTCGAGCCGGTCGGGTAGCCGCTCGCTACTCCGGTGGCCGCGGTTGAACGACTGCGAATGACGGCGCTGTTTGCCCGCCGGTACGCGGCGGGTAAACTCGTCATTCTCGTTCGACCGGCGGGTCGGGCCATCCGGCGTATCGCTACCCTTACCGCCTGTCTCGCGAGACAAGAAACGCCATAGAGGCGAGACATTCGACAGGAGAGGGACGGACATGTCGACCCCCATCAGGGATATCGTGATCGCCGGCTCCGGGCCGGCTGGGTACACGGCTGCCATCTACGCGGCCCGCGCGGGTAGGAATCCCCTGGTCATCGAGGGGCTGCAGCCCGGCGGTCAGCTGGTGATCACCACGGACGTGGAGAACTTCCCGGGCTTCCCCGAGCCCATCGCCGGCCCCGAGCTGATGGACCGCATGCGGGCGCAGGCCGAACGGGTGGGAGCCGAGATCGTGTCTGATATCGTAGAGAGCGCCGATCTCTCCAGCCGTCCCTTTGCCCTGCGCCTGGCCAACGGCAGCGAAGTGCAGGCCCGGACCCTGATCATCGCCACGGGCGCCCAGGCCGGCTGGCTGGGCCTGCCCTCGGAGGAGCATTTCCGCGGCCGCGGCGTATCCGCCTGCGCCACCTGCGACGGCTTCTTCTTCCGCGACCAGAAGGTGGCGGTGGTGGGCGGCGGCGACGTGGCCTGCGAGGAGGCCATCTACCTGACCAAGCACGCCTCCCTGGTCTACCTCGTCCACCGGCGCGACCAGCTCCGGGCCTCGAAGATCATGGCCGAGCGCACGCTGCAGAACCCCAAGATCACTGCCAGGTGGTTCCGCGTCGTCGACGAGGTTCTAGGCGACGCCTCCGGCGTCACCGGGGTCCGCCTCAAGGATCCGCGCGACGGCAACACGACCGAGCAGCTCGACGTGACCGGTGTGTTCATCGCCATCGGCCACCGGCCGGCCAGCGAATTTCTCGCCGGCCAGCTACAGATGGACGATAAGGGCTACATCAAGACTACCCCGGGAAGCGCGAGCACCAGCGTCAAGGGCGTATTCGCCGCCGGCGACGTGCAGGACTCGGTCTACCGCCAGGCGGTAACCGCCGCGGGCAGCGGATGCATGGCCGCGCTGGAAGCCGCCCGGCTGCTGGACGAGGAGGGGTAACGTCCACGGCTGAGCGTTAGGGCTCCGTCGCGGAACGCTCCGCCGCGGAACGGATCACCATGGCGATGGCGGCCAGGACCAACGCCCCGCCCGCGATCTGGATCCAACCCAGGGGCTCTTCCAGGAAAAGCGCCGCGCCCGCCGACGAGATCACGGGTACCGCCAGGATGAGAATAGAGATGGCAAAGGCCGAGACGTGCACGTGCGCCCAGTTGATCGTCAGGTGCCCCAGGGTCCCCGGGAAGATGGCTACCAGGAGTAGAGCTAGTAAATCGTAGCGCGTCGGCGAGCTCAGGTCCTCGCCGAGGGCGAGCGTCGTCGTCGCCACCACCAGGCCGGCCACCGTGGTCATGCCCACCATGTACTCGGGCGCCCCCACCTTCTGGCGGAACCGCTTCGAGGCCAGAAAATAGGCGGTAAAGGCGAACAGGTTGACCACCGCCAGCACGTCTCCCCAGAAGCTGTACCCCGCCCCGCGCGTCGAGCCGGCCATGACCGCCACCGTACCGAGCACCGCCAACAGCGACCAGAGCACGTCGCTGAGCCTCGGCCTCTCGCCGAAAAACCGTCCGGCCACGGCCGCCACCAGCACCGGCTGCAGCGAAGTCAAGATCACCACGTTGGCCACGCTGGTGAGCTTGATGCTGCCGAAGAACACTATCTGATGGAACCCGAACAGCGCGCCCCCGAGCAGCGACGCCCGCAGCCAGTTGCGGTCGAAGCGCCGCCTCACCGACGGCAGGACCAGCGCGGCCAGCCACAACCCGGCGACCGCGAACCAGAGCCGGTAGAAGGAACCCACCAGCCCGGTGGTGCTGGTGCTCTTGATGGCCACCGCGCTGGCGCCCCACACCACCACGGTCGCGGAGACGGCGGCGAGCGCTGTCGTATGCCGAGCTCCCGCGCCGGCCGACCGGGTCTGGGCGGACACCGCCTCGGGTAGCGTATCGATGGACATGGGAGCAGACGTGCCTTACGTTTCAGCGCGTGATGTTCACCTGCGATAGCGCGGATCGATGCGTAGGGCAAAGAACCGTTCCGACCGCTACGAGGAGCAGGAGATGAGCGACGAGACGACCCGCTCGCTGCTCGAGCAGGACCAAGAGCACGTCTGGCATCCCTACGCCCCCATGCCCAACCCGGTGGCCGTCTATTCCGTCGCCCGCGCGCGGGGCGTGCGTTTGACGCTGACCGACGGCCGCGAGCTGATCGACGGCATGTCTTCCTGGTGGGCGGCCATCCACGGCTACAACCACCCCGAGCTCAACCGCGCGGTCCGCGAGCAGCTGGAGCGCATGGCGCACGTGATGTTCGGCGGACTGACCCACCAGCCCGCCGTCCGTCTCTCCACCCGGCTGGTCGAGCTCACACCCGAGCCCCTGCAAAAAGTCTTTTTATGCGACTCGGGCTCGGTGGCGGTCGAGATAGCCATCAAGATGGCCATCCAGTACTGGAACGCCGCCGGCCGACCGACAAAGAGCAAGCTGCTGACCGTGCGCGGCGGCTATCACGGCGACACCTTTGGCGCCATGTCGGTCTGCGACCCGGTCACCGGCATGCACCGCGTCTTCTCCGCTTTGCTCCCCGTCCAGCACTTCGCCGAGATGCCCGGCTGCGGCTTCGAGCAGGAGTGGGACGAGAAGTACATCGCGGACTTTGCAGCGCGTATCCAGGATCACGAGAACGAGCTGGCCGCCGTCATCCTCGAGCCCATCGTGCAGGGAGCGGGCGGTATGCGCTTCTACTCGCCCATCTACCTGCAGCGCGTGCGCCAGCTCTGCGACCGATACCAGGTCCTTCTCATCTTCGACGAGATCGCCACCGGCTTCGGCCGCACGGGAAAGCTCTTCGCCGCCGAGCACGCCGCCGTCTCCCCCGACATCATCTGCCTGGGAAAGGCGCTGACCGGCGG
This sequence comes from uncultured Sandaracinaceae bacterium, assembly GCA_964450715.1. Taxonomy (GTDB): domain Bacteria; phylum Myxococcota_A; class Polyangia; order Polyangiales; family JAFGIB01; genus CAYVFC01. The sequence continues at coordinate 26,130 of CAYVFC010000004.1, read as the reverse complement.
CACCATGACCCTGGCCGTCACCCTGGCCACCGCGGCCGTGGCCGAGGCCGTCTCCCGCTCCGAGCCCGGCGCCCTCATGCACGGCCCTACCTTCATGGGCAACCCGCTGGCCTGCGCCGCAGCGCTGGCCAGCATCGACCTGCTCCTCTGCTCGCCCTGGCAACAACGCATCTCCAACATCGAGCGCCAGCTCCGCGAGCAACTAGCCCCCTGCGCCGCCCTACCCCAGGTCGCCGACGTCCGCGTGCTCGGCGCCATCGGCGTGGTCGAGCTCAAAAGCCCGGTCGACATGACCATCGTGCAACCGGAGTTCGTCGAGCGCGGCGTCTGGCTCCGCCCCTTTGGCAAGCTCGTCTACACCATGCCGCCGTTTATCATAGAGGAGGCCGACCTCACCCGGATCACCAACGCCATGCGCGAGGTGGTCGAAGGACTCGATCTCTAACCCTACTGCGTCAGGTCGCCGTCGTCGCGACGGCGACCTGACGCAGTAGGGTTTGCCAAACCGGCATCGGAGCGCTACCATGTCTGTCAGGGGTGGTCGTGGTAGCGGAACACAGCGCGCAATTGTTTGCGGGATTGATGGTGCCGTCCCTGTTTGCGTGTTTCAGCGCGGGCGGAGATCTCTCGGAGTGCGGAAATGCGATGGTCGAGAACGAAGAGGCCTGCGACGATGGTGTGAATGACAACAGCTATAACGGATGCAGACATGACTGCCTGGCGCTGGGTCCTTACTGCGGCGATGGCAAGGTAAACGGTGACGAGGCCTGTGATGACGGTGTGAATGACAACAGTTATGGCGGCTGCGACACCGATTGCTACGAAAGAGCGCTACATTGTGGAGACGGCTGGGTCGACGGACCCGAAGTCTGTGACGACGGAAACAACGTCTCGGGCGATGGATGCACCTCCGATTGCTCCCGCGAAGAGTACTGCGGCAACGGATACCTCGAATCCGACGAGATCTGCGACGATGGGGTAAATGACGGCAGCTACGACAGCTGCGAGCCCGATTGCATGGCGCACGGCCCCCACTGCGGCGACAACTGGGTGGAGGGACCCGAGATCTGCGATGACGGAAACAATATCTCCGGGGATGGATGCAGTGCGGACTGTTCCTTCAGAGAAACCGACCCCGACGGCGAGTACGACGATTGTTCGTTTTTCGATTCCTGCGAGCCCGCCTGTACCCGGTCGGTCGAGCTGGCCCTGCGGGACCGCGCGGAGCTCTTCGAGCTCGCGTGCCCCGATCCGGCGCTGATCCTGCGTGAATGCATAGACGCTTGCTGTCTGGGTACCGATCAGCAGTACCGCCATTGCGGGGCGTGCCGGGCGCACATGTACGGCGTCTTGTATGAGTGCGAGGACCGCGACTACTGTGACTGTTACGCGGCGCCGAAAGCCATCGACGGTGGATGCGACGAGGCCTGCAGTTCGGAAACGACGTAGACCGGGAATGCGGTAGTTAGGGTCCGTGACAAAATAACTCGATCAGATTTCGGAGCGCGACGGATTGCCGTCTTCGGGGGAGGGGGCAAGCCCCTCCCCTACGCGGCGGCTGCTTACGCTTCCAGGGCGCCGGTGAAGATCTCCTCGGTGGCGTCGGTCACTGCCGCGTCGCCGGAGAGGATATAGTCGGCCTTGGCGAAGAAGCTGGTGAACTCGGTGCCGATGAAGAACTGGGAGGAGAGGACCTTGCCCTGGTAGTAAGCGGCCTCCTGGTCGCCCGCGAGCTTGGCCTGCAAAGCGTCGCCGGTGGCGTCGCCGACCAGTTCCTTGGCCTTGGGCGCGGTGAGGGTCAGGCTCCAGAGGTGCAGCCAGGCCAGGGTGAGCAGGAAAAGGGCCTCGCGCAGCGGGGTGGCGTTGGCCAGCACGCGGTCGACCCGCCCGGACATGAGCTCCTTGCCCAGGGCCATCAATACCTCGTCGGCCTTCTTGGCGCCGCGGGCGACCAGGTCTATGTACTTGTCATCGACCACGCCCTTGGCCTTGGCCAGAGTATCTTCCATGCGCTTGCGCAGGACCATGTAATTGAACTGGTCCGGGTTCATGAGGATCTTCCTCATGGTCATGTCGATGGACTGGATGCCGTTGGTGCCCTCGTAGATGGCCGCGATCTTGGCGTCACGCATGTACTGCTCGACGGGATATTCAGAGATGTATCCGTATCCGCCGTATACCTGCACGGCCTCGGAGGCCACCAGCACGCCGCTGTCGGTGCTGCCGGCCTTGCAGATGGGGATGAGAAGCTCGACCAGTCCCTGCGCTTCCTTGGCCTCGTCGCCCTGCGCCGCGTGCGCGATGTCGGCGTTCAGAGCGGTGTAGAACATCAGCATGCGGGTGCCTTCCACCCGGGACTTCATCCACAAGAGCATGCGCTTGACGTCGGGGTGCCTGACGATGGCAACCGGCTTGGCCGCCGGATCCTTGCCGCGGGTCATGTCGACGCTCTGGATGCGGTTGCGGGCGTAGGTGACCGCGTGCATATAGGCCGCGCTGGAGACCGCGTGGCCCTGCAGCGCCACGTCGTAACGGGCCTCGTTCATCATCTGGAACATGATCTTCATGCCCGCCTTCTGCTGGCCGAGCAGGTAGCCCACACAGTTGTCGTTGTCGCCGAAGCTCAGGGTGCAGGTGGCCGAGCCCTTGATGCCCATCTTGTGCTCGATGCCGGCGCAGACCACGTCGTTGGGCTCGCCGAGCGTCCCGTCCTCCTTGACTTGGATCTTGGGCACGATGAAGATGGAGATGCCCTTGGTCCCCTTGGGATCCCCCTCGACGCGCGCCAGCACCGGGTGGATGATGTTGGCGTACAGGTCGTTGTCGCCCGAGGAGATGAAGATCTTCTGGCCGGTGATGCGGTAGGTGCCGTCGGGCTGCAAGACCGCTTTGGACTTGAGCGCGCCCACGTCCGAGCCGGCCTCGGGCTCGGTCAGGCACATGGTCCCGCCCCACTCGCCGGAGTGGATCTTCTGTAAATAAGTCTTCTTCTGCTCCTCGGTCCCGAAGACCCGGATCAGGTTGGCCGCGCCCAGGGAGAGCGTGGGATAGAGGGTAGCCGACATGCAGCCGGCCATGAAGTACTCCATGCAGCCGGTACGGATGATGTGGGGCATACCCGATCCATCGTCGTCAAACCCGAGAGCGAGGGTGAGGAATCCGGACTCGTTGAAGGCCTCGATGGCCGGCTTGATACAGGCGGGCACGGTGACGGCCTTGGTGGCGGGATCGAACTGGCAACCGGCCTTGTCCGACTCGGCGTTGGCCGGATAGAATTTATCAACCGCGATCTTCTCGGCCAGATTGAGCGTGGACTCGTAGGTGGCCCGGTCGAAGTCGGCGTACAGCTCGTACTTGCCGAGCTTGTCGGTCTCGAACAGCTCGAAGAGCACGAAGCGGTTGTCTCGGGTGTCCACTAACGGATTCAGGGCCATGGTCTCCTCCTTCTCGCTCCAGCAGCCTTTCTGAAAGAGCGAAGCATTAAATCTTCATTCTGGGACGATTTCAATAGAGCAAGAACGGCGATAAACTCGCAGAAGCGATGCTTCGTCCCTCAGGCAATCCATCGTGGATCGTCATACCAGCGCTGCTGCTCGGCGCCAGCTGCGGCGGCACACAGGCGCCCAAGAAAATGGTTGCTCCCACCCCCGAGACCGTCGCCCCTGCAGAGCCCGCGACCGGGCAGGCGGCGGACGCTTCTGTTGCAGATGCGCAACAATCGGCTGGCGAGGGCTCGGCCGAGGACCGGATCTGCGCCTCGGCCGCGAAGACGGCCTCCCGGGGCATGGGGGTCAGAGGCATCACCGGCTCCCTGAACCGGGGCGACGTGCAGGAGGCCATGGACACGCGGACCGACGCGCTTCTGCAGTGCATGAACGAACGCCCGCGGGGCTTACGTTTCATCGGCGGGCGCATCGACTTCCGGATCAAAGTGGGCGCGGACGGCCGGGTGTGCGAGGCTCGCCCCATACACTCCACCATCGGGTATCGCCGGCTGGAAAAGTGCATCACCGAGGTGGTCGAGCAGACGCAGCTACCCTTGCCCGACGGGCGCGACCGTACCGAGATCGAGTGGGGCATGAACGTGGAGCCCGACCGGGGACGGCAGACGGAGGAGCTGGACCCGGCCACCATCGTGGAGGCGATGAAGTCCTACGCGGGCGAGACCTACAAGACCTGCGAGATCCGGAGGCGCGACCGCTTCGAGATCACGGCCTACGCGGGTCGCCGCGGCAGGTTCATCGCGCTGGGAGTACTGCCCATGCGGTCGGTTGAGGCGGAAAAACTCGATTGCCTGGTGCAAGAGATCAAGCAGGGGTGGAAGTTACCCAAGCTGAAGTACCGGTCCAAGGCCACCTTCACCCTCAAGTGGAAACCGATACCGCCGAAGCGCAAGCGGTACGTCCGGAGCAAGAAGAACAAGCGCCGCCGGGGTCGATCATCACTTCGGACAGCGGGTTTCCGTATCGCGGAATAGAACATTCACCCCCGTAGCTTTGCTCGCTTCGCCCGTGGTTTGGCGAAGCCCCGCAGCATTCGTATCTCCTTCGGCCACAGGCCCTCGTCGTCGGTCTCCAGCACCAACGGGAGGTCTTCGAAGCGGGGATCGGTCATCAGCAGGCGAAAGCCCTCGCGACCGATCTTACCCCGGCCGATGCTTCGGTGGCGGTCCTTGCGGCTGCCCAGCTCGGCGACCGCGTCGTTGAGGTGAACGCCCCGCAAATAGGCGAAACCCACGGCGGAATCGAGCTCCTTCATGGTCTGCGCGTACGCTTTCGGGGTTCGCAGATCGTATCCGGCGGCAAAGGCGTGGCAGGTGTCCAGGCAGATGCCGATGCGGTTCTTGTCCTCGACCGCGTCGATGACGAGCGCCAGGTGCTCGAAGCGGTAGCCCAGGTTGGAGCCCTGCCCGGCGGTGTTCTCCAGCACCACGGTCACGCCCCGGGTCTTGTTCAGAGCGCGGTTGATGCAGCCCGCGATCTGCAGGAGGCACTTTTCCTCGCTCATGGCTCCCAGGTGGGCTCCGGGGTGGATGTTCAGCAGTCTCAGGCCGAGCTGAATACAGCGATTGAGCTCGTCCAGAAAGGCCTCCTCCGAGAGCTTGCGCTTGGCCCGGTCCGGGTTGCCCAGGTTGATGAGATAGCCGTCGTGCGCCAGCACCCGCTCGTGGGCGAGCCCGGTCTCTTCCATGTTGCGGTGAAAGGCGTCGATGGTCTTGGCGTCGTAGGGCTTCGCCTTCCACTGGCGCTGGTTCTTGGTAAAGATCGCGAAACAATCGGCCCCGATCTCCCGGGCGTTGAGCGGGGCGTTCTGCACTCCGCCCTCGGTGGACACGTGGGCGCCGACCCATTTCATCTACTAGGGCCTCCCTACCGGTATGAGATAAACCGGGCGCTCGTCGGCGTTGCCGCCCACGATCTCTTTTATGGATTCATCATTGAAAGCGCCGATGGGGACGGCGCCCAGTCCCAGCGCCTGGGCCTGCAGCAGGAGGTTCTGCGCCGCGTGCCCGGCCTCCATCTGCGTGTAGCGCACCCCGCGATCGCCGTACTTGCCCGTGACCCGCCCGTAAACCGCGGCCATCACCACCACCGCCGCCGCCTCGCCCAGCGAGCGCTGGTTGAGCGCGGCCCGGCGCAGATCCGCGCTCCGGTCGCCCTCGCCCACCCGGTCCAGGGCGTGGGTCTCCGGCCGGTAGCGATAGATGCCCGGCTTCAGGCCGGTGACCCGGGCGGCGGCCAGGTACAGCTCGAGCGGATACAGCGCCCCGGCCGAGGGAGCGGTCCGGAACCCGCGGTTGTCGGTCTTGCCCTGCGCGGCCCAGAGCAGCTGCGACACCTCGGCCAGGCTCAAGGGCGCTCGGCCGCTGCTCCGCACCGACCTGCGGGCCGCCAGCGCCTCTTCCAGCGAAACCCGGCCGTCGCGCGCGGGCGCGGGCAAGCTGATGGAAGCGGTAGACGGGGCGGCGGGCTCGGCCCGGTGTCTTTGCTGCGAGCAGAAGGCGGTGGTTACCAGAATCATGGCGGTGCCTATCCCCATCCAGTCGTAAACTTGTCGGTTCATCTCTCTCGTCCCCCTGGGCAAGGCGTGACGGGTAAGAGCAGAGCGGTGACAAAATACCAACGGTAGGCACCGCAGGTCCAGACTCCCCGATTCGGGTTGACGGCCCTTTTTTTCGGGGTTGATACTGCCGAACACCAGTCCCTGACCGGATGGCGGCCCATTTCTCGACCACGAGCGCGGCTCGCGGGGAGTCTGCACCGGCAGCCGGCAGCTACGCATCATGCCCCCGCCCCCCAGCGCCGAAGTGGATCCTTCGCGACCCCCCCGCCCGCCTTTCGTGCCTCCGGCGGTCGAGGCGCGCCATACCGCGCCGACCGCCTCGGTGGATCCGGACCAGAGCAAGAACTGGCTGCGGCGCATGAGCCCGGTGCTGTTGGCCCACAAGCGGGTTCTTTTGCTCGGGCTGGGCGGGGCGCTGGCCGGGCTGGTGCTGCAGATGATCATCCCCCGGGTGGTAATGGAGGCGGTGGACCGGGCGCTGATCGAACGGCAGGCCTCGCTCGACTTTTTCGTCTGGCTGCTGCTCGCCCTGGCCGTCGCGCGGGCCGGGGCGGCCTTTGTCTACCGATTTCTGCTCTTCCGCGTCGCCTACCTGATCGAGTTCGACCTGCGCGCGCTCATCTTCCAGCACATCAACCGGCTCTCGCAGAGCTTTTTCGACCGGGTGCAGTCGGGCCAGCTCATCTCGCGCGCCAACTCGGATATCCGTGCGGTACAGATGTTCCTGGTCTTCGGGCCCTTCGTGCTGATATCGCTGGTCTCCTTCCTGGTCGCGCTCGGGCTCATGCTCAGCGTGCACGTATCGCTCACCATCGTCTGCCTGGTACCCATGCCGCTGGTCTTCCTGGTGGCCTACCGCATGCGCCGGGTGGTGCTGCCGGCCTTCTGGATCGCTCAGGACCGCCTGGCGCAGCTGGCGACCATCGTGGAGGAAAACGTGAGCGGGGCACAGGTGGTCAAGTCGTTCGCGGCCGAGGCCCACCAGATCCGGCTGCTCAGCCGGGCGGCCGGGCGGATGCGCTGGTCGGCCGTCTTGCTGAACGACATGCGCGCCCGTTACGCGCCCATCATCGAGAACCTCCCGCGACTGGCCACGGCCGCGGTGCTGCTCTACGGCGGCTATCTCACCATTCAGGGCGAGACCACGGTAGGGACGCTGGTCGCCTTCAGCGCCTACGTCATCCTGCTGCAGACGCCCTTCCGCCTCTTGGGGATGCTGATCATGATGAGCGAGCGATCGGCAGCCTCGGCCGGGCGCATCTTCGAGATACTCGACGCCCGTCCCCAGGTCGTCGATCGGCCCGGGGCCGAGGACCTGGTCGATCCGCGGGGCGAGATCGTCTTCGACCGGGTGGGCTTTGCCTACGGAGATGGCCCCGAGGTGCTCTCCGAGGTCTGCTTCCGCCTGGCGCCGGGCCAGAGCGCGGTGGTGGTGGGCGCCACCGGCTCGGGCAAGACCACGCTGGTCCGGCTGCTCACCCGCATGTACGAGGTCGATCGCGGCGCGATAACGGTAGACGGCCGTGATATACGCGATCTATCCACGGCCAGCTTGCGCGCCGCCCTGGGCGTGGTCGACGACGAGGCGCTGCTCTTTTCGGCCTCGGTCCGGGACAACATCGCCTTCGGCCAGCCCGATGCCTCGCAGGAAGAGGTGGAGCGGGCGGCTCGCGCGGCGGCGGCCGACGGCTTCATCGCCCAGCTCGACGACGGCTACCACACCCTGGTCGGGGAGCGCGGCAGCCGGCTCTCGGGCGGCGAGCGGCAGCGGGTGGCGCTGGCGCGTACGCTGGCCATCGCGCCCCGCGTGCTGATCCTGGACGATGCCACCAGCTCGGTGGACGTCGAGACCGAGAAGCGGATACACGAGTCGCTGCAGGCCCTGATGGGTGGGCGCACCGTTCTCATCATCGCTCACCGCCTCTCCACCATCCTGCTGGCCGACCGCGTCTTGTTCCTGGACGAGGGGCGCATCGCCGCCGAGGGGACCCACCGGGAGCTGTACGACAACGTGCCCCGCTACCGGGAGGTGCTGGCCCGGGCCGAGGCCATTTATACTCGACCTATCCGTCCCTCGGGGCGGCCCTCGATACCCCCCGAGGCAGAGGCCGAGCGCCTGCTCGATCCGCTGGAGCGAGCCTTCAAAGGGATGAGCTGATGATGGGTAAGCGTTCAGGCCCGGGACCATACGGCGGCCAAGGCGCCCGAAAAACCGAGCGCGCCCGCAGGGCCGCCGAGGAGTGTACTCACGTACATGACGAGGCGGTCCGAGGACGAAAGCCGGTTTTTCGGGATGGATTGGCCGCCGTCGTTTCATACACCCTTCCCCCCCCTGAACGGTTACGGCTGCAGCCACGGCTCGGCAACCATTGACCGCTTGATGAAACGAAGGTAGCGGGCGCCCGGCAACAGCGCTCGAGAGATACACCAAACAAACAATGACAAGGAGAATGCCGTTATGAAGAAATGGATGGAAACCGTGTTGAGAGCGATGGACGTTCTCGAACAGCAAGGGATCAATCCCGAAGATCTGCTCGGCAACCTGCAGCGCGGGTTCATGGGAGCAGGAGGCGGTGGAGGCCGCGGTGGAGGCCGCGGCGGTGGATGCGGAGGCGGCGGAGGCCGCGGACGCGGAGGTGGCGGAGGCCGCGGAGGCGGGGGTTGCGGAGGTGGCGGCAAAGGCGGCAGGGGCGGCCGCGGGGGCGGTGGAGGCGGAGGCGGAGGCCGCGGAGGCGGGGGCGGTTGCTGGTAGCCGGGAGGCTCCGCTCGATATCACCGGCCCACCGGGTCGCCGAGAGGGGATACCCCGGTCACACGGGTGCGCGGGGGGGTCGCGCGGCCGTTGACGCCGAGGCCGCGGTGTGATATGGGTAACCCATATGAAGACAACCATAGATATTTCTGATTCGATATTCCATCAGGTCAGAAAGCTGGCAGCCAAGCGCAATACGACCTTCAAGGCCGTCGTCGAGTCGGCGCTGCGGGCCGCGCTGGCCGCGGAGAACCGCCCTGCGCGCCGCTTCCGGCTGCAGACCCACACCTTCGAGGGCAAAGGATTGCAGAGCGGGCTGAGCTGGGACGACTGGAGCGACATCCGGGGGATGATCTACGAGGGCCGGGGCGGATGATCGCAGTCGATACCAACATCCTAGTACACGCCCATCGCGCCGACTCCCCCTGGCACGGGGCAGCTCTCGCCCGCCTGCAGGAGCTGGCCGAAGGCCCCTGGGCCATACCCTGGCCCTGCCTTCACGAGTTCATCGCCATCGCCACTCACCCCAAGGTGTTCGATCCGCCTACCCCCATGCACGACGCCCGCAAGGCGGTCGACGGCTGGCTGCGCGCGCCGACCCTCAGCTTGCTCTGCGAGATGGAGGGCTACTGGGAGATCCTCTCCCGGCTGCTCGAAAGCAGCCGGGTGGTCGGCCCCCGGGTCCACGACGCGCGTATCGCCGCCCTCTGCATCCAGCACGGCATCGACCGGCTCTGGACAGCCGACCGGGATTTCAGCCGCTTCGCCGAGCTCGGTACCGACAACCCGCTTATTTAGCGATGCCTCGCTCTCTACTTCTCCCGCGCGTCCTTCAGGGGTCGCGGCAGCTCGTACCGGTCGAGACGGCTTACCATCGTGCGGCGGGAAATGCCTAAAGCCTTGGCCGCGCGCGTCTGGTTGCCCCCGTACAGCCGCAATGCCTCCACGATCCGCTCGCGTTCCAGCTCGCGGGTCTTCGCTTTTACGCGGTACGGAAGCGCTAGATCGGCCTCGGCCTCGTCGTCGCCCTGAGGCGTGTCACCGGGCGGTGGCGGTCGGTCGGTCGCTGTACGAGCGCTCGGGTTCGGCTCGGTCAGCTCGTCTGCGCGCTGCCCGGGATAGGTCTTCCAGGCGGGGAGCCCTGAAGAGGACATCTTCTCGAGGGCTAGATGCTCGGGGCGAATGGTTCCTCCCTCCGCCAGGGCGGCCGCGCGCTCCATCGTATTCCGTAGCTCCCGCACGTTGCCGGGCCAACTGTAACTCTCCAGCACCGCCACGACCTCGGGCTCGATGTCCGGTTCATCGACCAGACCCTGGCGGTGAAGAAAACGGCGAACGAAATCTTCGGCCATCGGAGCGATCTCCTGCTTGCGCTCGCGCAGGGAGGGCACGAGAACGGAGATCCCGTTCAGGCGGAAGTAGAGATCCTCCCGGAAGGTCCCCAGCGAGATCTCCCTGGTCAAATCCCGGTGGGTAGCGGCGACGAAGCGTACATCGATGGCGTAAGGCGTCAGGCTGCCTACCCGCCAGGCCTCGCGCTGGTCGAGCACCCTCAGCAGCTTGACCTGGGCTGCCGGGGACAGATCGCCGATCTCGTCCAGAAACACCGTTCCCCCTTGCGCGGTTTCCAGCAGTCCCTTCTTGGCCTGGTGCGCGCCGGTGAAGGACCCCCTTTCGTGACCGAACAGCTCGCTTTCCAACAGCGACTCGGAGAGCGCGGCGCCGTTGAGCCGCAGGAAGCGCTTGTCCCTGCGAGGCGAGCAGCGGTGCACCTCCTCGGCGATTACCTCCTTGCCGACGCCCGTCTCGCCCAGGATCAACACCGAGGTATCGCTGGACGCGATCTTGCTCACGAGCGCGTGCAGCTCGCGCATGACCGGCGCCTCGATGATGATGGAACGGTCGGTACACTGCCCGTTGACGCCGGCGTCATGATCGCCAACCCGGGCCAAAAGCTCCTGGGCCGAGCGACCGTCGCGGGGAAAACAGGCAAAACGAACGCGGGGCTGCAAGCCGATCTTGGCCAGCTTCTTCGACAGCGTCCTGGAAAGCTCGGCGATCCGTTCGGCGCTGCGCTCGGACAGGAGAACCTCGTACTCCCCCGGTCGGTACTGACCCAGCACGTCTTCGCGCCGCAGGATATGGGACAAGATCGGGTGGACCTCCTCGCCCGGCGTGGTCCGGTCGAAGCTGAGGCGCAAGAGCCCGAGCTCTTGCGAGGACCCGCCGGCGCTCCGACAAGCTTCATCCAGTCGCCGCTCGAAATGGCCGTGACTCAGGATACGGATATCGCGAGTAACGAGCTGGCTGCGCTGCAACATGAGCATGGCGCCGCCGATCTCCACCACCTCGCGCGGGCGCAGCTCGACCGGCTTGCCCGGCGCGATCGCCCCGCCCCGGATGGTGACGCCGTTGGTGCTGTCGAGGTCCTCGATACGCACCAGCTCGCCGAGCAGCAGGCGGGCGTGACGGCGCGAGACCAGGGGATCGTCGATGTGAACCGTGTTTTCCGGACCGCGCCCGATGGTGAGCTCACCCGTGTCCCCCAGCGGATAGGTCAGAACTACGCCATCGACGATGACCAGCAACTCGAGGTCCGATCGCCCGCCTTTGGTGTCCCAAAAATGCAAAGCCGTGTCCGAGTTACTGCGCTGGCGTGGAGTATGCCGATTTTTCACAGTGCCCGTACCTGGTCTAGTCGAGAACGCCATGGGTACTTAATGCTCCAGCTCGACAGAGCCGTTTATTAGAACACCTTGCTAGATAAGAAGGTGGTCTAGTGACGGCCCCTAAACGCGACAAGCCCCATTTTGGAGCGGAAAGCCCTTCCATTGCGCAAACATTAGGTGACGTTGTTGTATCCCCAGGTGCCGTATTTCGACGACGAGGTGGAGTATGCGGCGTTTCCATCATGCGGCGTTTCCATCAAGGTGTTTCGATTTCGACCCAAACGTGGATCATCTGGCCCCTGCTGGCAAAGCGATCCGCTTCTTTCCCGACCGCGGCCCTGGGGCGGAACTCAGTGTGCTCGACCTTAACACTTGTCCTCACTCGCACAGCATGGACGGAGGCAAACGCCTCGACCACGCTTGGCCGGTCCGCTCTCAGCAACCCCTTCCCCTAGCGAGCGGATGATTGCACACCAGCAAGCCGAAAACCAGCCCGAACTCGTCGCGAGACGAGCCGCGTTGGTGTAGAAACCGTCTTCAGCCGGCGAGGAAACGGTTCAAGGCCATGAACCCCCCGAAATTCGCGGCTGTCGCTATTTTGTTATGCCTATTAGCGGGCACTGCGTCGGCCCAGGACCATCCCAACACCCCCTCGACCGCCGGCGAGGCCGCAAAACCGTTGGAGCCAGAGGGCTCGGGGGCGGCCGAGCTCGTTCGGCTCCGTGCGTCGGTCGATACCCTGGCGGCGGGCTTTTTTCTCGGGACCGGGCTGACGCTGACCTCGGGCATTCTGCTGGCCGTGGCGGCGGACGACAGGTACCGCCGATACCAGCAATCGAGGCCGCTTTTTCAACGGCCTGCGCTTCGGGCGAGACCGTCAGGCTGAACCTGGTCGCCGAGGATTATCCGGGGAATACCTGGCTGGTGAAGCTGCCGGTGGAAGTACAGTGACCACCGCCCCACGACCGGGCGAGCCTCAGCGGATCGCGAGCCGTTGGTGCACGGCCGCCTCTTGCAGTAGACTCCCGTTCCTCCCATCCCCCGAAGGAAAAACGGAATGGCGCCATGATACGTGAACTCATCGCACTCGGCACCTGTATCGCCCTGCTCGGCGCCTGTTCGAGCTTCCCCAAGGCGCCGGCATACCCGAAAGACGACCCCGCTTTCGCGAAAGCGGTCAAGCGCCACGTCGCCGGTCTGCCGAACGACAGGCCGGTGCGGCTCGTGCTCCACCCGGGCGATATCGTGCGGATCGAGACCGTTTCCACCGTGACCGAGGTCCGCGAGGGAATCGTGGTGGACGGAACCGGACGCGTGCACGTGGCCCTGGCTGGCGACATCGAGGTGGCGGGGCTGGGGCTGAGCGAGGCGGAGGCCAAGGTCCAGAAAGCGCTCAGGCCTTTCGACACCGCGGTGCACGTCAACCTGCAGCTCACCAATCCTGCCGGGCAGAGGGTAACCGTGATCGGCGCGGTCCCCACGCCCGGCCGGGTGCAATTGGCGCCCGGTACCCGCGTCGCCGACGTCATCGCCAGCGTCGGCGGTCCGCTGACCGCGGAGGTGGGAGGGCAGCCGACGGTAGTCGCCGACCTGGACGCGGCGGTATTGACCCGCAACGGCAAGCCGGTACCCATCAGCATTGCCGAAGCGTTGAAGGGCGACACCTTGCACAACGTATACCTCCGTCCGGGCGATCACATCCACATCCCGGCGCTGCGCGGCGGTACCGTCAGCGTGCTGGGCCAGGTGGGAGCCGGCGGCACGGTATTCCCCTATCGCACCGGAATCCGTCTGACCGAGGTGCTGGCCATGGCCGGCGGCGTCACCACCGGCGCCGACAAGACCGACATCCGCGTCATCCGCGGGCCCCTGACCGAACCGCTCGTCTACGAGGCTAGCCTGCGCGACATCGTGGACGGCGAGAGTCACGACGTATCGCTGCACCCGGGCGATGTCGTCTTCGTGACCGATCACGCGATAGAGGACTTCTCCGAGGTGACCGCCGCGCTGGCGCCCATCGTCTCGCTCACCCTGGCCGCGGCTACTTTTGCCTTGGCCGTACACGCGGCCAATACCGCTCGTTAGTCGAACCCCGATCGAAACCACGGAAAAGCGATGTGCGGAATCGCCGGAGCGCTCTACCTGAAACCGGGCAGGACGCCGTCTCGAGCCTTGCTGGCCGCGATGGTCGAACAGCTCGGCCACCGCGGCCCGGACGGAACCGGTTTCCACCGCGACGATCAGATCGGCCTCGGGCACGCGCGGCTGAGCATCATCGACCTGGTGACCGGCGACCAGCCCATCCACAACGAGGATGAGAGCGTCTGGGTAGTCTTCAACGGGGAGATCTTCAACTACCTGGAGCTGAGGGCCGAGCTGGAATCCCGGGGCCACCGCTTCTACACCCGTTCGGACACCGAGGTCATCGTTCATCTCTACGAGGAGCGCGGCGAGGATTTCGTGGACGAGCTCAACGGACAGTTCGCCATCGCCCTCTGGGACAAGCGCGAAAAGAAGCTGCTGCTGATACGCGATCGGCCGGGCATGCTTCCGCTGTTCTACCACCGACAAGCCGATCGCTTGCTTTTCGCCTCCGAGGTCAAGGCTTTGCTGCCAGTTCTGGGCGTCGCGCCGCGACTGAACCGCCAGGCACTGCATCAGCTCATGACCTTTTGGTCGCCGGTCAGCCCTCAGACCATGTTCGAGGACATCTTCGAGGTATCACCGGGCGAGATAGTCCGCGTACACGACGGCAAGGTAACAAAACGCCGGTACTGGGACTTCGACTATCCTTTGCAAAACGACTACGCGGACGAGCCGGAAGGGCGCCTGGCCGAGCAGTTGCACGAGCTATTGATAGACGCCACCCGCATCCGGCTCCGTTCCGACGTACCGGTAGGCGCCTACCTCTCCGGCGGGCTCGACTCCTCCATCATCACCGCGCTCATCCATCACCACGGTGCAGTGCCGCTCAGGACCTTTTCCATCGGCTTCGAGGATCGCTCGTTGGACGAAAGCGCCTTCCAGGAACGGCTGATCGCCCACCTGCAGGCCAACCACAGCTCCATACGCTGCAGCTACCCGGACATCGGCGAGGCCTTCCTGTCCACCATCCGGCACACGGAATCGCCCGTGCTGCGCACCGCTCCGGTGCCCATGCGGCTTCTCTCCTCGCTGGTACGCGAGCAGAGCTACAAGGTGGTACTGACCGGAGAGGGATCGGACGAGGTCTTCGGCGGGTACGACATCTTCAAGGAGGCCAAGGTCCGGCACTTCTGGGCGCGGCACCCGGAGTCGCGCCTGCGACCGCTGTTGCTCATGCGCCTCTATCCCTATTTGCAGGTATCCCCGGCGCGGGCGCAGAGCTACCTCAAGATCTTCTTCGGGCAGGCGCTCGACCAGCCCGAGCTTCCCCATTTCTCGCACGTCCCGCGCTGGGTCACCACCGCCGGATGCAAGGAGCTTTTCTCGGACGAGATGAAGGCCGCGGCCGGGACCGACCCGATCGAGACGCTGCTCGCCACTTTGCCCCCGGACTTCACCCGCTGGCATCCCTTCAACCGCGCGCAGTATTTGGAGTGCAAGTCGCTGCTTCCCGGCTACCTGTTGAGCTCGCAGGGAGACCGCATGCTGATGGCCAGCTCGGTGGAGGGCCGCTTCCCCTTTCTCGACCACCGGGTGATTCAGTTCGCCGGCCGACTGCACCCCGACCTCAAGATGAGGGTCCTGGACGAGAAGTACCTGCTCAAAAAGGCCGCCGGCCACTACCTGCCCCGGGAAATCGTCCGCCGGCCCAAGCAGCCCTACCGGGCGCCCGATATCGCCGCCTTTTTCGGCGACAGGACGCCGGACTTCGTGTACGAGCTGTTGAGCCCGGAGAAGATCTCGGCCTTCGGCTACTTCGATCCAGGCCGGATATCGCTTCTGCTCAAGAAGATCCGCCACGGCCGGACCATCGGCAACAAGGACAACATGTCGCTGGTCGGCGCGCTCTCGACACAGTGTTGGCACCATCTTTTCGTCGAACGATATGCCGATACCTTCCGGAATCGTTCCGTCGTATAGTCCCGCCCCGTCAGGAGGAACCGATGTCGGTCAAAGAAAAACTCAGAAGTTTCGTCCTGGAAAACTACCTCTTCACCGATGACCCTTCCGCGCTGGATGACGCCGACTCCTTTTTGGAAAGGGGCATAATCGATTCGACCGGTATTCTCGAGCTCATCAATTTCGTGGAAGGCGAGGAAGAGATCCAGATCGCCGACCAGGAGATGCTTCCGGAAAACCTCGACTCGATCGACCGACTGGTCGCCTTCATCGAGCGCAAGAAAGGCGGTTCCGCATGAGCCATCCCTTCTCGCTGGCCAGTCGCCTGCTGGAATCGGCCCGGCGGTCGCCCGAGCGAGAAGCGGTGGTCGATAGGAATCGCCGCGCGAGCTACGCGGAGCTCTGTCGTGAGGCGAGCGCAATGGCGCGCTACCTGAGGGAGCAGGGGCTCGCGCCCGGCGCGCGGGTGGCGATACTGCTGGAGAATTCGGTCGAATTCGCCGCGAGCCTGTACGGGATCTGGATGGCGGGCGGGGTGTCTGTCGCCTTCAACACCGCTGCCAAGGTTCGCGATTTCGACAACTGGCTGCGCCACAGCGGAGCCGAGTGGCTGGTCGCGGCGGGCGGGCACGCCGAGCTTCCCGCGCTGCTGGAAAGTGCGGATAGCGGCCTGCGCGTGATCACCGTCGGTCCTTCGCGAAAGCCCCTGGCCGGCGAGCCTAGCGACTACTCGCAGGTCGCGGCGCGAGCGCCCGACCTGCCCGACGTTCCGGTCTCGACGGATCCATCGGCGGTCGCTTCCATCATCTACACCTCGGGCACGACCGGAGAGCCCAAGGGCGTGGCGCTGACCCACCGCAACCTGGCGAGCAACGTGGATTCCGTCCTCCAGTACCTGGAGCTGAACGAGCAGGACCGCATCGTCAACGTCCTGCCCTTCTACTACTCCTACGGCAACTCCGTGCTGCACACCCACCTGGCGGCCGGCGGTACGGTGATCTGCGAGAACAGCTTCATGTATCCGGCAAAGGTGGTGGAACGGATGGTTTCCGAAAGGGCGAGCGGCTTTTCGGGCGTTCCCTCTACCTACGCGCTGTTGATGAGCCGAACCCGGCTTCCCGAGTATGACCTGAACCGGCTTCGCTACATGACGCAGGCGGGAGGCGCGATGGCGCCCTCGGCCGTACGGGCCATGACCGAGCTGTTGCCCCACGTACGCTTCTTCGTCATGTACGGACAGACCGAGGCCACCGCGCGGCTGACCTACCTTCCCCCCGACAAGCTCGAGGAAAAGCTGGGCTCGGCGGGCATTCCCATACCGGGCGTCGAGATCGACATTCGCGACGAGCAGGGCGAAACGGTCGCGAAGGGTGCTTCCGGACAGATCTGGGCCCGCGGCGAGAACATCATGGCCGGTTACTGGGAAAACCCGGAGCGAACGCGAGAGGTCCTGCAGGACGGGTGGCTGAAGACCGGAGACCTCGCGCACTTTGACGACGACCGGTACATCTTCATCGACGGTCGCCAGAGCGATATGATCAAGGTAGGCGCCAACCGCATCAGCCCGCTCGAGGTCGAGGAGGTCGTCGCCGAGCTCGCCGAGGTCGAGGAGGTCGCCGCGCTCGGCGTGCCCGACGAGCTGCTCGGACAGGTGGTCAAGGTGGTGGTGGTGCCCCGGCCAGGCGCGGCCCTGGAGCGACGCGCCGTCCAGCAGTACTGCCTCAAGCATCTGGCCAGCTACAAGATCCCCAAGCAGATCGAGATCAAGGACCGGTTGCCCAGGACCGCTTCCGGAAAGCTGCAGCGCCACCTGCTTTGACCGTAGATCCGAGGAGACAGAACCATGACAGACGAGCTACACGAGGTACTGCGATTCGACCAGGCCGCAGAGGTCGAGAAGATCGCCGGCCGCCTGCGCGAGCTGCTGCGCACCCGGCTCAACCGCCGGGGGCTGGTGGTAGCCATGTCCGGCGGCATCGACAGCTCGGTCTCGGCCGCGCTCAGCGTGCGGGCGGTGGGCCCCAAAAAGGTCTTCGGCCTTCTCTTGCCCGAGCGCGACTCCTCGCCTTCCAGTCGCGCGCGGGGCGAGCAGCTGGTCCACCACCTCGGGATCGAGCACGAGCTCCACGACATCACCGCCACCCTGGAGGCCATCGGCTGCTACCGCTGGCGCGACCAGGCCATCCAGCGGGTCTTTCCCGAGTACGAGCCCGGCTGGAAGAGCAAGATCACCATCGCCGGAGGCCTGCAGGGTCGCATCAACCATTTTCAGCTGGTGGTTTCCACCCCGGCGGGCGAGGTCAAGACCCGGCGGCTCGACATCAAGGAGTACCTGCAGATCGTGGCTGCTACCAACTTCAAGCAGCGCATCCGTAAGACCCTCGAGTACTGCACCGCCGACCGGCTCAATTTCGCGGTAGTGGGAACTCCCAACCGCGTCGAGTACGACCAGGGCTTCTTCGTCAAGAACGGCGACGGCGCGGCCGACGTCAAGCCCATCGCCCACTTGTACAAGACCCAGGTCTACGCGCTGGCCCGCCACCTGGGACTGCCCGAGGAGATCTGCACCGCCACCCCCTCTACCGACACCTACAGCATGTCCCAGGGGCAGGACGAGTTCTACTACGCCCTGCCCTACCAGCAGATGGACCTGGCGCTGTGGGCGTACGCCAACCAGAAGCCCGCCGCCGAGCTCGCCGGACTGATCGGTATCAGCGAGGAAAAGGCCGCCTTCGTCTACCGCGACATCGAGACCAAGCGCAAGACCACCGCCATGTTGCACTGGCCGGCGCTGCTGGTAGAGCCTGTAGCCGGCCCTCTCAGCAGGGCATGAGCGGGCCCGGTCGGCCGCGGTTCATCCCGGTCCGACCGGACCAAGTCTCCGCCCTCCTCGGCTCATGGATGATTCCGGATGGATGACGTCTCTTTCGTCGTTGGCACCGCGGCTTACGAGAACCAGACCATCGTTCATCCTCTCGGTGTCTTCGCCGTCATCGTCGCCGGGCTATTCGTTCTCTTTCTGCAGAGGCGCTGGGCGCCGCTACCGATAATCGCCATCGCCTGCTTCGTCTCCCTTGCGCAGCGCATCGTCATCGCCGGTCTCGATTTCGACTTCCTGCGCATCGTCATCCTCTTCGGCATCGCCCGGGTCGCGCTGCGCAAGGAGTACCTCGGCTTCGCCTGGAAACCGATCGACAAGGCCGTGTTGCTCTGCACGATAAGCCTCTCGTTCTTCTACGTCGTGCATTACGCGAGCTTCGGCGCCGTGGTCAATCGGATGGGCGTTTCGCTCAACATCCTGGGCACCTACTTTCTCTTTCGCTGCTGGATAAGAACCTGGACCGACCTCGACCGCGTGATACTCGGGTGTATCTGGATCAGCATTCCCGAGGCGATTCTCTTCCTCGTCGAGAATCAGACCGGGCGCAACTGGTTTTCCGTATTCGGCGGCGTATTGGAGGTAACCGAAATCCGCCAGGGTCGCCTTCGCTGCCAGGGCCCCTTTACCCATCCCATTCTGGCCGGTTGTTTTTGGTCCTCCGTCATTCCGCTGGCCGCCAGCCGCTGGTGGAAACCTTCTTTGGGCTCCAAGCTCATGGCCCTGATCGGCGTATTCGCCGCCTTGACTATCGTGATCTGTTCCGCTTCCAGCACACCCGTACTGGGTACGCTGGCCGCCATGGTCGGCGCGGGCTTCTTCTTCCTGCGCCGACATATGCGCGCCGTTCGCTGGACTCTGCTGCTCACGCTGATCGGGTTGCACATCGTCATGCAAGGGCCGGTCTGGCACCTGATCGCCCGCGTGAGCGCGGTTGGCGGCTCTACCGGATGGCACCGGTACAATCTCATCAACCAGACCATCGTCAATATCAGGCAGTGGTGGTTCAGCGGGGTCTCTACCCACGTCATCGAGTCCTGGGGAGTGTGGGCCGGGGACGTTACCAATCACTACATCGCCATCGCCGTCAACGGCGGCGTCGTCACCCTCGTCCTCTTCATCGCCATACTCACCTTCGCCTTTGGCGCGGTCGGCAGGGCGTGGCGATCGCAGGCCCGTAAACCCTATCTAACGGCTCTGTCCTGGGCGCTCGGGGTTTCGCTTTTCGTGCACTGCACCAATTTCATCGGAATAACCTATTTCGGCCAGACCTTCGTCATTCTCTATCTGGTGCTGGCGATGATCGGGAGCATGTCGGTGGCGGCCAACCGGGGAAAGAGAAGCGTGGCTACCCTGCCGGCGACGCCACCCGTGCCGGCGTTCCAAACATGACCTCGAAGACGAGATACGACGTCGTCATGATCGGCCTGGAGGAGGCGCTCGAGGCGGAGGACTTCGGCTCGCGCTCCCGGATGATGTGCAAGCACCTCGCAGAGTCAGACAGGGTCGCCGATATTCTGGTCGTCTACAATCCGATCTCGATCGGTAGACGCTTCACCTATTCCCGGCGCAAGATACCACGGCTAAAAGACCTCTATCCCCTGACGGGCCGGCGGGCTTGGTCGTCGACCGTTCGCTTGCGGGAAAAGGTCGTCGCCCAGGAGCACACCACGCTGCTCCCCTCGTCGATCGGCGTCCTTTCCGGGTTGCGCAACCGCTCGGTCGCCGCCGCCGTACGGTCGGAGATCGCGAAGCGCGGCCTGAAGGATTATATCCTCATTACCTGTAATCCCCTGGCCTTCGATCTCGCTCGCCGGCTTTATCCCCGCTACCGAGTCTTCGACGCCATCGACAACATGCTCGAGCACCCCGATAAGAAGCGTTTTTATAGCAGAATCGCCGAGGGGTATAGCTGGACGGATCAACATTCCGATCTGATATGCGTCGCGTCCGGCAAGCAACGGGAGATGTTCGCCAGCAACCGAAACATCTGCTTGATCCCCAACGGAATCGACGCCGCCTTCTTCCGAGACGACCCACCTTGCCCCGATGTTCTATCGGATCTCGACCGGCCTATCGTCGGATACGTCGGGGTGCTGCAGGACAGGTTCGACGTCGAGTTGATGAAGCTGGTGATCCCCGCCCTCGAACGCTGCAACTTCGTCTTCGTCGGCCCGGTGATCGAGAGATCTCTCTTCGCTGACCTGCGAGCGCTTCACAACGTCCGTTTTCTCGGCCGAAAAGAATACAAAGCGATCCCCCGGTACATACGCCACTTCGACGTCTGCATCGTACCCCACAAGGTAAACGAGTTCACCGACTCCATGGATCCCCTCAAGCTGTACGAGTACCTCGCCTGCGGCAAGCCGGTCGTTTCGACTCCGGTCAGCGGCACCGAGAGCTTCGGGGAAGAGATCTACCTGGCCAGCGACCCCAGGGCTTTTTCGGAATCGATCGAAAGGGCGATGGATGAGGAGAGCGAAGAGCGAAGGGCTCGGCGCAGGAAGAAGGCGCGGGAGCGATCGTGGACGACCGCGATAGACAAGCTCCTGAACGAGATCGACAGGGGGGTGTTGTCGTCGGCTTCCTGATAAGGACTGATATTAGTTCTATAGTAAGCGTTCAGGCCTTGGACAGTGCGGCGGCCAAGGCGCCCGAAAAACCGAGCGCGCCCGCAGGGCCGGCGAGGATGGTACTCCCTGTACCTGACGAGCCGGCCCGAGGACGAAAGCCGGTTTTTCGGGATGGATTGGCCGCCGTCTTCTCAGACAGCACTGCCCCCCCTGAACGGTTACGTTCTATATGACTTCGCCAGCGTATTCCACGTCGGGGTACCTGGCTGCCACCTCGCTCCATTGGGTCAGGACCAGGTCGCAGAAACGCCGCGCCAGCTGCCCGCTCATCGACAACGAACGGGTATTGGCGATGCTGTCCAGCCACAACACCCTGGCCCCGAACATCTTGCCCCAAAAGCAGACGAGCAGCCCCGGGGCTGCCCCGGTGCTTAACACGACATCGGGCCTTTCGTGTATAACGATCCGCGCACACTCTCCCATCACCAGCAGGGTCTTCACCGGGTGCTCCCGGTTGCACTCGTCGACGATATAGGTCCTACCCAGGGCAGAGAGCTTCTCCCGGACCATCTCCGCGGTGGAAACGTAGACCACCTCGTGTCCCTCCCAGGCCGATCGCAACGACAGCAGCTGCGTCAGGTGCCCGCCGGCCGAGGCGACGGCGCATATCTTCGGCATTTTCATGGAACCACGTCCACCCGGTGTCGATCCGGGATCTGGTTGCCCTCGAAGATACGGTGCAGGTGTTCCCGGCGCACGTAGCGCACGAGAGCGTCGGGCATCTGTCTCTGCTGTCGCATTAAATACCCCTTGGCGTAACCGGACACCCTTGCCATCCCGCCCAGCAGGAAGGGAGGCTCGCTGAAACAGCGACGGAGGGACTTCAGCAAGAAAAAAAGCGGGTGCGCGGCCAGGTAGTACTCCCCCACCCCCTGCTTGAAGCGGATCTTCAGCAGGTTCCCGGCGTGCCCGGTACCAACCGGCTTGTTATGAATCGCTCGCAACTGGGGAAACGACCAAGTCTTCCACCCCTTCATCCGCGCGGTAAAGCACGCGCAGGTATCCTCCCCTCCATAACGCATGGGTAGAAATCCGCCGACTTCTTCGAAGCATTGTCTCCGGAACACCATCAGCGCCTTGGGAGTGGAGCGGCGATCGTTCATGACCTTCCTTAACTTACCATCGACATTGTCCACGTATATACCGGATGCGATGCCGAGCTTCTCGTCCGCCTCCATGCAGCGGAAAATACCCTCGTAGTAGTCAGACGGAATCGACATGTCGGCATCCAGGATCGCCAGGTAGTCGTAAGGCATTCCCTCACAGGCTCTCAGGCCGTCCTGGATAGCATGAACATTGCTGGCGTAATAGGTCTGGCTCGGATCCTTGATACGATGGATGCACGAGATCCACCGGTGCTGCCCGGCGTGTTTTTCGATGATTGCCCGGGTCCGGTCGGTCGAGCCGTCGTCCACGATGACCCACCTGTCGGGGAGCGTCGTCTGTGCCAGCATTCCCTCGATGGTCCTCGGCAAACACTTCTCCTCGTTGTATGCCGGCGTGATGACGATAAAAGAAGGGTTCATTTCCGCGACCGCGGGGCGCCTCGGACCGACGCTGTCCAATGGCACGGGGAGCTTGACAAATCTCCGGTTCTGCCCCCTTGTGGGATCCGCTGACCTACCTACCCGCGAGTATTACCATGTCAACCCGATCTTTGCTCTTCGTTCCCTTCCTCGCTCTTCTTTTCTGCCCGGCCTGCGAAAAGGCAAAACAGGTCAAGGCGTCGGTCGTGAATGAAACGGTAACCGTCTCGAGCACTCCCGACGCTCCCGCCAAGGATGACCGAGCCGAGGTCGCGCCTCCCGCCGCCCGGAAGCCTGGCGGTGGACAGATCATCGCTGACCACACGGTAGTGGATCGCTACCATGACATACCGGCCTCGTACATCTCCGCCATAAAGAAGATGTGGATCAACATTCCCGGAGAGTCTCATTCCTCGGGCTATCGAAACGGTCTTCGGCTCTTGGCCGAGGCCGACAATCGGTTCAGCGCCAGCATCACCGATAAGCCCCCTCCTGAGCCGTACCGTCAGGACGCTCTGCGAATCAGCCATCTGGTCCGCGCGGAGCACGGCAACTGGAGCAAGAGTACGGGAGAGGAAAACTGGTATACGAATCCGGGGGCGCTACTGCGGATCAAGAACCACATACGATATTGCGAGAAGAATGATTTACATATCGCAGCCATCGGTTTCGGTTGGTGTTGGGACATGACCTGGCACAACCCTCCGGGCGGAGGTCTCGACCCCGTGTACAAGGTTCACTGGGCCGGAGCCTCCGAAGGCGGACCGGACGGCGACCAGCGCTGGGGACTGGACGCGGAAGACACCTCTCTGACCGGGAACAGTATTTCCATGGACACCTACCTCGACGCGACGCAGCAATACATGAATCTGTGCGCGGCCGAGGGATATTCGACGAAAGTGCTCTTCACCACCGGCCCGGTCGACGGAGATCCAAAAGAGAGAGGGTATCAGCGTCAGATAAAGCACGACCACATTCGCAAGTACGTGAAGGCGGACGCCGCCCGGATCCTCTTCGACTATGCCGATATCCTGGCCTGGAACGACGACGGAACCGAGCACACGAAAAAGTGGGTAGACGGTGACGGCAACGCTCATTCGTATCAGATGATCCACCCCGACAACGCTCTCGATATGGACGGAAGCAAGAACGAGGACGGCGACCATATCGGGGAGCGCGGCGCTTTGCGTCTGGGCAAGGCGATCTGGTGGACGCTGGCTCGCATCGCCGGCTGGGACGGAAAGTAGCGTTGCCGTTCACCCTCTGGTATCGCCACGAACCGAGCGGGAGCTCCGCGCCAGCCACTTCACGACAGCGAAGTAATTGGCCGACCGCGAACGGGCATTCAGCTGACGGTCTCGCGCGGTATGGGCCAGCAGGTAATACCCCAGCGAACGCGTCGCGTATCGCATCAAAGTGATCAGAACCAGGGATTCGTACGACAGCTCCGAATGGTGTTTACGCCAATAGATCAGGGTCGACTTGATCTTCTCGATCAAATACCGGGCGGGCGCATCGGCCGTGCTCGAACCGCCGAAATGGATCACCGAAGAATCGGCGAAGTAGACCACATCCCAGCCGGCCTGCTTAAACCGCCTGCACCAGTCGATGTCCTCGCCGTAAAAGAAGAAGTCCTCGTCCAGCTTCCCCACCTGATCCATGGCCTCCCTTCTGACCATGGTGAAGCAGCAGGGAACGGTATCGACCGGCCGCGTCCGCTCGTAGTAGTAGTCCGGAAGCGCGCGCCCTCGTAGCCATCCAGTCTGGGGGGGCACTTTGTCCAAAAATAGAGCTTCGCAGAGCTGATTCCTCAGGCTCGGGAACTCCCGGCAGCATCGCCGGAGCTTCGATTCACCGTCGAGGCACCTGGGGAGAAGGACGGCAACTGCGGGATGTTCCTCCAGGTAGGAGAACATCCGGCTCAGGACGTTGTCCAGAACCAAGATATCGGTATTCGACAGACAGATGTACTTGCCGCTGCAGTAATCCATCCCGATGTTGTTGCCGCGGGCAAAGCCCTCGTTCTTCTCGTTTACCACCACTTTGATATCGGGATATCTTTCGCGAACGGCCGCAACCGATCCGTCCGTCGAGGCATTGTCTACGACGACGATCTCGTAATCGATCCCGGCGGTCCGATCGATCACCGATTCGATACAGTCGAGCAACAAGCTTCTGGTATTCCAGTTCAGGATCAATAAAGACAGGTCTTTCATGGCGAATCTCTGTTGCCCGACGCCTTTGCCGGTTCACACATCCGGTCCTGCGTTTCTCACCTCGCGGTAGAGGTAGCGCAACGGGCGATAGAAGCGGTAAAGGAACCACAGAGGCCGAGGCAAGCCCCAGCGACGTCTGATCGACCATCCCGGCGCCATGGTCGCGCGAACGTAATCCAAACGGGTGAGCTCGGGCAAGCGGAAACCTCCGCGCTTGTGGGCCATCTCGCGGTGCGCCTCCACGTAGCATAGCCAGTCGGCGTAGGACGGATCCTCCGTCTTTTCGGGGGCGAATATCAGCCCGCGCGTCAACGCCGCCATGGACTGCGCTTCCCGATCCGTGCGGATCGAATCGAGAATCCCTTCGGGAAGGGAAGTGTCGAGCATCAGCCAGGACAACAATAGGCCGGTGCGGACGGTTACGGTTCGTTTTTGAGCTTCCACAACCCTCATGATCCGATTCCAGTCCAGCTCGCGACTGACCTCCAGCAACCGCGCCAAATCCACGACCCACTTCAAGCGCGCCCAGCGATGCTTCTCGCCTCCGTGGATACAGAGAACGATGAACAGCTCCTCGGAGGAAAGCGTCGAGACAGTTGCACCGGCGATCTCGATCAAGACCTGGCGTTTCCAGAGCGAATCGACCTCGAAACCGAGGAGATTTGGCCGGTCGACGATGTTCCAGTGTATCTCGACAACGGTCCCTCGCTCGGGATGAAGGAAGGATAGCTCGCAATCCCACTGCAGAAGGCGACGCTCCTGCCGTTCGGATAGCTGCTTCATGGGTCGGTAGCCCTGTTCGAGCAGGACCCCTTTGACCGCCAGCGCGTCCTGCGGTCTTACCAGCAGATCGAGGTCGCAGTAGTGGCGCGCGTTCAGGCTACCGTAGCAAGCCAGCGCCAGCGCCGGACCCTTGTAGACGAGAAAGGGAATGCTCCTCTCTTCCAGGGTATCGGCCAACCATCTCAGCTCGCCGCACAGCTGCAAGCTGACCAGGGACGCGCCGCGGTATTCGTTCTGTATGAAGGCCATCAGCGGTCCCGGAATGCCGTCCAGGCCGGAAAGCGCGGTAGCTAGGGCCGGCATGACCCGGGCCTTGCGCGCAAACTGTTCAATGCGCGAGAAATCGACCGGTCCCCGCAAGATCTCCTGCAACCGCTCGCGGCGTAGCGACGTTTCCAGCGGACGGCAGCAGAGCAGCAGGATCTCGGATTCCGGGCCCAGCCCCGGGGCCGGCGAGCCCACCCGGGTGCAACCGGCGTCAGCGATTCGATCGGTTGCCATCACGTCTAGTTAGAGCCCATCTCAAAAATGCTCCCGTCGTCTTTCGGGCGGGGGCGGCCCCGTCT
>CAYVFC010000003.1:98871-129538 GCA_964450715.1 uncultured Sandaracinaceae bacterium | reverse complement strand
TGCCCGCCGATACCGGCGCCCCCGGAGCCGCCCGCCTCGGCGGCCGCGCCGCCCTGTCCGGCCGTGCCCGCGCCCGATCCGGCCGCACCGCCCGAGGCTCCGGCCCCCGACTGCTGCGCTCCGTCGCCGGCATCGGCAGTGTCGCCCTCGGTCGTCTCCGTACACCCCAGGGCCAGCAGCCCCACCAGAAGGAACGGAACAAGAGCCTTCATGCCCACCTCCCTGATGCCGAACCATACCACGAGAGCGGCTTCCGTGCCGAGGCACGACACCTGATGTAAAGTGGTACCCAGGGCCTTGAACGACGAGCGGACACGGCAGAGCAGCCCGGAAACGGGCCGGTCGGGGGACGGGATCGGCAGCAGCAGGCTCGCCGCCGCGGCCGTATTGCTCTGCCCGGCCTGCGCGGCGGTTTTCGCGGGCAGGCTGCCGGGCCTCTTCAGCTTCAACGACGCCGGATCGGTTTTTTAGGGTTGCGGCAGGTCAGGTTTCGCGATCTGGTGGAACCCGTAGGTAGGAGCGAAAAACTCGATATGGACGAGCGGGCAAAGAAGGTACTGAGCGAGTTCGTGGCCGATCGCTACCGGCTGATGGCCTTCATCCGCGCCATGGTGCGGGACAACCAGACCGCCGAGGACATCTTCCAGGAGGTCTGGTTGAGGCTGGACGACGCGCTCAAGCGCGAGGTGGCGATCGCCAACACTTCGGCCTGGTGCCGGGGGGTGGCCCGCAATTTGATCCTGCACTACTGGCGCGATCTCAAGAAGGTCCGGCTGGTGGCGGATGAAGAGCTGTTGAACCTGGTAGCCTGCGCCTTCGAGGAACAGGATCCGGCCCAGCAGTTCTGGCGGGCACGCGAAAACGCTCTGCGCGGCTGCCTGGAGAAGCTGCCCGAACGCTCCCGGCAAGTGCTCTCGCTTAAATACGACAGCGGCCTGAGCATGGCCGCGGTGGCGGAGCGGCTGGACCGTACGGTCACGGCCGTCACCAAGCTCATCTCGCGCCTGCGGCAGATGCTGCGGGACTGCGTGAACGAGACCCTGCAGGTGGAAGGGTATACGCCATGACCCGTCTGGAAGAGCTGATCCTCGCCTGGGAGGGCGACGCGCTGGACGAAGAGGGGCGCCAGGAGCTCAAGAAGTTGCTCGGCGACCCGGAGAACCGCGCCCGGCTGGCCGAGCACCTGCACCTGAGCGAGATGATCGTCACCTTCTTCTCAGAGCAGGACGCGCTGCTGCAGCAGCACGCGGACGAGCGGCCGCCGCTCAAGGTGGTGCCCGGCTTCGCGCAGAGCTTCCGCAAGCCGGTCGAGCAGCAGACCGGTCGGGTGATCTCCTTCCCCCGCTGGCCCCTGGCCACCGCAGCGGCGCTGCTGCTGGCGGTGGCGGTCACGCTCACCATGAACGCGTTCGGCGGACCGCCGGTGGTGGCCACCGTGGGCGAGGTGCAGGGTCTGGTAGTGGCCCGCTCCGAGGCGGGCGAGCGCGCGATCGAGCCCTACATGGCCATCCGCAGCGGCGACGAGCTGCTGGGCCGCGGCCCCAAGACCGGCCTTTTATTGATCTATCCCGACGGCTCCTGGGTGCGCATCGACGGCGAATCCGCCATCACCGTCAGCCGGAGCAAAACCGAGCAGCGGGTGCACCTCTCCCGCGGCCGACTGATGGCGCGCCTGCAGAAGCAGCCGCCCAAGCGCCCCTTTATCTTCTCCACCGCGCAAGCCACCGCCACCGTGCTGGGCACCCGGCTGGGGCTGGAGATCGAGCAGAAGGCGACCCGGTTGCGGGTGGACGAGGGACGCGTGCGGCTGACCCGGTTGAGCGACGGCCGCTCGGTCGAGGTCGGCGCGGGCAACACGGCGGTGGCCGCAGCCGGCCTTCCTCTGCGCGCGACGCCCATGGTGGTCGCTTCGGTGGCGCTCGGGAGCGATGGCAAGCCGAACGGGCCGGTAGCCCACCTCGCCTTTGACGGCAGCGAACCGCCCAGCGGTCACGCCCCGGGCACGGGCAGCGGACCCTTGGTGCTGCGCCGCTCGGACGCGCCCGACGGCGGCGCGGTCGAGCACCTGATCGCGGGCAGGCGCGGCCAGGCGCTGCAGAGCGACCGTTTCTCGGCCACCATCGAACACAGCGGATCGTTCGCACCGCAACGGCTGAGCCTCTCCCTCTGGTTCCGGTTAAGCCGGTCGGCCTCGACCCTCGAGCGGCCGGTGCTGCTCGACAAGGAGAGCGCCGAACGACAGAGCGGCTTCTCGCTCAGGGGATTCGAGCTACAGGAGGGACAGGAGGGCGAGCGCTCGCAACGCGTCGAGTTCGGCATCTGGACCGACCTGGGGCGCAAGAGCGTCTCCTGTCACATCCAGGAGCCCGAGCTGTGGAACCACGTGGCGGTCGCCTTTGACGGGGATAGCCTGAAGATGTTCTGCAACGGTCAGCAACAACAGGCGGTTCCCACCGGCGCGGCCGCGCTGTTGCACGACGACCGGGAGATCACCCTGGGCCGTTTCATCGGCCTGCTGGACGAGGTCCGGCTCTACGACCGGGCCCTTGCCGAAGAGGAGGTCCGGGAGCTGGCCACCGAGTGAAGCGAAACCACCGGCGTGAGGATACGGACGAGGATACGGATGAAGCAGTAGAAGAAGTACCGAATGAAGTAGAAGCGTGTTCGTCACGCGGTTGCAAGTGACTCGATAGAGCGGCATCGGAATAGAGCCTGCAATCAGGCACCGGTGTCCGGGGGAGAGCCGGCCGGCGAGCTGGAAACCGGCTGCGGGGATTCGCGCGGGCTTCTGCCCGGATCGTGCAGGCACACAACCCTACTGGAGGCGGTGATGACGGAAAAGACAGAAACCACGGAAGCAACGGCTTTGAAGCCAATATCGATCCACCCGGGCGGCCCTCCGCCGCCCCCCGATGCAGCCCCGGCTCGGCCCGCGGACGGCGCTTTTTCGCCCTTCGGCACCGTGCCCGCGCCCCTGGACGCCCCGGCGCCGGCAGCAGCCGAGCCGACGGAAACCATCGCCTATCGGCTGTTGCCGTCCGGCCCGCCCCTCGATCCCCGGGAAGTAGAGACCGACGATCCCCTGCTGGAGGTGGTGATCCTCTGGGGCGATCAGAGCGTGCTGCACGCCGCCCACCTCTCGCCGCCCCGACCCTTCTGCCTCGGCGACGAGAGCGACGAGAAGGGAAAGCAGAGCACCGACTATTTGATCGACAGCGAGACGTTGGGCACGGCCCGCTTGCCGCTCATCGTCGAAGCCGGAGCGGGCCACGCGGTGGTCTTCCCGCGCGGCGCGACCGGATCGATCGAGAGCGGCGGACAGAGCACCCCTCTCGAGGAGCTACTGGCCCGCGGAGAGCTTCAACCCTGTATCGAGCTCGAGGGCGCCTGGCAATACCCGCTGCGCCCGGGCACCAGCGCGCACGTCTCTTATGGCGGTTTCACCTTCCTGGTCCGTACCGGCTCGGCCGGCAAGCGCATCGGCATCGGCGGCAGGCCGCACATCGACTGGGGGTACTACCGCTGGACGCTGGGCGCGGCGTTGCTGGCCTTTCTCATGCTGCTGCTCTTTCACCTGATGCCCCCCAAGGGCGCGGCGCTCAACCTGGATGCCATGAACCGCCACACCCGGCTCTTCCGTTTCGTGAACGCCCCGGACGAGTATATCGACATCGAGGTGCCCAATCCCTTCCTCGACGAGCCGAAGAAGGAGCGGGAGGGCAAGCGCCACGCCGGCGAGGAGGGCAAAATGGGCGATCCCAAGGCGGCCAAGACCAAGAAGCGATACGGCGTGAAGGGTCCGGAGGACCACCCGGACCCGCACATGGCCCGGGAGGCGGCCAAGGAAGAGGCGAGCAGCACCGGCATCATCGGCGCGCTCATGGCCCAGAGGGGCGCCTGGAACTCGCCCACCTCGCCCTTTGGCCGCGACACGGCCATCGGGCGCGACCCCATGGACGCGCTGGGCGCCCTGATGGGCGACGGTATCGGCCAGAATTTCGGCCTCGGCGGCCTGGGCATGCGGGGCACCGGCCGCGGCGGCGGCGGCACCGGCCACGGCACCATCGGGCTCGGTACCATCGATACCATGGGCGCAGGCGGCTACGGCGAGGTCCCCGGCATCGCCACCGGCAAGCGCCTGACCCGTACGGGCTCCCGGGTGCCCAGAATAAGGCCGGCAACGGCGGACGTGAAGGGTAGCCTGAGCAAGGAGGTCATCCGCCGCACCATCCGCCGCCACATCAACGAGGTGCGCTTCTGCTACGAGCAGGAGCTGACCCGCCGGCCCGACGCGCGGGGGCGCGTGGCCGTGCGCTTCATGATCTCGCCCACCGGGGCCGTTCAGTCGGCCGTCGCCACCTCCGACAGCCTGAAGAGCGCCGCCCTGCGGGGCTGCATCGCCGGGGCGGTCAAGCGCTGGATCTTCCCCGCCCCGGAGAACAGCGGCTTCGTCATCGTCACCTACCCCTTCGTGCTGGAGCCGGCCGGGGGTTGAGCCCCCCTCCCCTCCATTCCGAATTTCTCTGCTTTCGCCTATTACCCCTTCTCGACCTCCACCCCCGTCCGTTGCCACTCAAAGCGCGTCTCGCACACAAACGGCCAAACGCTCCTCCGTTTTCGCGATGGAATGGAAGCCGAGCATGACGTCTTGGTATTCGCCGATCAGAACAACGCTCCACGCTTTATCCGCGTCGCCGGCGGCGGATGTAGACGACCAGGACGCCAGGTGGCACGCGGGCAGCGGGTTCTGCTCTCCGGAAGAGGCTACCACGGCTGTGCAGGAGATAAGCTCGTTGACGTCGGGCAGGCGCCAGTCGTCGAAGCCGCCGCGGCTAAAACCTTCACAGTACGCCAGGGCGTCTTTCCAGCTCCGCAACGTAGCGCGCCCGTAACTACGTTCCCAGAACAGACCGACGGCACGATCCAGCACGAAACGCTCTTCGTTCTCTCCCAGCAGCTGAAAGCGTTCGGCATTACTTTCGAAAGAGAGGCCGGCTCGTACGCAACGAACGGCGTATTCGTCCCCGTACCCGACTCGGTTACCGTGTAAAAAGTCGACCGCCCCATTATGCCGTACCTCGATGGGCGGCTGGTCGATCGGATTCGAGGTACCCGAATAGGACAAATACTCGACGTACGACGACGACCAGAAGGTCGAGCTCGGCATATCGGGAAAGCGCGAGGCGGGATCAAAAGTGCCGAAGTCGACGAGGGTGGACAGCTCGAAGAGATCGGGCAGGCGCCAGTCGCTGCGACCGGCGCAGGTCAACGCCTCGCAGTAGGCGATGGCGGCTTGGCGCGTTTCAGGCGGCGACTCCGGTATGGTCTTCTGCCAAACCAGCCCGGTCGATGGATCGGTGACCACGACATCGCCGTCGACCGTGGACTCGATAAAGGATCGGGCTCGATCCGAGTCAGGGTACTGCGCGTCCTGCCCGCAGTAGTCCGGGCCTCCGCCCTCTTCACAGGGAAAGGCGGGACAGGCGCCCATGTGGCCGGAATTGTTGTAACAGAGGGTTTGACCGGTCGGCGAAACCGGCCAGCAGGGGTAGGCGTCGCAGTAGCTCTCGCCGCTGCCGACGCACGAACCGGCGGTATCGCACCACTGTACGGTCATGAGATCGCCGTCGTCGTCGCATTGAAGCAAACCCGAGGCCAGACAGGTTTTCTCCCACTCGCTGCACTCGTTGCATACTTGCCCGGCAGCGCAAGGATCGCCCGAATGAAGGTAACAGCGCCCGTAGGCGTCGCAGGCGTCCGGACCGTTACAGAACACGCCGTCATCGCAGGAGCTGCCAGCGGCGAGCTTCTCGCAGTCGCCGTCTCCGTCGCAGTACCCGGTCAGACACGACGCGGAACTCCGCCGGGAGCACTCGCCGTACGGGTCCGTGCCCTCGTATATAGGGCCGCACTCCCCCGCTAGGTTGTCCGTGAATTCACCGTCGCAAGTCTGACAGTAACCGTCGCAGGCGCTGTCGCAACATGCGCCGTCCACGCAGAAGCCCGACTCGCATTCGGCCGGGTATGAACAGTCGCTGCCGATTTCCAGGACGCCGCAGGTGCCGTCCAGGCAGTGGCGCGACAGGCACTCTAGATCGTCCGAACAGCTTTCGCCCTCGTTCAGCCTCCTGCCGGCGTTACCGCCGTCGTCGCACGAGTCACAGTCCAGGCCGCCGTCGGAAACGAGCTCGTTCGAAGTCCCGGCATCGTCCGCTCTTTCCGCGTAAGAGTCCCTGCAAGCGTTCGCCGCCAAACATAGAGCGAAAACGATCCGTATAACTGGATTTCGCATCACACCGACGATCTTAGCAATGTTCGTGCCGGGCTTTGACGAGCGGTTTCGCTCCCCGTTTCGTTACCAGATCGTAATCCCGGAAGGATTCGTTGCCGATCACGCTACCGCTTTCGGTACGACGAAAATGTCCTGATCGGGCCACCTTGGCACATCTCGTCCTCGTCGAGATCGGTAGCCCCGGACCGCAACGTCAGAAGTGAGCCCGAGCCCCGATCGACCGCGCATCAACGCTTCGGTCTCGGCGCGACCTTCAGCGGCTGCTCGGCCTTGCGCGGCGGCGCGACCTTCGGCGGCGGTGCGACTTTACGCACTGGCTCGACTTTCCGCACCTTGGGGTGGATGCCCAGCCGGCGCAGGGCCGTGTCGGTCTGGTCGGATTCGTGGCCTCGCTTGAAGAGGTAGAACTCCTTGCCGGTATAGCCGACCAGGCCGAAGCGGTCGCGCTTGAAGGCTTCCGTCATTCGCTTGCGGGTGGCGCCGTGCAGCTCGCGGCGGCTGATGAAGATGTAGTCGACCTGGCCGAAGTCGTAGCGGAAAGTGTAGACCTTTTTCCGGGCCGACAGGTGGGGGATCATGTACTCGGAGGCGGCCACAATGGCGTTCGGCGGAACTAGCTTCACCAGCGCCATCAGGTCCTGGTAGCGACGTTTGGCCTTGTCGTCGATCTCGAATTTGACGGCCCCGAAGCCCCCGACGAAGTGGTCGCGCTGCAGGATGGCGCCGAAGTTGTAGCTGTGGCTGAGCAGCGCCAGGCAGAAGGTCAGCAGAAAGGCGGTCCGCTTCACCCGGCCGTTGGCCTCGCGGTCCATTAGCCAGAGGCTGATGGCGGCGGCGAGAAAGAGAAACGGGATCCAGTGCGAGGTGTACTGGAAGGAGATGGACAGGGTGGGCTTGTATCCGGTGGTCAACAGGGTGAAGGCCGCTCCCGGCAGCAGCAACGGCAGCAGCACCGCCCGGCGCGCGGGCAGGAAGGCCAGGGGAGCCAGCATGTGCAGCAGGTAAACGAGCTTGTCCTCGCGCAGCAGCGTGGTGGCGCTGTAGACGGGGTTGGAGAGCAGGGTGCGGACGACGCTGGCGTAGCTGTTCTTGCCGTCGGCGAACAGCTCCTTGTACATGTTCTCGAACCACCAGGTCCCGGCCGCCGGCATGATGTGAAAGCGGTTGACGTAGAACCAGAGCGCGGAGACCAGGGCCAGCGCGGCCCCGAAGCGGGGCCGCTCGCCGGTGAAGAAGAGGAACAGGCCCAGGATGCTCATGCCCACGGCGATGTCCTCGCGGATGGCCAGCAGGACCAGAACCATGGGCACCGCCAGCCAGTAGCGGTGGGTGGCCAGGCCGTAGAAGAGCCAGAAGTAGAAGAAGATCGCTAGCGGCAACCAGTGGAAGTCGTAGAAGTTGGGCCCGTGCAAGGGCGCGAACAGCAGGTAGCCCAGGCCGAGCAGCAGGGCCCCGACCGGCTTCAAACGGGTGGCGGCTAAGAGATAGAGCGGCACCGCCGCGAAACCCAGCATGGCCGACTGCAGGATGAGCAGGGTCTCGGCGTGGGGCTTGAGCGCGTACAGCGGCGCGAACAGCACCATGGCGTACTCGGCGTGACCGGCCAGGTAGCTCTGGTCTCCGGGTCCGAACAGCACCGGGGAGCGGAAGAACGCGCCCTCGATGGCGTTGTACATCAGGTTGTCGTAGATACCCAGATCAAAGGCGGTCGTGTGGATCAGCCGGTGGCGCAGGACGGTGAAATAAGAGGTGTAACAGGCATAGGCCGAGGAAGCGATGAAGACCAGGAAGAAGCAGAAAGCAGAGGAGCTGGGCACCAGCCAGCGCAGGGCGCGGTGCGGGGCCTGAAGCCAGCCGGGCCGGCGGCCGTCCACCCCGGCGCCATCGGTCGCGGACGGCGGCAGCGCCTCCCGGATGGCGTTGATGCTGAGCTGCAGCAGCGGCCTCAGGCAGAGGACGAAAACGGTCAGCAGCACCAGGTAGCGGATAGGCTCTTTCTGCCCGAACTCCCAGAGGAACAGCGCCGGTACCATCCCGGCCAGCACGGCCGGCCCCAGCAGGGCGGCCAGGCGATTGAGGATGACCGTGGCCCGCGTACGCCCCCGGAGCGAGAGCAGGGCGGCCAACAGCAGGCAGACCAGACCGCCTACGAATAGCGCGGTCAACAGCGAGCGCCGGCTGGGCTCCAGCGCGTTCTTGGTGATGAACTCGATGCGCTGCGGCCGCTCGAGCATCATGGTCCGCGCGAACAGCACCAGCGAGTACCCGGCCGCGAAGAGCACGGCCAGCGAGAAGCCGAGCCTGGGCCAGGGCTTGATGCGGGGCGCTTCCGCTGCGGGCTCGGACTCACGCATGGTGCAGATCCGTCGCTTCGCCCCGGGCGCGCGGGTCGCTGAGCGAGATGACGGTGGTCCAGCTCCAGCGACCGAGAGCCGGAAAGCGGTCAAGCAGCCGCTCGTCGAGCCGGCGCAGGGGGCGGAAGAACCACTCGATGCGGTCGGCGTCCGTGTAGATCTTCTTCCAGTAGCGCTCCTGGTTGGGGCTGACGCGGTCGACGAGGAAAAACTTGAAGAAGACCGAGAGGGTGGTCAGCCAGAACTCGCGATGCTCGACCGTGCCAAAAACCTCGCCGAACCGCTCGACCTGGTCGAAGGAGAGCGGCTGCTCGTCCTCGGTGCGCACCTGCGAGGCCAACTTGCGATAGACCTCGATGGCCGGGTTGTAGGGCAAGGGCTCGATAAAACATCCGATGGAGCCGGGCCGGTTCATCACCCGGCCGAGCTCGTACATGGTCTCGGGCAGCGGCACGTGGTGCAGCACGCCGTTGCCGTAGACCCGGTCGAACTCGCCGGTCTCGGCCGGGATGCCCGCGCCCGTCACCAACCGCGTCTCGATCTGTACGCCGTGGTAGGCGGCCAGACGCTGGGCCAGCTCGAGAGAACCGGGCGAGACGTCCACGGCCACCACCCGGGCTCCCCGCTTGGCCAGGTAGATACCGCCCTCGGCCGCGCCGCATCCGTAGTCCAGCAGGCTGAGCCCGCGCAGATCGCCGAACCGCTGTAGGATGTAACGGTTCTCTACCGCCGTGACCGAGGTGAAGGTCTCGTCCACCAGCACCGAGGCCACGTCGACCTCGGCCGCCCAGCGGTCGTGGAAGTCCGCCTCGCGTCTGCGGCGTTCATCGCTGTTCGGGTCCGGGCCGGTCATCGAGGTCGGGTGGCGGGATGGGGGGTTGTTCTGCCACGCGCCCGGAGGCTCAGCGATTCGCTTCTACGGGGGGGTAGGACCGCGCGGGCGAGGGAGGGTTTTCGGCCGAGAAGTTAATCTCCTCGGCGGTGATATACAAGGGGCGCCTCTTGATCTCCTCGTAGATGCGGCCCAGGTACTCGCCCAGGATCCCGATGACGAAGAGCTGTACCGCCGAGCCGAAGGCGATGAACATCATCAGCGTGGTCCAGCCGGGAACCACCCCGCGCACGTAGAACTTGACGTAGATGGCCCAGGCCCCGGCGGCCACCGCCAACAGGCCCGCCAGCGCTCCCAACCAGGTGGCCAGGCGCAGAGGAAAGACCGAGAAGGAGGTGATGCCGTCCACCGCGAAGCGGAGCATCTTGCGCAGCGGGTACTTGGTCTCGCCGGCGAAGCGCGCGGCGCGGTCGTAGTAGACGGCGGTCTGCCGGAAGCCCAGCCAGGCCACCATGCCGCGCACGAAGCGATGGCGCTCCCTCAGCGCCCGCAGAGCGATGACCACCGGCCGCGCCATCAGACGGAAGTCGCCGGTGTCGACCGGTATGGCTATCCCCAGTAAAGTGTTGAGCAGCCGGTAGTAAATGGCGGCGGTGACCTTCTTGAACCAGGTCTCCCCGCTGCGGCTGCGGCGTACGCCGTAGACTACATCGTGGCCAGCTTGCCAGCGGTCCACCATCTCGCGCACCACTTCGGGCGGATCCTGCAGGTCCGCGTCCATGATCACGACCGCGTCGCCTTCTGCGCGGTCTATACCGGCGGTGATGGCGACCTGGTGGCCGAAGTTGCGGGAAAACGAGATGACCTTGAAGCGGGAATCCTCCCGAGCGAGCTCCCGCAACAGCTGCAGCGATCGGTCCACCGAGCCGTCGTTGACCAGCACCACCTCCCAGCTGTCGCCCACCGCGGGTAGATCGGCGAACAGCTCCTTCAGACGCCTGCCGAGCTCGGGCAGGATCTCTTCCTCGTTATAGATGGGAATGACCAGCGATAGCGTGGGGCGCTTCACGCCCGGCTTTATACCCCATTCCCGTTCGCCTTGCCATCGCGGTTCGTGCTACCATTGAAGGTCGAAACGCTTCGGTCCCAAGAGGCAGGGAGATGGTCGCGAAAAAGCTCGAGGTCACCGACAGGCGGCGCTTTCTGCAATCGCTCGGGTGGCTGGCGTCCGGCGCCCTGCTGGCGAAGGGGAGAACGGCGCGCGCGCTGGCAGCGCCAGGCGGGGAGGCCGAAGGGGCCGGCAGGCGCGAGATCCGGCAGGCGGCTCCCAGCCAGCGCCCGGCGATCGTCCGGGCGAGCGGCCCGGACGGCTCGGTCGTCATCGAGGGAAGGGATCGCCCGGCGGCCTGCGCCGTCAATCGCACCGGCGCGCTGATCTGGAGCTGGATCGACGGCAAGCGAACGGTCGAGCAGATCGCCGAGCTGCTGCAGCGCCGGGCGGGCTTCTCCGGGCTGCAGGCCTATGCCTACTGCCACTGTTTCCTGATGATGCTGCAGCGCAAGGGGTTGCTGGAGCTGTAACCATGGACGGATCGCGGCGACTGAAGCGCAACGCGGGAGTCGTCTACCGGGAAGAGGGGGACGGCGCCTTTGTCTTTGACCCGGAATCGGGCAACCTGAAGTACATGAACCGGACGGCCCGGGAGGCCTTCCTGCTGCTCGACCAGCCGCGGGAGGTGGCGGCGCTGGTGGAGAGCTTTTGTCGCAGCTATCCCTCGGTCGACGGCGAGACCGTCCGCGCGGATCTACTGGCGTTCCTGGGCGAGATCGAGCGCAACGGATTCGTCTCGGCGGTGGAGGTCGAGGTCAGCCGCGATGGATAACCGGCAGCAGCTCCACCCCCCGCCGCTCACCGATCTGTATCTCTATCTAACCGGCGACTGTAACCTGCGCTGCTCGCACTGCTGGATCTCACCGAGCTATTCGCGGTCCGACGCCGCGGCTGCTGACCGCTGTGTCGGCCTCGACGATCTGGAACGCGTGATCGGTGATGCGGTCGAACTGGGACTGCAGCGGGTAAAGCTCACCGGCGGAGAGCCCCTGCTCTATCCCGAGCTAGAGGGACTGCTGGATTTCCTGGTCGCCCGGGGGTTACGGGCCGGCATGGAGAGCAACGGAGTACTGCTGGACGAGCGGAGCGTCGCGCTGCTGGCCCGGTCGTCGGTCGCGAACCTGTCGGTGAGCCTGGACGCGGCCGAGCCCGGCCTTCACGACGCGCTACGAGGCGTACAGGGTAGCTTCGATAAATGCCTGAAGGGGCTGAAACTGCTCGGTCGCGCCCAGCTGTCGTTCGAGATCATCATGACGCTTCAGCGCCGCAACCTGGAGCAGATACCCGCTCTAGTCGCGCTGTGCGAAGGGCTCGGCGCGCACACGCTCAAGATCAATCCCCTGCAGCCCTGCGGCAGGGCCCGGGCGGCATTCGCCCGCGGGGACAACCTCGAGGTCCCCGAGCTACTGGAGCTATACGGACAGCTGGAGACGATGCGGCCGCGCGCATCAGGGCTCAGGGTCTGCCTCGATCTTCCCCTGGCCATGCTGTCGCTCGCAGAGATACTCGAGCACGGCAGCGGCCAGTGCCACATCGTCAATATTTTAGGAGTGCTGGCCAGCGGCGACTACTCGATCTGCGGCGTGGGGCAACAGATCGAAGCGCTCAGGCTGGGCGACCTGCGGGAGACCCCCATAAAAGAGGTGTGGAAGAGCCATCCGCTGCTACACGAGCTGCGTCGATCGCTTCCGGACAGGTTGGGAGGGATCTGCGGCCATTGCATCTTCAAGTTCCAGTGCCTGGGCTCCTGCCGGGCCAATGCCTATGTCATGTCCCGCGATCTGTACGCGCCCTACTTCCTCTGCCAGCAGTACCACGAGGCCGGGCTCTTTCCGTCCTCGCGCTACTACTGAGGCGGCTTTCCGGTGGAACGAAGGCTAGAGCTCGGCGGAATCCCCCTGAAGCTGTCCTTTGCAGACAATACCCTCAAGGCGGCTTCCATGTGCGAAGCCTGGTTCGAGGGGTTCTACCGGGGCGAGCGCGGAGCCGAGGCCGAGATCGAGGTCAGCGCGACCGAGGAGCTGACGGATCTCGCGCCGGAGGGAATGATCGGAGTGCTCAGGCCGCGCGGGCGCCTGCTGTTCGATCCGCTTGCGTCGCGTTGCCGGATCACCCTTCTGGAACCCGCGCTGCAGTGTCTATCGGCTTTGCACGAGCTGCTCTGGATCGCGCTGGCCCAGCTTCTAGCCGAACGCGGCAGCTGTTTTCTGCACGCCGCGGCGTTGGCCAGGGAAACGGAGGCCTATCTGTTTCTGGGGGACTCGGGTGCGGGCAAGAGCACGGTGGCCCGCAACAGCCCGGGCTGCTCGGTGCTCTCGGACGACGCGCCGCTGTTTTACGCGGACGGCGAGGGATATCGGGTTTTCCCCTCCCCTTATCACCAGCTGGGCCCGGGCAACGGGCCGAAACCGGCGGCACATCCGGACCCCATCCGGCCCAGGGCGCTGTTCTTTCTGGTGCAGAGCAACGAGACCCGGGTTCGCGTTCTGAAGCGAAGCCAGGCCCTGTCCGGTTTGTTGCTGCGGAACATCCACCATTTCCGCCATTTATCGCCCCGAAGCAGGCGCTCGCTTTTCGACCTTTTCCACCGGGCGTGCGATGAGCTATGCTCGTACGAGCTGTACTTCCGGGAGCACGACGATGCCTGGCGCTTGGCGGCACAGTGCTCCTCCGGAGGGACGCCATGAGCGAATCGGACGACAACAAGCCCGAGCCAGGTCTGCCCTACGAGCCGCCCATGCTGATCGATCTGGGGGGCGGGGTAGCCCAGGCCCAGGCCAGGTGTCAGGTCGGCGGCAGCCCGACCGAGGGCAGCTGTGACGTGGGCAGCACGGCGACCGGCGGATCGTGCAAGACCGGCGCGGTGGCCGGCGGAGACGCCTGCGTTTCCGGCTGGGCGGCCACCGGCAAGGACGGCTGCAAGACCGGGGGCACGGCGGCCGGCTTCCAGTGCGACACCGGCGGCACCCCGGGCAAGTGGTGCAAGACCGGCAGCACGCTGTAAGAGGGTGTTTTTAAACACCCTCTAAGAGCCGACGGCAAAGCGGG
Organism: uncultured Sandaracinaceae bacterium; assembly: GCA_964450715.1. Taxonomy (GTDB): domain Bacteria; phylum Myxococcota_A; class Polyangia; order Polyangiales; family JAFGIB01; genus CAYVFC01. The sequence continues at coordinate 115,901 of CAYVFC010000003.1, read as the reverse complement.
GCCGCCTCTCCGCGGAAAGAGGCGAGGCAGCGGCGTTTTTAGGGGACCGGCGATCTTGCATATTATTCGATTGAATCGTATTAATTACACATGTGGATCGAGCGATATGCAGAGTCGCGGTTGGCACGCCTGGGCCGCCAGCGCCCGGTGATCCTGATCACCGGGGCTCGACAGGCCGGAAAGACGAGCCTGGCGCGGCGGGTTTTCGCCGACCACCGGTTTGTAACCCTCGATCTGCCCAGCGAGGCCGAGCAGGCCGAGCGGGAGCCGGCGAGGTTTCTCGCCCGGCATGCACCGCCGCTTCTGATCGACGAGGTTCAGTACGCGCCGAAGGTGTTCCGGCACCTCAAGGTGATGGTGGACGCGCGCCGCTCGAACAAAGGCCTGTTCGTCCTCACCGGATCCCAGAAGCTTCCCCTGATGAAGGCTGCCTCCGAATCGCTGGCGGGACGCGTCGCAATCCTGGATCTAGAGGGACTGAGCCTGGGAGAGATACGCGCGGCAAGGCCATCGGTCGCGGTGCAAGAGGCGGCGCTGCGCGGCTCTCTTCCGGAGCTCTGGCAGGAGCCCGAGCTGGACGCCGCCGGCTTCCACGCTTCCTATCTGGCGACCTACCTGGAACGCGACCTGCGCTCGATGCTCGCGGTCAGCAGCCTGCGTGACTTTGAACGATTCATCCGCGCCTGCGCGCTGCGCTCCGCCCAGTTGCTCAACAAGGCCGAGCTGGCCAGGGACGTAGGCATCAGCCCTTCCACCGCCAACGAGTGGCTCTCGGTGCTGCAAGCTTCCAACCAGGTGTTTCTGCTGGAGCCGTGGTTCTCCAACCGAACCAAGTCCCTGGTCAAGACGCCCAAGCTCTACCTGAACGACACCGGCCTGCTCTGTCACCTGCTCGGTCTGCGCGAGGCGGACGAAATCGCCGAATCCCCCTACGCCGGCGCTGTCTGGGAAACGCTCGTCTGCAGCGAGCTGCGCAAGCTGATCCAGAACGGACGGCGGGCGGGTGATCTATTCTTCTGGCGCGATCGTTCCAATGAGGTCGATTTCTTGATTCACCGCGGCGGGCACTTCGAGCTGCTGGAGGCCAAGTGGACCGAGTCGCCGTCGGCGCGCGACAGATCCGGTCTGAAACGGGTGCGCGCGCTGCTTCCGCCCGGTTCGGTCCGCTCCGCCGTCATCATCTGCCGCGTGCCGCACGAGGTTCCGCTCGGCGACGGGCTGCGGGCGCTTCCCGTTCACGGGCTGGATCCCGCGCGGTAACCCGTGTAACCCCCGGCTCACCCCCAGCGACTTGCCTTCGTCTCCGGCAGTCGCCCCCCCTGCTGCAGGAAGCGCCTGAAGCAGGCGTCCGGGCTGGGATGGTTGACGGTATTGTATGCTGTATACGCCAGGGCCGGGCAATTGCCCGTGCACTGCTCGATGTACTCGCACCCCTGGCAGAGCTCGAAATCGCTCAAGGGGATCTGGCTCCGCTCGCGCAACTCCGCCAGGGCGGAATGCGTCTGCCATACTTCCGACAAATCGTCGCGGCCGACCCTGCCCAGCTCGATATGGCCGAGCAGCATACACGGTATATAGACGCCGTCGGAGCGCACGGCCAGGGTGTCATGCGGCCCTCCGCAGCCGGTCAGAAAGCCGCCGCCCGACAGGCGCTCGCCGGCTCGAACCGCCTGTACCATATCGCCCCAGCGCCTGGCCTCGGCCAAGGGACCGGCGGTGGCGCTGATGCGGCCGGGATAGCGGGCGCTTAGCCCGAGCAGCGAGCGCATGGCTAGCGAGCGCTCTTGAACGGTGAGCTGCACCTGCTCGGCGTTGCGGCGGCAGAGCCCCAGGTGGGAGGCCGAGTTGGTCGAAAACCGGTCGAGCTCGAGCTGGTCGAGCAGCAGTTGGGCCAATCCTTCCAGGTCGTTCACGTTCAGCCGATGTACGGTCACCCGCACGTCGGTCGGCACCCCGTGCCGCTGAAGCGCCCGGATACCCTCGACAGCCCGTTCGAAGCTGCCCGGGCCGCGAAAAATGTCGTGATGTCCGGGGACAAAGCTGTCGATGGAGATCTGTACCCCGTCCGCGCGCCCGGTCGAGGCGAGAAAGGCCGCCATCTCGTCGTCGATCAGCGTACCGTTGCTCAGGATGCGAAAGCGCATGCGGTTGGCGACGATGCCCCGGATGAGCTCGGCCAGATCCGCGCGAAAAAAGGGCTCGCCCCCTTGCAGGATCACCCGCATGACCGCGCAGCGGCCGAGCTCGGCAAAGAGATCGAGCCACTGGCCGGTCGACAGATCGTCGCCCGCCTCACCAGAACTGTCGAAGTGGCTGCAGTAGCTGCAGCGCAGGTTGCAGCGTCCGGTGATGGCGACGTCGACGGCGCGCGGGGTGCGTATGACGCTACCGGTCGAGTCGCTCACCGGACTACCCGTCGTCCTGCACCAGCCCCTTGCCGGCTAGCTGCTCGATGAAGGCTTCGATCTGCTCGGCGGCGTTTTCCGGCACCCGCGACCAGCATCGCCGCATCTCGCTCAGGATATCGGAGCGGTCGTGCCGTCCGTCGAGCCGCTTCCAAACGAAGACGCCGACCGGGTTGAGGCCGAACAGCGACCCGTCCTCGGGATTGAACAGCAGCGAGACGTCGTCCGACTCCTCGCGGAAGACGATGTCCGGGTTGGCCCTGGGTTTGCGCTGCTCCGGCATGTCGTTGTAGCTCGCGGTGCGGACGGTAAGTTCTCGGAAACCGGTGGCATCCACGTCATTTCGAAGCGAGAAATCCCCTGGGGGTTCTCGTCGCCTTCGGCTCCTCGAAATGACAGCGCACGGCGCTCCGCCGTCGCTTCTCGAAAAGATAACGAGGATTCATAAGATGAACCAGCGGTTCAATTCATTCACCTTCGTAACGATCACCTCCTGCCCGTCGATTATGAAGCAGGGCTGGCTGAGCGAGACGACCTGCCCGTACAGACCGCTGCTCCGCGCCTCGAAGCCGCTCTGAGACCAGCTAACTTTTTCGCATAGGTACAGCCGGCAAGCGAGGGGCTTGACTGGGTGGATGAGGCAATGGCCGGTGGGGGCGTCCTGAAAAGGGCAGCGCCTGCGATCGGCGAGCCCCCGGCGCTCGAGCGCCACGTTCATGCCCGCCAGCCCGCGAAAGCGCGCCAGATCTTCGGACGGAAAGCGCTCCCGGAGGTAGCTCGCCATCAGCAGGTACTCGATGCTGAAAGCCTCCACGATGTAGCGCCGGCAACACTGCCCGCAGCTCTGGCAGGTCGTCGGCGGGATGCGCGCGTACAGCTCGCACAAGGCTTGCAGCGCGACCTGGCTCTGCCGGTAGACCGGTTCCGCATCGCGGACCGGAGCGAGCTCCAGCAGCGGGGCGAAGTAGGGCCGTTCCTTGATGGGGAAGGCCGGGCAGGGCTTCTCGCAGGTCAAGCAGTTGTCGCGAAAACGGCCGGCGTGCTTCCGGTGCCAGCAGTCGGTGTGATCGCCGGAAGGCACCTGCAAGCAGTCGGTCACCGGGTCGCCGTGAACGATGGTCGCGAGGCGCGCCTCACCGCCATTGACGACAAAGCCCTCCACGGGTGGCGCTGTACCGCTATGTGACATGGCCGGGCTATCGGCTGCTATACCACACCCGCCGGGGATTTTCCGGAACGCTCTCTCGCCCAAAAAGGGTATGATGTCACGGAGGCAGAGATGACAGATAGCAAAGGCGAAGGCCCAAACCGGGCGGGTGCCGATCCGCAGGCCGATGCCGCGGACGAGAGGGCCGAGCCGGCGCACACCACCGTCCGGCGCCGCGCGGCCAAGAAGCCTGGCGCCAGCCAATATATCGAGGTCGACCTCGAGGATGAGGGAGAGGACATCCCCGGGAAACCGGACGGCAGTTTGAGCGTAGACATCGAGGGCGAGGGCGCGGACGAAAGCGAGGCGATCCCCGTCGAGCTGGAAGACGAAGCCGGCGGCGAGCAGATCCCCTGGTTCGAGGGCAGCGTGATGATAGGGACCGGATCGGTCACGCCGCCGGCGCCAGACGGAGGCAAAGCCGACAGGAAGCTGGCGGCGAAACCGCTGCCGGCGAGGCCCTGGCTGAGCGACCGGGGCGAGATGGCGCGCGGGGGGATGAGCGCCATTCACGGGGTGGTCGACAACAACCTCAGGCGGGGCGTGGCCATGAAGGTGCTGCATCCGGAGATCGCCAGCCAGCTGGTCAACCGGCGCCGATTCGTGGAGGAGGCGCAGATCACCGGTCAGCTGGATCACCCCAACATCCCGCCGATATACGATCTGTGGGTCAGCGATAGCGGCGAGGCCAGCTTCACCATGAAGTGGGTGGCGGGCGAGACGTTCAAGAAAATCCTCGCCCGACGGTCGCCGGACAACAGGAGCGATGAGGAGCTGGAATCCGCCCTGAGGATCCTGCTGAAGGTATGCGATGCGGTCTCCTTTGCCCACAGCCGCGGGGTCATCCACCGCGACCTCAAGTCCGACAACATCATGGTCGGCACCCACGGCCAGGTCTGGGTGATGGACTGGGGATTCGCGCTGCTGCCGCGCCGGCTGCGAAGCGCGCCCCGGACGACGGTCTCGATCGCGCGCGACTTCAAGAACGAATCGCTCGATCCGCCCAACACCGCCATCGGCACGGTGACCTACATGGCGCCCGAGCAAGCGCTGGGCAAGAACGACGAGCTGGACGAACGTACCGATGTCTACCTGCTGGGGGGCATCCTCTACGAAATCCTCACCGGGTTTCCCCCGCACCACGCCAAGACCACGGTGGAGGCGCTACGAAAGGCTCAGAAGGGAGCGGTGCAGGATCCGCAGGAGAAGCTGGGCGAGGTGAAGGCTCCGCCGGATCTCTGCCGGATCGCCAAGCGGGCGCTCGGGTTCGAACCGGCCGCTCGCTACCAGTCGGTAGAGGAGCTGAAGGACGAGATCGAGTGGTCGCTGCGCAACGGCTTCTGGTTCTCCTCGGTGACCTTTCCGGCCGGGGCCATCGTCTTCCGGGAAAACGAGCCCGGGGACAAGGCCTACATCATCACCAAGGGAAGCTGCGAGGTGTTCCGCACCGAGCAGGGAGAGCGGGTGAGCCTGCGCCGGATGGAAAAGGGCGACGCATTTGGCGAGGCGGCCATCTTCAGCGGCGAGCCCCGCAGCGCCAGCGTACAGGTGATAGAGGAGATGACCACGGTGGTGGTCACGCGCGAGTCATTCGAGCGGGCCATGGGCGGCACCTCCTGGATGGGATTCTTCGTGCGCGCCCTGGCCAAGAGGTTTCTGGAGTTGGACGAGAGGCTCTCCCGTATCCGACAATCGGACACGCGATGATCGCGCAGGATTTCGGCTTCACACGGGATACGCGCGTTCAGAACTGGATGGTGGCCACGCTGAAGCCGCCGCGGTCGACCACGCTCACCAGCACCTTGCCCATGTCCGCGCACCACTTCTGTATGTCCTGGGGAAAGCTCACGCAGTCGGCGTGAACCTCCAGCGTGGTTCCCGGGGCGATGGTCTTCGCCTTGATGGCCACCTTCAGAACCGGCTGCGGGCACTTCAGTCCTTTGCAGTCGAGTAATTCAGTCATGCCTTCTCACCTCCTCGCGGAGCACATCTCGAAAAACCTCCGGCCGCCGCCGGTCAGTGAGCGCCGCCTCTGCCGCATCGTGCTTCGATATCTCGGAGGTTTTTCGAGATGTGCTCCGAGTTGTTCCTAGGCCTCCGCCGACCGGTATTCCCGCAGTTTATAACAAGGACCTCTTCTTTGTGGAGATTTCTCCGGGCGGGCGCAAGGCACGCCCCTACGGGGCTACGACGCACGAGGCGACCTTCTCATCCCTTCCAGCTCATGCGCTCGGTGCCGTCCGAATCCCGGACGAGCCTTCCCCGCTCTTCTCCACGGCTTCCGACCAAGCTGATCTCCAACGGCATCTTGCCGGGAAGCGCGTGAGTGGCGCAGGAGAGGCAAGGGTCGTAGGCCCGGAAAGCCATCTCCACCCGGTTGAGCAGGCCGTCGGCCACCTCTCCCTTGTGGATGAGCTTGCGGGCCGCCCGCTCGACGGAGATGCAGATGGGCGCGGAGTTGAAAAGCGTGGCCACCAGCAGGTTGCAGCCGGTGAGCACGCCCCTGTCGTCGGTCTGGTAGTGGTGGATGAGCGTCCCGCGCGGGGCCTCGACCACGCCCACGCCCTCGCGCGGGGTTTTCAGATCCATGTTGCGCAGATCGGGCGAGGTGAGCTCCTCGGCCTTGCCCAGCTCGGCGATGCGTTCGGCCGCGTACAGCAGCTCCACCAGCCTGGCCCAGTGTAACGCCAGGGTGTGGTGCACGGGCTTTCCGCCCAGCGTCTCGTACATCCTCTGGTATTGCTCCCCGGCCGCCGGGGTGGCCATGCCCTCGGCAGCGTTCAGGCGCGCCAGCGGGGCCACCCGCACCACACCGCTGTCCGCTCCGGCCCTGAACCCTTTCCAGCCCACCTTCTTGAGATAGGGAAACTTGATGTAGCTCCAGCTCTCCACCTGCTCGGCGATCACTTCGGTATAGGTAGAGGGATCGAACAGCTCGATCTGTTCACCGGCGGGGTCCACCACCCGCAGCTTGCCGTCGTAGAGGTTCACCTGGTTGTTCTCGTCCACCATGCCCATGTAATGGGTTTCATCGAAGTAGGTGTCCGAACGAATGATCTCCAGGTAGGCCTGGTTGGCGAGCACGAGGTCGTCGAAGGTCTTCAGGCTGAAGTTGGCGAAATCGACCGCCTGCGCGCCGAACTCGATCACGCGCTTTCTGAGATCTTCGCTCACGGCCTTGGCCACCCCGCCCGGAAGCCCCAGCACCGGATGCACGGCCTTGCCGCCCATCTCTTTCATCAGCTCGCGGGCTGCCTTGCGGGTGGCGATGACGCGCTTGCCGACCTCGACGCCGACCTTCTCGATCACGCCCAGCACGTTGCGCTGAGCAGCGGGCGCATCCGGGCCCACGATGAAGTCGGGCCCGCCCAGGAAGTAGTAGTGAAGCGCGTGGTCCTCGAAGGTGAATAGATTGTAAAACAGCTCGCGGATGGCCCGGGCGGTGGGCGTGGGCTGTACGCCATACAGATCGTCGAGCGTCTTGGTCGAGGCCATGTGGTGCGCGGTGGGGCAGACCCCGCAGATGCGCGAGGTGATCTGGGGCATCTCCTCGGCCGGGCGACCCACGCAGAAGGCCTCGAAGCCCCTTAGCTCCGGCACCTGCAACAGCGCGCGCTCGACCTCCCCCGCGTCGTCGAGGAAGATGGAGATCTTGCCGTGACCCTCCAGGCGGGTGATGGGATCGATGGTGATGATCCGGCTCATGATTCGTCGTCCTCTCTCTTGCTGCCGACCAGCGACGCGGACATGGCGTACCGGTAGAAGGTCCCGGCCGGATCGACCAGCTGGCCGAGCGCGGCCTCGATGGCCGCTTCATCCTCGGCTTTGATGATGCTACCCAGCGCGGCCACCATCTTGCCCCCCTGATCCCGGCAGTTGTCGGTCGGACCGAAGCAGCCGCTGCAGGGCATGTTGCCGCTGACGCAGGCCTGGCCGCAGCCGTCACGGGTGGCCGGACCCATGCAGATGATCCCCTGGGCCAGAAAGCAAAGGCTCGGGTCGACCGGGGTGTCCACCACCCGGCGGATAGCGTCGATACAGACGTCCTCGGGCTTGCTCTGGTTGCGGTCGCAGCTGGCGCACAGGGCCTTGTCAGGCGCCAAGACGGCGCCGCGGGACGGTAGCTTTCCCGAGAGAATGCTCTGGACGGCGTCGGCCAGCAACGCGGCGGTAGGCGGGCAGCCGGGGATGGTGTAGTCGACCTCGACCACGTCGGATAGCTTGTGTACCGTGGGATAGAAAGCCGGCAGCCCGAACCGGTGCTCGCCCAGGCTGGATTCGGTTTGCGGCTGTACCCCTTCCGGATTGTGCACCGAGGGAGCGTCCCGGTAAGCCGTGCGCAGGATCTGTTCGCGGCAGGTCAGGTTGGCCAAGGCCGGGATCCCGCCCCAGGCGGCGCAGGCGCCAAAGGCGATGACCAGGCCGGACTTGCGGCGCAAGAGCTTGGCCACCTCTTCCTGCTCCGAGGTGCGGATGGCGCCGTTGATGAAGGATACGGCGATGGCCCCGTCGTCGAGCGCCTCGACGTCTTTATACTTGAAGTCCAGCGCCACCGGCCAGAGCACGATGTCCACCGCCGCCACCACGTCCAGGATGGCCTCGCCCAGGTCGACCACGGTCTCCTCGCAACCGCCGCAGGAGGCGCACCAATAGAAAGCCACCTTGGGTTTCGCCATCAGGCCACCTCCCTGCAGACAGATCCGGTAAGCTGCAGCCGCCCCAGCTCGGCGATGCTCGCCGCCATCTCCTCGGCCAGGCGGCGGAACTTCTCGCCCTCGCCCGCGGCCACCCAGTCCAGCCGTAAACGCCTGGGGTCGATGCCCATGGACTCGAGCGCCTTCTTCAGGAGAAGCGACCGGCGCAGCGCCTTGAGGTTGCCGCTGCGGTAGTGGCAGTCGCCCGGGTGGCAGCCCAGGATCATCACGCCGTCCGCCCCCTCGCGAAAGGCCGTGAGCACGAACTGGGGATCGACCCGACCGCTGCACATCATGCGGATTAGCTTGATCTCGGCCGGGTAGCTGAGCTTGAGCCCGCCCGCCTGATCGGCGCCGGCATAGGAGCACCAGTTACAGACAAAGGCGATGATCTGTTGCTTGCGCTCAGACATTCAGCAATCCTCCGATCTCGGCGTAGATCTGCTCGTCCGTGAAGTGCTTGGCCCGCGAGGCGCCGCTGGGGCAGGCCGCGGTACAGGTGCCGCAACCGCGACAGACGGCCGCGTTGACGCGGCAGACACTCTTTTCTTTATCGAAGACGATGGCGCGGTAGGGACAGACCGAGAGGCAGAGCTTGCAACCGGCGCAGATCTCCTCGTCGACCTCCGAGGTCATGACCTCCAGCTCGATCTCCTCGCCCGGCCGGAGCTTGCTCATGGCGTCGCCCACCGCGGCCCGGGCGCGGGTGACCGAGGCGGCCACGTCGCAGGGGCCGGCCGCGCAGCCGGCGATGTGCACGCCGGGCAGCGACGCTCCGGTGGCATACAGCAGATCGTGATCCGGTTTGAAGAATCCGTCCGGACCGAGCTCGAGGTGCAGCAGCTCGGCCAGCTCCCGGGTCCCCTCGGCCGGCTCCAGGCCGCCGGAGAGCACCACCATCTGCGCGGTCACCGGCTCGATGCCAGGAGCGGACACCTGCAGCTTGCCCTGGGCCTTTTCGCTTACCCGAAGCGCGGCCAGATCGGGGCAGCGGACGAAGCGCGTGCCCTCGGCAACCGCCGCGCGGTAGAAAGCGTTCTCGCGCGGGCCGGCGAAGACCAGGTCGTTGTGCAGGTCGACTACGGTCGCCTCCGGATTCTGGTGGCGGAGCAGGCGGCCGACCTTGACCGCGTTTGTACAGCATATTCCCGAACAATATGCCAGCCCGTCGTCGCGCAGCGAGCCCGCGCAGTGGATCACCGCCACCCGGGCGGGCTGCTCACCGTTCCCGAGCCGGATCTCGCCGCCGGTGGGGCCGTTGTTGCTGGTCATGCGCTCGAGCTGCTGCATGGAAATGACGTTCTCGAGGCGCCCGTAGCCCAGCTGCTCGAAGGGCGAGAGGTCGGGGGCGGCAAAGCCGGTGGCCAGCACGATGGCCCCGGCCTTGATGCAGAGCTGTTCGTCCTGCTGCTCGAAGTCGACCGATTCGAAGGGGCAGACCTCGGCGCAGGCGCTGCAGGAGCCATCGGTGAAGTGCCGGCACTGCTCCCGCTCGATCATCCAGGCAGCGGGCACCGCCCCGGGATAGAAGCCGTGGATGGCTTTGCCGGATCCCGTGCCCGGTTGCCCGGGGCTGTCGACATCGACCGGGCAGACCTCGAGGCAGGCCTCGCAGCCGATGCAGCTGTCTCGCACGTAGCGGGCCCGCCTGGTTACGGTGGCGGTGAAGTTCCCCTCGAAGCCCACCACCTGCTGCAGCTCGGCCGGGGCCAGTACCTCGATGTTCGGGTGCTCGCGGACCAGATCCAACCGCGGCGCCAAAAGGCACGGCGAGCACTCCATGCTCGGCGCCACCTCCTCGATGCGCGCCAGGCTGCCGCCCAGCGCCATCTGCCGCTCCACCAGCGTGACCTTGCGGCCCGATTGCGCGGCGGTGAGCGCCGCCTCCATGCCGGAGACGCCACCGCCCACGATCAGGATGTCGGTCAGCACCTTCATGGTGCGGCGCTCCAGCTTCTCGGCCTTGCGGCTGCGATCGATGGCGGCGTTGATCAGGGCCCGAGCCTTGAGACCGGCCTGCTCCGGGTCGCGGGTGACCCAGGCGCACTGCTCGCGGATGTTGGCCATCTGTACCTGGGCCATGTTCAGCCCGGCCTCCTCGGCCAAGGCCTGGAAGGTCTTCTCGTGCGCCTTGGGCGAACAGGCGGCGACCACCACGCTGTCGGCGCCGCGCTGCTGCAACACCCGCTTGAAAAGAGCCTTTCCGTCGGGAGCGCAGAGGAGATCTCCCGTCTCGATGGTCTCGATGTCGCCCCGTTGTCGGGCCCACCCGGCCAGCGCGTCCAGGTCGAGCTGGCCGGCCAGGTTGGGTCCGCACCGGCAGAGAAAAAGCGCCGTCTTCTTACCCGAGTCGCCCATCTCGCTCGCCTCCTGCTTCGCCTTCAACCCTTCTTCACGTAGTAGATCGTCTGTCCCTCGTAGCGGGTCTCGAAAGCGCTGGATAGGTTATACAAGTTCTCCGAGGCTCCCATGAACAGGACGCCTCCCGGCTGCAGCATGCGGTAAAACTGCTCCACGATACGCCTCTTGAGGTCGAGTGAAAAGTAGATGATCACGTTGCGGCAAAAAATCACGTCGAAGCAACCGAGGTGCTCGAAGGGCTCGGCCAAGTTGAGCTCGTTGAACAGCACCATGGCGCGGATCTCATCCTGCACCATCCAGTCTTTGCCCAACGGGCGGAAGTAGCTCTGCCGGTAGCCCTCGGGAAGCCGCGAGGCCAGCCGGCTCTCGGAATAGAGGGCGCGCCGGGCCGTGGACAGCGCCTTGGCGGAGATGTCGGTAGCGACCACGCTCACCTCGTTGCGGGTGAAGGCCCGCTGCGACCGCAGCCACTCGCTGAGGATGATGGCGATGCTGTAGGGCTCCTCTCCGGTGCTGCAGCCGACCGACCAGGTACGCAGCCGCGGGGCGAAGCTTGACTCCGCACGCCTGCGCTCGGCCAGCAGGGGAAGCACCCGGTTGCGCAGGGTCTGGAAGGGATGGCCGTCGCGGAAGAACGAGGTCTCGTTGGTGGTCATGGCCTCGATCAGGCGCGCGCGAAGCCAGAGGTCCCGGCCCGAGTTGATGCGATGGTACAGCTCGGAGAAGCTGTTGCAGTTGATATCCGCCAGCAAGCTGCCCAGGCGGGTGACGAAGAGATAGCGTTTCTCTGGCGGAACGTCGATGCCGCAGGCGTCGTGCAGGTAGCTCTTGAGCAGGGCGAACTCGTCCTGGCTGATTTCCATCAGGCGTTCCCCACCAGCTCACGCAACCGCCTGGCGATGCGGTCCAGGGCCAGCACCTCGTCCACCACGCCGGCGCGCACGGCGCTGCCCGGCATTCCCCAGACCACGCTGCTGGCCTGGTCCTGCGCCAGAACGTGGCCGCCGGCTTGCTTGAGCGCTTTCAGCCCCTGCACCCCGTCGTCGCCCATACCGGTCATGATCAGGGCCAGCAGCGCATTGGGAGAGGCGCGGGCGGCCGAGCGGAACAGCACATCCACCGAGGGCCGAATCCCGTTCACCGGCGGATCTTGGTTCGTACGCACAAGCAACCGGTTGCGGGTAGCCGATTCCAGCAACAGATGCCGGCCGCCCGGGGCGAGATAGACGCGGCCCGGCTGCAGCTGCTCACCATCGACGGCCTCGCTCACCAGAAGCGCCGACCTGCCGTTCAGGTTCTTGGCCAGCGAGGCGGTGAAGGGCTCGGGCATATGGACCACCGCCACGGTGGGCAGCGGGAAATCGGCGGGAAGCGAGGGGATGACGCGGTTGAGAGCCTCCGGCCCCCCGGTCGAGGCGCCGATCAACAGCGCGCCGAAGCTCCTCCCCGTTTTCGAGCCACGGTCGGCGCCCAGCGTGTTGAGCGCCCGGATCTCCGAGTCGGCCGCCGAGGGACGGCGCTCCCGGACCTCCTTGCCGCTTCCGGATAGGCTGCGGGCCAGACGCGAGTATAGCGAGGCCGAGAAGACCCGTATCTTGGGCAGCAGCCTTCGCCTCAGCACCTGCTCGACCTCGTCGGCCGACTCTCGCTCGGGTTTGACCACGAAATCGAAGGCGCCCGCCGCCAGCGTCCGGATCACCGTCTCCGCTTCCTCAGCGCGGTCGTGGGTGGTGAGCAGGATACCCGTGTTCGGGTTGCACCCGAGCGACAGGCGGGCGACCTCGGGCGCATCCGGATCGTCGATACCGACGCTCAACACCAGCAGGTCGACCTCCATCTGCTCCAGCCGGCTCAACCCCGTCCTGCCGTTGGGCGCCGCCCCCAGCAGCTCGACGTCTGGCGTATCGGACAACGCCTTACCCAGGATATCTCGCCAGATCACCGACTCGTCGATGATAAGTATGCGGATCCGTTTCATGCTTTCTTTCGAGACCGCATCAACGACGCGGGTAGCGGTTCCGGCAGCGGCTCACGCCGACCGACCGGTCTTTTCGGCATCCGCGCGGCACAGCTCGTTCATGCTTCGGATCACGTCCGAGATCTGATCAACGGCGACGCTCATCTGCGAAACACCCTCGTTACAGTCGCTCGCCGCCTGGCTGGAGCGGCTGATGTAACGGTTGGCCTCGGCGATCATCACCGAGGCCTCGTTGATCTTGGCCGTTAGATCGGAGACCCCGGTCGCCGCCTCGGCGATGTTGCGCGCCACCTCGTTGGCCCCGGTGGCAATCTCGCCGATGCCCTTGGAGACCTGGTTGGCCCCGCTGGCCGACTCGTTGATGTTCTTGGAGATATCGTTGACGCCCGAGGCGACCTCGGTCACGTTGCGCGAGATCTGCTCCGACGCCTTGGTCTGCTGGTCTACCATCTCCGAGATCCGGCTCTGCAGCTGGTTGATCTGGTTAATGATAGTCGTGATCTGATCGATGGCCGCGACGGCCTTGGCGGTGTTGTTCTGGATCATCTGGATCTTGACCTCTATATCCTCGGTGGCGCTCTTGGTCTGCTTGGCCAGCTCCTTGACCTCGTTGGCCACCACCGCGAAGCCCTTGCCCGCTTCGCCGGCGCTGGCCGCCTCGATGGCGGCGTTGAGCGCCAGCAGGTTGGTCTGCTGGGCGATGACCTGGATGACGCCGGTGACCTTGCCGATCTCCTCGGCGCTACGCCCGAGCTCGGTCATGATGCCGCCGGTGCTCACCGCCGCCTCGGCCGCGCTGCCAGCCACCGTGGCCCCGTCGCGGGCGTTGCCGGCGATGCCGTTGATGGCCGTGGACAGCTCCCGGATGGCGTGGTCGATGGTGCTGAGCGCGCGCGACATCTGCTCCGAGGTGGTGGCCACCGCCGACATGTTGCTGCTGATCTCCTCGGAGGTGTTGGCCACCCCGTTGATGTTGGCCGAGATCTCCTCGGCCGCGGTGGCCACCACGTTGACGTTGGCCGACATCTGCTGCGAGGTGGTGGCGATGCTGCGGGCGTTATCCTCGATGATGCCCATCACCCCGGCGGCATTGCGCGCCTCGCTGGCGCCCTCTTGCACGTCGGTGAGCATCTTGACGGTGAGCTCGAGCGCCCGGGTGTCCGCCGCTTCTATTTGATCGACAAATCCCCTCAGACCCGCGGTCACCCCCTGTTGCTCTCCCAGCAGCTGCTCGACCCGGCGGGCGACCGCGGCCACCGCGCCGACGGCCACCGCGGCGGCTACGATCATGAACAGCATCGATCCCCCAGGGTAGAGCGAGATGGCCACCATGCCGACCAGCGGCGCACCGCCCGCCACCGCCGCCACAATCGCGATGCGTGCGGTAGGTGAAAGGTTGTCTAGCTCCGGTGTATTACCAGTCGATTGATTCAAACCAGCCACCGTCATTCTCCTTTCTCGAACCTCTTCAGAACCATTCCTGCCCTCCCGATAGCGCCCAGGCGGGCTCGGTCAGCAACGCGCCCGCGTCCAGGATCATCTGCAGGCCCTCGGGCTTGTGGATCACGCCGTCGAAGTACCTCGCGTTCGCCTCCTCCACGTGCGGGGGCACCGGTTCGACGGCGTTCGCCGCCACGCCGGTCACGTCTCCTATGCGGTCCACCAGAAAGCCCACCGCCCGCTCCCCGAAGGGAGCGGGGTCGATCGCGGAGGCCAGATCGCGCACGGCGCGGATCTCGGCCGCCGTCTTCAGGATGACCGTCTGCGACTGCTCGGTCACCGGCCGGGGCTGGCGGCCGAAGATGACCGCCATGTCCATGATCAGCACCACCTGGCCCCGGATGTTGACCAGCCCCCGGATATGGGGCGCGGTACGCGGCACCCGGGTCAAGCGGGTGTTGGGGTTGATCTCCTTGACGATGCGGATGTCCAGCCCGTACAGGCGGCCCTCCAGGTAGAAGGAGATGAACTGTCGCGCCTCGTTCATCTTCCCGGCTCCTGCTGTCCGCCTCGCCGGAGGCCGAAGGCGACGATGGCCCGCAAGAGGTTTTCCTGATCGAGCTTGGACACGAAGCGGTCGAAGCCGGCCCGGCGCGCATCCTCGTCCACCGAGTCGCTGCGCAGCGAGGAGATGGCCAGAAGCGGCAGCGCCCGGTGCTCGGCTTTCTCGCGCACTCGCCTGGCGAAGGTGAATCCGTCCATGACCGGCATCTCCAGATCGCTGACCGCGAAATCGAACGCTTGACGGGAGAGCTGCTCCAGGCCCTGCTGCCCGTTGCGGGCGTGCACCACCTGAAGACCCGAGTTACGCAGGTGCGGGACGATCAGCCCGGCGAACAGGGCCGAGTCCTCGACCAGCAGCACCCGCTTGCCCGCCGCGCCGCTCTCGCGCTCCTCGGCCAGCCAGTCGGGCTCGACCCGCTCGATCATGGAGAATAGATCGATGAAGAGAGTAAGCCTGCCGTCGAGCAGCGCCGAACCGTAGTACCCCTCGCGCGAGATGGTCTCGGAGTCGATGTCGGCCGGCGCCTCGAAGGTATCCAGGATGGTCGCGGCCAGCACCCCGACCGGTCGCCGGCACTTGGGGATGATCACGTACAACAGCTCGTCGCCGTAGTGCGCCCCGAGCGACCGGTCCGCCTGTTCCAGCCGGACCAGGGGGCTGACGCCGCCGCGATACTCGAAGTACTCCCGGTCGTTGGCGCGGTGGATCCTGGCGACCGGCACTTCCTCCACGCGGGTGATGAGCGCCAGCGGCACGGCGAAGGTCTCGGGGCCGCCAATGCTGAACAGCAGCACGGTCTGCCTGGCGAACCGGGAGCTGGTGACGCGACCGACCGACCGCTCCAGGTTGCCCAGCCTGAGCCCGCCCAGCTCCACCAGCGCGGCCACGTCCAGGATCATGGCGATACGGCCGTCGCCCAGCACGGTGGTGCCGGCGAAGGCCCCGCAGGCCTTGAGCTGGTCGTGCAGCGGCTTGACCACGATCTCCTCGGTATCGATGATGCGATCGACCAGCAGGCCGAAGCGCTCCTCTCCCAGCTCGAGCACCACGATGTTGACGCTGTTGGCCAGCGAGGTCCGGCGCTCGAGCAGGCCCTCCCGCCGCTCCGGGACCGCGCCGCTAGGCGGAGAAGCCGCTGGCGGCTCGCCGTCCACGGCGTCCGACTCCCGGCCCCGGCGGTCGGACTCGTCGGCGCGCCGCTCGGGCAGGCTCTGGCCGGAGGCGGCGTCGGTATAGGTCCGCTCGACGCCCAGCAGCTTGGATAGCCTGAGAATAGGCAGCAGCTTGCCGCGCAGCCAGTACACCTCCTGGTCGTCCACGCGCATCAGGCTCTGGTAGACGTCGTCTCCGTGCAGCCAGACGATCTCGTCTATGTTCACCTGCGGGATGGCGAAACAGGAGTCCTCGACGGCCACGATCAGGGTGGGGACGATGGCCAGGGTCAAGGGCAGCTTGATGGTGATGGCGGTACCACGGCCAGCGGTCGAGGCGACATCGATGACACCGCCTAACTTCTTGAACGCCGCTTTGACCACGTCCATGCCCACGCCGCGGCCGGACACGTCGGTGATCTGCTCGGCCATGGAGAAACCGGGCGAGAATATCAAGTTGAAAGCATCGCGATCCTGCATGCTCTCGGCCTGCTCCAGGTTGATCAGGTCCTTGAGCAGCGCCTCCTTCTTCAGCGCCTCGGGATCCATCCCCTTGCCGTCGTCCTCGACGCGGATGTGGACCTGACCGGCCTGGTGGTAGGCGCTGAGCTTAACCCGGCCCCGGCGGCTCTTGCCGGCCTGCTCCCGCGCCTCGGGCGACTCGATGCCGTGATCGACGGCGTTGCGGACCAGGTGGGTGAGCGGATCGTTGATGGCCTCGATGATGTTCTTGTCGAGTTCCACCTCCGATCCGTAGACCTCCAGCTCTACCTCCTTGCCCAGCTTCCTGGCCAGATCCCTGAGGTAGCGGTTGAACTTGCCGAAGACCGCGCCCACGGGCCGCATGCGGGTCTGCATGATGCTGGCCTGCAGGTCCGAGGTCACCACGTTCAGCCGCTGGGCGATGGCCAACAGCTGCTGCCGGTCGCCGGTCTCTACCGCTTGCATGTTCTGGTTGCGCACCAGCACCAGCTCGGTGGCCAGGTTCATCAGCTTGTCGAGCAGGTTGAGCGAGATGCGCACGGCCGAGCCGCCGGGCTCGGCCGGGGCCGGAGCGCGGGAAGGCGGGCGAGAACAGGGCGTGCCGGCCGGGACGGCAAGCGGTCCGCGCCCTTCCGCTCGCGGCCGGGGGGGGAGCGCGCCCGGGGCTGCCGCGGCATCGAGCGCGACGCCGAAGGGCGGCGCGGGAGCGCCCGCTTCCGGTACCGCTGCCGCCTGAACCGCCGACC
>CAYVFC010000003.1:0-98771 GCA_964450715.1 uncultured Sandaracinaceae bacterium | reverse complement strand
GGTCCGGCGCGGCCTTGGCCCGACTATCGGATTTGCCGGCCTTGGGCTGGGGCGCTGCCGCCTGAACCGCCGACCGGTCCGGCGCGGCCTTGGCCCGACTATCGGATTTGCCGGCCTTGGGCTGGGGCGCCGAGGATAATCCGGTAAAACGCCTGAGCGCCGCCATCTCCCCCTCGATGTCGATCGACGCCTCGTCGAGATCGTCGAGCAGCGCCTTGAGCTTGTCGACCCCCTTGAGCAGCGCGTCGGTGACCCTCTCGTCTACCTGCAAGGAGCGGTTGCGGATCCGGCCCACCACGTTTTCCAGGTCGTGCGCCAGCGCGGTCACCCGGGGGATGTCCAGGAAGCTGGACGAGCCCTTGACCGTGTGCAGCGCCCGGAACAGATGGTGGACGGTCTCCGCTTCCTCCTCGCCCTTCTCCAGCGCGAGGATGTCGTCCTCCACCGTGGCCAGGTGCTCGGCCGCCTCCGCCAGGAAGGCTTCTGTGAGCTCTGGATCGTTCACGGAAGCGGTTCCGCCTCTCTGTCGAGCTCATGTCCCTCGACCACCACCCGGTTGCGTCCCGATTCCTTGGCCTGGTAGAGGAATCCGTCGGCTCGATTGATCATGGTATCCAGCGAGGAGGCGCGATCCAGGGCCACGCCGATGCTCATGGTGACGGGTATGACCGTACCCTCGAACTCGACCGAGTGGGCCTCGATCGCGCCGCGTATCCTCTCGAAGAGCCCGGCCGCCCGCTCTGCGCTCAACCCGGGTGCAAAGAGGCAGAACTCCTCGCCGCCGAAACGGGCCAGGATCATGGGATCGACTCGGTGCGAGCGCAGTAGCTCCGCCACCTGCTGCAGGGCCGCGTCACCGGCGGCGTGTCCGTACGTGTCGTTGATCTTTTTAAAGAAATCGATATCCAGCATGGCCACCGCCAGCGGAGTGCCGTGCTGGCCCGCCGTATCGTACAGCGGCGGCGCCTTCTGGAAGAAGAAGAGACGGTTGTGCAGGGCGGTCAGCTGGTCGGTATAAGCCGCCCGCTTGATCGCCCGGATCTGCTCCAGATTCTTCACGCTGCGGTAGACGCGGCAGTAAAACTCCTCCTTCTCGAAGGGCTTGGTTAAGAAGTCGTCAGCGCCGAACTTGAGGAAGCGGGCGGTCAGCGCGCTCGAACCCATCGAGGATACGCCGATGATAGAAAGCTCGTCCGCTCCCTTACCTGTGCGCACGTTGCCCACCAGCTCGATGCCGTTCATGTTCGGCATCTCGAAGTCGGTGATGATCAGGGAGACGTCGGGGTGTTCTTCCAGCAGCCCGAGCGCCTGTCCGCCGTCGGTCGCTTCCACCACCTGAAAGCGGTGAATGCCGAGCAGCCGCGATATCAAGCCGCGCGAGACCGCAGAGTCATCGACCACCAGCACCTTGATGTCGGGATTCACCTCCAGGCGGCGAACGGTGTCGGCCAGGGCATCCAGGCTCTGATCGCCCTTGAAGTAATAATCCACGATATTCTTGGCCAGGATCCGCTCGCGGGTGGTCTCGTCCCCGGAACCGGTCATCACCACGGTGGGCACCCCGGCGCCCACGGTCAGATCGACGATCTCGCCGTCGGGCGCGTCGGGCAGCGCCAGGTCGACCACCGCGGCCAGCAGATCCGGTTTCTGTTCCAGCAACTGTAGCGTCTCGCCCAACGAGCGCGCCTCGATCACCTCGCGCCCGAGCTCCGAGCGCAGCTTGCGGCTCACCACCCTGGCCACCACGGCCGAATCCTCCACCAGCAGCACCGGGTGGCGTGGTTGTCGCTCGCGGTTCGGCTGCAACGACGACCGCCGGGTACGGGCCCGGGCGGCGCTTCCGGAGGGGCTCCTCTTGCGAGAACTCTGCTCGACCAAGATATGCGCTCCGCTGACACAGCGGCTGAGAACCTTCATTGTGACCCATCGCCGCTGCCGTGATCAAGGGGGACGTTGTTTAGTAATTAAGTAATCAGTGCCGTCAAGGTCAAGGGGGACGTCAAGGGGGACGACGTCAAGGGGGACGTTGTTTAGTAATTAAGTAATCTGGAGCGCGGCCTCGTCAGTACAGCGGCTCGCTCGGCTCGCCAACGGACTACCTTCGTAGCTTCTTAGCCCTCGCGGCCCGATTTCTTGTCCGCGTGGCCATCTGGCTGACCGCAGACGGACTAACGCGGAGAAAGCGCGCTACCGCGATCGACGGCACTCGTAACTCCCGTACGGCCTCGTCCGCGATCATCTCTCGCGCTTGTGCCACGGCCCGCTTGCGTCCCTCGCCGCGAACCTCTTCCGCGCTCACCTCCAGCTCCCGACAAACCTCGTCCAGCAATCCTTCGAGCGCCGATTCGATCCCGTTCCCGTCCAGTACGAAATCGAGCCGTCTCCTCGCTTGCTTGACGACATCGGTGGCGAATGCCTCGCTTCCGAGCACCCGGTCGTCCGTGTGCCTTCGATCCCTAAACAATCGCGTCGAGGATTGCTTTCGTCGACCTTCGCTACCGCTCGCGATTCTACCGCTCGCCAGTTCCGGCCGGCGACCCATCGCTACCCCGTCGGACACGAACTGCCGGTAAGCCCTGACCGCCTGCGTCGTCGTTCGCCCGAACTGTTGCAGCACCGGGTTTACCGACTGCCACTCCGCGTCACGCCGTCCCAGCAGCACCACGTGCCCCGACCAGGGATAGCCGTCGAGCCCGCGCATATCGCGAACCAAGTTGGCCCGGAGCGGATTCAGGTGGATATAGCGAACCAGCTCCAACAGGTAAGCGTCCTCCTGTATCAGGATCGACTTGAAGCGGTTCTCGAATACGTGACCGGTGCGCCGGTGACGGCGGTTGAATGCTACCGCATAGCCGGTCTGTAGGCGTCGCATGAAAGCGGAAAGCCCCGCCCATCCGGAGCGGAGGAGCAGGTGAAAATGGTTGGGCATCAGGCTCCAAGCGTATACCGCCGTCCCGGTTTCCGGCACCAGGACTTCGATACGCGAGATAAAATCGGTCCTGTCCGCGTCGTTGCGGAACAGATCCCGTTTCTCGATCCCGCGTGCCATCACGTGATGCAGCGCGTCTTCTGCGTCTAGCCGGGGCCCTCTTGGCATATGCTCACTCTCCTCAAGCGCCAGAACGAAGTCAATTACTTAATTACTCAACAACGTCCCCCTCCGCGGCGTCCCCCTCCGCGGTTCTTCTTCGCGGGAGCGTGTCCAGATAGGCGCGCGCCTCGTCCGGAATCGAGGTGAAGCGGACCTTGAAGGCCCTCGGTGCCTCCGACACCTGCTGCTGCACCTTGCCGTAGAGCTGATCGGTGACGGTCTGGTCGTTCTCCCCGACCAGCGTGATCTTCAGGTTCTGCAAGGGCTCGACCGGGGCGTCGGTGCGGATGATAGCGCCGCTTTCGGAGAGCCCGACCACCGCCCCCCGGTAGTAACGGCGCCCCGCGTGCTTGCCCTTCAAGACCGAGAGTCGAACTACGGGCGGCTTGACCAAATCAGGAAAGATGCTGAAGCGCTTTTCGGGGAGATACACGCTGTATGCGCCCCCGATGCCGCCGACCTCGTATACGGTCAGCGGCTGCTCCACCCCCTTGGCGATGACCTGCTGCTGGCCGTCGATGCGCAGAATCCCGCCGCAGGCCCGGAGGGTACTGTCCGAAATCAGGATCTGCCCCCCCACGGTATAGGACTCGATGCGCGAAGTCAGGTTGACGTTCTGCCCCACGATCCCGTACTTGGCGCGGCGCTCCGAGCCGATGTTGCCCACTACCACCTCGCCGGTGTGGATGCCGATGCCCATGGCCGTCTCCGGAAAGCCGAGCTCGCGATTGATCTCGTTCACCCGCTGCATGGCGAGCTGCATCTCCACCGCGCAGGCCACAGCCCGCTCGGCATCGTCTGCCCGCTGCACCGGCGCGCCGAACATGGCCAATATCGCGTCCCCGATGAACTCGTCGATGGTGGCCTGGTGCCGGGTCAGCACCTCGGTCATCACCCGCAGGAAGTTGTTGATGACCGAAAGCACCTTTTCCGGGGGCAGCCTTTCGCTGACCGAGGTAAAGCCGCGCAGATCGGCCATCATGATGGAGATCACTCGCTGCTCGCCGCCCAGCCGAAGCCCCTCGGGCCTCTCCAGGATGCTGTCGACGATCTCGTCCGACAGGTAGCGCCCGAAGGTCTTGCGGATGAAATCGCGCTGGATCTCCAGCCGCTTGCGCGCCTCCAGCAGCTCGGTGATGGAACGGTCGAGCTTGCGCGCATTCAAAAAGCCCCGGGTGTGGTAGCCGATGCGGCTGACCAGCTCGACCCGGTCCATGTTCTTCTCGGCGTAGTCGTTGGCCCCCAGGCCGAAGACCCTGGCCTTGACCGCGGGATCGGTGATCCCGGACAGGACGATGACCGGAACCTCCCGGGTCGCCGGATCTTCGCGCAGCTGCGGCAACAGATCGAAGCCGTCGACCCCCGGCATCTCCAAGTCGAGCAGAATCACGGTCGGAGCGAAAACGCGCGCCCGCTGCAATCCCTGGTTCGGATCGATACAGTATTCAAAAACGGTCCCGGGCTCGTTGCGCAGCAGCTTCTCCACGCCCATGCAGACGGTCCGCGAGTCGTCGATCATCAGCACGCGGGCCGGCTCGGGCTCGGCCTCGGCCTCGGCCTCGTTCTTACGGGGAAGCTGGCCGCGCAGCTTCTCCAGGTAGCGCCCGGAATGGTAACGGATGCGCTCGACCAGCAGGGCCGGGTCCCCGGAGAGAGGGCAGAAACCGCTGGCCCCCGCCCCGGTCGCGCGCTTCTCCAGCTCCGCGTCCTCGGCCCCACCGAGCGCGATCACCGGCACCTCGCTGGTGGAGGGGTGCTCGGACAGGGCGCCCAGCAGCGAGAGCGCGGACGGCTCGCCGCTATCGAGCGAGAAGAGCACCACGGTGGGTAGATACTCGTCGGCCAAGCGCAGCGCTGTCTCCAGCCGAGTGGCGTAGCGAAAGCTGAGCGCCGGCTCCCCTGCCAGCCGCTTTTCGATCAGCAGGCAGTTGAACCGCGACGGGTCGATCATCAAGACCTTGATCTGGTACCCGGAACCCATCGGCCGCCCGGCCTACGGCGTCCGGGCCATGAAATCGACCACGACCCGGGCAAAGTCCTCGCCCTGATCCTCCTGCAGAAAGTGGCCCCCGTCTTTTATAGTGGTGTGCGGCTGCCCTTTTGTACCCGGTATCTCCGCTTGAAACCAGAGATCGGCGCCACCGGTGATGGGGTCCGAGTCGCTGAAGGCGGTGAGAAAGGGCTTGTCCCACTTGCGCAGCACCTCCCAGGCCCGGCGGTTGGCCTGGCTGGCCGGGTCGTCCGGGGAGATGGGGACCAGGGCCGGCATGGCCCGCGCGCCCTCCTTGTAGCTCTCGTCGGGAAAGGGCGCGTCATAGGCGGCGATCACCTCGGGGGAGAGCTCGGTCACAGTGGCGCCATTGATGATCACCCCCACCGGGAACTCGGGAACTTCCTGGCTGAACTTGCGCCACTGCATGAAGGCCTCGCCCAGGTTCTGGTCGCCGGTAGGCAGACCCGTGTTGGCCGCGGCGATGCGGGCGAAGCGCTGCGGATTCTCCGCCGCCAGCCGCAGGCCGATCAGCCCCCCCCAGTCCTGGCAGACCAGGGTGACGCCCTGCAAATCGAGCCCGTCCAGCACGGCCTTCATCCACTTCACGTGACGCGCATAGGTGTGATCCGCGCGCCGGGTGGGCTTGTCCGACCTGCCGAAGCCTACCAGATCGGGCGCCACCACGCGGTGTCCGGCGGCGACGAATACCGGGATCATCTTGCGGTACAAATAGGACCAGGAAGGCTCGCCGTGCAGGCAGAGCACCACCTGCCCGCCGGGCGGCCCCTCGTCCAAGTAGTGGATGCGAAGGGTTCCGCCTTCGTCATCGTCGGCTTGCAGGTAGTGAGCCGCGAACCCGTAACCGGGCAGGTTCGCGAACCGTTGCTCGTGTGTACGCAAGATCTCCATGACGACCCCTTTGTGTAATGTATTACCAACCTCAGCAACCGTCGTCGAGGTAGACGGCCTCGATGTTACAGACCGGCTCGAAAACCAGCTCGGCGGTTTGCCGCCAGAGATTCGCCGCCTCGCCCGTGTGGTAGAGCCGCGGCGCGGCCAGCACTTCGATACGCTTGTCGCTGTCGACATCCGCCACGGCCACGGGTCGGACGTCCACCTGCCGGCGCCCCTCGGTCAGCATCAGCCAGGTTTTCCCCATCACCTGGTAGAGCACCCAGGGTGCGCTGGTCGAACCGCCGCAATCGCCGCCAACGGCCGCGCTGATGCTGTGAAGCCGGATGTCGTTCGAGCTCCAGACCCGGATGTCCGGCCCGGAATCGCCCGCGGACCGCACCCCGACCAGACGCTTGCCGCGGTCCGCCTCTTTCAAGTTCGCGGAAAGCGAGCGGTAGGCGCTTACCGGCCGCACCCTGTCCGCGACCTTCTTCATCACCTTCCAGTCCGCGACCGTCCCCAGGAAGATTTCCGGGCTCCTCTGCTCGGCTACTACCCGGCCCCAGACCGCCCGCTCGCAGCTCTGCAGGCCTCGGCTCACCGGCGCCACCAGCAGGGTCTTTTCCCGGCCGAGCTCCCACACGTCGCGGGCCACGGCATCGTCGGAAGGGCGCTCGCCCTGGCTGCCGTCCGCTTTCCCCTCCCAAAAGGCTCGCATGCGCGAATGCGGGACGATCCTGCGCACGAGCATGGGTTCGCCCAGCTTGCCGCTGCAAGCCACTCCGCCGTCGGTGTACAGCTGTACCTGCTTGCCGGGCAGCGCCCGCAGCGGCCCGGACAGCGAGCTGTTCTCGACCGGTTTTGCGGCCGCGAAGAGCTCTCCACGGCCGAGCAGGCGCGGATCGCCCGAAACATCTCGTTCGCCCTGGTGCGGCGACAGCACGAGATAGGTGCGGTCGAGCTGTATGGCGAACATGAAGCGCGCGGGAGCGATCGCGTGTTCTTCGGCAGGCGGGTCCTTAGCGGGCAGGACCGACTCGTTGACGATGCGCAGCGTCCCGCCCTCGGGCACGGCGAGCAACCGCCGGGGCCCCGACAGCTCGCGGCTGCGGGACGAGGTGCTTTGATCGAACCAGATGACCACCGCGCCGCCCGCGATCCGTATCACCTCGTTTTCCGTGCTCAGCCGCACGCGCCGCCGGAATGCGCGCCGCCGCTCCTTCAGCCATGACTCGCGGTCGCTGACCCGGACCTGCGGTCCCTTGTAAACGACGCCCGCCATCTTTTCCGCGTACAACTCGGCATACGCCTCGAACCGGCGCCCGTTGCGCGCCTGAAGCCATCCGTCCAGCAACAGCCGCGCCGCGGCCTCGCTGAGCAGAGGCGGCGGCGGCGCGACCTGCCCGTCGGCGAGCGCGACCTGCGCGGCGGCAGTAGCAGAGGGCGCGGGCTGGGCGACCTGCCCGTCGGCAAGGGCGGACGCCGCGGGCTCGGCGGCCGGCTCGGTCGGCGCTCTCGGCGGCGCTTTCGGTCCGGCCGCGGCCGGCTTGCTCTCCGCAGCCGACGCGGCGGGTTTGGCCGGAGAAGCTTTGGCCGGCCCCTGCTCGGCAGCGCTTTTCTCGGCAGCGGTTGGCTGGTCCTTGCCGCAAGCGCTCGAAGAGCAAATTGAGGCCAGCAGGGCGAAAACGAGAAGTCGTCGGCTTTTTCGGTTTATCATGTTCGTTCGTGCCCCGAAGCAGCATAAAGCAATATCTCGATCGAGAGGGGAGGACAACAACGTGCGCTCATACATCTTTACCGAGCGGATCGGCACAACGCTTTTGGCCACCGCCTTCGCGCTCGCCGCTTGCGGCGGTACGGCCGGCGTCCCCAGGGGACCGGAGCCAGAGCCGGCGCCGCTTCCCGAGGCGGAAAAGCAGCTGGTCATCGCGCACGCGGGTCAGGCCGAGCCGGCCCAGCCGGCGCCGCTGCTGTCGATCCTGCAGGAGGAGCTCGGGCGCAGCATGGAAACGCTGGGAAAGACGGCCGATCCGACCTCGTACTTCCTGGCCTACGAGGTGGTCGAAGGGCACGGCTTCTCGATCTCGGGCTCCTTCGGCGCGCTGCTCTCCTCCAGCCAGTCGCGCGGCAGGCTGCTGGACGTGGATTTGAGGGTGGGAAGCCACGAGCTGGACAACACCCATCAGGCTCGCGGCATCGACGGGGGCCTGGCGGAGATGCTGGACCGCGGACCGGTCCGGCTTCCCCTGGACGACGACCCGCTGGCTATCAAGAAGGTGGTGTGGCTGGCCACGGACCGCAAGTACAAGGCCGCGGCCGAACGCCTGGTCAAGGTCAAGGCCGGCAAGCGGGTCAAGGTGGAGGAAGAGGACCGTTCGGACGACTTTACGCGGGAGAGCCCCTCCTCCTTCATCGAGCCTCCGGTCGAGATCGACCTGGACCTCAGGCGGTGGGAAAAGCTCGTGCGCGAATGGTCGGCGCTGTTCGAGCGGCACGAAGGTATCCTCTCTTGCGGCGTGCAGGTCTGGGCGCACGACCACACCCGCTACCTGGTCAGCTCCGAGGGGTCGCGCATTCAGACCGCGGGCAAGCACCTGCGGTTGGCCATCAGCGCCTCGGCCCGGGCCGACGACGGTATGTGGATCCACCGCTTCGAGTCCTACGACGCCGAAAGCGAGCAGGGATTGCCGGGCGACGACGCCGTGCGCGAGGCCATCGCCGAGCTGGCCGCGCAGGTGCTGGCGCTGCGCGAGGCGCCGCTGGCCGAGCCCTACAGCGGGCCGGCGCTGCTCTCCGGCGAGGCGGCAGCCGTCTTCTTCCACGAGATCGCCGGGCACCGGCTGGAGGGACATCGACAGAAGGACGAGCAGGAGGGGCAGACCTTCGCCCGTAAGCTCGGGGAAAAGGTCATGCCGGATTTCATCGATTTATACGACGACCCCCGCATCCGCAGCCTGAACGGGACCAGCCTGAACGGCCACTACCGCTTCGACAACCAGGGCATCCCCGCCCAGAAAGCGCTGCTGGTGGAGAGGGGCGTGCTGAAAACCTTCCTCATGTCGCGCGCACCCGCTCGCGGCGTCGACCGCTCCAACGGCCACGGCAGGCGCCAACCGGGATACGCGGCGGTGGCGCGGCAGGGCAACCTGATGGTGGACCCGGCGCGGACCACTACCCCGAAAGCGCTGCGCGAGGCGCTGCTGCGGGAGGTGCGGCGGCAGAACAAGCCCTACGGTTTGCGCTTCGACCGCATCCAGGGCGGCTTCACCCTGACCGGCCGGGTGCTGCCGCAGGGTTTCAAGATCAATCCGGTCATGGTTTACCGGGTCTATCCGGACGGTCGCGAGCAGCTGGTGCGGGGGGTGGACATGGAGGGCACCCCGCTGAGCGCGCTCTCGGAAATCATCGCCGCCGACAACGACTTCCGCATCTTCAACGGCTACTGCGGCGCCGAATCGGGCTCGGTGCCGGTATCCGCCGTCAGCCCCTCGCTGCTCTTGCGCCAGATCGAGGTGTCGCGCAAGAGCAAGAGCTCGGAGCGGCCGCCGCTGCTCGGTCCTCCCCCTCTGCAGGACGAAGCCAAGAACCACGAAGACCGGGGAGGTGCCTGATGCACGCGGGAATTCTCTGGTTGCTCTGCGCCGCCCTGGCCGGCACCTCGCCCGACCCGCAGTCGTCGCCGGTGGTCCGCGCCATGCGGGACGAGATGGAGCGAACCATGCAGCGGCTGCAGCTGCCGGGCATGGCCCGCCCCTATTACACCGCGTATACCGTGACGGATGTCGAGCAAGTCGCGATCGAGGGGTCGCTGGGCGATATCCACCGGCGGGAGCGCGATCGAATACGCACCCTCAAGATCGATCTGCGCGTGGGGGATCGCGCCCTGGACAACTCCAACTTCTTCGGCGGGCCGTCCGGCTGGCTCGGCGGCGGCGGGATCGAGCGGATCTCGCTGGACGACGACTACGACGCCATCCGGCGCGAGATCTGGCTGGCCAGCGACAACGCCTACAAGCAGGCGCTGGAAACCCTGGAAGCCCGCAAAGCGGCGCGCAAGAGCGAACAGCGGCAGGAAGAAGCGGTGGACTCCTTCTCCCAGGAGACCGCGGTCACCACCATCGTCGAGGGGCAACCGGTCAGCTTCGACGAGGAGGCGCTGGCCGGTCTGGCGCGGAAGATCTCCGCGGTTTTCAGGGACTATCCCGAGATCCAGTCCGACAAGGTCTCCGCCCTGGCCATGAGCACCTGCCGCGTCTTCGTCTCCAGCGAGGGAGCGCTGGCCCGAGAGCCCAGCAGCCTGATCCGGCTCGACGTGACGGCTCAGACTCAAGCCGATGACGGGATGCCGCTTAAAAATTTCTTCTCCGTATCCGCCCGGTCGACCGAAGGCCTGCCGCCGGAGGCCGAGCTGCTCGGGCGCGCCCGCCGGGTCGCCGAGCAATTGAAGCAGCTGCGCTCCGCTCCGGTGGTCGAGGACTACACCGGCCCGGTCCTCTTCGAGGGCCTGGCCGCGGCACAGGTCATGCGAGCGCTTTTGGCGGCCAACCTGTCGGGCGCACCGGCGCCGGACTCGGACAATCCGCAGATGGCCAGGATCTTCGCCGCCGAAAGCGCGCTGGCCTCCCGGCTGGGCAAGCAGGTGATGACCGAGGGCTGGCGGGTAGTGGACGATCCGGGCCTTAAGCGACTCGGCAACCGTGATCTGGTGGGCGCTTACCGGGTCGACGACGAGGGCATCCCCGCGCAGAAGGTGGTGCTGATAGAGGGCGGCGTGTTGAAGACGCTGCTGATGTCCCGCGCACCGCGCAAGGAGATCGAGCGGAGCAACGGGCACGGACGCGCCGGCCTGATGGGGCAAGCGCGAGTACTGCCGGGCAACCTCATCATCACCGCGAAGAAGGGGCTGGGGGCGAAGCGGCTGAGGACCCGGCTCTTGCAGCAGGCCAAGGGCGGCGAAGAGAAGCCGCTGGTGGTCACGCTGCTGGACGACCCGGGCATCACCGGGGTCGATCCCCTGCAGGCCGCCTCCATGATGCGGGAGATGTTCGGAAGCTCGGCCCAGGCGCTTCCGGCCCCCTTGCTCGCCTACCGGCTGAGCGCGAGCGGAAAGCCCGAGCTGGTACGCGGCGCTCGCATCAAGCCGGTTTCCATCCGCGCGCTCAGGGAGATCGTGGCCGCGGGAAAGGACACCAACATTCTCGATTACGGGGCGGTGGCCGCGTCCGGGCTCTCCTCGTTCGTCTCCATCAACGAGTCGGCGCTGGGCGCGGTTCCTGTCTCGCTGGTCTCGCCCTCGCTGCTGTTCGAGGAGATCGAAGTGGCCAAGTCGACCGGTCCCTTCCGCAGCCTGCCGCTGCTGTCGCCGCCCGGGAAGCGGTGAGCCCTGGCGATTCGCTGAACGGCTACCGTAAGGCGCGGAAATCGAGCCGTTATTTTCCCGGCGAGCTATCGACGATACTCACCGGCCGCCACTTGACGGTGGAGCTATTTCCCTTCGATCCGGGTGAGCTGCGAATGGTCGATCCCACCGCTACCTGGAAGCAGTACCTGGAGCGCGGCGGATTTCCGGAGACACTACGGATGCCCGACGGTGACAGGCTGCGCCGTCAGTACTTCCACGACATCATCGAGCGCGACATCCGGGAGCGGAAATTACGACCGACGAGTCAGTTCGACAGTAACCGTTCAGGGGGGTAGTCGGTGTCTGAAACGACGGCCACACGCTTGTGTTGGACAAGACCGTCCCCTACCGTCAAAGCAAGGGGCTGAGCAGCTGCACCGCCGCCTCGCCCACCCGGCTCGACCAGGGACGCGCTTCCAGCTGGGCGATGCGCATGGCGACCGAGCGGGACTGGTCGCGCTCGAATAGATCGGATAATGAGCGGTTCAAGGCCTGGTCCCGTACGAACATGTTGGCCTCGAAGTTGAAGCGGAAGCTCCGGGTGTCTATGTTGGCGCTGCCCACCAGCGCCAGATCGCTGTCGAAGACGATGGTCTTGGCGTGCAGGAAGGCGGGCTGGTACTCGAAGATGGCTCCCCCGGCTTTCAGGATATCCAGGTAATAGGAGCGGGAGGCCATCTGCACCAGCGGCACGTCGCTGCGCTCGGGCAGCAGCAGCCTCACGTCCACCCCCCGGTAGACGGCGGTACGGATGGCGGTGAGGATAGGCGGGCTGGGGATGAAGTAGGGGGTGGTGATGTACAGGCGCTGCCGCGCCTGGTTGATGGCCCCGAAGAGCAGGTCGTGGATGAGGTTGTGCGGGTTGTCCGGGCCGGTGGCCAGCACCGAGCAGGCCGCCTGGCCGGCGGCGCACTGCTCGCCGTTGCCCTGGTCACACCAGCGGCCGAAGTAGTCCTCGGAAGCCAGGCTCTGCCCGGAGGCGTGGAACCAGTCGTCCACGAAGACCTCCTGTAGCTGGTCGAGCACCGGGCCCTGCACCCGAACGGCCACGTCGTGCCACTCGCCCAGGTAGTCGTCGCCGATGTTGAGCCCGCCGATGAAGCCCACCCGGCCGTCCACCACCAGGATCTTGCGGTGGTTGCGGAAGTTCAGGTTGGGCTTGAGGGTCAAGAGGCGCGGCGGCAGGCAGGAAGCCACCTGGCCGCCGCAGCCGATCAGCGGCGCAGCGAGCCTCCGCCCCTGCCAGGAGCCGATGGCGTCGTACAGGGCGCGCACCTGCACCCCGGAGCGCGCCCGCTCGCAGAGCAGGTCGCGGAACTGCTGCCCGGTGCGGTCGTTCTCCCAGATATAAAAGAGGAAGTGCACGTGGTGCTCGGCCCGAGCGATGGCCTCGCGCATGGCGCTATAGACCTGCTGCCCGTCCACCAGCAGCTCCACCCGGTTGCCACCGGTGGCGGGGAAGATGGTGTAGCGCAGGTCCCGGGGCAGCCCGGGAAGCGGCATGGGCGCTGCCTCGGTCCGGGCGGCGCTGGCTACGCGCGCGGAAATGGACTCGATGCGCGGCGCCAGCGCCTCGACCGCCTTGCGCCGCCGGCGCTTCTTGCGGCGCAGGTGGTTGCGCCCCACCAGCCACCAGAGCAGCAGCCCGATCAGCGGCAGCGCGATCATGGCCATCACCCAGCTGAGCGCGGACAGCGGCCTGCCGCGCTGCCGCAACAGGATGCTGGGGATGCTGGCCAGCGCGAGCAGCTCGAGCGCGGTCAGGATCCAGCCCCACCATTCGAAAAAGATGGCGATGGCCCGTTCCATACGACAACGGTAGGGGAGCCCTACGCTTTGTTCAACTTCGCGGCTGTCGCTCTGCAGCTCCAGACCGCAACCCGAGCGCGGACCGGCTCCGTACCGGTAGCTTTGCACCTGTCGAGCGGCAGAGGTAGGATGCGGCCACCGGAATCTCCACAGAGCATTGCTGTTCTGGAGCGGGGCCCACGATGGTCGGCTGCGAAGAGTTGCTGGACAAGGTGCGGCGCTACGCGTCGGACGCTGACGTCCGCCCGGTGCAGCGGGCCTTTGCCATGGCCCTGGCGGCCGAGGGCGAGGGCCCGGTCTCGCACAAGGCCTGGCGCCCGCTACGGCTCGCCGACCTGCTGTCCGAGCTCAAGCTGGACGTGGACACGCTGGCCGCGGCCCTGGTCTTTCCCGCGACCGAACAGGGCGCGCTCGAGCCCGGCAAGATCGAGGCCGAGCTGGGAGAGGACATCGCCGGCGTGGTGGCCGCCGCCGGGCGCCTCTCCCGGGTCGACTACCGGGCGTCGGCCGCCGAGCAGGCGGAGGCCTTTCGCAGGATGATCCTGGCCATGGCCCACGATCTGCGGGCGCTGTTTTTACGTCTGGCCGACCGGCTGCATACCCTGCAGGAGCTGTCGTCGCTCGATCCGCAAGTGCAGCGCCGCATCGCCCGGGAAACCGTGGACATCTACGCGCCCATCGCCAACCGCCTGGGCATACAGAAGCTGAAGGTCGAGTTCGAGGACCGCGCCATGGCGGTGCTGCAGCCGCAGGAGTACCGGCGCATAGACGAGTTCCTGCACCAGCGCCGGGAGATCAATAAACGATTCATGAAGCGGATCCAGCGCGATCTATTCGATCTGGCCAGGGTCCACGACGCGGAAGCGGTGGTCACGGCCCGCATCAAGCATCACGCCGCGGTCCTGTACAAGATGCGCAACCGCGACATCCGCCTGGAGGAGGTGGCCGACCTGGTGGGCTTCCGCGCGCTGCTGGAGGAGACCGCCGGCTGCTACGCGCTTTTGGGCGACGTGCACGCCCGCTGGGCGCTGGTGCCCGGACGCTTCCGCGACTACATCGGGCGGCCCAAGGCCAACGGCTACCAGAGCCTGCACACCACCGTGCTGGCCCGGGGAGGCGAGCGCTTCGAGGTGCAGATCCGCACCAATCACATGCACCAAATAGCCGAGCTCGGCGTGGCGGCGCACTGGCGGTACAAGGAGGGCCACCTGGACTTGAGCACGGGCGAGCTCGCGCAGTACACCCGCATCCAGCAGCTCAGCCGGCTGCTCGACGAGATCCAGGACGCGCAGGAGCTGGTCGACGTGCTCAAGGTCGACCTGTTCGCGGACGAGATCTACGTACACACGCCGCAGGGAGAGGTGAAGTGGCTGCCGCTGGGAGCCACGGCGCTCGACTTCGCCTTTGCCGTGCACACCGAGGTGGGGTTGCACTGCGTGGGCGCCCGGGTCAACGGGCAGCTGGTCGCGCTGCGCCACCGGCTGCAGTCGGGTGACCGGGTCGAGATCCTGACCCGCAAGAACCAGCATCCCGGACGCGACTGGATGCGGATGGCCGTGACCGGCCGCGCCCGGTCCAAGATCCGCGCCTACTTCAAGACCGAGAGCCGCGAGCAGGCCGCCTTGCGCGGGCGCGAAACCCTGGAAGGCGAGCTACACGTCCGGCAGACCAAGCTGGCGAAGCTGCAGCGCGAGCCGGCCTTTGCCCGCGCGCTGGAGCAACTCAAGGTGCGCGACGCCGAGGAGCTGTTCGTGCGCATCGGATACGGCGAGCTTCCGCTGGACCGGGCGCTGCGCTCACTGCTTCCCGAGCCCGACCCGGAGGCCGCGGAAGCCCCTGCCCTGCCCGCCAGCAAACCGACCAAGGAGCGCAAAAAGTCTCGCTCCCGCGCCTGGCCGGTGCAGGTACAGGGCATGGACGGCATGCTCACCTCGATAGCCCGCTGCTGTCACCCGGTGCCCGGAGAGCCCATCGTAGGCTACATCACCCGCGGCCGCGGGGTGACCGTGCACCGCCCCGACTGCGCACAGGCTCAGCGCCTGGACGAGGGGCGCATCGTGCCGGTCTCCTGGTCAAGCGATGGCGACGAGGCCTACAACGCCCGCATCCGCGTGGTGATGGCGGATCGCCCCGGCATGCTGGCCGCGGTTACCCGTCGTATAGGTCTATTAAAGATCAACATCGTCTCCTGCCAGGTGAGCACGGGCGCCGACGCCTATGGCCGCGCGGTGATCGGGGTATCGGTACGAAACCTGGATCAGCTCGACGACGCGCTCAAGAAGCTATCCCAGGTAAAGGGCGTGATCTCGGTGGACCGGTTGTAGCGGGGGGGAGGCAAGCACGAACGGGAGGGGGCAAGCCCCTCCCCTACGGTGGGTGTCTTCCATTCCGGATTCCTCCTGGCAAGAGAAGAGATGTCAACGTTCGGCGGGAAATGGTGTAACAACGTCCCGTACCGATAGAGAAGAGATGTCAACGTTCGACGGGAAATGATGTAACAACGTCCCGTACCGATGACTACCGCTCCTACAAGCGCTGGATGAGATACATGAAGACCGGTACCCGGCACCGGTTCTTTATAGCGTAGACGCTGCGGCGGATATCCGGCACCACCTCGCCGCTCATCAGTGGCGAGATGTACACGGTGGACTTGTGGGAGGTCGCCTCCAGGCCGTCGCCGGCCAGGCGGGCGATGGAGTCGAGATGGCCGGCGGGAAGCGAAGGGCCGAGCACGAAGTTGGCGGTCACCTCCGCGGTTTCCAGCCGGCGGTTGAGCTCGACCATGCGGCGGAAGGCGTCGCGGACCCGTCCGGAGGTCAGGGGCTTTCCCAGCTCGTCCAGCGAGGCCTGGTCGGCGGACTCCAGGCCCAGGTTGATATAGCTACGGTACGGGCTCTGCTCCAGGTATTGAAAGAGGCTATCGGGCGAGTCGAGAAACGAGTCGACGCTGCCGAAGAAAAAGAGCTTGGCGCCGCGCATGAAGGAGCTGCCCGGCCCGAGCCTGTCGTACGCTTTCTCGGCGGCAAAGGCGATCAGCTCCTCGCCGGCCTGTAGCGCGTCGTGCTGGCCAAGGAATATTGAATTGAAATTGACCAGATCCGGCCCGTAGAAGTCTCGGAGCCGCTCGATCTGTTCGGTGATCTGCTCGCGGCTGCGGGCGGCAAAGGGCTGCTGGCTCTTGACCGCGCAAAAGCCGCAGTTGTAGAGGCACCCGTCCGCGATCAACACCGGTATGACGTCGTAGTCGACGTGACGGGTGTCGGGCGGAAGCACGGAGACCGGACCGCCGATGATCTCGTGCAGCGCGGGGGTACCGGGCCGCGAAGCCGGTTGCGCCTTTTGCGCCACTCTCTCGAGAAAGGCGCGTACGTCGGGCGCAAGCGAGTCCCCGAGCGCGCGCTCCACCTCTCCATAGAGCCGGTCCAGCGATTGCAAGGCATCGCGTACGGCACCGGTGGTGAAGGGATCGACGGAGAGAAAGGGATGCTTCACATAGGAAAAGCAAGGCAGGTAGTGCTCCCCGAGCAGAGCGTAGACGCTCGTATACCCGTTGTTCGAGTAGTAGACCCAGTCGCTCCCGGTGGTGCGTTTCAGCCACTCGTTGGCCGGCCAGCTCGGTCCGGTGCCGTGCAGGTGCCGGATAGTTCCGCGTAGGTCGAATTGATAGACGTAGCTCCCGTCCGTTATCTGGTGATAGCGGCCATAGCGCAGCGGGTAGCTTACCTTGAGGTACTCGTGCGAGCCCTCTTGCCCGAGCGATACGCTCAACCCGCCGGCGCTCACCTCGTTCATGGCCACACCGCTAGCCTTCGCCGTCCGTGCGGCCGCGCAGCTTCTGCAGGTGGGCCTTGATGCGGGCCTCGATCCCGCTCTCGGTGGGACGGTAGTAAACGCGGCCCCGAAGCTCGTCGGGCAGGTAGATCTCGCCCGGCGCATATCCGCCCTCGTCGTGGGGGTAGCGGTAGCCATCGCCATAACCCCACTGGCGCATCTGCCCGGTAACCGGGTTGCGCAGCCGGTAGGGGACGGGCAACGCGCCGCGTTGCTTGACGTCCTTCTGCGCCTCGGTCCAGGCCATTGTCACCGCGTTGGACTTGGGCGCGCTGGCCAGGTAGAGGCAGCACTCGGCCAGCGGATAGATCCCCTCGGGCATCCCCAGCCGCTGAAAGGCCTGGTCGGCAGCCACGGCCAGGCGCAGCGCCGCCGGATCGGCGTTGCCGATGTCCTCGCCGGCGAAGATGATCATGCGCCGGGCCACGAAGAGCGGGTCGTCGCCCGCTTCCAGCATACGCATCATCCAGTAGATGGCCGCGTCCGGATCGCTGCCGCGCATGGACTTGATGAAGGCGCTAACGACGTTGTAGTGCTCCTCGCCGCTCTTGTCGTAGAGCAGCGTGGGCGAGGCCAGCGCTTCCCGCACGCTGTCCAGATCGATACGGCGCTCGCCGCCCGGGGCCAGCGCGTGGCGGGCGGCCGCTTCCAGCACGTCGAGCGCCCGCCGGGCGTCTCCCTTGGCTCCCTCGGCTATACCCTGTAAAGCCTCGGCGTCGGCGCTAAGGTCGAGGCCGCCCAGCCCCTGCTCCGTATCGTCTAGCGCGCGCTGCAACAGCACCACCAGGTCTTCATTCGAGAGCGGCTCCAGCCGGAAGACGCGAGCGCGCGAGAGCAGCGCGGCGTTGACGGCAAAGGAGGGATTTTCGGTGGTCGCGCCGATCAGCACCACCGTGCCCCGCTCCACGTGGGGTAAAAGGGCGTCCTGCTGTGCCTTGTTGAAACGGTGGATCTCGTCGATGAAGAGCACGGTGCCGCGGCCGCGCAGCTTGCGCAGCTCGCGCGCCCGCTCTACGGCCTTGCGCAGCTCGGGCACACCGCTGAGCACGGCGCTGAAGGCGACGAGCTCGGCCTCGACGCGGCGGGCGGCCGCGCGCGCCAGCGTGGTCTTGCCGGTGCCGGGCGGGCCCCAGAGGATGAAGCTCGGCAGCCGGCCTTGCTCGATGGCCGTGGCCAAGAGCTTGCCCTTGCCTAGCAGATGCCCCTGCCCGACCATCTGCTCGACGCTATCGGGCCTCATGCGGTCGGCCAGCGGAACGCCCTCGGTGCTGTGTTGCTCGCTGTGATCGAACAGATCCATCGGTCTACCGCGTCTGCCTGTCCCTGCCTGTATGCCCCATCCGCGGCCGGCGATCCACCGCGCACCGGTACCGGGCCATTTGTCGACCGCTGTCCGCCGCTGCGGTATGCTGCCTGCCCGTGTCCTGGCTTCGACAGCTGGGCCGTCGGGCGGCCCTCCCCTCCGCGATCTTCCTGCTCTGCGCGGGGATCTACACCATCACCATGGGTGAGCGGGTCAGGGGCACCTCCAACAACCCGCATTTCGTCCTGCTGGCGGAGAGCCTGCTGAACGGCCAGCTCTCGCTGACCGAGAACCGACCCCCCGGGGACAACGACTGGGCGCTGTATAAAGGCAAGTGGTACGTCTCCTTTCCTCCGCTGCCCGGCGTGCTGCTCATGCCGGCGGTGGCGCTCTCCGGCATCCGCATCGCCGACCGCCTGATCTGGGGCCTACTGGCCGGGCTGGGCCCGGCGCTCTTGTACGTGTTGCTGCGCCACCTGCGCGAGAGAGGGCTGAGCGCGCGACGGAGGGTGCAGGACCTGGCTCTGGTGGCGTTGTTCGCCTTTGGCACGGTCTACTACTTCGCCAGCGTCCAGGGCACCACCTGGTACGCGGCGCACGTGGTCATCTGCTGCCTGCTGCCGCTGTACCTGCTCTTCTCGCTGGGCGCCCGGCGGCCGCTGCTGGCCGGGCTGATGCTGGCCCTGTGCCTGGCCACCCGGCCCTCGGCCGCCTTTGCCGCTCCCTTCTTCCTGGTCGAGGCGCTGGCCGCGGCCCGCCGCGACGATGCGCCGCCCGTGCACGAAGGGGCGCACCCGCTGACCCGCATTTTCAAGTGGCTATCGGGCGTGCGCTGGGCCCGGGCGCTCGGCAGCCTGCTGCTCTTTTCCGTACCGGTCTTGATCGTGGCCGGCCTCTTGATGTGGATGAACCAGGCCCGCTTCGACAACCCCTTCGAGTTCGGCCACACCCACCTGCAGATCAAGTGGCGCGGCCGCATCCAGACCTGGGGGCTCATCAATTACCACTACCTGGCCCGCAACCTGGCCATCTTCCTGGCCGCCCTGCCCTGGCTGACCGCCACCGCCCCCTTCATCAAGATCGGCGGGCACGGGCTGGCGCTCTGGTTCACCACTCCGAACCTGCTGCTCACGCTCTGGCCCAAGCGGGCGTCGTCCACCCTGTTCGGGCTCTACCTCTCGGTCGCCTGCGTAGCCTTGCTCGATCTATGCTACCAGAACACCGGCTGGGTCCAGTTCGGCTACCGCTTCGCGCTCGACTACATGGCGCTGCTCTTCGCGCTGCTGGCTCTGGGCGGCCGCCGCTTCGGCCCCGGCTTCTACCTGCTGATGCTCTTCGCCGTGGCGGTCAACCTCTTCGGAGCGGTCACCTTTGACCGCAGCCCCGTGTTCTACCACCAGGACCTCACCCAGCGGATCTACTTCCAGCCGGATTGATAGGGCCGATCGAGGCGGTTCACTGAATGTAGCCGAGCGCTTCCAGCACGGCCCGATCCTGGGCCGGAAGGGTGAAGGGATCGGAGAAGCCCAGCCGCTCGGTGGCAGCGCGCCAGGGCGCCAGGCGCTTCATCAGCTCGACCGCGATCGCCCGGCGGGCGGCGCCGAGATCGTCTCTTTCCAGGGGATCGGCGGATAGATCGTACAAGCGCGGCCCGGTTTTCGCGAACCACTGCAGCTTCCAGCGCCCCTCGACTGCGGCGAAGGCGAGCCCGCCCGGCATCCCGGGGTAGGGCTCGCGCTGCGCGCGGGCGACGCGGTCGGGCAGCGGCTCGCCCGCCATCAAGCCGCTCAGATCGCGCCCGCTGGGCCGGAGCGGCGGGCCGGAGTCGGGCGGCACAGCCCCCGCGGAGAGGCCGGACAGCGAGAGCAGCGTGGGCAACAGATCCACCGTCTCCACCCACTGCCCCACCCGGCGCCCCCGGGGAACGCCGGGGCCGGCCATCAGCAGGGGTACGTGCAGCACGCTCTGGGTGAGCTGGGTGAAGTGGCCGAAAAAGTCGTCGTGATCGAACAGCTCCTCGCCGTGATCGGAGACCACCGCTACCAGCGTACGCTCGCTCATCCCCTTTGCCTCGAGCGCCTTTATCAGCCGCCCGAGTTGGCGGTCGATGTGGGCGACCTCTCCGTCGTACAGGGCGCGGATGGCGGGAAGGGTGCGCTCGCGCCCCTGCCGGTCGCTGCCGAAAGCGCGCAGCGCCGGCAGGGTGCCCAGCTCGGGATCGATGCTCCCGGATCGGTGCGGCTGGTAGGGCGCATGGGCGTCGAAGTAGTGCACCCAGCCGAAAAAGGGCCGGCCCGGCCTTCGCTTACCGAGCCACTCGAGCGCGGCGTCGGTGACCTCTACCGCTCCGCGCTCGTAGTGGCCGCCGTCGTAGTGGCTGTGAAAGCTCTGATCGAAATGGTCGAAGCCCTGGGCAAAACCGTACTGGCGCGAGACGATGGAGCAGCTGACAAAGGCGGCGGTGTCGTACCCGCGCTGCCGGAAGAGCTCGGCCGCGGTGAGCTCGGACTCGGGCAGGCGACGGGTGCTGTGCACGACCGTGTGCTCGACCGGGTAGCGGCCCGTCAGGATCGAGGCGAAAGAGGGGCCGATGACCGGCGCCTGGGCCAGCACCCGCTCGAACAGGGTTCCCCGCCGCGCCAGCCGATCGATGGTCGGGGTGCGGGCGCTTTCCGAGCCATAGGCTCCCAGAGCATCGACGCGAACCGTGTCGAGGCCCACCAGCAGCAGGTTCGGTCGCGTTTCGCGGTGCCGGGGGCGCGGTCGCTCCCCGAGCCGTAGACCAGCGACGGCCGCAACGGCCCCCGCCGCAACCAGCAGGCCCAGCAATAGGTCGCGCTGGAATGGATCGCGGGTCGACATTTGGTGGTAGAACGTAGCATGAGAGGATACCGATGAAACAATGGCACGAGCTGGGCGAGAAGATCACCCGTTACCTCAGGCCGGCCACCTTTCCGCTGGCCGTCCGCATCGCCGCTGACGCGGCCGAACTTCGAGACGACTTCAGACGGCCGCCCGCGAAAAACTTCCTCTGCCAGAACCTGACCATGAGCCGCCGCTACGGCTGGACGCTGCAGGTGCTGCCCGAGGACTGTAGTTGCCTGCTGGCGCGAGGGGTTTATGGCTGGGAGAACCAGGACGCTTACGAGGGCGAGGGGCTGCTGGACTTCGCGGTGGGCCTTTACGCCAGCGGGGTCGAGAGCGAAAAGCGCTTCGTGGAGACATTGCAGCCCCTGGGCAAGCCGGCGGCCGGCCTGCACATCTCGCCTTTGGAGCGCACCAAGATCGAGCCCGAGGTGGCGCTCATCTACGGCAACGCGGCGCAGATGATGCGGCTGGTACAGTCCTATCTCTACGTGAAGGGCGGGGTGCTCGACTTCACCGCCGCCGGCCGGCTCGGCTCCTGTACCGACGGCATCGTGAAAGCCATCCACCTGCAAAAGCCCCGCCTGGTCCTGCTGGGCAACGGCGATCGGGTCTGGGCCATGGCGCACGACGACGAGCTGTTGTTCGCCGTGCCCGCGGCGCTACTGGCCGACCTGGTCGAGGGATTGGAGGCTACGCATCGAGCCGGACTGCGCTACCCCATCCCGCACTACCTCAACTTCACCCCGGGATTTCAGGACGAGTTCCAGCAGCGGGCGATGAAGCGGGCGGGCACCACCATCGCCAAGAAAAGCGGGTGACGGGGTTTCAATCGCCATCATGGACATCACGGGGGTTCCGCTGGTCGACACCGCGGTCGCCAATCATCTGCTCAAGTCGGGTGAGATTCACCGGGATGCCGAGCGCGGTCTCCTCGCGCGCCCGGCTGGCGTCGCGTTGCTATCCGGGATATACGGCCTGCAGAGCCGGGCGGGTATGGCTCGGCGCGCGATAAAAAAAGTGCAATACCCTGCCGAACGGCATGAAAGAAAAGACCGAGCCGAGAATGTCGGGCGCAATCGTGCTCGAGATTATCAGGGCCTACGAGAAGAGCGTGGGCAAGAGGGTGTTTAGGGCGGCGCTACACAGCCAGCCCGAACAGACGCGCCAGGCCTTCGAGAAGCTGAAACGGGACTTGTGGATCCCGATGCGGATGGTCGATGAGCTGCACCGGGCCGTGGCCGAACGGGCGGGACGGGACAGTTACGAGCTACAGGCCGAAGCGGTTCGCGAGGGACTTGGCCGTATTATCTCCAAGCTCTGGCGTCCGCTTTTCAGGCTCACCACCGACAGCGCGATCGTCATGCGCACGCCCCTGTTCTTTACCCAGAGCTACGACTGCGGAGAGCTCTCGGCCGAGGTCGTACAACCGGGACGGGCCGAGGTCACGCTGAGCGAGTTTCCGGAGATATCGGACCTGCAGATCAACGGCCTCGCCGTCGGGATCGAGACCGTCTTGAAGCTCGCCGGCCGTAAAAACGTGCGCGTAGACCGGGAGCGCGGTGCGGACGGCGCGTTTTTTCTCGTCACCTGGCAGCAATGAGAGCCAGCAGTCGCCTGAAAAGAGGGACGGTGAGACCCCTCACCACCGGCCCCTGTTCCCGTCGATGAGAAGAGAACCGGCGCGCCGCCATCAGTCGAGCCCTACAATCCACATCCCTTCCTCCACGGCCTTTCACGCGCCATCCGTCGCCGACCTCGTACTCGGCAAGGGCGAGCAGCGGCCCGATCTCTTCCATGTCACCGAGACCTGCTTCATGAAGTCCAACCGCAGCGCCATCGTCAATGATGATACGAGCCCAGCGACCAACCGATCGACGTTCTGTTCGTTCGATAACGCACCCGCTAAAGCCCCTGTCCACGGCCGTCGTCGCAGGGCTCGTCGCTCTCGGTGTTGCGGGCCATCTCGGGATGTACGGCGGTGCAGGTGGCAAGGGCGTGCATCTTCTTGTCACAGCAAACCGGTATCTCGTCCTTCTCGTCTACGGTTAGGGTCTTGTCGCACTCGCCGCAATGATAGGTTTTTTTGTCCCCGGCCATCTCGCTACCCCTTTCCGGCGCGCGCCACCTGCTTGCGGGCCACGGTAGCGGCCACCAGTATCGGATCGTACACCGGGGCGAGAGGGGGCGCATAGACCAGATCCAGCGCCTCCACCTCGTCGACCGTCATGCCGGCATGCAGCGCGGTGGCCAGCACGTCGATGCGCTTTGCTACCGGCGCCCGGCCGATCATCTGCGCCCCCAGCAGCCGGCCGCCCGGCACCTCGGCGAACAGCACGGTGGTGATGGTCTGCGAGCCGGGATAGGAGTGGGCGACGCTCTGGTGCTCCGAAAGCGCGGACAGCGCTCGAAGGCCCAGCTTCTGGATCTCGCCCATGCCCAGACCGGTGCGGGCGACCTGCAGCTCGAAGGCCTTGAAGCCGGCCGAACCCACGATGCCCCGGAAGACTCGACCGGCGCCCGCCGCGTTGGCGCCGGCCACCTTGCCCTGTTTATTCGCCGTATCCCCGAGGGGAATATAGGCCGGTCGCTTCGAGACCAGGTGATAGGCCTCGGCGCAGTCGCCGGCCGCGAAGACATCGGGCCGGTCGGTCCGCATGTGGTCGTCCACGGCGATGGCCCGGGTTTCGCCCAGCGCGATTCCGGCCGCCTGCGCCAGCTCGGTGTTGGGCCTGACGCCCACCGATACCAGCACCAGATCCGCCTCGAAGGCGCCGCGGTCGGTCTCCACTACCAGGCCGGGGCCAGACGGCGCGCCCTTGAGGGCGCCGACCTTGATCTGCTTCTCGAGCGCCACCGCGTTGCGCTCGAGCTCCTGCTCCAGAAGGGCAGCGATCTCCGGCTGCCATCCGGGTATCGCCTGGTCCATCATCTCCAGCACGGTGACCTTGATGCCGAGCGCGCGTAGCGCCTCGGCCATCTCCACGCCGATGTAGCCCGCGCCCACGATGACCGCCCGCGCCGGCTTACGCTCGGCGATGAAAGCCTTGATGGCAGCGCCGTGGCTGAGCTCGCGCAGCACGAAGACGCCCGGCAGGTCGATGCCTGCGAGCGGCGGCCGGAAGGGCCGCGCTCCGCTGGCGATGACCAGCTTGTCGTAAGGCAGGTCGTAGGATTTTTTTTCCTCTGTACTGAAGACCTCGACCTTCTTCTTATCCGTATCGATGGCGCGCGCCTCGTGCTGGGTGCGCAGATCGATCTTGCGCTCGGAGATAAATCGTTGCTTGGATATCGCCACCAGGTCTTCGATGCGGCGGGCCGGATCGCCGATGTTGTACGGCATACCGCAGGCCCCGTAGGAGACATCGCGGCCGCGCTCCAGGGCGATGACCTCGGCCGAGGGTTGCACGCGCCGGGCCTGGCTGGCAGCGCTCATTCCGGCGGCCACGCCGCCGATGACGACGATACGAGACATGACGATCCTCCGGGTCGAGAAGACGGGCAGCGTCATTGTACCCGGCAGGTGCGAGAACGAAACGAGATTTCTCCCTGCGGTCGAAATGACGGCAATACGGCGAAGCCGCGCTGTTGTCACCTCGACCGCAGGGAGAGGTCTCCGAGTGATCGAAATCATTCAGAATCGGTTCTCAAACGCGGTAAACTCGGGCTAGGCCTTCTCGGCCATGCGGTAGGCGTAGTAGTAGCGCAGCACGTTCTGCACGTAGCGCCGGGTCTCGCGATAGGGGGGTACGCCCTTGTACTTGACCACTGCGCCCGGACCCGCGTTATAGGCCGCCAACGTCAGCACCAGGTCGCCGTTGAAGCTGTTGGCCAGGATGCGCAGAAAGCGGGTACCGCCCAGGATGTTCTCGCGCGGGTCAAAGGGATTGCGCACGCCCATGTTGGCCGCGGTGGCCGGCATGAGCTGCATCAGCCCCATGGCGCCGTCGGCCGAGACCACGTAGGGGTAGAAGTTGCTCTCGACCTTCATCACGGCACGGATGATGGTCTCGGGTAGCTGGTAAAGAAGAGCGGCCTCGCGGATATAGGCATTATAGCGGCGATGGGCGTTGGGATCGCGCGCGTAGCGCTTCGGATCGATCCGCGGGCGCACCGCCTTGGGTCGCGATCCCCGGAAAACCCGCTTCCAACCGGGCCCGGAGGGCTTGTTGCTGTAGTGGGTCACGCCGTCGCGGTCGACGAAGCGGTAGATGTCGTCGGCCAGCGCCCAGCCGGGAGCCAGGATCAGGGCCAGGAGGCAGGCTGTGGCCACTGCACGCATGAACCTATTGTAGAGCAAACGATCGCGGCAGGCCAAAACCCGTCGCCCGGGCTGTACGCCAGGTAGGGGAGGCCCTGGCGGTCTCCCGAAAAAGGGGAGGGGGCAAGCCCCTCCCCTACGGCGCTACGCGACGAAGGGAGCTGCGACGAGGTGGCAGGGGGGGGGAAAAGGGGCTATGGTGCCCCTCCGTATTATGCGGATCGAATGCGATTTTCTGGTTATCGGCGGCGGCGTCGCCGGTCTCTCCTTTGCGCTGGAAGCGGCCAAGCATGCCGAGGTGACTGTGGTCACCAAGCGCAAGGTGGACGATTCCTCCACCTCCCGGGCGCAGGGAGGCATCGCGGCGGTGCTCGACCCGGCCGACTCCTTCGAGGCTCACGTGCGCGATACGCTGGAGGCGGGGCGCGGCATTTCCCATCGCCAGGTCGTGGAGATGGTGGTGCGAGACGGCCCGGACCGCATCCGGGAGCTGATCCGCCTGGGCACCGACTTCAGCAAGGCCGAGCTACGCGAGGACAACGGCACCGGGCTGGATCTGACCAAGGAGGGCGGGCACAGCGCCCGGCGCATCGTGCACGCCGCGGATCTGACCGGAGCGGAGGTGCAGCGCGCGCTCACCGACGCGGTGAACCAGAACCCCCGCATCCGCCTGCTGGAACGCCACATGGCCATCGACCTCATCGATCAGTCCAAGTACGGCAGCGACCACCTGGTGGTCGGCGCCTACGTGTTCGATGAGGCGGGCAACGAGGTGCATACGGTAGTGGCCAAGGCCACGGTGCTGGCCACGGGCGGCGCGGGCAAGGTCTACCTG
Source organism: uncultured Sandaracinaceae bacterium (assembly GCA_964450715.1). Classification (GTDB taxonomy): domain Bacteria; phylum Myxococcota_A; class Polyangia; order Polyangiales; family JAFGIB01; genus CAYVFC01. The sequence goes on along the minus strand of CAYVFC010000003.1, from coordinate 72,488 downwards.
TACACGACCAATCCGGACGTGGCCAGCGGCGACGGCGTGGCCATGGCTTACCGGGTGGGGGCCGAGGTGGCCAACATGGAGTTCTTCCAGTTCCACCCCACCTGCCTCTACCACCCCCTGTCCAAGAACTTCCTGATCAGCGAGGCGCTGCGCGGCGAGGGGGGCATCCTGCGGCTGCAGGACGGCACCGCCTTCATGGAGAAGTACAGCGCCCAGGGCGACCTGGCCCCCCGGGACGAGGTGGCGCACTCCATCGACTACGAGCTCAAGCGCACCGGCGACGAGCACGTGCTGCTGGACATGACCCGGCGGCCGGCCGACTTCCTCAAACAGCGCTTTCCCAACATCTACCGCGAGTGCCTGAAGTACGGCATCGATCTGACCGTCCAGCCCATCCCGGTAGTGCCCGCGGCCCACTACTCCTGCGGCGGCGTGGTGGTGGACCACAACGGCCACAGCACGGTGCGCGGGCTATGGGCCATCGGCGAGTGCAGCTGCACCGGCCTACACGGTGCAAATCGCCTGGCCTCCAACTCGTTGCTGGAGGGACTGGTCTACGGGCGGCGGGCCGCGCTCTCCATCGCCAACCAGCTGCCTGACGGCCCGCATCCCGAGCCGCCCGACTGGGACGCCAGCCGCATCACCCCCAGCACCGAGGCGGTGGTGGTCACCCAGAACTGGGACGAGATCCGGCGGCTGATGTGGAACTACGTGGGCATCGTGCGCTCGGACAAGCGGCTGGAGCGCGCGGACCGGCGCATCGCCTTGCTGCGCGAGGAGATCCGCGAGTACTGGCGCACCAACGAGGTGAATATCGACCTGTTGGAGCTGAGGAACATCAGCCTGGTGGCCGAGCTCATCGTGGCCTGCGCCTCGCTGCGCAAGGAGAGCCGCGGGCTTCACTTCAACGACGATCACCCGCAGCCGGACGAGGCTTTTCGGGCCGACACCGTGGTCGGCAAGGGCGCCCCGCCCCGCCTGCGCTTCGTCTGGGACTAGGGCTCCGGTGCTCGAGGGGGCTGGATGAGCGAGCAAAACAAGCGACCGCTTCTGGTCTTTCTGCAGGGCTCGCTTGCCCTCTTGCTTCTGGGGGGCATCTGGGTCGCGCTCCCCGCCCGCTGGTGGCCGGTCGATACCATCGGTACCGCCCTGGCCGCCGCCTTTGCCACCGGAGCGGTCGGTCTGCTGCTGCGCACGCGCTGGGGCCGGCTGCTCTCGCTGGTCGCCTGCTGGCTGACCCTGCTCGGGGGCATGATCGCCGTAACCGCCTTGTGTCTGACCGCGGCCCACCTTTCCGGCCTCTATGGCCCGGTGGGCGCCGGAGGCGCACTGCTCATGGTATCGGTGGCCGCGCTGGTGCTGCCCTACCTGATCGCCCTTCCCGCGCTGCAGCTTCACCTGCTGCGCAAGCTGGACGGCTGAAGGGGCTCACGTGAGACGCGTGCTGCTTCTCTGGCTCGCCCTGACCGTAGCGGGGTCGGGCACCGTCTATCTGAGCTCGCGCATCGATCTCGCGCCCGCGCTGGAGACAGAGGGAGCCGAATGGGCGCTGGGCGCGCTACAGGCGGCGCGCCAGGGCTTGCCGCTGCCGCCGCCGCCTCCGGAGGCCGAGGGTTACCGGGCGGCGGGCCCCATCATCGTCAGCGCCTGGTGGGCTGGACGGCTGCGCGCCCGCCACCTCTCGGACAGCGACCGGCTTGTACCCTCTATCCAGGCGGCCGTGCAGCGCTTCGCCGGCGATCCGGCCCTGGTCGCGCTGCCCGGATGGCCGGTTTCCTCGGAAAATCCCCTGCGCTTCAGCATCACGGTGATACGCGGTTACGCCCCGCTGCGGGGCTCGCTGCCGCTGCTCGACGCCATGGGGCTGGTGCCGCTGCTCGAGGGCGTCGAGGCCCGGCTGGGCGAAAAACGCGCCTTTCTCACCCCGGATCAGATTTGGTCCGGGGGCTTCTACGAGCGCGGGATCGGTACGCCGGTACCCGATCTGAGCTTCGGTATCGACACGCCGGGCGTGCTCAAGCGGCTGGCAGCCGAGCTGGACCTCAGCCGCGACGAGCTGCTGGCCGAGGCGACCGTAAGGCGTTTTCGGGCCGACACCATCACCGAACGGCCCTACCCCGCCGGGCGACCGGAGAAACTCAGCCCGGAGCTGCTGGAAACCGCCGCTCGGCAGGGCGCGCGCTTTCTGCTGCGCCACCAAAAGCGCAACGGCCTTTACACCTATATCTACGACGGCCGTAACGACCGCGAGATCCCGACCGGCTACTACAGCATGCCCCGGCACGCGGGAACCACGTACTTCCTGGCTCAGGCCGGCCGGCTGCTCGGAATGCGCGAGGCCCGGGCCGGAGCGCTGCGCGCCATGCACTGGTCGAAGACCCACGCGCTAAGGCGCTGCGGCGGGCCGGAGCGGTTCTGCATCGTATCGAGCCGCGGGGTGGACATGGGCTCGGCCGCGCTGACCGGGCTGGCCGCGGCCGAGCTGCTGAAAGGCAGCGACAGCCGCCAGGCGCGATGGATGCTGCAGGGCCTCAACGCCTTCATACGTTCCATGCAACGACCCGACGGCGAGCTGATGCACATATACGACCTGAAGGCAGACCGCCCGGTCGACGTGCAGCGCATGTACTACAGTGGTGAGGCCGCCTTCGCGCTGCTCAATGCCTATTCGGTAACAAAGGACGACCGCGATCTGCAGAGCGCCCGCAAGCTGATGGGCCACTTGACCGGGGCGGCCTGGAGCTTCTTCGGCAGCCGTTACTTCTACGGAGAGGAGCACTGGACATGCCAGGCCGCCTCCGAGGCATCGCGATACATGCCCGCCGAGGAAGCGCTCGATTTCTGTCTGCGCTGGGCCGAGTTCAACCGCGTGCTGCAGTACCGCCCGGGCAAGAGCCCCTGGGCCATCGAGGGGGCCTACGGGGTCGGACCCATCTTGCTGCCACGGCTAACCCCGGTGGCCTCCCGCACCGAAGCGCTGGTCGCCATATACGCGGCCGCGAAGCAGCAGGGGCTGCCGACCGCTGCCCTGCGGGAGCAGATCGAGAAGGGGCTCGCCCTTTTGCTGCGGTACATGTGGCTTCCCGGGCCCGAGCACCTGCTGCTAAATCCTCGGGCGGCCCTGGGAGGGGTTCCCGGATACCCGGCTGATCTCTCCGTGAGGAACGACTTCGTCCAGCACGCGGGCACGGCCATGCTCAACTGGGCCCAGATTCTACGACAGGAGCGACTGCAGCCAGCACGACCGGAAGAAGATCTCTCCCTTCGGTCGAGATGACATGGGAATTCTACGGCGGGAACGAAAACGATAAAAAAACGGCCTATTTGACACTGCACGGACGCGCGTCTACAAACTGTGTTAACCAGTTGACATACGAACTCGTATGTGAAAGATTCCGATTGCGACCCAGGAGGATTTTTATGGCCGGCTACCTGTTCACTTCCGAATCCGTGTCCGCGGGGCACCCGGACAAGATGTGCGACGCCATCTCGGACGCCGTGCTCGACGCCGCGCTGGCCGCCGACAAGCGCTCGCGCGTGGCTTGCGAAACCATGGTCAAGACCGGCTACGTAATCTGCGCCGGGGAGATCACCAGCAAGGCTGATATCGATTTCGCCAAGCTGGTGCGGCAGACTGTCACCGACATCGGCTACACGGATTCCTCGATGGGATTCGACGCGGCTACCTGCGCGGTGCTCACCGCGGTCGAGCAGCAGTCGCCCGATATCAGCCAGGGCGTGTCCAAGGGCAAGGGGATGTTCAAGGAGCAGGGAGCCGGCGACCAGGGGCTGATGTTCGGCTTTGCGGTGGACGAGACGCCCGATCTCATGCCCATGCCCATCATGCTGGCCCACAAGCTGATGAAGCGGCAGTCGCAGCTGCTCAAGAGCGGCCGGCTGCCCTGGCTGCGCCCGGACGCCAAGGGCCAGGTCACCATCGAGTACGACGCCGACCACCGGCCCAAGCGGGTGGACGCGGTGGTGGTCTCGACCCAGCACTCCCCGGACGTCAGCTACAAAAAGATCCGCGAGGGCGTGATCGAGAAGATCATCAAGCCGGTGGTGCCGCGCCGGATGATCGACAGCAAGACCAAGTTCTGGGTCAATCCCACCGGGCGCTTCGTCATCGGCGGCCCCTACGGGGACGCGGGGCTTACGGGCCGCAAGATCATCGTCGACACCTACGGCGGCATGGGTCGGCACGGCGGTGGCGCGTTCAGCGGCAAGGATCCGTCCAAGGTCGACCGCAGCGCCTGTTACTTCGGACGCTACGTGGCCAAGAACATCGTGGCCGCCGGGCTGGCCCGCAGGTGCGAGGTGCAGGTCTCCTATGCCATCGGGGTGGCCAAGCCCATCAGCATTCACGTGACCACCTATGGCACCGGCGTGGTGTCCGAGGACAAGATCGCCCGGGCGGTCGGACGCGTGTTCGATTTCAGGCCCGCGGCCATCATCCAGCAGCTGGATCTGCTCCGGCCCATCTACCGGCCCACGGCCGCCTACGGTCACTTCGGCCGCACCGAGAAGAGCTTCACCTGGGAGAAGACCGACCGCGCCGCCCGGCTGGCCTCGATGCTGCTGAAGAAGAGCCGCCCCCGCAAGAACAAGGCGCGGCGCTGAGGGCAGAAGGCGGAATCGGCCGCCGCGCCCGGTCCCGCCCCGGGGCTCCCGCCCTTGCCGGTGTGTCGATTACCGGGAAAGGGCGTCCGCGTTGACAAATTTCGGCACTTACGAGTAAGTACGGATCTCGAAAATCCTCGCCGCCTCGCGTGCGGCGCGATGCCCCCGATCCGTTTCAGGGAACCGTTCCCGAGAAACATCCGTAAAAACACCTCAGGAGGTCTGTAATGCCATTGAACGACAAGGTGGTTGGCAAGAAATACCCGTCCGAGCCGATGCAGATCGAGCAGCACGAGACGATCTACTACGCGCTGGGAACCAACGACGACAACGACGCCTACTTCGACAACCGAAGGGAGGGCGGGATCATCGCGCCTCCGATGTACGCAGTCAGGTATACGGCCGGCCCCACGGCCCACGTCATCCTGGACCCGGAGATCGGTATGAACTTCATGATGGTGGTTCACTACTCCCAGGAGTTCAAATGGCTCAAGGCCATCAAGCCGGGCGACGTGTTGACCACCGAGGGAACCATCACCCACATCGAGACCCGCAAGAAGGGCGGCGTGGTCGGCTGGGACACGGTCACCAAGAACCAGGACGGCGAGGAAGTGGTGCTCTCCAAGTGGGAGTTCTTCGACCGCAGCGCCGGCGACGAGAACGTGGACGAGATCAAGCGCACCTCGGCCGAGCCGACCGAGATCCTCTTCACCCAGCAGATGAAAGTGCGTAACGGCCAGACCTGGATCTACGCCGAGCCCTCCGGTGACCACAACCCCATCCACATCGACAACAAGTTCGCCACCGACGTGGGGCTGCCCGGCATCATCCTGCAGGGGCTATGCACCATGGCCTTCGGCCACAAGGTCTTCGTGGACAACGTCTGCGGCCCGGAAAAGGACCCGATGAAGCTCAAGCGCTACCGGGTGCAGTTCGCCCGTCCGGTCATCCCCGGCCAGACGCTGACCTTCCAGGGCTTCAAGATCGGCCCGGCCGAGGAGGGCGGGACCAAGTACGGACTGATCGCCAAGAACGAGGAGGGCAAGGACCTTCTTCGCGATGCCTGGTGCGTGGTGGAGGAGTAACCGCCGCACCTCACCTCTGTTCGAGCGTCAACCTCTTTCCGACCCCGGAAGCGTCTGCTTCCGGGGTTTTGGGTTCAGGGATCAAGATGGCAAAGACACTGCGCGCACAGTTAAAAGCCGTATTCGACGCCGACCAGGCGCTACGCAAGGCCGAGTCCGGCCTGTTGAAGAGCAATAGCAAGGAGCTGCGCACGCTTCTGGCTCGTGCGGTCGCCGAAGCCGAGAAGCTCTCCGATGCTTCGCAGGCCTGCATGCAACTGGAGCGGCTGGCCGACCTGTGCGCGCAAGCGCCGGGCTCGGAGACCTTGGATGCGCTGATGCGCTTGCTCGATCACGACGACCCATCGGTGCGCATCCAGGCCTGCGAGGCGCTGGTCGACGTGGGCTGCGACCGACCTCGTCCGTTCTCGGCCGCGGTCAAGCGGGCGCTCAAGCGCAAGCAGGCCTCGCCCGCGCTGGAGCAGCTTCCCTGGATCATCGCCGAGATAGGCGAGCCCGACGCCGAGCAGCTCATCAAGCCCTTTCTGGGCTACGAAAGCGCGGCTATAGCCGGGGCGGCGGTGGAAGCGCTTATATCGCTGGCCACCCCGGAGGCCTTTGCCGCCATCGAGCCGTTCAAGGACGACAGCCGGCTCATCGACCTGGACGACGACGACTGCTGTGGGCATGGCGGGCCGACCATCACCATCGGGCAGCTCGTTCGGTCATTCCTCTCCACCCCCCGTGCTTCCTAGGGGTCGGACTCGAGAAGTCGAGAGAGCTGTCAGTCATCGTACGTCTTGCCGCCGTCTTCACGCGGCAATCATCGACTTATCGAGTTCGACCCCCTTACGGCGCTGGTCTACTGCCGGCGGGGACGTGTACAGAACTCTCGGTGGACGCGAGAGTCGCATTGTCCGGCTTCGGAAACTCTCGCTCTGCCGGACGCAACCCGCGCTCGACCCCCCCCGCCCCCCCTCCGGGTCACGAGAAGCGCGCGATCGAGCCTTCTCACCGGGTTTCACGCTGAACGGGCTACCGTAACGCTCCTGCCGCGCGCTTCCCGTGACCCCGCGTACGACCATTCTGGTAAACGAGCGGAGGGGCTTGCCCCCCTGGAATCGGGCGGCGCGCGGGCGCAAGGCCCGCCCCCTACGGGGATGGATGATCCCCGCGAAAACCGGACGAGACGCCATCAATCTTGAGCCATCCGCGGCTGGCTTCTGCACTTAGCTCCAAGAGGTGCTCGACCCGGTGCATCCAGGGAGGAGAGCCATGAGAGACAGAAACCGGTTTATTGCACGTGAAGGGATCGTCGTAGCATCACTCACGGCGATACTCACCCTCGCCACCGCTTGCGGCGATGACGATTCCGACGGGGGAGCTGGCGGTACGAGCGCAGGCGACGGCGGCAGCGCGGGTAGCGCTGGCACGAACGCGGGATCGAGCGGCACCGCGGGCGGCGCCGAGCCAGGCGCGGGCAGCGGCGGAGGCGGAACCGGGGGCGCGGGCGGTGAAGCCGGCGCCTCGGGCAGCGCGGGGTCCGGGACCGGTGGCGCGGGAGAGGGCGGCGCGAGCGGAGAGGGGGGAAGCAGCGGTACGGGCGGCGCAGGCGGATCGGGCGGCTCCACGGGCAGCGTCCCGGACGAGATCTGCGCGCGGCTGATCGACCAGGTCGACACCTCGTCACCCGACCACGTGGTCGGCGACGGTAGCTCGGCGAGCTGTACCTTTACCGCGCTCGAGGCGGCCGTGGTCCAGGGCGGTGCCATCGCCTTTAACTGCGGGCCCGATCCGGTGACCATAGACGTCACCGCAGCGCTACAGCTTCCGTTGGATAGAGACACCACGGTGGACGGCGGCGGGCTCATCACCCTGGACGGCGGCCGGCTCGATGGGCGTACGAACCGTATCTTCGAGTTCGACAGCCCGGACTTCCGCGCCACCGACACGGTGGTGGTGCTGCAAGGCCTGACGCTTCAGAACGCCGAAGCGCCGGCGGTCGATTACACGCCCGAAGACGCGGGCAACCCGGCCTGTGCCTACGGGTACGCGGACGGAGCGGGGGGCGCGGTGTACGTGCGCGACGGGCGGCTGCGCGTCTTGGATTGCACCTTCTCCGGCAACCGCGCGGCCACGCCGGGTCCCGACGTGGGCGGGGGCGCCATCTATGCCCTGGGAGCGAACGAGGTGACCGTGGTCGGCAGCCGCTTCCTGGACAACCAGGGATCGAACTCGGGAGCAGTGGGTCTGCTACACGCGGAAGGGAGCTTCGTGAACTGCCTTTTCGAGAACAACCAGGCGACCGGTACGGGCGCCAACTATGCCGGCGGAGACGCCGACGGCTGTCCGGGGGTCGGACACGCCAACCAGGGAGGAGCCGGCGGCAACGGAACGGTCATCGCCATCGACGGGGGCGCCGACGACCACAACAGCTTCTGCGGCTGCATCTTCCGGGGCAACCAGGGTAACGAGCTGGGTACGGTCTTCCGCACGCCCAACAGCGCGCGCAGCCGGCTCAGCTTCGACCGCTGCGCCTTCATCGATAACTACGCCGGTTCGGGCGGCGGCGCCATGTACGTGCAGGACGTGGATCTCGAGATCCAGTCCTGCACTTTTTCCGGCAATCATAGCGACGGTCTGGGAGGAGCGGTGCGGGTGGAGCAGGGCGCGCACGGTAGCGAAATGCTGATCGAGAACAGCACCTTCTACGGGAACTACACGGACGGCGGCCTGGGAGGGGCGCTGGTCTACAGCTGCGGCGACTGGACCCCGACCCCGCCGTGCGGGGAGGGAGTGGTTCGCAATGTCACCTTCGCCAGCAACGAGGCGCGCGGCGGCGAGGGTTTCTTTGCAGCAGCTATCCTGAATCACGGCAGCCGGCGCACGCTCTCCGTCTTCAACTCCATCTTCCTCGACAACACCGACAACCACGAGTGGACGCCGATGACCTGCTCCATCGACAACCCCGGCGCTCCTGCCACCATGCCCGGCTCCGGCAACCTACAGTGGCCCGCCAAGAGGGTCGGCGGCAACGACCAGGACGACAACCCCTGCACCGCCGGCATCACCTGGCAGAACGCGCTTCTGGGCGCGCTCGCGGACAACGGCGGTCCCACCGCCACCCTGATGCCCGAAGGCACGAGCCCGGCGCTGGGGGCCGGCAGCGATTGCCCGGCCACCGACCAGCGCGGCCAGCCGCGCCCCGCCCAGGGCTGTACCGCCGGCGCCGTCGAACCCTGAACCCTGTTCAATCTAACGTGGTGTCGAAACTGGAAAAGGCCGGTTCATCGGCGATGAACTGCCGGTAGCGCTGGTCGCCGTCCAGGAACAGCTTCAGCCAACTGACGACGAGACGGCCGACGATATCGTGGTGCGCGCCGCAACCTCCGGAGAAGGAGCTGCTCGACGGGCAGCTGCCGTCCGCCGATCCGTTGGCCAAGCCGTGCGGCTCGCCGGCCAGCTCGACATAGGCCTTGGGGGTCGTGCTCGGAATGCTCTGGTAGAAAGGTAAGGCGTTCAGGGCGGGCGGCGCGATCCCGTCCAGCTGGCCGGCGAGAATCAAGGTGGGGACGGTAATGTTGGGGAAGGTGCCGGCGCCGCCCCCGACCGCGCCGGAATAGGGAGTTATTGGAATAGCAGCTTTCAATTGCGAGCTGTTCGCATCGGCCGCGATCAGCGTTCCGCCGCCGCCCATGGAGTGGCCCATGAGCGCGAGCTTCGATGCGTCAATGGCTCCGTACAGGGGGCTCTGGCTCCGGTCGTTCTCGGCCTTCAGCGTCTCGATCGCCGCCATCAGCTGCAGCGCGCGCTGCGGAGGGGAATCGGTGCTGCTGGCCGTGTCCATGGTCAGCACCGCGTATCCCCAGGAGGCCAGCAGAGGCCCGAACCAGCCGATGTCGGCCTGCGATTCGGTGAAACCGGGACAGACGGTCACGGCCCCGAAAGGAGTCGGGGCGTCGATCGGATAGTAGAGGGTAGCCGAAAGAAAGGCGCTGTCGGCGATGGGAAATCCCTCGGGGTTGAACCGGTCCTGCCCGAGAAGCGATTCGTACCCGTAGGGTCCGTTGCCGGACAGGGACTCGACCGTGGGGTCGTCCTCCGGAGGCGCGCCGCTGCCGGCCGCAGCGTCCGTCCCGCCTGCGCCAGCGCCGCCGTCAGCCGTGCCGGTCGCGGCCGCGCCGCCCCCCTCGCCGCTCGCACCGGCGTCGTCGATGCCGGTCTCTTGCGCCGCGCAGGCGACCCAGAGCGAGCAGAGGCCCAAGAGCAAGCACGCGGTCACCTCCGCACCACCCGGATGAACGGCTCCGGGCCGCCGCGCTTCGCCTCGATCGAACTGCGCGCTGGCTCGCATGAATACCCTCCCGATCCTCGGACCCTCACCCAGGGCCTCTATCCCTCAGCCGTGCGGCGGTTTTTTAAACGCCTCCTGGATCTCGGCAGGAATGCGACGCAGACGGCCGTTGCTCACCGAGACAAAGGCCCAGACGGTGGCCGCCCTTCCGATCTCCTTGTCGTCCGCCAGGCGCACGATACGGGTGCGCCTCTCGCTGATAGCGCTGCGCCACCAGGCCACGTGGGTCAGCAGCACGATTCGGTCGCCGGCAAAGGCCGGCAGGAAGTAACTGATCTCGTGCTTGCGAACCACGAAGGTCGAACCGATACGCAGGTAGGCGTCCAGGTCGTAGCCGATGGCATCCGAGTGGGCGCGCGCCACGTCCTGTACCCAGCGCACATAGACCACGTTGGATACGTGCCCCTGCTCGTCCACGTCCTCGGGCCGGGCCTCGATCTCCATGCGGAACTCGGGAGAGGCGGCCTCTTGCACCTCCCCGCCATCGACGAACCGTATCTGCTCGGAGTTTCTCATCTGCGTCTGTCGAGGATGCTCGCGCCTTCACACGCCCGCACGCCGCTCGATCTGCTCGGCCAGCTCGGCGAAGGTCCTGACCTCCCTCAGCTCGTAGTCGGGTATCTCAACGTCGAAATACATCTCCAACTCGCTGAGAAGCTCGAGCACCTGCACGCTGTCGATACCCAGCGCCTCGAAGATGTCATCCTCGGGTGCAAGGCCGGTCGGCTCCAGCCGGAAATGCTCGGCCGCCAGCTGGATGAGCCTTTGCTCGGTCTTCACGGGGTCGTACTTAACTATTTAACAATTGATTCAACCAACCAGTCGACAACTGGGTATTCCTTCTTCTCTACAATTGTCAAATGGTTTAGTCCGCCCTCTTCACACAATTGTTAAACAGTTAAGTCCGACCCCTGCACCCTCCAATTGTTAAATAGTTAAGTCCGACCCCTACACCCCCTACACCCTACACCTACACTACCTACACTACACCCTACACCTACACCACAGTTGTACCGCAGACCGTGCGTGCCGCTCAACGATAGGGGTTATTCGGATCCAGCTCGTCCACCGGGCGTCTCTTCGGCGGGGGAGGAGGCGCGGGCTTGGCGTTAGGCGCAGTCGGCTTGAGAATGCCATCCGGTAACAGGGGGTCGGATTTTTTCGGCTCCGGAGCGACCGCGGCGGGCTTATCGATCTTGGACGGCCTGCTAGCCTTGGGCGGCTTGCGAACCCGGGGCGGCCGGCGCGGGTGTTTCGGGGGCTTGACCGCTTTCGGCTCGTCGGGCTTCTTCGACGCTTCCGCCTTGGTCTGTTCTGTCGTGTCCGAACCGGCCTGCTGCTGGCCATCGCCATCCGAAACGGCGGGCTTTTTCGGCTCCGGAGGTTTTGGGGGGGGTTGCGGCGGGGCCGGCGGCGCGGGCTCGGACTCGGTCTCCATCTGGATCACCCGTACGCCGCCCGGTTCTAGCTCCCTGAACATCGCCCACAGCGCCACCCCGGCCAGTACCACGCAGCAGACCGCCAGAACCGCTAGCAGTTTGCCGTGCGAACCCGGGGCAGGCCCGACCTGCGAGGCCGACATGATCGAAATCTCGGACTGCTCCAGGTCCACGCTCGAGATCTCGACCACCTCTTCGGTCTGAGCGACCGACGGTCGGCGAGGCGGAGGCGGGGGAGGCCGTAGCGGAATCCCGCGGACCACGGCCGAGGGCGAGGTACCATGGGGATATACGCCGCTCATCTTGGAGACCGCCGAGTTGGCGGCCGACATCCCTGAACGCGAGATCGGCGATGCCGAGGAACCCGTCCAGGAGCCGCCCGAGGGCTCGGAGATGACGTCATCGGCTCCCGGAGGTCGAGCGGCGATCGCGTATTCGGCCGAGCCAAAGGTCTGGATAGCTTCTTTGATGCGCTTCTTGTCGGCGGCTATACGTTCGGCAGCGAACTTCTCCACGACCTTGCCGACGTCTCGGAGCGAGGCCATCCCGCCGACCTCGGGCGCCAGCTTTTCCAAGGCATCGGAAAAGTCGTCCGCGCTCTGGAAACGCGCCTCGGGGTCGCGCGAAAGCGCCTTCTTGAGCAAGGGGTCAAAGGCCTTCAACTCGGGGTCCACCGACGAGGGCATGGGTATCGGCTCGGACACCAATTTGTTGAGGGTGCCGGCCGTGGTCTCGGAGCGAAAGAGGCGCACGCCGGTCAGCGATTCCCAGAAGATGATACCTATGGAAAAGAGATCGGACCGCGGATCGGTTCGCGCTACCGACGCCTGCTCGGGAGCCATATAAGAGAGCTTGCCCTTGATCTGTCCATCGCGCGTATGGGTGAGCCGGTCCTCGGCCTTGGCCACACCGAAGTCCGTGAGCCTGGATATACCGTCGAGCCCCACCATGATGTTGTGGGGTGACACGTCGCGGTGTACCAGATTGAGCGGCTTGCCGTCCTCGTCGGTCAGCTTGTGCGCCGCGCCCAACCCGCTCAGAGCATCGACCATGATACGCATAGCCGCGGGCTGCGGTATGCGATCGTTGAGCTTGGTCGCACCGGCGAGCAGCTGTCCCAGGTGGTCTCCCTCGACGTACTCCATGACGATGAAGTAGCCGGCGTAGACGGTGTCGCTGATATCCAGAGTGGGGACCACATTGGGGTGCCGGATGCGGGCGGCCAGCCGGGCCTCGTCCAGGAACATGCTGACGAATTCCTGCTCGTGGGCCAGGTTGGAGTGCAGGATCTTGATAGCCACCAGGCGCTCGAATCCGGCCACGCCTTGTGCGCGTGCCACGTACACGGCCGCCATGCCTCCGGACGCGAGCTTGGCGAGCACTTCGTACCGGCCGAGCCTGCGGCCTACCAGGGAACGACCTGCACGATCACTGGATCTCGCCGCCACACCTACCATTATATCCCCGTTCTACGGAATATGCAGATTATAGCACCTTGCAGCGCAAAATCTGCACTATTCGGCAGTCGGACAGATGACCGCATCATCCCGTTTCCCCGCTCGCTCGAACGGTGAGCGCGCGTCGGTAACAGGGCCATGTCTAGATCGTGACCCCGTAGCTACTTTGATCTTGGAGGAATTTTCGCGGCCGGTCAAAAGCTCACATCTATGGGAACGTCGCGCGTGGAGCCCTCGGGAAACATGACGTCGTCCAGCTTGGTCATGGTACCTCCGGACGTGACCTCGGCCTGGTAGTGACCAGGGGAGAGCGGTACGTGCTGCGCGGCTCCGGACTGCAGGGTCGCCACGTGCTCTCCGCCGCGTATCAGCTTGACCTCGGCCTTGCGCGCCTTCTTGCCCTTGATCCGTACCACTACCCGCACCTTGCACCACGGAAAGCTCATTTCCTGCTTGGACTGGGCACCGGGCTGCAGGTCGACCTCCATGGTCCGGGTCGGGCGGTCGGCCAGCGCCTTCTCGTCGGTCACCTGCACCTGCACGGTGTAGCTCCCGGACTTAACCGTGAAGCTCTGACCGGCACTGCCCTCCGCGACCGTCTCCCCGGCCTCGTTCACGATCTGGACGCGGCCTGCGACCGCCTGTCCGGCCACCTTGGGCGTGACGGCGATAGAGGCAGGACCGCTCGCCGGCGCGGCGACCGGTTCTTCCCCTTCGACCGGTTCGGATTCCTCGGCTACCTGATCTGCTTCGGCTACCGAATCTTCCAGCGGTTCCAGCTCGGTCGCGTGCGACTGAGCGCCACCGCACCCCCAGAAGATAAGACACAGTTGTATTGTGATCTTGCGCATGATGATCTCCCCTCTAGCTGTACGCGGATACAGTACCACATCTGCCTTGAGCGGTATCGGTTGTCGGGGCGACGGTCGCAAAAAAGCCGAAACTGTTCTAAGCAGAGAACGGATCGACGCGGATTGTTTTCGAAGCGCCATTTCGGTTTTTTTTGCGACCGTCGCCAACAAGTACGAGGGTTCAGTTCGCCCACGGGCTGCAGAGCAGCCCGGCGGGGCGCAAGGCCGTGCTGTTCGCCCGGCACTTCACCGCCTGCACACCGGCCATGAACACCAAGGACTTCGAGGGTTGCGTACAGCTTCAAGCCCGCACCCTGCTAGAGTTCCTGCCCCACGTCCTGGTCGGCTCCTCGTTCGGCGGAGCGGTGGTGGTGGAGCTGCTACGCCGCGAGCTGTGGAAGGGCCCGACGCTGCTGCTGGCGCAGGCTGCCCTGCGATACAACGGCAAGGCCCGGTTGCCCCCCGGGGTGCCGGTGATACTGGTGCACGGTACCGGCGACCAGGTAGTGCCGGTACAGGACAGCCGGGCGCTGGCCCGCACCGGAACCGAGGGGCTCGTCCGTTTGATAGAGGTAGACGATACCCACGAGCTACGAGGTCTGGTGCAGAGCGGCAGGCTTCTGGAGCTGGTCTTGCAGTGCGTTGCCGGGCAGACGGGCGACGACGACGACCGGACCGGACCGGATTGACGCCACCCGGACGGGCCGGTAGCGTGCCCTCATGCTCGCCAAACGGGATCTGCAGCGTATCGGCCAGGCGCTCGCTGGCCGCGTTCCGCCGCTCGAGCTGCATTTTCACCAGGCGCCGGACGGCTCCGAGCTCGGCGCGGCGTTGAAAAGCGTAGCCGAAGCGGTCGCCGCTGCCGCGGCTGGAGGCGCGGTGCTGCACGAAGGGGAATCGGGGAATCTACCGGCCCGGCCGGCGCTGACCCTCTCCGGCCCGGGCCGCGGCGACATCCACTACTTGGCGCTTCCCGAGGGCCGCGAAGCAGCCCCATTCGTGGAAGCGCTCGCGGCCGAATATCCCCCCAGCCTCCAGGTCGAGCTGGTGGAGCGCCTGCGGGCGCTGCCCGCTCCGGCCGAGCTGTTCGTCTTCATGGCCACCGAGTGCCCGCACTGCCCGCAGGCCGTCAGGGCCGCCAACGAGCTGGCGCTGGCCAGCAAGCGCGTCTCGGTCTTCGTGATCGACGCTCAGCGCTTCACCGCTCTGGCCGGCGAGCTGGAGGTACGGTCCGTTCCGCTGACGGTGATCGACGGCGGTCTGGCCCTGACCGGGGTCGAGCCGGCCCGGGGACTGGCCGAGATCGTTCTCTCCAGAGGCAGCGCCGACTACCGCCGTCGCCACCTGCAGTCGCTGTTGCAGACCCAGCGGATCGCGGGGGCGCTGGCGCTCATCGGCGACCCGGGTGGCCCGGAGGCCTTTCTGGCCCTGTGGCAGGGCAGCACCACCAGTAGCCGCATGGGCCTGCTGCTGGCTGCCGAGCAGTTGCTCGAGCAGGGCCCGGGCGCGCTAGGTGCCATCGTCGGCGGGCTGTGCGAAGCGCTCGGCTCGGAGGACGCGGCGTTGCGAGGCGACACGGTCGACCTGCTTGGCAAGATCGGCTCCCGAGAAGCCGCGCCAGCGGTACGGCGGCTGCTCGAGGATCCAAATCCGGACGTGGCCGAAATCGCGGCCGAGGTCCTGGAAGAGCTGACGTAGGGGAAGGGCTTGCCCTAATCATTCTACACATCTAGTTAGTTCCCGGCTCAAAATGCAACTCCCGTCGCCTCGCTTGCGGGGCGGGCGCATCTGCTGCGTCGTTCCTCCTCGAAATAGCCCCACTATTCGGGGGCGGTTGGCACGCGGGACGCCCCCGCCGGCCGGCCCCGGACCGTCCGCGCCAGGCCGGCGTCGCGCTGCTATCCGAGAAGTGCGGCCTGCGGAGCCGGGCGGGTATGGCCCGGCGCGCGACTGAAAAAGAGTGCAATACCCTGCCGAACGGCTTTTTGTTCGCAGAAAAGCAGTGGCGATCCCCTCCGAGGTAACGCTGGCCGGAGCGTCGACGGGCTATACCCGCCCGGCTCCTGCATCGATTCTACCGGCGAGTTCCTGCTTGGACGCGATCACCGGGGTAGGACCGCCTTTCATCCGGTACCCTTGAAGATGTGTAGAATCGTGAGGGCTTGCCACTTCCCTTGAGAGGTAAGCCATGACGGGCGGGCGCACGGCCCGCCCGCACATCTACAGATTACAGCGGTAGGGGGTCATACGGGGGATCGTTCTCGGAGAAGCCAGCGATCCTGGCCCGCACGGCGGAGACCATGAACACGATCGAGTATGCATCGTTCACGCCGTCGCCATCCGTGTCGGCATCGGGATCGCCGATGGGCTTGATCAAGACGTTGGGGGGAAATCCAGGGAGCGTCCCAGAGCATCCTCCCTGAATAAGGTCCAGCACCGAGCTGCAATCGGGCGGGTCCACTCCGTCGGGACAGGAGGTATAACTCTGATCGGAACACATATCGGTCAAAGAAAGCGGCAGCCCGAGCACGTTGCTCTGCGGCACTCCCATGGAGGAGAACATAGAGGTCGGCATCGCGGCGCACATCACGCCGTTGGTGTATGTGCCGACGCTCTCCGGAAGCACAAGGCCGTCCCGGGTCTCGGGCGGCGCCGGGATACCGCTGCGCTCGGGATCGACCTCAATCTCGATCATGACATTGCTCAGGACCATGTCGCCGTCGGTCATGCTGAACCCTATGGAATAGGGTATGGGCGTCTTGGAGATGAGCTTGTCCGCGGTGGCGTCAAGCTCGGCATTGGCGGACGTTACGGGCTCCAGCTTGTCATCGTAGAACGCGTGGTAGATGAGAACCTCTTCATCTACCGCGCCGGCCAAGGCGGTCACTCCCGCGGGAAAGTCGCCCGGGACCATGGCGAGCTTGGTCAATGGATCGGAAACGCTAAGCGAGTAGTCATCGACGTCCATCACGTGAAACAGGACGATGAAGCTGCCGTCCAGGAGCGAGCCCGAAATGAAAGTGTTGGCGGCGTTGATGAGAGTCGGGTCCGGAAACAGGCCGGCGAACGCGTTGCCCTGCTTGTCGCTGTTGGCGTAGGCGCAGAAGGCCGGGGCCGGATCCGCCGAGACGTTCAGGGAGATGCCCCTGACCGCGAACTCGGCCCGGCACTTGAAGTCGCAGCCGTCCAGGTTGGCCGGCGTGCAGATGCCGTTGGCCGCCTCGCAGGGGCTCGGATCGTCGGTGCAGGAGGTGAAGTTGAGCGCCTCGTCGTCGCTGTTGATACAGGTCTTGCCGTCGTCGCAGTGCTCGTTGCCGTCTATCACCCCGTTGCCGCAGACCGACAGGGTGCAGACCGCGGTGCAGTCGTCGCCGTCGACGGTGTTGCCGTCGTCGCACTCCTCGTTGGGCTCCTGATTGCCGTCGCCGCAGGTCGATAGGATGCACAGGCCGTTTTCGCAGTAACCGCGGTCGCGGTCGCAGAGCGTGCCGTCAGGCAAGGGCGAGCCCGCGGTGCAGGTGTGTGTCGCGTCGTCGCAGGTTGCCAGGGGATCGCAGTCGTTTTCGCAGACATCGCGCTCCTGGTCGTCGGCGATGCAGGTGAACCGGCACTGGCGGGTACAGCCGTTCGTATCGTCGTCGTCGCCGTCGTCGCACTCCTCGTCGCCCTGCACGATCCCGTTTCCGCACACGTGCTCCAGGCACTGCCCCTCGTAGCACGACATGTTGTCCCCGCACTGCTCGCCGTTGGTCAGGTTGGTGCCCGGGCCGCAGACGCCGCCGCTACAGACCTCCACGCCGTTGCAGGGATTCAGGTCGTTGCAGTCGCCGTCGACGCTGCAGGTCTTCTCGCACAGGTTGGTGCAGCCGTCGTCGTCGATTTGGTTGCCGTCGTCGCACTGCTCGGGCGGCTCGACCACCGCATTTCCGCAGACCGGTGCGCCGCTACCGCTCTCGCCGCCAGCTCCACCGGCTCCGCCGCCGCCGCCGCCGCCGCCGGCTGCCGCGCCGTCCGCGCCGCCGCCGCCCTCTCCGGCTGCCGCATCGCCACCTTCGTCGTCACCTCCCCCGCAGGCCGCAAAGGTGAGAATCGTTAAAATACTAATGATACCAAGGGGTAATCTATACATCGTCTTTCGCTCCCTATCGTTGATTTGCCAGCAACCCGAACCTGACACTAGTGGACCTACTGTTCCTTTTTAGCACTATGAGTCGTCCTATCCAAGCTCAAGATTCGGATCCGTATGTGGAAATCCAAAACACCCGGATCACCTCTACGTACGACCCGAAGACGCCGCGCCGGGGAAAACGCGACGCCCACCACGCGATCCGGCCGGCCAAATTACCCCCAAACGGGGATGCTTTTCTCGCCGCCGCGAAGTGGTAGGCTAGCGCCCTTGTCCGGGCTCCGAGGGCGTCGAAATGGTCCCCGGCAGCCGAGGGTCGCAGGACCCCGAACGAGCCGCGGACATCGGTTCTGGAAAGGTTTTTCATTTGTAGGAGGTATCCGTGAAACCCGCTAATCGTTCTCTGGAAATCGCGGCCGTGGGTCTGGGGCAAGCCGGGGGCAACCTGGCCGCCGAGCTCTACCGCCGGGGCTATCGCGCGCTGGCGCTCAACACCGCTCATACCGATCTGGCCTCGCTGGCGCCCGGTGGGGCGCACCTGAACGTGCCGAGCGAGCAGCGCATCTACATCGGTATCGACGGCTACGATGGAGCGGGCTCGGACCTGAACTACGGCTATGAATGTATTCAGCAACACGCGGAACGCGTCCGAAGCGCGGTCTCGGCCCACGCCGCCGGAGCGGACGCGGTGCTGCTGACGGCCGGGCTGGGCGGGGGCACGGGCTCGGCGCTACGCGAGCTGATTGAAACCCTGAAGGACCTCTCGCTGCCGATGATCGCGCTGACCACGCTTCCGCACGAGCACGAGAGCGGCATAGCCAAGGTAAACGCCGTACGAGCCGTGAGCTCGCTGACCAGCACCCCGCTGCTGGGCTGGATCCTGATCGACAATCAGCAGCTCTCGCAGGTGCACGGCGACGTCTCCCTGGACCGCTACTACGAGAAGATCAACTCGGCCATCCTCGCCCCGCTCGACGTGCTGAACGGGCTCAACGACCGGGAGCAGGTCACAGCCATCCGTCCCCTGGACGGCGAGGACTTCCGCTCCATACTGCTCTCGGGCGGACTGCTCAACTACGGGGAGGGCGAGCTCGCCAAGGTGACGGTGGACTCGGTCATGCAGGCGGTGCGCGAAAACATGCAGTACAGCTCGCTGATGCCCGCGGGCGCGTCGCTGGAGCGCGTCTCCTACCTGGGGCTGGTGCTGGAGGCCAACGAGGAGACGTTGAAGGAGACCCCCTTCTCGGTCTTCGAGCAGGTCAACGACCAGCTCAAGGACGAAACCGGCGGGGGCGCCATCTATCTGGGCGTCTACAGGTCGATGGAGAACAAGTCACTTCCGGTGACCTGGCGCCTGCTCGCCTCCTCGCACTCGCTGCCCGACGGGGTGCAGCAGATGGTAGCCAACGCCCAGCGCGAGGGCGGCGCGCTCCGGGAGAAGCTGCAGAAGGAGATCCCGGCGCTGGATCTGGGCGAGATCGAGAGCCTGGACCTGTTCCGCACCCACACGCTCACCGGTATGACCGAGAGCCCGGTGCGCAGGCGATCGGGGCGCAAGCCCGACCTGAATCTCGACACCTCGGCGTTGAGTCGGGGCGCGGTGCAACCGCCCGCCGGTCCGGCCGCCCGCGGTTCGATCAGCGTGCCCCCCGCGACGGGCAGCATCCCGCCGCCCAGCAGGCCCTCCTCTCCCAGCGGCGTGTACACCAAGAACGGAGAGGGAAACGCCGACCGCGAGACCTTTGACCGCCTAATGCAGGAGTACAAGGACGCCGATTCGGACGAGGCCCGCAAGCCCATCGCCGAGCAGCTGGAGACCGGCAGCCGGGCGGAGAGCTCTTTGGTCCGCTACTACGCGGTGCGGGCCATGAGCAAGCTGGACCCGGATGCGTTCGCCGAGGCGCTGCAGAAAGCCGCCGACGACGAGGACGCCACGGTGCGAGCGGTGGCCAAGAAGGCTCTGCGCAAGCAGGCGAGCGCCGGAGCCGCGGAGTAAAAATTCGAGGAGGGTTCAGGGCAGGACCCTGCCGCTGCTCAGCTCTTCGATCAGGCTATCGAGCAGCGCGATAGCCCGGTCGTCGAGCTTCCACTCCTTTATCTTGGCCTCGGTACGTAACTCCTCGAGCTGCGGCAGGATAAGCAGGTCGCGCGCGCGCTCGCTGGTCATGGAGCGCTCAAGGATCTTCCGCTCGTCGAAGTTGTCGAAGAAGCTCTTGAGCCCCCTGTCCGCGTCCCCTCCCACGGCCGCGAAGTCCTGCCCGTAGATGTGCAGCGAGAAGCTGTAATCGGCGTAACTGCCCACGCGGACCCTCTCGCCGGTCCTCTGCTCGAGGTCGCGCGCGATCTTTCCCATCAGGAAGGTCATGCCGATCACGTTGTCCGCCCAGGCCTTGTACAGGTCGCGCGAGCGCCAGACCGTGTTCATGTTGAGCACGCGGTTGCCCCTCTCGTCCAGGGGGCAGCGGAGCTGCACCTCGCGCAGGCAGGGAATGTCCTCCTTGAGGAAGACGTCCAGGTTGGGCACCGGGGTGGAGGCCACGGCCCGGCGGCTATACGGAGTGGTCGCCACGCGCCCGACCGCCAGCTCCATCTGGTCTACGACCGATCCGTCCTCGGCCGGATGGGCGAAGAGCCTCTGGTGGTAGGTATAAGGCCAGCGGGTAGCGGTCAGCTCGCCGTCCTTGCACTTCTTCAACTCGTCGATGGGCACCACGTAGTGATCCTTCAGGCCCATGACCTCGGCGATATAGGCCCCGATCTCGCAAAAGGAGACCGGCGGAAAGCGCGGTTGGGCGTAGGGTTGGGTGACCTCGACCAGCACGCGCGCCTCTCGGCTCGGGGGATCGATGAATTCGCCGTTCCGACCGCGGCGGTCGTACTCGGTGCGCATGGAGATCCCTTGCTCCCATACCGCCTTCATCGCCCGGTAGTGAGCCAGCGGAATCGAGTCCGCTACCACGTGCAAGGTGGGAATCCGCGCCTGTCGCGTCGAGACCTCGTCCATCGAATCTTCCTTCCCTGTCGCTCGCGATCGAAAACCGTCACACGAAACGGGATGCTGAATGCATGCAACGCTCGTGCCCCGGAGCGACATGAGTATCGGTTTCGACCCATGCAACGCGCGTGCCCGGAAGCGAAATCGAAAACGGTTTCGCCCATGCAACGCTCGTGCCCGCGAACGAAAACCGATTATGGTTTTACCCCTTTTGCCTGTTATCTCAAAAGGCTGCGAGCTTATTTTCTAATTTTCCTCGAAATGAAAAAAGAGGTGGCGCTTCGCAGGAAAGAGCCGTAAAAACGGAAAAATCGCTCCGGGCCGAAAACCGATACCCTGCCTGGGAACGATGAAAAAAAAGATGCCTCGGCCTATAAAAAAAGCGCTATCCGATATGGACGGCCCTTCTTCCCTGGTGAGTGTTGCGGTATAATCAAAATAACCGGCGGCGCCCCGAACCTTGTGAACGCGGGCGTCTTTCCCCCTGCTGCCACACTCGCATACAAAACGGCACGGGGGTGCCGGTTTTTTTAATTTAATTTATCTATACTTAAGAGGAATTCATGCCGAAAAGGAAAAAGATCTCCAAGAACGCCTTCAAGAACGCCCTGAAAATCGGCCGTCCCCCCAACGTCCAGCGACTCTTCCCCGGCTCCCAAGCCCTGATCGTCAGCGGAAAGTTCATCGACCGGGCCATGATTGCCAAGGGCAAATGCATGACCATCGCCGCCAACGCCCGCAGTTACTTCGTCATGCGCGGCGCACTGCAGGCCGCCCAGCGGGCCAACGCCGCCATCATCATCGAGATAGCCAAGTCCGAGGGCGGAGCGGCCGCTTATTGTGCGGTCAGCCTCTGGAACATGGCCCGCATGGTCGACGGCACCTGCAACGAGCTGGGGATCACCGTCCCGGTGGCGGTCCACGCCGATCACTACGGGATCAAAAACGCAAAGGACCTGGAATGGGCCAAGACCGAGATCCCGTCGCTGTTTGATGCTGGTATTACCTCCATCGCCGTCGACGCTTCCCACCAGCCGGACGCGGACAACCTTTCAGCCAACATCGAGATCAATCCCTGCATCCCGAGCTGGGCCGGGCTGGAAACCGAGGTGGGCGAGATCAAAGGAGCGGCGGGGCTCTCCACGCCCGCAGAGGCCCGTTTCCTCATCCAGGGCCTGAACGCACACGGCATCTTCCCCGACTGGATCGCGCTCAACAACGGCACCACGCACGGCATCGAGCAGAGCGACGCCGGCATCGACGTAGGGCTGACCGCGTCCGTCCACCAGGCGCTGGAGCCCTACGGCGTTTCCGGTGCCCAGCACGGCACCTCGGGCAACAACTCGGAACGGCTGCGGGCCATCGCCGAGCAGACGCGCACCACCAAGGCCAACGTAGCCACCGCTTTGCAGATGCTATCCTGGGGCGTCGATGTCAACGAGTTCGGCAACGCCATCCTGGAAGAGGGCCGGCTCCGCAAGGTGCAGGGCAACGGAGTGACCGACGAGGTCTGGAAAGAAATGGTCGCCCACGCCGAGTCCAAGGGGCTCAAGGCGGGCGACTACAAGAAGCTGAACCTGCCCTTCGAGAACCGGCTTTTAGGGCTGCAGGCCGAGGTCCGCGAGCGGATGGCCGGGGCGGTGGAGCGATTCGTCTACACGCTGCTTACCGATGTCTTCGACGCGGCGGACACCGCCCCCCTGGTGGTGGAGAACATCCTGCAGGTCAATGGCTACGATCCCGGTCCCAAGGTGGGCCGCCTCGAGAACCCCTCGGAGTGGTCGCGCGAGAAGATCATCGAGCGCGCCGCCCAGCTCGACACGGACAAGGGGCCCGAAGGCGACTTCGACGACTAACCCCCGTTGCCCCCTCCCCTAAAAAGTCAAGGGCGGGCGCAAGGCCCGCCCCTACCTCTAGAGGCGGCCGACCAGGAACTCGTAGTCAAAAAAGGTCCCCTGCCGACAAGGCAGCCTCCCGCCGCATTCGCATTCGCCGCAGATGCCGTAGCCGCACATGGTGTTGGTCTCCAGCGACAGGTAGATCTCGCTGGCGCCCAGCTTCTGCTCGATCTCCGCAGCGGCCTTCATCATGGGCTCGGGGCCTATGTTGTAAAAGCAGAACTCTCCGATCGGCTCGCCCTGCAGATCGGCTTGCATTACCTGTAGCACCCGACCGATGACGCCTTCATCCGCTACCGGGATATACCTGGCAAATCGCTCGATAGACTCGCGGAAGGCGACCTGTTCGGGAGAGGCGATCCCATAGTAGACGACGACGTCCTTGCCGGCTTCGGCCAACTCCTGAACCAGCCCGGGCGCTACCGCTAGCCCGGTTCCCCCGACTACCAGGCAAGCCCGGGGTTTGCGGGTAACCGGCGCGGGCCGGCCGTACGGTCCCCGGACGAAGAGCCGGTCACCGACCCGTTTCTGGAAGATCTCGTGGGTGAAAAGCCCCCGGTTCTCGGCCGGATGGTAAGCGCGCTTGCGGATGATAAACGTCAAGGGATCGGAGCCGGCCACGGCAAAGGGTTTCTCCGCGCTGATCTCCGAAAGCCAGATGAAGACGAACTGGCTCGCTCGGTAGTCGAGCGTGCCGTCGAGCTCGAACACCCGCAGATCCGGGCCGTGCTCCTCGATGCGCGCGATTCGGTAGGGCCTGTAGTGTCCCAGCCGCTGCCGAGAGACGAAGGCGCCGGCGGCATCGCTCCCGGTTTCGACGTCAGCGATGAGCGCCGCGAAGTAATCGGGCCGCTTTTCCGGTTCGATCCGGGCCAGGACGCTGCCGATGCCCACCGCATTGGCCCCGGCCGAGATCATGTTCCGGACGTCCTGCCCGTAGGTGACCCCGCCCATGCCGATGACGGGAACGCCATCGCCCACCGCCCGCCGGATCTCCCTCACCTTCTCCAGGGCGATCTCACGGATCCACTCGCCGGACTTGCCGCCCCGGTGGCCCCGCGGGTTGTTGAGAAGCGGTTTTCCGCTGCTCTCTTCCAGGTACAGCTCGGGCCCGACCGTGTTGATGGCGACGATCCCGTCCGCCCCGGCCGCCACCGCCGCGCGGGCGATCTCGCCGATGTTCTCGACGTTCGGCGTTAGCTTGGCAAAGAGAACCGCGTCGGTCGCGCGTCGTATGACCGTCAGGTATTGCCCTACCAACCGCGCGTCGGAGCCGATGCTGGAGCCGAAGCCCTCCCGGGCGTGGGGGCAGGAAAAGTTCAGCTCCAGGAGGTCGGCTATATCGGCGAACTTCTCCGCCAGAATGACGAAGTCCTCGGGGCAGCTGGCTGAAAGCGATACGTTGAGCAGCGCTCTGAGCTCGAACCGGCTCAGCTCTCGGCTTCCGGCCTCCATACCGGGATTGCGCAGCCCAACTGCGTTTCCGAAGTTTCCCACCCCGGCTTCTACGATGATCGGTTCCCGGTTCCCGGGATTGGGCAGGACCTGGTAGCTCTTGGTGGTGATGATCCCGATCTGGGGGATGGTTCGATCGACCAGCCGGATGAGCTCGGGCTTGGTGGTCAGGATCCCGGACACGGTGGCGAAGATGATCTCCTCGCTCAGCAAGTATTTTATTATACTATCCCTAGAGCGCATCTTCGCTCATGTCGCGCAGCACCTCGCGCGCCGCCTGCACCGGGTCGGCCGCGGCGGTGATCGCCCGGCCCACCACCAGGATGCCGGCGCCGGCGCGCAGCGCCTTGCCGGGAGTGAAGACCCGCTTCTGGTCCGCCCCGGCCGCGGTGGCGGGGCCCTTGATGCCCGGGGTGACGTAGAGAAAGCCCTCGGGCAGGCTCGGCCGGATCGCCCGCAAATCCGCGGCCGAGCAGACGATACCGTCACACCCCGCCCGCACCGCCAGGCGGGCCAGGTGCAGTACCTGCTCCTCCACGGAGCCTTCGACCCTGAGCTCGCCGTTGAGTATACCCCGATCAAGACTGGTAAGGACCGTCACCGCGACCACCCTCGCCGGCGGCGCACCGCCGCCGAGGGCCACCGACCTGGCCGCCTGGACCGCCGCCGTCATCATCTCCAGGCCGCCCGAGGCGTGGACATTAAACAGGAACACGCCCAGCTCGGCGGCCGCCCGCGCGGCCCCGGCGACCGTATTGGGAATGTCGTGGAACTTGAGATCGAGGAAGACCTCGGCGCCGCGCCGCTGCACCAGGCGGACGACCTCGGGGCCGAAACGGACGAAGGACTCCTTGCCGATCTTGAAAAGCCCCACCAAGGGCGCGAGCTCTTCGATCCGCTGTTCGACCTGCCCAATCGTCTGCAGGCCGTCCAGGGGAAGGCAGAGCTTCTTGCGGGCTTCCCGTTCGCGTTCGCTCAGCTCCACCATCAGGAACCTTCCCTGGGCGCCACCTCGATCGTTTTCAGCGCGTACTGGTTGTACCTCTGCTGGAATTGCCGAAGGAAATCCGCGTCGGGACGGTACCGGGCGATGGCCAGCGGGATGAGCTGATCCGCGTCGGTCATCGAGTGGTAGACCGATCCTCTCTGCTGCACGCACTCGGCCACGCTCTTGCCGTCGTCCCGCCTCTCCATCCGGTCGACGATCGAGACCACTGCCGCCACCTCGACCCCGGCCTCGGCCAGGGCTCCGAGGCTCTTGAGCATGGAGCCGCCGGTGGTGGTCACGTCCTCGATCACCACCACCCGGTCGCCCGGCTCGACCTTTCCGATGAAGTACCGGTCGCGAGGGTCGCCGTGCTGCTTGGGTTTCTCCCTTCCTATCACCACCCGGTGCTCGCGATCACCGGCCATCCCCCGCTTGTAATTGACCACGGTGGCCAAACCGGTAATGCCGGCCGGCACCCCGTATACGTAGTCGCAGACAAGGCTGCGCGCGGCCAGAAAGGCGATGAGGAAATCGGCGGTACGGTCGATCCGCCCGACGCTCGAGGCCAGGTTCCGGCAGTTCGCATACCAATAAGAGAACCTTCCGGACTTGAGCGTCCTGCCCTCGGGGAAGAAACCGATGACGCCGTTGTCGATGATGAAGCTGTTCAGGGCATCCTGGTCAAACGCGTCCATGCTCGGCTTCTCCGGGCAGGCTATATACCGCGTTGCCGGACTTGCCGCTACCTACTCCAGTGGGGCCATGACCTGCTTGCAGCCGAACTCGATATCGACCGCGGCGTCGATCTGCCCCTGGATCCGCTGGCAGGTCTCGGGGCAGAAGAAGATGCGGGTCGGGGCATCGTTGTCATCGTAGTACCAGCCGTCTGAGGTCCGCACGCAGTCGTCGGGCACCTGCACGAAACCGATGGACTGCCCGGGCGCGCTCGGGGTGCTGAAGTTGACGTTGACCAGGGCGGGATCGAAGCTCTCCCCGTCGGGCGGATCCGGGATATCCCATTCGCAGGCCAGGCCGCTGCTCTCGATCACCGTGGTGGCCACGGCGTTCCAGACCGGCAGGAAGTTCTGCGCGCACAGGTCGCCGGACACGCCTCCGGTCTGGTCGACCAGCTGCTGGTAGACCAGGCCCGGGGCGGCGGAAATGCCGCAGCAGGGGCTGCCGGTGAAGCAGGAGGAGATGGGATCGGCAAAGGAGTAGATGGCGTGGAAGACGTAGGAGGCGAACAGCACCGGGTCGGCCGCGCGGATCTGGGCGTCAAAGGCGGCCGCGGTCATCTCGGTCGATTCGTCATCGGAGATGACCACGAAGTGCTTGGAGGCGTCGGGCCGCAGGATTGCGCTGTAGTTGGCGACGTGCCCGGTGATCTTGACCAGAGCGTTGTGGCTGCCCACCCCGTCGTCCACCTGCAGGAAAACCGGCAGGTTATCGGCGCAGCTGGGTCCGGCCAGCGGCGGCGGCACGCACATCGCGTTGTCCGAGGTCCGGCTGGCGATCAAAACCACGTGCGCGTCGATACCGGCCGCGGTGATCAGGCTGGCAAAGTCGTTCAGCTGCTGCTGCACCCACGCCGTCTCCAGATCCATGCTCCCCGACTGGTCGACGGCGATGATGATATCGGCCGGCTGCACCTTGTTCTCGGCCCGCTGTCCCATGGAAGTACAGACGCCCCCGTCGCCGTCGTGGTAGGTGACGTTGCCCGCGTCGTCGTATTCCGCCGTTCCGCCGCCGGCCTCGCCCTGGCCGCCCGTGCCCGACGCTCCACCCTGTCCACCGGCACCACCAGCACCGCCAGTGCCTCCCGAGCCGCCCGGACCCGCGTCCATGTTTTGTCCGCCGTTGCCGCCGTTGCCCGCTACCGAACCGTCCATCCCGCTTATCCCGGACCAGTCCGGCTGCGTCGGCTCGATCGAGCAGGAGAGACAAATCAACGCGAGAGCGCAACATACGCACAATGCGCGACTCCGGGATCGAGCGATGCGAGAAAAATCGGCTATCAAGCGATTCGAGAAGCGACGGGTCATAAGAGCTCCAACAACTGTTAAGACGAATCCCCCGCGGATAGAGCCATGAAGCTCTACCTATCCACCTATGTAGGTGTCAATGCGACAACACGCGGGTCCTACACCGACTGCATTGGGTCGCCGCTCGTAGCGCGAATTTTCACCGCCGCCGTCGCCAGAGCGTCAAGGCGACGCCGCGCTACGCCAGCCTGGCCATCAGCTCGAACAGATCGATGGTGCTGGCCGGCTGCTGCTCGCCGCCGAGCTCGCGATACCTGGCGTAAACGTTGACCGCGAGACGCTCGCTGTCCTTCCAGGACTGGAAGGGGCCGAGCGGGATGTCGCGCGCCGCCTCTTCCACGCTCATGCCGGCCTGGAAGCGCGCGGTCGCCTCGCGCTCCACCAGGCAGAGGTAGTCGCGCACCTGCTGTACTCCGGCCTTGTCGGTTACCGGCCCGTGGCCGGGCACCAAATGATCCACGTCCATCTGCAGGATGCGGTCGCAGGCGGTAACCCAGCTGGAGATAGGGCCGGCCCAGATCAGAGGCGTGACGCCGATGAATAGGATATCCCCGGTAAACAGGATTCGATCGTCGGGCACGTGTACCATGATATCGCCGCCCGTATGGGCGGGCCCGGCCTGGATCAGGCGTACCGGCCGCTGGCCCACGGCTAGCTCTAGCTCCCCCTCGAAGGTACGCGTGGGCAAGGTGACTGTTATCCCCCGGAAATCAAAGGCGGCGAAGATCCGCCTCATGTAGTCGATCACCGGGCTTTGTGCCTCCGATCCGAGCAGCATCGCCAACAGGGAAGGGTCCACCTGCTGCATCTCCTCCGCGCACTGCTGCGAGGAGACGATCTCGGCTCCCCCGACGAGCTCGTTGCCCCAGCAGTGATCCCCGTTGGCGTGGGTGATGACCAACGTATCGATGGTCCGGCCCGCGGTGACGCGCATCACCTCGCGCAGCATCTCACGCGTGAGCGGAAGATCGAACAACGTATCGACGAGTAGCGACCGGTCGCCGTCGCATATGAGCCCCGCGTTGCTGTACCCCCAGGAGCCGTCCGGCTGCAACCAGACCCAGGTGTGCTCGGCGAGCTGGTGCAGCCCCTTCTGAAAAGGCGGCCTCGACATGTTCCGGTCTCCCCCCTTACACGAACACGTTGGCCTCGCCGTTGGAGCTGACCAACACGGTGGCGGGTAGCTCCTTCATCAAGGGCTCGAGCTTGTACAGCGACCGGAGCACCTCGTCAGCATCCGACGCGTTCAACCCCACCATGACGAGGTCGGCCACCGGGCCCGAGGTGGCGGCGATGACCTCATAGGGCGAGCTCTCGCTGCGGATGAGCTGGATCTCGGCCGAGATGCGGGAGTGGCCGCGCAGCTCCTCCATCAGCCGCCGCGACTCGCGCTCCTCGGCCTCGTCGGCCACCACCCGCAAGAGCCTGACCTTGGCTCCCGACCAGGTGCGGTCCAGCGTCATCAGATAGGCGAAAAGCGCCATCAGGCTGCCGTTGCGCTTGCCCCTCCACCAGAGATCGATGGTGCGGCGGCGCTTCTGCGGGGCGATATCTCCCGGCTTGAGGATCAACAGGTTGAGATCGAAGGCGGCGATGGTCCTGACCGTCTGCAGAAACCGTTCGCGCGACTGCTCGGTCTCGGCGGTGGGCATGGCGGTCAGCACCGTGTTGGGCCGGAGCCCGCCCAGGGAATAGCTCTGTAAAAAATCGGCCAGGCCCTGGTGAAAATCGTTGACCACCAGCGCCTCGGAAAAGGCGACGATTCCCTCGGCCTCGGTCTGGCGCCGGAGGTCCGCCCGCCTGGCGTCCCGGTACTGCACCTTGGCGGCCAGATCGTCATCGGGCCGCTCGGCGATGTGCACCACCGAGTACAGGCCGCGCCGGCTCTCCAGCCAGCCCCCCACCCGCACCAGCTGCGCCTGCTTGACGGGGTTCTCGCTAACCGCCACCAGGATGGGACGCCAGTTCTTGGGGTGCGCCCGGGCCTCCTCCAGGTAGAAGAGGTTGTCGCGCGTGCGCTGGAAGATGAAACCGCGCTTGGCATCGCCGTAGCTGGTCTCGATATCCTGCTTGCGGAAGTAGAAGTAGATCACCGCCACGATGGCCAGCGCCAATAGCGCATAGGTGTCGTTGATCTTGACCATGGCCACGCCGCAGGCCACCGCCCCCACCAGCCCGGTGGTCCAGTGGAAGAAGCGGAAGGTGGGGCGGAAACTGGGATTGCCGGCCTTGCTCTCTACAAAAGCGGAGAGGTTGATCATGCCGTAGGCGATCAGGAAGAACATGCTGATCACCTCGGCCACCGCGTTCAGATCGCCGGCCCAGATCACGCAGAGGGCGAAGACGAAGGTCACCACCGTGGCCCGGCGCGGCTCGTTGGTGGGTCCGGCGCCCTTGCCGAAGAAGACCAGGACCTTCATCAGCCGGTCCTCGCCCATGGCCTGCAGGATGCGCGGCGCCCCCAGGAAGCTGCTGAGCGCCGAGCTGAGCGTGGCGGCAAAGACCCCGAGCAGCACCAGCGGCCATAACCAGCCGGCCATCTTCTGCAGCGAGATGAAGGGGTCCTGCAGCAGCTGCTCCTTCGGGGTCGAGCCGGCCATCAAGAGGATCTGCGCCACGTAGACGCCCATGGTGAAGAAGATGGCCAGCAGGGTGCCCCAGGGGATGGTGCGCGCCGGGTTCTTGAGGTCGCCCGACATGTTGGCGCCGGCGGTGATGCCGGTGGCCGCGGGAAAGAAGATGGCAAAGGCCGCCCAGAACCCGATCCCGGCGGGTCGGGTGGCGGCCTGAAAGGTGGCAGTGTCGAACTTCAGGGCGCCGCCGATCAGAAAGCTAGCCACCGCCAGCATCAGTACCACCAGCACCACGTACTGGGCCTTGATGGCGATATCCGCTCCCTTGAAGGTCAACACGAATAGGCCGACCACCACGGCCGAGGAAAGGATGGGCTGCACATGGAAGGCCAGTATCAGCTGGTGGCCATTCATGCCCCAGAGCTCGATCAGCGACAGCGCCGGTGCCAGGGTGGCGAACAGCGCCTCGGTGAAGCCGATGACGTAAAAGGCCACGCTGGTGGCCTGGGCCAGGTAGAGCGTGATGCCGATGCTGCCGCCGAAATCGGGGCCCAGCACCCGCGAGATCATGAAGTAGACGCCGCCCCCGCGCATCTTCAGGTTGCTGGCCACCGCCGAGAGGCTGAGCGCGGTAGCCAGGGTGATGAGCTTAGACAGCCCCAGGATGAGCAGCGCCAACCAGACCCCGACCCCGGCAGTCACGTACCCGGTGCGCATGAACATGATCACGCCCAGGATGGTCAGCACACAGGGGACGAAGACGCCGGGAAACATCCCGAACCTGGCCTGCGTTGCCGCGGCATCAGCTTCGGGCTTTTTCATCGGGTTCTCGCGCTGCATGACCCTCACCGGGCGAGCACCCGGTCATACCCGGTCCGCCCGACGGCAAGTATACCGAAAAGCCGTCGCGAACAGCGGTGAAATTCCGCGATTTTCGCCGGGTTACGGGAAATGCGATCCACTGGCGCCCGGTTGTGATACATCTGAATATCCGACGAGGATCTCCGGACGATGCAAGAGCGAAGCGACGGGCAATGCGGTGAGAAGAGCGACAGGCCTTCGGTGGCCGTCTCTGAAGGCGGGCAAGGCCTGGGGCGTGGCGGCCAACCTGAGCCGGATCCCGACCTCGACCGCGAAGATCCGACCCTGAAATTCGCCTTGCCCCAATTCGGGGCGGGCGGCGCCAAGGACAGGCCGCTCGCGGCGCCCCAACCGCGGGGGCCAGCGGTCGCCGCGGTCGACCTGCCGCCAGCGCCTCCGCCGGCGGTCAACCTCCCGCCCCCGCCTCCGCCCGTCGGCTCGGTCAAGATGCCGAAAATGCCGACCGTCGCATTTTCGCCTTCCTTGCAGCGTCACTTGTCGCCAAGCAGTGTTGCCGCGCACACCAGCGCCGAGCGGGGCCTGTCCCTACAACCATCGGGCAAGGCCGCTCGGGCGGCGAGCTCGAACCGGGACACGCGGGCGAGCAGTCCGAACGGATTGCCTACCTCCGCCCGGCCGCTTGCCGATGATCGGTTGACCGCGCGGCGCGAGACGGAAACCAAGGAGGCCTACGAGGCCAGGTATTACCGCACGCGAACCGTCGAGCTGGAAAGGCGGCTCACCGAGAGGTCGCGCGCCCTGGAGCGCAGCCAGCGGGCGCGGGCGGCGGCTGAAGCCGAACGCGACGAGCTCAAGCGGAGGCTCCAGGCCAACCGGCGTCGAGAGGAACGGGCGGAGCACCTGGAGCGCGAGAAGCTAATCGAGCGGAACACCAGGGAGCTGCGGGTCGAAATCGATAAGCTCAATGGCCGGCTGGCGCGCGAGACAGAACGGCAACAGGCAGAGATCGCCAAACGCGACCGGGAGCTGGAACAGCAGAAACAACAGCTGCAGCAGCTGAAACAGCTGCGGGAACAGAACGACGAGCGCGGACAGAAGCTCGACAGGCAAGAGCAAGGGCTTCGGCAGCTGCAGGAGGAGATTGAAGAGCGCGGACAGAAGATCGAGCAGCAGGAGCAGCGCCTGCGGCGGCTTCAGGAGGAGATTGAAGAGCGCGACCGGAGGCTCGAGCGGCAGAAACACCAGCTGCAGCAGCTACGGGCGCAGATCGACGAGGGAGAACCCAGGGCGGAACGGGCCGCGGCCGAGCAGGGAAGCGAAGAGGGGCAGCGCATGGGAACCGTCCGGCAGCTGCAGACTCCGGCCGCGGCGTCTTGCCGGGATGCGGCGGAACCAGAGGATGATCTGAAGCGCATCCGCGGAATCGGTCCGCGCTTCGAACGCGCGCTCAAGGACAACGGGATCGGACAGTACGAGCAGATCGCTGCCTGGGGGCCCGCCGAGATAGAAGAAATCGCCGGAAAGATCGGCGTCAATGCGAAGCGGATCGTTCGAGATAAGTGGGTGCAGAGCGCGCGAGAGCTGATGGCACGGAGCGGCCCGAGGCTGGCAGAGGCAAAAACGGCCCGGGACGGGTGAGTTAGGAAGCGGGGACAGGTCGAACGGCGCGCCCAGACCGAGCGCGCCTTTCGGTGTCATTTCGACCGGAGGGAGAGATCTCTTATTGTGGAACGCCTCTTTTTACAGATCGGCGCGCTTCCGCTAGGATGGCGCCGTATTGCGCTGCAGAACCCCAGGAGGTCGAAACATGAAGGTCGTGGTTGAGAAGAGCGGCAAGGTGACGACGGTGATCATCGACCGCCCCAAGGTGAAGAACGCAGTCGATTACCAGACGTCGCGCCTGCTGGCCGATGCCTTTCGCGCGTTCGAGGCGGACGACTCGGCGTACGCGGCGGTCCTCTGGGGAGCGGGCGGCACCTTTTGCGCCGGGGCCGACCTCAAGGCGCTAGCCCGAAACCCGACCTACGAGGCCGAGCGGCTCGACCACAACATGAGCGCGAACGCTCCCATGGGGCCAACCCGTATGCTGCTCTCCAAGCCGGTGATCGCGGCCATCTCCGGCTACTGCGTGGCCGGAGGCCTGGAGCTGGCGCTCTGGTGCGACCTGCGGATCGCGGAACGGGACGTGGTGCTGGGCGTCTTCGAACGGCGCTTCGGAGTACCGCTGATCGACGGCGGAACGCAACGGCTGCCGCGCCTGATCGGCATGAGCCGGGCGCTGGATCTCATCCTCACCGGCCGGCCGGTCAAGGCCAAGGAGGCGCTCGACATCGGGCTGGTCAACCGGGTGGTGAAGACCGGCGGCTCGCGCGCGGCTGCCGAGAAGCTGGCCGCCGAGCTGGCCGAGTTTCCGCAGCAGTGTTTAAGGGACGATCGCCAGGCCGTGTACCGCGGCATGGGCCGTCCCTTTGACGAGGGCCTGGCGCTAGAGTACGGCCTGGGCATGAAGAGCCTGTCGAGCGGGGAGTCTACCGAGGGCGCCAAGAGCTTTGCCAAGGGCAAGGGCAAGCACGGAAAGTTCTGAAGCCGGACCGCCCCGACGGCGAGTTCGGTTGGAGCACGCGTCGGATACCGAGCCGAAAAAATGAAACCGTGGAAACACGTATCGGGCAGCCTGATACAGCGCACCCGCATCTTCGATCTGCGCACCGAGATATTCGTTTCGCCCCGCACCGGCCTGGAGATCGACGCGACCGTCGTGGACTCGCCCGACTGGGTGAACGTCATCGCGCTGACGCCGGAGCGGCAGGTGCTGTTGATCCGGCAGTTCCGCTTCGGCCCGCGAACGCACACCCTGGAAATCCCGGCCGGCATGGTGAACCAGGGCGAAGAGCCGCTGCAGGCCGCCAGGCGGGAGCTCAAAGAGGAGACCGGGTACGAGGCGGAACGCTGGACCTCTCTCGGCTCCATCTCGCCCAACCCGGCCTTTCAGAACAACCGCCTGTACTGCTATCTGGCCGAAGGGTGCCGGAAGGTCTCCGGGCAACAGCTAGATGCCGGGGAGGATATCGAGGTCGAGCTTCATGACCTGGAACGTATTGCCGTTATGCTGGCCAGCGGCGAGATCGACCACGCGCTGATCGCCGTTGCCTTTCAGAAGCTCGACCTCAAGCGGCAGGGATTCGAGCTCGAGTAATCGACGCGGGGGAGGGGGCAAGCGCCAATGATTCTACACAACTGTTTTCCTATTCGTTCCTAGCGTCTCGGTGGGGGCGCGGGGAGGTCGGGAAATATGGCCTACAGAGGGGCGGGCAAAGTAGGGGCGGGCCTTGCGCTCCCCTACGGGGTTCGATGCCGGCGCCGGTAGAAAATCGATACGAACATCAAAACAAGAAAAAACGGCAGCAAGGCCTCGCGCCGCTGGTTCCCCATCGCCGCCAGTCGGCAACCGCAACCCGAGGTCGCGCTATCGCCGCCTGCTGACGATTCGACGCTGGCGCCGGGGGAGAGCGGGCCGCCGTCCTCGCCGGTCACCAGGCCGCCCGCGTCACCGGCGGCGCTTCCGCCCGCTCCCGCGCCGCCACCGGTCTCCCCGCCGGTACCGGCGACCGAATCCGCGCCAGCAGAGCCGGATCCGCCTCCGATTCCTCCTTCGCCGCTCGAACCGCCGGCCCCGTTGCCGGCCACACCGGCATCGATAAACCCGGGCTCAGGCCCGCCCAGCTCGTGAGCGCCCAGGTCGGGCGCGTCACCCGCGAAGTCGTCGTTGACACCGTTTATCACCAGCCCTCTGTCTACCGCGGGGCTCGACGCGGTAAGCGTATAGTCCCCGCCCGGGCCGTCGGTGAACGCCGGGTCGAGCGCCAGGCAAGCGTCGCAGAGGCCGGTGGCCGCAAAATACTCGTCGACCGTACCGTAGCGCTCTGCCTGGAAGCTGACCCAACGAGTTCCGGTGGAGAAGATGAGATCGTTGCGCTGCGTCAACGGCTCGTCGCCGGTATTGGTGTAGGTAAAGCCGTAGTCCGTGCCGACCCAGATGTTGTTGGCCAGGTGAAGCGCGCTCCATCTGGAGTCGTCGGTGACCGCGAAGGACGCCTGTCCGGCCTCGTAGGTAACCGCCGTGTTGTGGTAGGCGAAGACCTCACCCGAGGTGCGCGGATCGCCCACGTTGAACTTCAAGGCGCGGGTCATCCAGTCCGAGCCCGCGGCGACGTTCTTGAGGTCCACCATCAGGTTGCGGATGACATAGGTGGGACCTCCCACGGCGGGCGCCGCCGATACGCCTACCAGCGTGTCCTCGAAGCGGTTCATGAGAATGCGCACGTTCACGCACTCGCCGTCGGTCTCGATGCCGTCGTCGCCCAAGTGATAGAGGGTATTGCCCATGACGTCGGCGTTGTTGGGACGGGCCATGACCTGATCGCCGCAGATACCCAGCCCGTCGAACGAATCGTGCACCCGGTTGCGGTAGAAGACGATACCCTGGCCCTGGTACTGGTTATCCACGCCTATAGCGCCGCTCTCCATGCCGCCCTGGGCCTTGACCGCGGCCCAGGGGAACTCGCCGAGCCCCCGGTCCGAGAACTCGTTATCGATGACGGTCAGGTCGTCGACCTCGTTCTTGACCCAGATGCCGGGCATGACGTTCTCGAAGCTATTCTCCGCGATCCACACGCCGTGCGAGCCGTCGCGCACCATGATCCCTTGCGAGTACTGCTCGCTCCCGTAGCAGCGGATGGTCAGCCCCCGGATGACCAGGTACGGCGTGGCTTCCAGCCAGAAAGCGCGCCCCAGGGT
Source organism: uncultured Sandaracinaceae bacterium (assembly GCA_964450715.1). Taxonomy (GTDB): domain Bacteria; phylum Myxococcota_A; class Polyangia; order Polyangiales; family JAFGIB01; genus CAYVFC01. The sequence continues at coordinate 37,007 of CAYVFC010000003.1, read as the reverse complement.
CGACACCTGGATCTCCTTGCCCTGCGGGGCGGCGTCTCCGGACAGCCGGACGTACACCCGCCCCCCCTGGAAGAAGAATCCTCCGTCCATGCCCTCGGATAAATTCTGCAAATCAGCGAGGCTCTCGTAGCGCCAGAGCCGCACCCCGTTCACGGCCACGTAGCGCGTCCCGGCCACGGCCGCGCTGTAGACGCCGCCCCCTTCATCGGTCCAGGCCCCCGCGTCCTTGAGATCCGGGGCGGCGCCATCGAGAACCGCTGGCCCGTCGCCGGCCGAGCGGATGGCGATGGGCGCCTGTACGGTTCCACCGCGGGGGAGATATACCTCCTCGTGATAGGTCCCCGCGTGTATCAGCACCGTGTCTCCGGGCTCGGCCGCTTCGACGCCACGGCTCACCGTGGCAAAGGGAGACGACTCCGACCCGTCGTTACCCTCGTCGTCGCCGATGGGAGAAACGTGGATGGTATCGCCATCCGCTTCCGGGATCTCGAGCCGTCGTAGCGTTCCCGACGCGGTCAACACCTCGTTCGTCGTGCCGTCCGGATCGGAAAGGGTGACGCGAACGCCGAAGCCGGTCCCCTCGGGCAGGAAAAAGGCGCTTCCCACGAAGCGGTCCGCGCCCGTGCGCGAAAGACGGTGCGCGGGTCGAAACCCGCTACCGTTCACCTCGACCTCCAAACTGGCGCTGGCGTTTCCGTTGTCATCGCCGGAAACCGCGACCATCACCCCCACGTTGAAAAAGGTGGCGTGCACCTCGATCGACTCCCCGGTGATCGCGTCCTGCGCGAGCGCGGACCGGGGCCAAGTCCCGGCCGCGACAACCAAGAGTAGAAGCGTTCCCTTCACCTTCACGTCGACGAACCTCCTCTTGGGAAGCGAGCGGTTGCCGAAAGAACGGCCCTATCGTTATACAGTGTCCGGACAGAGTTCAGCAGGCTCACGATTCGTTCACCTCTTGCTCCCTTCGCCGACCGGTCCGTAAGTCGCGGCGCTGACTTGACGGGAAAAACTCCGAACGACTACCCTCACGGTTTCCGCATGCGTTTACCGTCTGGCGGGAGGGAGACACCATGCGCAATGCTGAGCAGATGTAGCGGCTACTGCAGAGGTGCGTCAGCCTGCACGGCTACCGGTCGGTCAAGCTCTACCACCCGAGCGACGCCTACGACGAGCAGGCGAGAGGAAATACTCGCGCGGGAGGACGAATCGGAACGCGATATCCTGGCCGGTCTGTTGACCCTCCACACCGATCAGGAAATGGTCACCTCTTGCGGGAGCCGGCGGCCGAGGATGTCGACCGCCTCGTCGACCATGTCCTGCAGAACCTGGGCGGCGGGCTTGATCTCGTCGATGAGCCCGCAGACCTGGCCGGCAAAGGGGCCGATGAACTCCTTCTTCTCGGCACGGTCGAACATCTCGGCCATGGCAGAGGCGAAGATCACCTGGATGGGGAAGGGCAGAGGCTGAAGGCCCGATTCCTCCCAGATGACGTGGAACCTGTTGAAGGTAGCCCGCGAGGTCTTGCCCGTGTACAGATAGGTCCGCCGGGTGTCCTCGTCCGTGGCCTGCAGGATGGCCTGCTTCTGCACCTCGGTGGCGCCGCCCTCGACCGTGGCCAGAAAGCGGGTGCCCACCCAGACGCCGATGCAACCGAGCGAGAGCGCGGCCACTACCCCCCGGCCGTCGCCGATGCCGCCCGCGGCCAGCACTGGCGTGGGATAGGCGGCGTCGACCGCCTGCGGCCACAGGGCCAGCGATCCCACCCGCCCGGTATGCCCTCCCCCCTCGTGGCCCTGCGCCACCACCAGGTCCGCTCCCGAGCGGGCGATGCGCACGGCGTTCTTGACGTTGCCGGCGATGCCCAGCACCTTCATGCCCGCCCTGTGCGCGTCGGCCACCATGAAACCGGGATTACCCAGCCCCGCGCAGAACAGCGGCACCTTCTCTTCGATGCAGACCCGAACCGAGGCGTGGGGCCGGTTGACCGTGCTGCCCATCCTGATCCGGGCCTCGACGTCGGGTAGGCCCATCTCCTCTTTAATCTTCATCATCCATTGCAGGTGCTCGGCGGGCAGGCTCTTGATGACCTCGCTCAGCAACAGCTCGCCGTCACCCTCGACCTGGGCGTCGCCCGCGTCCACGATCTGCCGCGGCAGGAGCAGATCCACGCCAAAGGGGCGCCCGGTTAGCTTCTTGACCTCCCGGATCTGCTCGCGCAGCTCCTCGACCGTGAAGCCGGCCGCGCCCAGCACCCCGAGCCCGCCCGCCTCGGAGACCGCCGCCACCAGCTCCACCGGCGCGCCGGTCTTCTCCCCGATGAGGCTCGGCCCCATCCCGGCGCTGAGGATGGGGTACTCGATGCCCAGCATTTCGCACAGCCTGGTCCTGAGGACTCTACCTTTCTTCATGGCCTGGTTCTCCCGCTCGTCTGCCTGGTTTCCGCCATTCTACCCCGGAGGCGGCCTATCTCTGTTGACAGTAACATGACACCTGTTATATTACAAGTGTTATCTAACGTCTGTTACAGAACAAGCGTTACCATAAGGGGTCGACCGCGGTGCCGCCAAAAAAGCAGTTCAGCAGGGATGACGTGGTCCGGGCCGCCTTCGAGGTGGTGCAACAGGTGGGCATCGACCAGGGGCTGAAGGTGCTCACCGCCCGCCGGGTGGCCGAGCGGCTGGGCGCCTCTACCGCTCCGGTCTACAGCTACTTCGACTCCATGGCGGAGCTCAGCCGCGAGGTGGTCAAGAACGCCAGGGCGCTGTACGTCGAGTACATATCCAGGTCGTACACCGACCAGCCGCTGCTCAACATGGGCGTGGGCACGGTGCTCTTCGCCCGCGAGCAGCGGGAGCTCTTTTTGCGATCGATGTTCTTCGAGAAGGACGAGATCCGGGACATCGCCCGCACCCAGCAGGCGGCCTTCCAGAAGAGCGTGGCGCGCGATCCGAGGCTGGCCGGGCTGTCGCCGCGCCAGGTCGAGGCGCTGGTGCTGCAAATGTGGATCTTCGCCCAGGGGCTGGCCACTCTGGCCTGCTTCGACCTGGCGGGTAAGATGAGCCGGGAGTCGATCGTCGATACGCTCTCCGAGTCGGCGGACGCGTTCATCGATGCGGCCCTGCAGGAGATGCCCGGCAAAAAGGCGGCCGCGGGCGGTAGGAGGAGGAAGCATGGGTAAATGGATTGAAGGATATATCCAGCGGCTCGAGATGAACCGGCTGGAGAACCTCTACGGGGGTGGCCAGCAGCGCATCGACGAGCAGCACGCGCTGGGCAAGCTCACCGCCCGCGAACGGATCGAAAAGCTGCTCGATGCGGACAGCTTCGACGAGATCGGCTCGCTGGTGCGCGACGCGCGGCAGCCCTTCGACGGCAAGCTCAGGCCCTCACCCGGCGAGGGCATCGTGATGGGCTCCGGCCGGGTGAAGGGACGGCCGATCATGCTCTTCAGCATGGATTTCACCGTTATGTCGGGCTCGCTGGGGGACCAGGCTGCCTGGAAGCTGGCGGACCTGGTGGAGATGGCCGGCAAGCGACGGATGCCGCTGGTGGGCATGCTCGACTCGGCCGGGGAACGTCTGAGCCTCAGGGACGGCAACTGCGGGCTGAACGGTCTGGGCAAGCTGCTGAGAAACCTCAGCCTCTATTCCGGCATCATTCCCCGGATCATGCTGCTCTTGGGCCCCTGCACCGGTACGCAGGCCGCGGTTGCCGCGCTGGCCGACTTTCTCATCATCAACCGCAGCACGGGCTTTCTCTGGCTCGGGGGGCCGCTCGAGTCGGAAGAGGCCGGGCGGGCGGACTTCCACATGGAGAGAGCGGGGCAGTGCGACCTGGTGGCCGACAGCGACCCGGAGGCGATCGACCTGGTCAAGCAGCTGCTCGGCTTTCTGCCGCAGAGCTGCTTCGAGCGTCCGGCCCGCGTCCAAAGCGGCGACGACCCGGCCCGGAAAGACGAGAACATCCTCGATGTAATGCCGGATGACCCCAGGCACACCTATGACATCCACGAGATCATCGAGAAGATCGCGGACGACGGCGAGCTGTTCGAGCTCAAGCCCGATTACGCCACCCACCTGGTGACCGGCTTCGCCCGCTTCGAGGGCCGGGTAGTGGGCATCGCGGCCAACAACCCGGACGAGATGAGCGGGGTGTTCGAGATCGATTCGGCGGACAAGTACGACCGCTTCATCAATTTCCTGGACGCCTTCAACATCCCGCTGCTGACCCTGGTCGACTCCACCGCCTACGTGCCCGGGGACAAGTGGGAGCGGCTGGGCATCATCCGTCACGGGGCCAAGAACCTGCTCTCCTACGCGCATCTGACCACCCAGAAGATCACGGTGGTGCTCAGGCGCGCCTACGGGGGTACCAACATCGTGATGGGCTGCGCGCAGATGAACCCCGACATCGTGCTGGGCTGGCCCTGCGGCGAGTTCGCCCCCACCGGCCCCGAGTCGATCGTGCAGGCCATCTTCCACAAGGAGCTGGAGAAGGCCCGGGAAGAGGGCCAATACCAGCAGCTGTACGACTCCATGGTGAGCGTGATCCGCGAGCAGATGAACGTGCTCAACCTATCCAAGAGCTGGACCTCTTATTACATGCTGCACGAGGCCATCGATCCGCGAGAGACCCGCCCGCGGATCATCAAGGCCTTGCAGGCTACAGAGGACAAGCAGGAAGAGATCCCCGAAAAGCGGCGTTACGTCAAACCGGCTTGACGGCGAAGAAAGAGGAGAGACCATGTCGGACAGGTTACAGGAGGGTATCGCCAGGCTGCGCCAGATCCAGCAGGACAACCTGCTGGGCGGGGGGCAGAAGCACATCGAGCGGCAGCACGGGCGCGGCAAGCTCACGGCCAGGGAGCGGATCGAGGTGTTGCTCGATCCGGGAACCTTCGTCGAGATCGGCTCCTGCGCGAACGCCACCAGCGTGCGCATGGACGGCAGAAAGACCGAGGCGCCCTGCGACGGGGCGGTGATCGGTACGGGCAAGGTAGAGGGACGGACCATCGCCGTGTACGCCAGCGACTTCACCGTGCTGGGCGGCTCGCTCGGCATGCAGCACATCCAGAAGTGCGCGGAGCTGATCAGCATGGCCGCCCGCAACGGATTCCCCATGGTCTGGCTGCTCGACTCCTCCGGCGGCCGGCTGGGCTACGTGGACGTGATCATGGCCGGAATCGACTGGTACTTCTACACCATATCCCGCTGCTCCGGCATCGTTCCCCAGATCAACGTGCTGATGGGGCCCTGCATCGCCGGTCAGGCCTACGCGCCCACGCTCTGCGATTTCCTCTTGATGAGCCGCAAGACCGCCAACCTCTGGCTGGCCGGGCCGCGGCAGGCGGCGGCGGTCACCGCCGAGAAGATAGACCAGAGCGTCGGCAATGCCGACTACCACATGGTGCACAGTGGCACCTGCGACGTGGTGGGCGATGACGACGAACAGACCATCCGGCAAACGCGGAAGCTGCTCGCCTATCTTCCCTCGAGCTTCAAGGAGCGGCCGCCCCGCCGGGATATGGGCGACAAACCCACCCGCCGGGTGGAGGAGCTGGGCGACATCGTCCCGGTCGACTACGGACAGAGCTACGACATGCACCGGGTGATCGAGAAGCTGGTGGACGGCGGCGAGATCTACGAGATCAAACCGGGCTATGCCGCTGACCTCATCACCTGCTTCGCCCGGCTGAACGGCGAATCGGTAGGCATCGCCGCCTGCAACCCGGCCGGGCCGGGCAGCATCATGGAGATCAATTGCTGCGACAAGTACTATCGCTTCCTGCAGGTACTGGATGCCTACAACATCCCGCTCATCAATTTAGTGGACACCCCGGCGCGGGTGCCGGGCGAACAGCAGGAGGCCCGCGGTTTGTTACGCCACTTCGGCAAGATACTGGACGTTTATCTCACGGCCAGCATACCCAAGATAAGCGTGGTCCTCCGGGAGTGCTACTCGGACGCCGGCGGTATGATCATGGGCATGGCCGGCTCGACCGGGGTGGACCTCTGCTACGCCTGGCCCGCGGCCCGTTTCGCGGTGGAGGCCTCCGAGCTCGACTACCGGACCGTTTACGGCAAGGGGATCGAGCCGGACGCCTACCAGGGGTACCTGGGCCGATCCCGGGAGAAGGTCGACGTTTTCGACGTGGCCCGGGGTTACACCGCGCGGGTGGTGGACGAGATCATCGAACCCGCGGATACCAGGATAAAGCTCATCGAGGCGTTGGAAATCACCCGCAACAAAACGGTAACCGCTCCCAGAAGGGCGAAGATGCACGGGACGCCGCCCACCTGAGATCGAGGAAAGGACGACAAGCGATGACGGATAAGAAGCTGGTGGAGGTAAGAGCCAAGATGTCAGGTGTGTTCTACCGCAGGCCCGCGCCCGACCAGCCGCCCTTCGTGGAGAAGGGCGATGCGGTGAAGAAGAAGCAGACGTTGGGCCTGATGGAGACCATGAAGGTCTTCCAGAAGATCAAGTCCCCGGCGAACGGTACGGTCGTCGAGATCGCCGCGGAGAACGAGGCCACGGTTGGGGACGGCGATCTGCTTTTCGTGATCGAGGCGGGGTAGATGTTCGGAAAAATCCTCGTGGCCAACCGGGGTGAGATCGCGCTCAGGGTGATCCGCGCCTGCCGGGAGCTGGGTATCGCCTGCGTGGCCGTTTACTCGGAGGCGGACGGCGAGTCGCTGCACCTCAGGTGGGCCGACGAGAAGATCTGCATCGGGCCGCCGCCGGGAGGTAAGAGCTACCTGGACCAGGAGAGGATCCTCGCCGCCGCGCAACAGTGCGGCGCGGACGCCATCCATCCCGGGTATGGCTACCTGGCCGAAAACGGGGATTTCGCCGAGAGGTGCGAGAAGCAGGGCATGGTTTTCATCGGGCCCTCGCCCGAGTGCCTCAGGCTCACCGGCGACAAGCTGGCTGCCAAGCAGGCCATGCATAAGGCCGGCGTGCCGGTAGTGCCGAGCAGCCGGGGGGCGGTGGCCGATGTTACCGAGGCCGAGGTCTTCGCCGACCGGGCCGGCTATCCGGTGATGATCAAGGCCTCGGCCGGCGGCGGCGGGCGAGGGATACGGGTGTGCGGCGACACCGAAGCGCTGCGAGGAGAATTCGCGATCGCCCGGGCCGAGGCGCGCGCCGCTTTTGGTAACGACGAAATCTACCTGGAGAAGTACCTATCTAGCCCGCGGCACGTGGAGTTCCAGGTAGTGGCGGACGCGTTCGGCAACATTGCCCATCTCGGAGAGCGCGAGTGCACCATCCAGCGGCGCTTCCAGAAGTTGATCGAGGAGTCGCCATCGCCTGCGCTATCGGAGGAATTACGGCAGCAGATGAGCGACGCCGCGGTACAAGCCATGCGGGCGGTGGGCTACCGAAACGCGGGCACGGTCGAGTTCCTGCTGGACCGGGACAAGCGCTTCTACTTCATCGAGATCAACTCCCGCATCCAGGTGGAGCACCCGGTGACCGAGCTGGTAACCGGTATAGACCTGGTAAAGGAGCAAATTCGGCTGGCGGCCGGCGAACAGCTCGGGTACGCCTCCGCTGAAGTCGCCTTTCGCGGCTCGGCCATCGAGTGCCGGATCAACGCGGAGGACCCGGAAAGGAACTTCCTGCCCTGTCCGGGAAGGGTCGAGCGCTACCATGCCCCGAGCGGCCCGGGGGTGCGGATCGATACCCACCTCTACCAGGGCTATGAGCTTCCGGTCTACTACGACTCGCTGCTGGCCAAGCTCGTCGCCCACGCCCCTGCCCGCCCGGCGGCCATCGCGGTGATGAAGCGGGCGCTTCAGGAGCTGGAAATCTCGCCCGTCAAAACCACCGTGCCGCTCTATCTTCGAATAATGGACGACGCGACCTTTGGCGCCGGTGACTTCGATACGGGATTCATAAGGAGATTCGTGCCGGACGATGACAATGACGACGATGACGACGACAATGACGACTGAGCCCGTTCCCGGCTCGGAATACCCTGCCGGACCTAACGGAGCGCGGGGCACCCGCGCGGAGGCGGGAAGAGCGTTTCGAGCCGGGAACGGGAAGGGGTAAGGGAACAGAGAGCATGAACGACAGGGATCTACTGTACGAGGAAGAGGGGCGGGTCGCCCGCATCACCATCAACCGCGAACCGCAGAGAAACGCCATTACCGGCGAGACGATAAGGCTCTTTCACGAGTATCTCGACCGGGCCGAGAGAAACCCGCAGGTGCGGGTGGTGCTGGTGACCGGGTCCGGGGAGCGCGCCTTTTGCTCGGGAGCCGACCTGGGCTCCGGAGCGGCCGAGGCAGGGGGCGACGCCGATCCCTTCCAGAGGTACGCGGACCTGCTCAAGCGCCTGTCTCGCTTTCCCAAGCCCACCGTGGCCCGGGTCAACGGCTCCTGCGTGGCCGGGGGAACGGGATTCGCGCTGGCCTGCGACATCGTCATCGCCAGCGACCGGGCCCGCTTCGGCACCCCGGAGGTCAACGTGGGCCTGTTTCCCATGATGATCGGCGCGCTCATCTTCCGCAACCTGGGCCGCAAGCGGGCCATGGAGATGGTGCTGCTGGGCGAGAAGCTGAGCGCCGAGCAAGCGCTCGAGATGGGCATGGTGACGCGCCTGGTGCCGCCCGAGGATCTGGACCGGGAGGTCAACCGCGTCATCGAGTCACTGGCAGCCAAGAGCCCCATCGGTATGAAGATCGGGAAAGAAGCCTTTTACGACATGGAGGACATGCCTTTCGACCGAGCGCTCGATTTCCTGGCCGGCAAGTTGAAGGAGGTGGCCTCCACCGAGGACGCGGCCGAGGGGATAACGGCCTTCATCGAGAAGCGGCCAGCGGATTTCAAGGGGAAGTGAGGGAGGTAGAACATGTCTAGCGACAAAGTCGTGGTCACCTGCGCGCTCACCGGCGTGCTCACCGATCCCGCCCGCTTCAACGTCCCGGTCACCCCGGAACAGATGGCCGAGGCCACCCGGCGAGCCTACGACCAGGGGGCCAGCGTCATGCACACCCACTTCCGCTCGCAGCAGCCCGGGGCGGGCGCCTTTCCTACCTGGGATCTGGGCGAGGTGGGCGACATCCTGGCGGCCATCCGCGAGCGAGTGCCCGAAATCATCATCTGCATGAGCACCGGGGTGGTGGGAGAGGACATCTCCGGGCCGGCGGCCTGTCTTTACGCCTTCAAGCCCGAAATGGCGGCCTGCAACGCCGGCTCGTTGAACTACCTCAAGATCCGCAAGAACGGCCAATGGGCCTGGCCGCCGCTTCTCTTCGACAACCCGGTGGAAAAGATCGAGCGTTTCCTCGACATCATGCGGGAGAACGGCGTGGTTCCCGAGTTCGAGTGCTTTGATACCGGTATCGTACGCAGCGTGCGCATGTACCAGCAGAACGGCATGTTCGACGGAGACGCGCACCTCTCCTTTGTCATGGGGGTTGAATCTGGTATGCCCGCGCGCGCCGACCTGCTTCCCATTTTGAAGGAGGAGCTGCCGGAGGGGGCCCACTGGCAGGTGATCGCCACCGGCAGCGGCCGCGAGAAGATCTGGGAGCTGCACCGGGCAGCGGCCGAGCAGGGCGGCAACCTGCGCACCGGTCTGGAGGATACCTTCTACCTGCCGGACGGCAGCCAGGCCACAGACAACGGTCAGCTCGTCGAGGCGCTGGTCGAGATCGCGCGCCAGGCCGGGCGCGAGCCCGCCACCCCGGCCGAGGCGCGGCAGATGCTGGGAATGAGACGGTAGCCATGCAACTGAACGAAACCCAGAAAGCCATCCGCGACCAGTTCCGGCGCTTCATGCAGCAGGAGCTGGAGCCGAGAACCCCGGCCTTCGAGTCCGGACAGGAGCTCCCCTTCGGGCTGATGAAGAAGATGGTCGAACAGCTGGGCCTGGCTGCCGGCGCCGAGCAGATGGGGCGGGAAAGGCCTGCCGGAGAAGCCGGAAACGCGAAAGGCGAGGCAGATTCGCAGATGAAATCGCTCTTTCGCTTCGCCCAAAACCAGCTGATGATCGAGATGAGCCGCGTCAACCCGGGCTATGCCCTCTCCTTCGGCGCCAGCGTGGGGCTGTTCGGCATGAACCTGCGCAACAAGGGCACGCCCGAACAGGTGGGGCGCTACTTTCCGCCCGTCATGCGGGCGGAAAAGATCGGCTGCTGGTGCCTGACCGAGCCGGGAGCGGGATCGGACGCGCTGCGCGCCATGCGCACCCGGGCGCGCCCGGATGGAGACGACTACCTGCTGAGCGGCGAGAAGACCTTCATCACCAACGCGCCCTATGCCGATCTGTTTCTGGTATACGCCAAGGACGAACGGGACGCGGTACAGGCCTTCATCGTGGAGAAGGGCGCCGAGGGCCTGACCGTCTCCCAGCCTTTCAAGAAGATGGGGATGAAGAGCTCGCCCACCGGAGCCGTATACCTCGACGAGGTGCGCGTCTCGCGCGAGAACCTGCTGGGCGGCGGCATCGCCGACCGGGACCACGTGCGCAAGTCGCTGGTGACCGAGCGCATGGGCCTGGCGGTGATGGGCTACGGCATTGCCGAGCGCTGCTTCGAGATCGCGGTCGAATACGCCAAGAACCGCGTGCAGGGCGGCCAGAGCATCGCGAGCTACCAGATGATCCAGCAGCGGCTGGCCCGCATGTACGTGGCGCTCAGCAACGCGCGCCGTATCGTCTACCAAGAAAGCGAGATGGATGCCCTGGACGTCTGCGCCGGTAAGCTCTACGCGGCCGAGGTCGGCACCTTCGTGGCGCTGGAGGCCATTCACATCCTGGGCGGCTACGGATATATGGAAGAGTACGTGGTGGAACGCCTGGCGCGCGACGCCAAGCTGGTGGAGATCGGCGGCGGCACCACCGAGATCCAGATCCTGACCATCGCCCGGCATATTTTGGAGCAGTACTGAGCCGCTACGCCCTAACCGAAAGGCGAAGAGATGCTGCAACAAGCTCTGGACATGCGCGAGGAAGGCGACGCGCTGTACGATTTCTTGAAACCCCTGGAGGCGAGTGCCTGGGAGCGGCCTACCCTGTTCAACGACTGGACCCTCTGGGACATCATCGCCCACCTGCACTACTTCGACCGGATGGCGCTTCAGTCGCTGACCTCGGAGACCGATTTCAAGCAGGCCGCCGACGAGCTGGTCACCGCCATGCTAGGGGGCGTGGAGCTGTCCGCCCTTGCCAGACAAAAACTGGGAAAACAGGGTCCGGCAGAGCTGCTCGAGACTTGGCACCGGGGCTATATCGAAATGTGCGACCGGCTGGGCGAGGCCGACCCGCAGCTGCGGCTTAAATGGTTCGGCCCGGACATGGGCGTCAAGATGTTCACCACCGCGCGGCAGATGGAGACCTGGGCGCACGGCCAGGCTATCTACGATCTACTCCGCGTGAAGCGGGAGAACACCGATCGCATCAAGAATGTGGCGGTGATCGGGGTCAAGACCTTTGGCTGGACCTTCATCAACCGGGGGCTCGAGCCCCCGGCCGAGGCGCCTCATGTGAAGCTGACCGCGCCCTCGGGCGCTACCTGGCAATGGAACCAGTCCAACCAGAGCGACCGGGTCGAAGGCACGGCCGAGGACTTCTGCCTGGTAGTGACCCAGTGCCGCAACCGGGCCGACACCGGACTGCGGGTCACGGGCGAAATCGCTGACAAGTGGATGTCGATCGCGCAGTGCTTTGCCGGCGGCGCGATCGATCCGCCGGCCCCGGGGGAGAGGGTCTGGGAATGATAGGGGGGCTTGTCTCCTTTTCAGCGTCCCCATGGTTCCGCGTCCTCCCGGCCGGGGTGGAAATTTTTCGTAGACCGTACGACAATGGCAGAGTACTTCGTGGCCTTTATCCAGGGGCGGTCTATGCCGTTAACAAACCGGTTTCCGGTCAGATCGCTTCACCGGCGAAAAGGAGAAGACCTTGCCCGCTCCTGACGGAGAGGTGCTCCTCGACTACGTCCATCCCGATGGCCCGCGGGTGACCCATATGCGCGGCCTGTTGCTGGTAAACGCTATAAACAACCTCAAGAGCTGGGGCGTGTACGACAGGTACCTGGAGGCCCTGTCCGAGAAAGACCGCGACTGGCTCGTGTCTACCATCGTTACCAGCTGGGTTCCGATCGAGGCGGCGGAGCTACATTACAGGACGGCCTCGCAACTGAACATTCCGAACTCGACCATCGAGGACGCGGGCAGACGCATGGCGGTGCGCGTAGCGGAGATGTACCTCTCCCCGGCGATCAAGAGCGGAAGAGCAGTCGAGGCCTTCGCCGCGGTGATGGCCAAGAACGACAAGATGTGGGAACGCATGTACCAGGGCGGCGCGTGCCTGGTGGTGCGGCTCGGACCGGCGGCGTTTCAACTGGAAGACTACGGCAACCCGCTGGTGCAATATCATCCCTTCCGCCACGCGTACGCGGCCTACATGTCCACTCTGGCAAGCCTCTTCCGAAAGAGTGCCCGCGTGTATGAGACGGACCCGAGTCGCCCGGACGAGCCGGCTTTGGCGACGCGCTTCAGCTGGTAACGAATTGACTCGACATCCGCCAACCAAAGGGCCAGACAAGGGGAGGGATGGAGCCGAGCGGAATCGAGGCCGAGCTGCGGGAGGCGGGAGCGCTGATCGTGGATCCCCGCCTGATGCGGCGGGTCATCCTGACCGATCGCGGGATGCTGGGACTGAGCCTGCAGGTGCCGCATTCTCACTGCTACGGCATCGGCCGCGAGGCCCTGTTGCGGATCGTCGCCGCCGACGAGATAGACGCCGACCCGGAGTCGCTGCCCGAGGAGGTGGTGCTGCTCGAGCGCCCGCCGCCCTCGGGCGCCGCGCGGCGCAATCCCGAGCTGATGCGGGAGCGGCTGCTGCGGCACTTCTTTCACGCGCGCGTTCACCTGCAGCTCGAGCGGCTGGCACGCCAGGGCACGCTGACCGCGGCCCGCATCCGGGAGCGCATCGAACGCATCGGCCGCAACGAGTTCGACGAGGCCAGCGCCATCCTGCGGCACGACGGGCTGCTGTTGCCGCCGCACGACGAACGGCAGCACTATATCGAGTTTGTGGCGCTCTACCTGGAGCTCAGGCACTTCGCGCCCGGGCTTCTCGCCCCCACCTTTCCCAGCCTGGAGTCGCCCGAGCAGGTCGACGAGGTCATCGGGCTGGACCTGGACGTAGACGCGTTGAAGCAGCGCCTCTCGCCGCTGCTCGGCACCATCCTGAAGAGCGAGCTTTCGCCACCCGGCTCCGGCGTTTCGGTACGCACCTCCGATTCGGAGGCGTCCCCGCAACCGGCCGCACCCTGCCCGCGCCCGCCGCCGAGCGCGCGGCAAGCCAGGCGCATGATACGCGCGGGCGACGCGGCCAGATCCAAGGGAAACCAGGTGCGCGCTGCCTTTCTCTATGCGTGCGCCTCGCGGACCATCGCCGACGAGAGAATCGGACAGCAGGTCGAGGCAGACCTGGGCGGTCTCGGCGCCAGGCTGGAAGCGGCCCTGGACGCCTTCGAGCAGTCCCCCTACCCGCTGCGCACGCCAGAGCAGTGGAGGCAGCTTCTGATTCCCCTGCTGGAGGTAGCGGCACCGCACCGTGGCCGGCGCTACTCGCTGGAGGCCCGCCTGCTGTTCGACCTGCAGCGCGCGGCAGAGGCCTTCGAGCGGCCGCGCTCCGCCCTGGACCCGGCGCGCTGGATCTTCTCGCGCGGCAAAAAGCCGCTAGTGCGCCCGCTTCCGGCCACCCGCGAGGTCCGCGTGGCCGGCCACCTGCGCGCTGCCGCCCGTAAATCCGCCTGCGCCCGCTTGGAGCGGTCCGACCGCAGCCTTCTCTGCCGCACGCTCGAACGAGCCGTACAGCGCGCGGACGACAACGTCCGGCTGGCCCTACGGTCGGCCATCGTAGAGGCGCTCGATACAGTGGGACTGCGGCCGGGCGCGATGGTCGAGCAGGTGGCGCGGGACAGGCTGGTGGAGGAGCTGCTGGACGAGATCGTGGAACGCGGCTTCACCAGCTTCAGCCGTCTGCGCGACGCGCTGTCGCGCAACCGGCTCCGGCTCGGGGACCTGTCCGGCGGCCGGCAGCTCATCGAGGGCGACGAGCTGCTGCAGCTCGATCGGCTGCTGGCCCGATCGCTGGACGGCGTCTACCGCGGCGGCGAGATCTATCTGCGGGGGCTGCAGCGGCTGACCTCGCTCGCCTTCGGCATCCGGACGGGCCGCTTCCTCTTCTGGTTCTTCCTGCTGCCCTTTGGTGGCTCTTATCTGCTGCTGGAGGGGCTCGGCTACATCGCAATCAACCCGCTCTGGAGCGCGCTGGGCCACCGCCCGGTCGCGCTGCTCACGCCCGTATCGTTTCTGGCCACGGCGCTGCTGACCCTGGCCCTGGCCCACCTGCCGCTTTTCCGGGGGGCAACGCTCAAGCTGCTGGGCTGGATCGGCTGGTTGCTGCTCGCGCTGTTCATCCACCTGCCGCGCTGGCTGCTACAGCGCCGCGCCGTGGCGCGCGCCTTCCGCATACGGCCGGTTCGCGCAGCGCTTCGCCGCGTCTTAGCGCCGGCAGCCGCGGGCGCGCTCGCCTATCTTCTGACGAGAAACACCTGGTTCGCGCACTCCCTGGACATGCCCTGGGCCGAGCTGATGGCCTGCGAGGTCTTCCTGCTGGTGGCTCTGGTGTCGGGGCCGCGCATGGGCGAGCGGATAGAGGAGCTGCTCTTCGATTGGGTAGCGCCGCGCTGGCACGTCTTCAGCCACCAGGTGCTGCCCGGGCTCATCGGTTTGATCGCGGACCTGTTCAGCAGGCTGATGGACCGCATCGAGCGAGCCATGTACCGGGTGGACGAGATGCTGCGCTTCCGGCCCGGTCAGAACCGCGCCACACTGGCGGTAAGCGCGGCCGCCGCGCTGATCTGGGGCTCGCTGGCCTACCTGGTGCGCATGTACGTCACCCTCTTCGTGGAGCCGGAGCTCAACCCGCTCAAGCACTTCCCGGTGGCCACGGTCGCCCACAAGCTCACCTTACCCATCCTCTTGCCGGTTCCCGCCGCCGTGGTGGCGTACTTCGAGACCCTCTTCCCGCCGCTGCTGACCGTCGCGCTCGGCGCCTTCGTCAGCGTCACCGTGTTCATTTTACCCAGCGTATTCGGTTTCCTGGCCTGGGAGCTGAAAGAGAACCGCAAGCTCTACCGGGCCGCCATGCCGCGGCTGCTCGAGCCCCTGCCCTTCGGGCCGCACGGCGAGACGGTGGCCATGCTGCTGCTGCCGGGGCTGCACTCGGGCACGCTGCCCAAGATCTACGAGCGGCTCAGGCGCAACGCGCAGCGCGAGCACGAGCTGCAGCGCACCCGTTCGGACGGCGGCGCGCGCGGCAGCGCGCCCGGGGGCCAGGCGCCGGGCGGCTACCGGGCCGAGTTCCGCGAGCAGCTCGGGCAGGTCGAGACCGCGGTGCGCCGCCTGGTACAGCGCGAGATCCTGGCGCTGCTCGTGCGGTCGCCCGGCTGGCCCCACGGACCGGTTCTGGTCGAAACGGTCAACTGCGGCTCGCACCGCATCCACCTGCGCCTGGCCTGCCCGGCGCTGGACCCGGCGCCGGCCTGCGAAATAGCTCTCGAGGAGCAGGGCGGGCTGCTGCTGGCCAGCATGCCCGAGCCCGGCTTCGTGAGCGCGCTGGTAGGGAGCCGGGGAACCTCGGGTGACGCAAAAGCCGATCCGGCTGCGCAAGCGGAGCCCGCCGAGGAAACCGGCCTTGCCGCCGTGCTCTTCGAGAACGCGCTGGCGGGACTATACCGCTTGGCGGGCGTGAACCTGGTGCGCGAGCAGATACGCGAAGCCATCGGCCCGGGCGCCACCTACGACGTCACCGGCAAGCACCTGCTGGTCTGGCCCGAGCCCGACTACCGTACCGAGATCGTCTACAAGCTCGACAGCCTCATCCGCCCCTCGACCATGCGGCCGCGCGTCCGCGGCCCGGCCCCGGCCGCACGCCCGCCCCTGCTCGACCGGCGCCGCGTCGTGTTCGATCGCCAACAGCTCGGTTGGCAACAATGGCTCGCCGCCTGGCGCGACGACCCGGCCGCGCTTGCGCCCGCGCCGCTGCAGGATTGCACCATCCTGCCCCCGGTTCCGCCCCCCTCGTCCGAGCCGGCCTCGCCGGAGCCTTCAGCGTGAGATGCGTCTTTTCGGCATGAGGCGCGGCTATTGATGCCCCGTGGTCTCCACTCGCGCCGCGGGCTTCCCCCGCGCCTCGGCTACAGCATACCGTTCGGAAGCGATATCATGGCATCTTACGGTTGAGCGAGGCTCGACGATGAACATGGCGACGAGAGATCTAAAACGAATTGCCCCGAACGCGGCGATACTCTTGCCCGCGCTTTTTTTGCTCACCTCGTGCTCGACGATCATCGACACGGACAAGTACGTGTTCCGCGATACGGATGACGGCGGCAGTGCCGGCGAGAACGACGGCGGCTCGCCGCAAGACGGCGGTCGATGCACCTGCTCGGAAGGCGACGCTTGCTGCGACGGCTGCTTCTGGCTGGACGAGGGGCAGAGCTGCGACGACGGGATCTTCTGCAACGGCGTGGATAGCTGCGACGCCGAGGGAAACTGCACCCACGCGGGCGATCCGTGCCAGGGCGGCGACGAGTGCAACGACACCTGCGACGAGGTGGCGGGAAGCTGCGCCGTAGCCGAAGGAACGGCCTGCGGCGACCCGAGCCAGACCGAGTGCGATCTGCCCGATGCCTGCGACGGGCAGGGTGTATGCCAGAGCAACTACCAGCGTAGCGAGACCTCGTGCGAGAGCTCGACCGGCCGGTGCGACGGCGGCGGCGGCTGCGCGGTCGGCACGCGCGAGTGGGAGCGGCTGCACAGCGCCGCCGAGTGCGACAGCCGCGGTTTCGGCGTTGCCGCGGACGCCTCGGACAACCTGCTGGTGACCGGAACCTCCTGCGGCGACGGTAGCGCGTCGGGCAGGGATATCTGGACGGTCAAGTACGACCCGGCGGGAACGGCCCTGTGGACGGACGACCGCTACTATAACGGCGAGTCGAGCGGCGATGACCGGGGTTGCGGCGTTGCCGTCGATTCCGCGGGCGACGCCGTGGTCGTGGGCTACGTGCTCACCGCCGACAGCTATACGGATATCTGGCTTTTGCAGTACGGCGCCGAGGGCAGAGCAGCGCCGTGGAGCCAGCAGCCCGACTCCAGCGCCGGCTTTGACTACGGCTACGGCGTGGCGCTGGACTCGGCGGGTAACGTGCTGGTCACCGGTACCGTCGGGCTCGGGGGCGAGGGCGGCGACATCTGGATCGGCAAATATGGGAGCAGCGGCTCGGGCGAGCAGTGGACCCGGACCCACAACGGCAGCGCGGATGGCGACGATGTCGGTTACGGCATTGCCGTCGATTCCGCGGACAACGTGCTGGTGGCCGGTTACCAGACCGTCACGGGCCAGGGTACGGACATCTGGGTTCGCAAGTACGATCCGGACGGGGCCGAGCTGTGGACCGCCACCTTCTCCGGCAACGGCGATCTGCCCGACGAGGGCCGGGCCATCGCTATCGATGGAGAGGATGACGTGCTGGTGGCCGGTTACCAGACCGTCTCGGGCCAGGGCGCGGATATCTGGATCGGCAAGCTCGACGGCGCCGACGGATCGCTGCTCTGGAGCGAGACCTACAACAACAACGGCGTGGACGGCGACGACCGGGGATACGGCGTAGCGGTCGATGCCCGGGGCAACGTGCTGGTCGCCGGCAGCGAGCTCGACGCCGCCCAGGGAGCTGACGCCTGGGTCCGCAAGTACAGCTCGGACGGCGTCGTGCTCTGGACGCGGACCCGCAACGGCGACGCCGACGGTCACGACACCGCCTACGCCATCGCCGCCGACTCGGAGAACAACGTCCTGGTCACCGGACACATCGATCAAACGGACGGTAACAACATCTGGACGGCGAAGTATGTTCCTTGATCGTCGAAGCGCGTCGAGGGAAGTGGAGGCGCTCGAAGGCAGGAGGAAGCCCATGCGAATCGGACCGAGCGTCTTGATGATGGTAGCGGTTATCGGCGTGCCCCGGGGGGTCGCCGCGCAGAGCAGGCCCAACGGCGACGCCGGATCCGGGGAGAGCTACGAGCAGCTGCTGAAAAAGGGGGAAGCGGCGGTGATCGACTCGGACTGGAAGGCCTGCGTGCACTACTTCGAGAGGGCGCGCGCGCTTAGAGCCGACGATCCCCTGGTCTACCTGGCCATCGGCCGCTGCTCGCTGGAGGATGGCGACAACGTGCGGGCGGTACGCAACCTGCAAGAGGGAATCCAGCGCTACCCGCTCGAGGACAAGCGGCGCGAAAAAGCCGAGAGCCTGCTCGAGCGGGCGCGCCAGCGGGTGGGCGCCTTCACGGTCGAGCTCTCTCCGCGGGAGGCCGAGATAAAGATCGCGGACCAGCCCCTCGAGCTGGACGATAAGGGCCGGGCCTTTCTGGAAGCTGGCCGTCACCCCGTCACGGTATCCGCGGACGGCTACCAGACGCTGACCGCCGAGCTCGAGGTAAAGGGCGGCGAGAGCAAGGAGCTCATATACGTGCTGCAAAAGGCACGGGCGCCCGAGACCGAGCTGGCGGCTGCACCGGCTGCCGCTTTGCCTGCGGCCGCGTCGCCGGCTTCCACAGCGGATTCGGCTTCGGCTCCCGGGTCGGAGAGAGCAGAGGATACCGGCGGCGGGTTTCCCCTGGTTCCGGTGGTGGTGGCCGGCGTGGGCGGCGCGATGCTGATCGGAGCCGCGGTGACCGGGGTGATGGCACTGGTGGAGCAGAGCGAGCTGGAGCAGAAGTGCCGCGACGACGTCTGCGACCCGGATCTCGAATCGACCAAGCAGAGCGCCGACACCCTGGCGACCGTGACCGACGTGCTCTGGGTGGCCGGCGTGTTGACCGTGGGCACGGGCGTGGTGCTGCACTTCGTCCTGCCGGGCGAGCCGAGCGAATCGGCGAGCGTCACGCCCGTGGTCGGCCCGTCGGTGGCAGGTCTTTGCCTGGACGGCCGGTTCTGATTTCCGCTCGGTTTGCCGCGGCGATCGGCCCGCGGTCGTCCGTGCCCCGGAAATGCGGTACACTGATCCGGGCTCCAAAATCCCGGCCGACAGCGCGGATCCATAGTGAGTAGCGAACCACAGCTCCCCCAGGTCGGCGACCTGGTCGACAACGGCAAGTATCGCATCGACAGGAAGATCGGCGAGGGAGCGATGGGCGCGGTCTATGCGGCCACCCATACCGTGCTCGGCAACCGCGTGGCCATCAAGTGGTTGATGCCGCATCTGGCCAGCCACGAGGTGGCGGTCAAACGCTTCCTGACCGAGGCCCAGGTCGCAGCGCGCATCGAGCATCCCAACGTGGTCAGGCCCATCGACATCAGCACCGAGACGGGCGCCCCGTACATCGTCATGGAGTTTCTCGAAGGTCAGTCGCTGAGCGACTACCTGGGGGAGGGGCGCCTACCGCTGGAGCAAACGGGCCGCGTCATGGGACCGGTATTGCGGGGCGTTTACGCGGCCCACCAGAAGGGCGTGGTGCACCGCGATCTCAAGCCGGCGAACATCTTCCTGGCCGAGACGCCCGAGGGCTGGACCCCCAAGGTGCTCGATTTCGGCATCGCCAAGGTGACCGAGGGTAGGGGGCAGGGCACCCTGACCCAGGAGGGGAGCACCATGGGCACGCTCCTTTACATGTCCCCCGAGCAGCTACAGGATGCCAGGAACGTCACCGTCCAGACCGACGTCTACGCGCTGGGCGTCATCCTCTACGAGGTGCTCACCGGGCAGATGCCCTACGAAGGGAGCATCCTGGAGCTGGCGATCAAGATTCACGAGGGCAACCCGACCCCCATGACCGAGCACGTCGAGGAGCTTCCGGCCGAGCTCGACGCCGTGGTCAAGCGGGCGATATCGAGCTCACTCGAGACGCGCTACCAGGACGTGGCCAGCCTGGCCAAGGCGCTCGCGCCCTTCTTTCCCGATCAACAACTGGACTGGGAAGCGAGCAACGACCATCCGGTCGGGGGGCTGGATTCGCCGATCAAAGACGAAGCCGGGCCGGGCTCCCCGGGCGCTTCCCCGCCCGGCGACTCGCCGGCCGGCGGAGGAGACCCGGCGGAGGAGACCTACGCGGTACCTGGCGGCGCGCCCGAAGCCCGGACCGACGCGGCTGCCGACGCGGCTGCCGTGACCTCGGCCGCCGGACCGCAGGCCAAGGCGGCGGCGGAGTCGTCGACCCTGCAGCCGGTCAACGTGCCCATGCGACGGACGATATCCAGTCGCGCGCCGCTGCTGGGTCTGGCCGCGATACTGCTGGGCGGCGCGCTGGTAGCGGTGGGCTTTTTCGCCGGGGGCGCGGGCGGCGGCGGGGACACGGACGAGAACGGATCGACCGACGCGATGAACGAGCTTCACCCGTACGAGCCGCCGGGGTCGCAATCGAGCGCGACGGATATCGCAAATAAAAACGCGCTGGCCGCGAGGCGAGCGGACGCCGCGGTCGCCGACCGGGCCGATCGGCCGAGCGCGACGGATGACCGGGGCACAACGGCCGCCCGCGCGCGCGCGAAGAGCGATGCGGTCGATTCGGCCTCGAAGCCGGCCGCGGCGCCGAAACGCCGGGTAAGCCGCCGGCAGAAGGCGCCCGTTCCAGCGAAACCCGCCCGGCCGGCCGGCAAGGAACGGATCCTGGACTCGGTGCTGGGCGCCGATGACGACGAGCCCCAACCGAAAAAGAGCTCGCTGGATACCATCCTGGGTTCGTAGATCGTATACCGAAACGAACGTCGGCGCGGTGTCATCTCGAGCCAGGTGAAGTGTCATCTCGAGCGGAGCGAGAGATCTCCATCATCAAAGGAAGAGATTTCTCCCTTCGGTCGAAATGACAGAAACGCGATAACCGACGGCTTCGGCGCCGACGTCTACAGAGCGCCCTGAAGGGAAAAGATCGGCTCGGCCTTGGCCCGCCCCTTGACCTGGGTCACGCCCAGGGGCCGGAAGCGGAAGCCCTTCTTGGCTAGAAGTTGGGTGGTGTTGCAGGTCAGGATGAAACCCGTCTGGTCGGTCGCCAACTTCTCCAGCCGGAAGGCGTAGTTGATGGGGTCGCCCACCACGGCCAGGTTGCCCCCCACGGTGGTGATAGACACCATGCCGGAAGCCAGCGCGAAATCCATCTGCAGGGGAAAGTCCCTTATCCGCCAGACGCCCGGATTGCCCGCCATGGCGCGCACTTCCTCGTGCAAGCGCAGCGCCGCGTTGCAGGCGTCCAGGGCGAACTGAAACGGCGGGTTGAGATCGCCCTCCCAGAAGGCTACGATGGCATCGCCCTGGTACTCCTTTACCGTGCCCTTCATCTGCCCGATGAATGCTGCTAACCGTTCGAAGACCGTTCGGACCGATCCGGCGACATCGGCCGGGCCGAACTGCTGGCTCAAGGTGGTGTAGCCCCGGATATCGCCCACCAGCAGGGTTACCGGCGACTCGCCAGCGGCGGCCTCGGTCGAGTCCTGCTCGCGGACCGTCGATGCCCGCTCGACCGGTGCCTCCTCGACCCGGAACGTGAAGCTGCGGCCGGCGATCTGGATGACCGCCCCCGGCGCGAGCTCGGTCTCCACGTTCGGCGCGATTCTCCGCCCGTCTACCCGGACGCCGTTGCGGCTGACGTCCCGGAGCAGGAAGCGGCCGTCCGACGACTGGCTGACGATACAGTGGCGTGCCGAGACCATCCGGTCGGGGATGACGATGTGGCACTGATCCGGGTCGCCGGGCTGGCGGCGCCCGATCACGATCCGGTCCAGAAACGAATGGATCGTCGGCTCCGATCCCTGGTTTTCGCAGTACAGCGCGGCCTTGCGTCTCATCGATCGACTCGCCCCCATTCTGGTGCCCCGGCGACCGGCTGACAACCGGTGAGCTGTAGAAGGGTCGGTCGAAACCTGATAAAAATGGGCTGGAAGGGATTCCGGGTATCCGGGAAGGTTCTTGGCTTCTCTGCAGGGTTTTTCGCAGCGCCGCAATGGCCCTGGCCCGGCAGAGGTCGACTGGGAGGTCGGATGATGAGGACGAGGGGAACGAGCGTTGAATCCGCGATTTTGCGAGCCGTTTTACTGGGAGCGGTGATGCTGGGCACGGTTGCGGTGACGGCCTGCGAGGAAGAGGCGAACGACTGCGATGTTGGGTCCGAGGGCTGTGACTGTACGTCGGGTGGAACCTGCGACACGGGGCTGGTCTGCCTGTCCGACAAGTGCGTGGTCGACAGCAGCGGTTCCGGATCCGGCACAGGCGGTTCCGGCGGAACCGCCGCGGGCACCGGCGGCGAGTCCGGCGGAAGCGGCGGAAGCGGCGGCGAGTCCGGCGGAAGCGGCGGAAGCGGCGGCGAGTCCGGCGGAGGCGGCGGAACCAGCGGCGAGGGCGGATCGGCTGCCGGAACCGGCGGCAGCGAGGGCGGCGAGGGCGGCTCTACCGCCGGAACCGGCGGTACCGCGGGAACGGCCGGAACCGCCGGAACCGGCGGTAGCGGCGGCGACGGCGGCTCGGGCGGAAGCGCACCGACCTATGATTACCTCGAGTGCACGGACGGCTGGTGCTGCTTCACCGACTGCTACGGCACCGAGCACTGCGGCGCGAACCAGTTCGTGGCCTGCGCCGACGATCCCGGTGATCTGTGCGGCTCCTCCAGCGAGACGATCTGTGAGGCGAACGACGCCACGTTTCCGTCCTGGTTCGCCGAAAACGAGTGCATCCTCTACCATATGGAAGGCGGGAAGAGCTCGGGATTCGGGTACATAGCCATCGGGGTCTCGTGCCCTTGCGAGCACACTTCCAACGGGAAAGTCGTCGCAGCCGAAGCGACCTTCAGCTCCGAGGGCGAGACCTATGCCTGCGACTTCAGCGGCGAGCCCGAGCCGACCTGCGACGACGAGATGCACGCCGAGTGCCCGTAGCGAAGTGTCATCTCGAACGAATATCGTTGTCATCTCGAACGGAGGTGAGAGATCTCTGTTACACAAACGAGATTTCTCCCTTCGGTCGAAATGACAAAAGGGGGGGGCGGGCAAAATGGCAGCGGGAGCGGACGAATTGACGGGAATAGTGCTGTCAAGCGCGTAGAAGCTCAGCGAAGCTCCGGCCGGTAGCGATAGAGGACCAGCAGCGGATCGGATCGCTCGGCCAGCGGCTCGAGGAAGGGCGGGGCTCTGCCCGCCGAGGCGAGGTGGGGAAAAGCGGGCCGGTTGAAGCCGGGAAACCTGTAATAGAGTAGGTATCCGGCGCCGTTTCTCTCGATGGTCGCGCGCAGCGCCCGGTTCGCGGCCTCGAGCGAATAGGGCGGCCGGTTGAAACGGGGCGAGAGCAGGAACACGCCGCGCCTTTCGGCGTAGTACCCCACGTGAAAGGGGTAGATGGAGAGAAACGGCGCTCGGTCACCCGGATCGGTCGCCTCGCGGAGTAAAAGCCCGGCCGCGCGGAAGACCGGATCCTCTTCCCGTAGCACCTCCCGGCCGGCGCGCGCCGCCAGCAGCGCGAAAACGGCCAGCAGGATACCTGCCGGAACGGCGTCGTGAAGCTTCCACCCGATCGCCGCCCGCGCCCGTCCATAAACCCAAACAGCGCCGTCGACCGCAAAGGGCAGGAAAAACGGCAGCGCCAGCAGCAGGTAGCGCGGCCGCGTGGCAACCGTCGACATGGACAGAAGGCAGAGCAGCAGCGCGGCGAGCAGGACGAGCCTGTCGACGCTCCTGATCCGCACCATCCCCACCACGGCTGGGACCCAGAGCAAGGGTATCGCGTGGGTTTCGGTAAGAAGCGCGGCGAAGCTCCGCCAAAAATTGAGCGCCAGAAAGCGCGCGATGGCCATCGGCCGCTCGGACAGTACCTGGCCCCACGAATCGTAGGCCGCGGCGTGCCCCCCGTGAAAGAACAGGTTCAGATTGCCGTCGAAGTAGGCCGCGCCGGCCAGGTTGAGGTAGTGCTCATTGTAGAGGGGATTGCCGAAACGCAGAGCGTAGGCGACGAGCACGGGAAGGGCAGCCAGCGAAAAGGCGAGCGCGCCCCATAGGCCGGCCTTCAGGCGCTCGCCGCGCGGCAGCGTCGGCAAGACGAGTGCCATGAGCAGCGGCAGCATAAGCGCCTGATGTCGAACCATATAGGCCGCGCCGGCCAGCAGTCCGGCGACGGCCAGGCGCCGGGCCGCGGGCATCCGCTCGCGAAACAGCACTGCGATGCTGCCCAGCGCCAGGCAGCCGTAGGTCATGTCCGAGTTGACGCTGCAGGCGCTTACGACGAACAGATCGCTGCTGGCGATGAGGGCGACCGAGAGCAGGCCGAGCGGGGCGGAGAAGCGCTCGGCCACCAGCAGGTAGCAGAGAGCCAAAAAGCCCAGGCCGGCGACCAGGGAGATCATCACGCCGGCCCGGAACGGCTCCGCGAACAGCGGCGATAGCAGCCACAGGGCAAAGGGGTAGCCCGGCTGCCACATGGGGTCGACCGCCCGGAACCCGTGCACGCCGAGGGCGGCAGCATAGGAAATGTAACCCGGGCCGTCGCCCTCGATCCCGAAAGGTAAAATGGAGACGACCTCGCGGTTCAGCGCCGTCATGGCGATGATGGCGCCGAACAGGGCCAGCACGCCCGTGGCGCGCGTCATCTCGAACGTACGTGAGAGATCTCTATCGAAAAAGAGATTTCTCCCTTCGGTCGAAATGACAGGGTCGGTCGAAATGACAAGGGGGGATCAGTAGTAGCCGTAGTTCAGCCAGCCGTCGTCCCACTCGCCGGCGTACCAGGAATCCGAGTAGGCCACCCAGGTGCCGCTGCCCGCATCCTTCCAGCCCGAGCTGTCGGACCAGGTGTTGTTGGTCCAGGCGCTGTCGACCCAGTCCGAGTAGTCGTCCCACTCGCCGCTGCCGCCCTCGCCCGTGCCCCCTTCGCCGGTACCTCCCTCGCCGCTACCGCCTTCGCCGGTGCCTCCCTCGCCGCTACCGCCCTCGCCGGTGCCGCCCGTGCCCCCTTCGCCCGAACCGCCCGTGCCGCCCTCGCCGCTACCGCTCTGCTCGGTCACGGTGAAGACGACCTTGACCGAGTCGGTCTGGCTCTCGATGACCAGGTAATAAATGCCCGAGTGCAGGCCCTCCCACCCTTCGGTATAGGTAGCACCTGCCCTTATATCTTCCCACCAGATCACGTCGCCGTCTTCCTCGAGCAAAAAGGCCCGTACCGCGTCTGCTTCCGGCAAGGTGCTCTCGGACGAGACGGTCAACATGTAGTCGCCGGCTTGCTCGATGGAGATTTCGTAGACCGCATCCTCGCCATCGGACAGCGAGGCTCCGGTGTCCGCGTCCATGATCGCCGGCACCGCCTCCTGCTGGTAGCGCTCGATCGGCTTGGCATCGCTCTGGTCGTCGTCGCTCTTGCCGAAAAAACAGCCGCTGAAAAGGGTCGGCGCGCCGGCGAGCAGACCGGCCGCGGCAGCCGAGTACTTGCCCGCGCTCATCAGGAAGCTGCGTCGATCGAGCCAGCGCGCTTCGCGGGGATCCGGCTCCCGCGCGACGGTGTTCTTCCGCCCGTCTTCAGGTTCCCTCTTCTTAGCCATGGAGCACCTCTTGAATTTGAACCAGACTATCGAAGTCAGCTAATCGTGTCAAACAAGGCCCGGTAAACGGCGCAAAAATGGTCCTTGGCAAAGAACTCGCCCGAGAAGCGATAGGCCCGGATCGGACATCCGCCGTGACAGAGCCTCCAGTAGACGCACTGCCCGCACTCGCTCTGAAGCGCCAGCTTCTCCGCCCGCTGGTAGAAGATCCGTCGGTTGGGCGAGTCCAGCAGCTGCCGCATGCTCGCGTCGCGCACCGTACCGTACTGGAACTCGTTCAGGCAGAGGATCCAGCAGTCGCACTGCGCCACCTCTCCTGCCGGCGCCACGGCCAGGATGTCGTCGGCGCAACAATAGGACCAGATACAGAAGGTGCTGGCCGCCGGCGTCTTCTTCTTGCGCTCGATGGTCACAAAGGGCCTGAGGTGGATACGCCTGCCGTCCTCTTTCCAGATCCGGTACAGATCTAGCAGGAAGTCCGAGTACTTCTCGAGCGACAGCTCTCGCGGGTAGTCGGAGCCGATGCCGGGAAAGGGGAAGTTGACCTGCAGGCTCTTGATGCCGGCGGTGTTGCCGTAGAAGTCGTAGAAGGCCTGGGCGCCTCGCTCGAGGGTCTCCGCGTTGGGCAGGGCGATCACGCTCACGCCAAAGCCGTCGCTCTCGATCTGCTCCTTTTTCCGCAACCAACGGTCGAAGTAGTCGTCGACGCCGATGCCGGGCCCCTGGCGATACAGGTTGGGATAGTCCAGCGAGGAGCTGATCCTGTCCTTGAAGTTGTCCCGCAGGATCTGCTTCCAGCCTTGGTGATAGCCCAGCAGGTTGGTCTGTATATAGTGGTTGACCGCAACGCCGCTACCGGCCGTCCGCTCGCGGAAGATCCCCAGGATCTGGCTCGCCCGTTCCGGGGAGAGGGTAAGCACGTCGCCGCCCTGCCAGAAGATCTTGAGGCCACGGATGTTCTCCTGCCCGCAATGATCGAGCAGGCCGTCGAGAAAGCGGTGCAGCACCTGGTCCGACATCAGGCTGCCGGTCTTGTTCTGGAAGCAATAGTCGCAGGTGCAATTGCACGCCAGCGTGGGCATGAAGACGACGGAGAATACCTTCTTACGCCGGTTTCCCGCCGCGGTCCCGGGCACGCTTTCCATAACCGTCCCTTATGATACCCCTGGCCTGGTCGACCGCCAGCCCGATTCCCTCGAACACCCGCTGCCACTGCTCGCAGTCGGCGTCCGCGTCCACCGCTTTCAGATAGCCCTGACAGAAGCGGAACCCGGCGCAGAAGGCACAGGGCTCGCCCTTCTCAAACATGGCGTCCCGGTATCCGAGCAGGCGCCGGTAGGCCTCGGACCCAGCGATTTGCTCCCAAGCCTCGTACCTGGTGCCGAAGACGACCCCGGCTCGGTGAAACCTGCCCGAAAGCGAGATGTCGCCCTCGGCGGATAGGTAGAGGTATCGACCCGGTTTTTCGTACTCCGTATCCCAGAGGGTATACCCCTTGCCCTCGATCTCGTGCTTCATCAGCGCGTTGAAGGGCGCGATGGAGGCGTTCAGCAGCGGGTTATGCAGGTAGTACTCGAGAAGTTGCGGCAGCACGCCCTCCGCCGCGGGGCCCGCGCCGGGATCGATGTGCATGGGGATATCGAACTCGCTCAGCAGGTTGATCCGTCGGGCGGCGCCAGCGTCCGGTTGGACGAAGAGCACCAGACGGTGCTTGACCGCGGTCTTCGAGATCCGGTGTATCAAGGGAATATCCGCGTCCGAGACAAAGAGCCGGATGCGGTGCTCGGCCAGCAGATCCAGCCTCGGTAATGAGGCCAGCGTCTTGCCGTTCATGTCGATGTGGCTGATGCGCTTTCCGTAGGGCGCGGCCAGCCGGGCGGCGTCGCGCCCGACGTCGAAGAGCCGGAGGATCACCCGGCAGCTCTGCTGCTCGAGAAATCCCGGCGGCGCGCTCACGATCATCTGTTCGGGGAAGTCGGGCATGGTCTGGTGGCAGGGCGCGAAGCGGCGCCGGGTTGGCATCTACACTAGCACGACTTGATCGCTTCAGGGCTGCCTGCGTTTCGGGTGGGGCGCGGGAAGGCCGACACCGGGCGGCGGGGGTCGCGCGGGTTGCATTGTCCGGCCGTACGGGCTCTTGCCCTGCCGGACGCAACCCGCGCTCGACCCGCGCGCCAACCCGGGGTCTCGATAGCTGGGCGGGTTGGCACGCGGGTAGCCCCCGCCGCCCGGTCCCGGCCTTCCCGCGCCCGGCCAGCGCCCGGTAGTCGGGCGCGTCGGTAGGTGACCAGAGGCGGTTCGTAAAAACCCTTCCCGTCGTCTTTCGCGTAGGGGGGTAACTAAATGGTATCCCCCCTACCCGCGGGTTGAGGCGAACAGCGCGCGGTGGGCGGCGCAGAAGGGCTCCTTGCGGCTGGCGTCGCCGCCGTACAGGTAGGCCAGGTAGGGACAGCCGCCGTGGCAGCGCTCCAGGTCGGGGCAGCCCTGGCACTCGGTCTCGGCCAGGCGGAGCGCCCGCTGCTCGAAAAGCAGCTCGCGGGCCTTCTGTTGCAGGGTCGGGAAATCGTCGCCGTATATAGAACCGATGAAGACGCGGGAATCGAGAAAACGCCCGCAGGGCGAGACGCGGCCCTGGCCGTCCACGGCCAGGAAGTGGCGGCTGCAGTCGGGTAAAAGCGCGCACGAGTTGCGGTGGCCTCCGGCGAGGCTGCGGAAGGGCTCGAAAGCGAGCCGCCGCCCGGCCGTGCTCCAAAGAGCCTGCATCGCCTGGAGAAAGGTGGCGTACTGCTGGTCGGTGAGCAGCAAACGCGCACGGCTCCCGTCGCCCGCGCGACCGGCGGCGTATATGGGACTGAAACGGACCCCGCTGCAAGAGCGGTAGGTGGCGAGCAGGTTGCGAAAGTAGTTGTAGATCTTCTCTTCCCGTCCGAGGTGGTGAGCGGTGACGGTATATACGATCCCCACCTTCACGCCGCGGCGCATCGCCAGCCGGAAACGTTCGAACCATCCCGGAAATTGCTCGCTACCGTCCGCGAAGACCCGGAGCCCCTCGACCACCGGCTCGACCGAGGTGCTCAGCCGCACGTCGAAGGCACCGAAGAGATCGATCCACTGCTCGTCCAGCAGAAGCAGGTTGGACTGCACCGAGTGGCTCACGCGGGGCGCCTCGAGGTTCTGCCGGCACCAGCTCAAGACCTCGCGGAAGAACTCGCGACCCATGAGAAGCGGCTCGCCGCCGTGCCAGACGATTTGCAGATGGCGCTCGCCCCGCTCGCGAAGGGTTCGCGCCACCGTCCCGCAAATGCGGACGGCATCCTCGACCGAGAGATCTGCGTACGCAATGGCCTCGCTCCGGGCCGCGCAGTAGGCGCAGGAACCGTTGCAGCGCGCGGTCGGCTTGAGGATCAGGTTGAAGATGCCCTCGCCGGCCGTATCCGGCTCGGCTCGGTGCGCCGCCGGGCGGCGCAGGGGCGGCGAGAGGCGGAAACCGCCGCTGCCCGAACGAAGCGGCCGCAACCTGGTGAAGTCGAACTGCCGGAAGAAGCCCTCGATCAGCCCGGGAAGGGCTCCCCAGCCGTGATGCGCGATGTAGTCCGGGTCGAATCCGCAGCATAGGTGCCTGACCGGACAGGAATGGCTCTCGCACGCCCCGAGATAGCGATTGCCGCCGCCCATGGCCAGCGTGTGCTCCTGATCGGCGTCCAGCAGCACCACCGGTCCCAGCCCGCTGAGCTCGCGTGTCCGGTGCCGGGCGATGCAGAAGGGCGTGTTGTCGAAGACGACCCTGGGGAAGGCGAAAAAGTCGACGTCATCGCAGAGATCGCGGACCTGCTGGTAGCAGAGCAGCTGATCCGGATTGGCCAGACAGGCGCCGTGCCATTCGGGAAAGGAGAGCATGTGGCGGCCGACCGGATAGCGATCCACCAGCGCGCACAACTCGGCTATCTCGTCGAGGTTATGGCGGGTCAGGCAGGTATTGACGTTGACCTGAAGCCCCTCAGCCAGAAAGGTATCGAGCGCCTGCAGGGCTTCTCTAAACGACCCTCGTCGGCGCACGTTGCGGTCGTGCCCCCCCTCTAGGCCGTGCAGCGAGAGCAGCACCTGGCCGAGCCCGGATCGCTTCCAGGCCTGCACCTTGTCGCTCGACACGGCATGACCGTTGGTGAAGAGCTGGATACGCGGGAAGCCGAGCTGGTGGGCATAGTCGAGGTATTCCTCGAAGTGCTCGTCCAGGGTCGGCTCGCCGGCACCGGAGAAGGTCAGGTGCTTGACGCCGGCGGTGGCCATCTTCTCCATGAAGCGGAGGATCTCCTCCCGGCTGGACAGCGCCCCGGCCTTGCGCTTGTTCGCTACCGCGCAGAAAACGCAATCGTTTACGCACCTGGAGGAGATCAGTACGTGCGAGCTCTCTACCCCGACTCCCATTTGAATACTTCTATCCGCCTTCGAGGCCGGGTCAAGCGCTTTCCATCGCGGATAGAGCCGCCGATCCGGCCCCGTCGCGACGCTGGCCAGGCAAGGTTTCAGCGTGGTACCTTGGATGGCCCGAGGAAGCTCGGATCCGTCTTGCACGAGGCGCGCATCGTTGGACCAGACCCCCGCCGGAACCGTGCTGCTCGTCACCATGCCCTGGGCGCCGATCGGCATTCCCTCGCTACCGCTGGGGCTGCTCGGGGCGCGGCTGAGGGCCGACGGCGTGGCGGCGGCCGCCTCTCACGCCAACCTGCGTTTCGCCTCGCTGCTGGGCGTACAGACCTACGAGCGCATCGTCCACGACATCGCCCTGCGGTTCGTCTCCGAATGGCTCTTCAACCGCGGCCTGTTTCCCGGGGACGATTCGCATCCCGAAAGCGACCGCGAGAGGCTCGAGCTTCTGCTCGACCGCACCCGTCACGGTTTCCCGGCGGCCCCGAGCGGGTACGGGGCCGGAAACGCTCGGCCGGGGGAGCCGCTGGACGAAGCCTTTGCGGACGAGCTGTTGCATATCCGCGATAGCCTGGTGCCGCGTTTCATCGAGCAAGAGGCGCTTCGCGACGAGGTCCGCCAGAGCGATCTGATCGGTTTCACCTGCACCTTTCACCAGACCCTACCGTCACTGGCCCTGGCCCGGCGCATCAAGGAGCTATACCCGCACAAGCCGGTCGTCTTCGGCGGATTCTGCTTCTCGGGCGAGATGGGCCCCGGCTACATGATGGCCTTTCCCTGGATCGACTGCTGCGTTCAGGGGGAGGGCGAGGAGCTGATCACCCCGCTGGTGCGCGCTTTGAGCCGCGGCGAGCGGCGGGTCCTCTCCGCCTTACCCGGCGTCTGCTGGCGGCGCGACGGCCAGCTGGTGGTCAACCCGGGCCGGACGCCGAGCCTTTCGCTGGACGAGCATTATCTTCCGGACTACTCGGACTACTTCGATCAAGCGCGGCGCTGCCGCCAGCAGGGGTGCGAGATACCGCTGGAGGGAGTGGCCTACGAGACCTCGCGCGGCTGCTGGTGGGGAAAGGGCGAGCGCCGCTGCCGGTTTTGCGGGCTGGACCGGGAGAACCTGCCCCACCGGGTCAAGTCGGCGGGCAGGATCCAGCGGGACATCGAGACCCTCGCCTCGACCCACGGCGTTCTGCGTTTTCACCTGACCGACACCCTGCTGCCGCGGGCGGTCTTGCGGGACGCGCTGGCTCCGCTACGCAGGCTCGACTGCGACTTCACCTTCATCTGCGAGCTGCGCGCCACCCTGCCGAAGAGCCAGATCCGAGATCTGGCGCTGAGCGGCGCGCGGTACGTGCAGTTCGGTGTCGAGAGCTTCAACACGGAGCTGTTGAAGCTGATGGGCAAGGGGACCACCGCGCTGCAAAACATACAGGCCTTAAAATGGTGCGCGGAGCACGGTATCCAGGTGCACTACAACCTGCTCTGGGGCGTTCCCGGCGAGCGGCCGGAACAATACCGGAAGATGAACGCGCTGTTGCCGCTGCTCTTTCACCTGGCGCCGCCCCGCTACCCCCCGAGCCCTATTTTGTTCGTAAGAAACAGCGTTTATCTGACCGATCCGGAGCGGTACGGCCTGCGCTCCGCGCGGCCCTTCGGCGAGTACGCGCTTCTCTACCCCGGCCTCGATCCAGAATCGTTCGCCTATTACTTCGACTGCGAAACCGATAAGGGCGTCGACCCCGAACGGGTGAGGGCCACCGCCGAGCTGGTGCTCACCTGGCGCGAGCGCCACCGCAGCGGTCGTCCGCCGCTGCTCGGGTACCGCAAGGGCCCCGGTTTCGTGGAGATCACCGACCGCCGGGCCGCGGGCACCCGGACCATCCGCCTCGACGGTCTCATCGCGGACATCTTCCTGTACTGCGACCGGATCCGGAGCTCTCGGCAGATCGCAGCCCACGCGCTGCGCCTGAAGGCGCCCACACCCTCACCCGAGAAGCTCGAATCCAACCTGCGCTGGCTCGAGGACAACGGGCTGATCATCGAGGAGAACGGCCGCTACCTAGGCCTGGCCACCCGATGCCGTTGAGCTTCGCTGGCGGCTATAAAAATCCGCCGGCCCACTCTACCGACTGAACGAAAAGCAGCGTGGCGTCGGTCTGGTCCGCGTTGGCCACCAGCGGGCAGTTGTCGCTTCCGTCGGTCACGCCGTCGCCGTCGTCATCGCCGTCGCACTCGTTGCCCAGCTCGTCCGCGTCGGTATCGATCTGCAGCGGATTGGGGTCGTCGGGGCAGTTGTCGTCGGACTCGCAGACACCGTCGCTGTCGGTGTCGTCCGGATCGTCGTCCGGACAGCTGTCGCACCCGTCCGGATTGCAGTCGCCGTCGCCGTCCACCGTATCGTCGGCGTCGGGACGAAGATCGTCCGGGTCGCAAACGCCGTCCCCGTCGCTGTCGGTGCCCGAGCACGATAAATCGACGCAGTGGCCGAAAGCGTTGCAGAACAGATCACCATCGCAGGGGGCGTCGGAGCTGCAGTCATCGCCCGGCTGCCCCCCCGCTCCCGTGTCCGGCTCGGCGTCGGGCATTGAAGCGTCCTCGATCCCGCCGCCGTCAAAACCGCCTTCGCCACCGGCGCCGCCGGCGCCGGCACCGCCCTCGCCGCCGCTACCGCCCCGACTACCCCCGCTGCCCGCCTCGGGCTGTTCGGCCTCGAAGTCGTAATCACCGAAATCGCTGACCAGCGAGCAAGCCGAGACGCAGGCAGAGCGCTCTCAGATCCGACGCTTCTCGCAGCCGCGCGGCGATCGCGTCCGCGCTCATGCCGGTCTTCGCATGCAGACGCAGCCCGTCGTAGAGGTCGGATCGCTGGCTGGCCTCGCGCATGCGCGCCTCGACCTCTGCACCTGTCGGTCGCCTGGATGCGCTCATCGATCGAGCTCCCGCAGGCTGGCGATATCGGCCAGATCTTGAGGCCGGTTCGCGGCGGCCTTCATCGCGATCAATGCGTCACGCGAGATGACGCGAAGCTTGCGCTCGCCGAACTCGAGCGCCATACGGCTCTCCCACGCCGACCGCAGGTTCTCGTCGACTAGGATCAGGTCGAGGGTGAGGTACGCGCCGTCGGATTCGACCTTGGTGAGCCGGCGCAGCTCCATACCGTCCGAGAACCTCATCGGCTGCGCCTCGAGCGTGAATCCCCGCACCCTGGCCACTGCCCGAGCGTCGTCGAGCGCTTCGGGGCGTACCAGTAGGTCGATATCCTTGGTCGCCCTCGGCACCCCCCAGACCGCGAGCGCCAGCGCGCCCACCAACGCGTAGTCGATGTTCGCCTCGTCAAGCGCGCCGACCAGCGCGGTAAGCTCGTCGAACAGGGTCACCGTACGAGTATACCGCGCAGCAGAGAAAGGGGATGGGGTAAAAACCTAGCGGAAAACGCTGCCGGTTTTCGCGGGCGTTCCGTATTCCGTTTTTTATTCTTCCCCTCAATCGTCGCTGCTGCCCCCGAGGAAGCCGGCCCTCCAGAGAAGGTAGAGCAGCTGCAGGATGGCGGTCACCGCGGCGGCCACGTAGGTGAGCGCAGCGGCGCGCAGCACGGCCGAAGCCCCCTCGGCCTCGCGCCCGCTGATCACCCCGGTCTGCCGCAGCGCGGCCACCGCGCGGCTGGAGGCGTTGAACTCCACCGGAAGGGTGACCAAGGTAAAGGCCACGAAGGCGGAGAAAAGCGCGATGCCGATCCAGACCATGCCGCCCACCTGGGTGAATAGCCCCAGCGAAGCGATGATCACGCCCAGGTTGGAGCCGATGGCCGCGGGCTTGACCACCAGCGAGCGCAGCTTGAGCGGCGCGTAACCCGAGGCGTCCTGGATGGCGTGGCCGGCCTCGTGCGCGGCCACTCCCAGCGCGGCCAGCGAACGGCCGTGAAAGACATCCGGCGACAGGCCCAGGGTGCGGGCCGCCGGGTCGTAGTGGTCGGAGAGAAAGCCCTGCACGGGCTCTACCCGCACGTCGGTGATGCCCTTGCGGCGCAATAGCTCGCGGGCCGCTTCCGCTCCCGACATGCCGCTCATGCTGGGCACCTGGCTGTAGCGCTTGAAGGTGGATTTGACCCTGTAGCTGGCCCATAAGCTCAGGGCCAGACCGGGTAGACTGACCAATAACCATAGGGGATCGATAAAGAACATGCCGCCAATTTAAGGTCGAAAAACCGGCGGGCAAGCCCCTCCGATCAGATATAGTGGAGATCCGGCATCGCGAACCGGTTTAGAGACGAGAAAAGAGGGTATGAAGGGGAGCGACGAACATGCACGATGACCGGCCGCCACACCGATACCTCGTTTACCTCGGTCTCGCGCTCGCGGCTGCCGGGTGCTCGGCGGGCAGCGATCGCGAGGGCTACCACCCGAACCCCGGGGCGGACGCGGGAGACGGCGCTGTTGCCGGCGAGAGCGGGGACGGCGGATCCGGCGGGAGCGGGGACGGAGGCGAGCCCCTGGACGGAGGCGATGGAACGCCGGACGCGACCGAGCCGGGGATCGATTCGGGCGGGGAGGCCGGGGCCTGCGACGCGGATTCCGACGGCGATGGTGTGTGCGACGCGGACGACGCGTGCCTGGCGGGCGACGACGCGCTGGACACGGACTCCGACTCGATACCGGACGCCTGCGATTGCGACCAGGTCGGGTCGAGCTGCGACGCCAACGCGGTCTGCTCGGCCGACCGGAGCGGAGCGACCTGTTCGTGCACCAGCGGATATACCGGTGACGGGGAGTCGTGCGAGATCGTCGACTGCGGCAGCCCGACCGCTCCTGAAAACGGCACGGCGGATACGCCCGACGGCACGGAGTACGGGGACAGCGCCATATTTGGTTGTGATCCGGCATACACACTGCAAGGAGATGCGACCCGCGAGTGCGGCGAGGACGGCTCCTGGAGCGGCGCCACGCCGACTTGCAGGCCGGTCGACTGCGGCGCGCCCGCCGCTCCCTCCGGGGGATCGGTCTCCACGCCCGAGGGCACAGGCTTTGGCGCGACCGCTACCTATTCCTGCGACCCGGACCGCACGCTGATGAGGGAAGCGGGGCGCACCTGCCAGCAGGACGAGACCTGGAGCGGACCCGAGCCGGTCTGCGTACCCGACTGCGTGCTATCGCTACAGCTCGTCGAGCACCACATCGGCGACCAGGCCTACGGGGTGGTGAACAACCCCTCGGGCGTCTGCACGGCCGATCTGACCGGCGTTCACCTGCATTTCCTGGACAGCGACGGGTCGACCGATGCGCTCAGCATCGACCCGATAGCGCCGCTGGCCCCGGGGGCAAGCGTCAAGATCGGCGAGAGCAACGATGCGGACTACGCAATGACGCTTTCCGCTACCGGTGCGCGAGGAGGGCTACTGATGCTTTGCGCGTTCGAGCCCTGCAATGCCGAGACCCTGCTGGACGCCGTCGCCTGGAGCGGCGAGCAGCCGGCCCCGGCCCTGCCCGCGGGCAGCTCGTTCAACACGCCGGTCACGGGCATCGACTCCTCCAATCAGAACTCCGAGACCTTCTACCGCATCGGTTCCCGCGGCAGCCGTCCCGATTTTTTAGCCTGCGACTGGATCGCCTCGCCTGCGCCCCCTCTGTTCGGCGAGAACTTCGAGTGCGGCGACTACCAGGGTTGGCAGGTGGTCGACGGCGCCTCGCCGGCGGTCGACAGCGCGCTGGGCGCCAATGGCTCGTCATACTCGCTGCGCGACGACGATTCCCAGGGCGACCAATTCAGCTGCCTCTTTCACACCTTGTCCTCGCTGCAACCGACCAGCATCCGCTACTTCGTGCGCACGAGTGCGGCCTACCAGTACTCGGCCTTCGTCTCCTTCAATTCCGATCCGGTAACCCCGGACGGCAACGTGGTAATGTACACGGCGTTGTGGCAGAGCGGGTACCACTGGGCCCACGGCATATCGGACGTGGCCTACGCGGCGAATACCTGGTACAAGATCGAGCTACGCAACATCAACTACTCGGACAGGACTTTCGACTTCTGGGTCGACGGCAGCGAAGCGAGAACCGGCCTGGAGTTCTACTACAGTGCCGCCGAGGGTCACATCGATCGGGTCGACCTCTACGAGTTCTCGACGATCGCCACCGGGTACTTTGACGAGCTTATCATGTACTGACGGGCGCGCGGCTTGACCTTGTTGAGGGTCAAAACCCCTTGAGCAGCGCTCGCCTGAGATCCTGATCGACGTCCGGGCCCACGAAAGCCTTGGCCACCAGCGGGCAGAAATCGGCCCCGGGGATGGCGCCCCGGCGCTTGCCGTTGACGCGGATCTCCAGCCCCTTATCCGGCGTGTAGATGAAGGCGTGTCGATCGCCGGTCTTGACGTCGGGCAAAAGAGAACAGAGCCGCGCGATGCGCTTCTCGAACTTCGGCAGCTGCCGGCCGGCGCGCTCTTGCAACCGTTCCCTCCAGCCGTCGGCCAGCTGTCCGCCGCCGATGTCCCGCAGGAAATGGGTGATGACGCACCAGCGGTGCTTGCCGTCGATCACCACGCTCGCGTCGCGGCTGCTCTTCTCCAGATACAGAGCGGCCACGTAGATGTCGATGTTGAAGACGGTCGCTTCCAGCAGCCCGACGCCGTTGAGCCGGAGCCGCTTGCCCTGCACCACCACGCTCTCCGCCACCTTCACGCCCTGGAACTGCCGGGCCGCGGCGGTTGCCGCCAGCAGGGTGAGGGTCGCGGCAACGGATACGAGAACGATTCGTACGGTCGTTTTTCGTAACGCGGTCGAAATCACCTTTTCGTTTCCTCAGTCGGTAGGGCGATGCCTGACAGCCGGACGAGATCGCCGTATACTCTGCACCCGGAGGGAGACGATGAAAAGAGCGCTTTTATTTCCGGTACTGCTGCTGGGGATGGCCATGGCTTGTGACGCCGGCGGCAACGGCGGGACCGGCGGCGGCGATACCGACGCCAGCGCGGACTCGGCCGCGGCCGGCTCGGACGCGGCCAA
>CAYVFC010000002.1:120783-141412 GCA_964450715.1 uncultured Sandaracinaceae bacterium | reverse complement strand
GCGCCCGCCGCGCTGCGCGATGCTCGGTCCGGCATTTTGAGCCGGGAACTAGTTAGAGACGAGTCGAGACGGACGCTGCGCCGGCAACCGGGTGTTCGCTATCCGCGAAGGGAAGGACTCTCTTTCGGGCGCTCGGAATCAATCGTTTCGATGAAGTCCCGGCACGGCTTCGCTTAAGAACGCACTCCCCGATCACGCCTTTCCGCCTTTCTTCCGACCAAGGTGGAGAAGCTCGGGCGGGTTGTTGAAGGATCCGTTTTGACCTATTATGAAAACGCGTCTGGGCCGATGGAAGGTAACGGTCCGAGCGGGCGATAGACGCGAAATGCAGGCGGGTGAGTTGTGGGAATTTATCGTCTGGATACGATCACGCGAAATATCACTGCGATGCTGAGGCGCGTGTGGGACTACGCGGCGGTCGCCGCCTATTGTGCTCTGGCGATGGGCGGCGGTTGCAGAACCGATACGGAAGATCCGGAAGGTTCCGGCGGGTGCGGCGGTTTGTATGGTCCTCAGCCGGCGTGTCAGACCGACCAGGATTGTAGGGACTGGCACGACGGTGGCGACTGGTACTGCGACAGGGATCGCGGGGAAGGGTGCCATCGTTGGCCGACCTGCGCGCCGATACCGCCGGACGGCGGTAATCCGAGCGCCGGAAGCACCGGAGGAGAATGACGCATATGAAGGTGATCGGCTTGACACGACTCGGGCGAGCGATTGCCGAGATCGCGAAGCGGGTATGGGACTACGCGATCGTGGCCGGCTGCTGTGCATTGGCAATGGGAGGCTGCTACGTGACTGCGGGCGGCGAGCCAGAAGGCACGCACGGATTGGACGGAGGTTCCGGTGTTGGTGGCGGCGGGGGCGGTAGAAGCGGGAGCGCGGCAGCGGGGGGAGCCGGCGTCGACGGCTATGGTGGATGCGCGGGCCTGTACGGTCCTCAACCCTGTCGAGCCGACGAGGATTGCATGGATTGGCACGACGGCGGTGATTGGTACTGCGACGAGGACTACGAGATCGGCTCTCCTCCCTGCCGGTCGACCTGGCCGACCTGCTTGCCGGGACCGGAGGATGCGGGCGATTAGAACGCCTCCTCACGGCCGCGAAGAGGGAGTGAACTCTTGTTGCGCATTTCGACGAACCGGCTCTCGAAACGCTGGCAGCGGCACCTGCGAAGGCGCCGACAGCTGTGCCGCGAGCACCCGCTACGCTATCTATATCTGGAGCTGACCCGCCGGTGCAACTTCCGGTGTGCCTACTGTGGCAGCGACTGCTCCATCAACCACGCGTCTCCGGAACTGAGCGGAGAGCAATGGAAGAGCGCCTTGCACCAGATAGCCGGCGATTTTGATCCTGGAAGCGTTATGATCGCCGTAACCGGCGGAGAACCATTGCTGCACCCGGATGTGTTCAGAATATTCGCCGCTCTGCGCGAGCTCGGTTTTCCGTTCGGTATGGTCACGAACGGCTCCCTACTCGATACGAAGACGGCCAAGGAAGTGGTCGAGTCCGGCATCGGGTCCATATCCGTGAGCCTGGATGCGCCGCCGGCTGTCAACGACTCCCTGCGGGGAAGAGGCTCGGCAGCGAAGGCGGAAAGGGCTATCGATAACCTGAAAGAGCAGGGGTATCGCGGCGTGCTGGAGGTGATCTCCACCG
Organism: uncultured Sandaracinaceae bacterium; assembly: GCA_964450715.1. Taxonomy (GTDB): domain Bacteria; phylum Myxococcota_A; class Polyangia; order Polyangiales; family JAFGIB01; genus CAYVFC01. Next base: position 139,753 of record CAYVFC010000002.1, on the reverse strand, counting down.
TAACCAAGCCGGTGGTGCCGTTGCTGGACGAGCTGCGCCGATACATCGCTCGCATCAGAGTCGCCCGCTGGCGAGTGGCGCCGGTGATGCCGGTAGGGAGGGCGGCGAACCGACCGGACCTCCTGCTGGATGGCAAGGACTTGCACACGCTACTCGACTTCACGAGTGGTGGAAGAAATGATGGCTACCGTCCGGTTCCGGAGATGTCGGAAGAGGGTTTTCTGGGCGACCGATACGAAGGAGAGGTCCGGCCGTATCTGTGTAGGTGCGACGCCGGAATCACCATCGGAGGGATCATGTGCGACGGTCGTATCGGAGCTTGTCCCGAGCTGTCGGATGCCTTCATTCAAGGACACATTTTGAAGGACCGCTTCTTGGACGTGTGGAATAAGGGGTACAAGATCCTGCGTAATCGCTCATGGACGCGTAAGAACGATTGCGCATCCTGTACTGCTTATCAAATCTGTATGGGCGGCTCGATGCACCTTTATCAGGACACCGATTCCGGGATCTCTCGCTGCCTATACCTCATGCTGAACGAACAGCCGGCGTCGGGGGTATGAGCCGCGCTGAACGGCCAGCTCCTTGGTCGCGCCCTTCCAGATCTTCTCTCCGGCGAGAGATGCGGTGGATAACCGAGGCAACGAAGACTTATGGAGCGGTCGCTTTCGTACTATGCTCCACTCGATGCCGAATCCAGGACGAATCGCGTTCGCGGTATTCGCCTCGATACTGGCGTTGGCGGGGCCGGTCGACGCGCAAGGGGCCGAGTTCACGCGCGCGCTTTCGCTGAAGCACGGGGCGTTACCGGCCGCAAGAGAAGATTGACTTAGACTGGATCGCCAAGAACACGCGACGGTTTTCTGGTGCCGATCTGGCACATCTACGCGAAAGCGGGGCCGAAATGGCTCTCGCCGACGCGCTCAGAACGCAGAGTGCTAGGCCGATTACCATGACAGACATGAAGCAGGCACTGAAATCGATCAAACCGAGTACGGAAATGTGGCTACATACTGCAAAGAAATACGCTCAATACGCTAACGAAGGTGGTGCCTACGACGACCTACTCGATTGGCTCAGGCGTAACGGATAGAGGAATGAAGATATCACTCGAGGTCGACGACGGTGGAACCGTCAGGCGTGGTACTGCATGGTGGCCGAGGGAAGGACGGCCACCCGGGGGCGCGGTGGCAGGCGCTCGGCGAGCACCTGGAGGGTGGCGCTCCAGTCCCGGGTCAGCACCACCTGGTCGGCGCTGACGAACCAGTCGGCAAAGGTCCGGTCCGGGTGGGGCGTCTCCGCTGGGCAACCAAGAAGTACAAGCGGTTTCGGCGTCGGAAACGCAAGGCAGCGGCCTGGCTTTCTCGTGTAGCTGACCGATCGCCAGAGTTGCTGGTTTTGTGGAAAGGCGGCGTGACACCGCGGGCGGCTGGGTATAAGTCGAGAGGCTCACGTACGGTTCTGTGTGGGCGCGGAGGTGCGATTCTTTGGCGCTACACGACAACGCGGCTTATGCCGAGCTCGGTATAGACCGCGCTTACTTGAGATCGCTTCCACCCCGGGGACAGCTCGAGCCCAAAAGGTACCGCTCGGGCCTCCCGGGGACAGCTCGGGCCTCCCGGGGAAAGCTCGGGCCCCAAAGGGACAACTGCCGGCCGAGGTAACGACCTTGCCAGCGGCTGGCCCGGAGCTTCGGACGGCCGGAGCAGAGTGCTCGGCGTGCTCGGGGAGTTCGGAGGGTTCGGGGAGTTCGAAGCGTTCGAATGCCCGGCGGCCGCCAGCCGGCTGGCGGCGGTCACTGGCACCCTGGGCGCGCAAGTAGGCGAAAACAATGGACCGGGGAGCAGGCCCGCTTCGTGCACGAGGCGCGGCGATGCCCTCCGCATCCCATGCCGCGACCCGTGCTCACCCGCTTGTTGCCGTTCTTGACACCTACCAGCGTCGCCAGCCCGAGCACACGGCGCTTCACCGAGTGCTGGTCGGGCACTGGCCGTCCTTCCTCGAGCGCGCCGAGCAAGCGGGCGGTCTTCCCGATTTCGTCAAGCGCGAGATCGAGAGCTATCTGACCTGTGGGCTGCTCGAGCACGGCTATGCGCGCGTAGCCTGCCCCCGGTGCGGCTTCGAGCGCCTGGTGGCATTCTCCTGCAAGGGCCGCGCGGTCTGCCCCTCGTGCACGGGCAGGCGCATGAACGACACCGCCGCGCACCTGGTCGAGAATGTTTAGACACAATGCACCGCCCTTTCCGCCAGTGTCCGTTACTTACGGCCGTACTCGGCTCCTCTGCCATTAGATGGGTGTTTATCACGCTTTGCGAAACTTCGCGGCAGCCGCCCGGCTTTGGGCCTTGAGCCGTTCGGCAGTGCTTTCATCTATATCGAGCCAGTACGCATTTCGATGGGTACCAAAGTCCGCGCGTGATGCGCAGACCAAGCCTCGCTTGATCCATTTTCGGACCGTGTTCTCGCTCACTCCGAACTGCGCGATGACACCAGGCACCGAGTACCGACCGTCGGGATATCGGTGAGGAAGTGAGGGCATGCGTTGACGGTCAGCTACCACGAGTTTGATGCCTGCCTTACGTCTTGCCGCTCGCACCAACTCTTCTTCCCACATTAGTCCGGTACCAGTCCTATATCCTTCAGCGTTGAGCTGCAGCGCAATCTCATCGTCATGATTTTCTGCGTCAACCAGTTCGACGATGCGCTGCAGAGCTTCGGGGGAATGTTTACGCAAATCGCCACCGTAGGGACGCGGCACATCTAACTCACTGACCACTCCGCTATGCCATTGCACACAAACTTTCGTCGCGCGTCTCGGTACATCGATCGGATGCAAGACAACTGCTTCGATTACCAGACGCAGCATCGCCTTGCGGTCGGCCGTACTCGTCGTGCGGGCCTTCCATACGGTGGGAAGATCCCGGGTAAGCTCTCTGATTCGCTGCCGGTCACGCGCGTTCAGCTCAACGCGCCGTTGGCGTCTAGCTTCTGTATACTGCTGCTCTACCTTTTCCAGTTCTCGTAGCCGTTGCTCCCACTCGCTCTCAAGCGTGCGCGCCACCACCCGATTGTCCGGGTCGACTGCCTTATAGCGCCGTTCCGCTCGACGTGCTTCGTACTGACTCTGCTCGATGCGGGTTCGCCACGCCTTCTGTACAGAGTCCGCCTGATTATCGATCTCGCGCTCTACCGCGAGCGTCAAATCGATCTCGTTCGGTACCATGGTCTGCAGAAAATGCTGCTCAACGGCCTGATCGATCCGCGCTCCAGCCAACCCCCAACACGTGTCTCGTCCTTTGCTCATATCGCCGTAGCAAGCATAATCCCAACCTGGAGAGAAACCACCGCTGTACCGCACGCTCATTCGGCGACCGCATCGCCCACATAACGCCACACCCACAAGCAATGATGGACCTTCGCGAGGAGCTCCACGGACATCGCTCCTTTTTCGCGCTTTGTTCTGTCGAAGCTTCTCTTGGTTTTTCATATAGGTCTCCCAGGTTATGTAAGCTGGATGCGCATCGTCGTTCCGAACAGGCCAATCGTTCGGATCGTCCAGGCGCGTCTTGACCGTGCGAATTTCTCCATCGATAAGTCGCTTGCTCGTCGGCCTTCGTCCGAACGTATACGTGCCGGCGTATGTCGGATTGTGAAGCATATCATTTAGACGGCCGTTCCCCAGTGGCTTACAGACTATTTCATCTGTGCCTCGTCGGCGGGTCGGAATCAGAAAATGCGACCGGTGTGCCCATCTGAGCAAAGCGCGAGCGCTGGGCTCTACTTCGAATCGCTCGAAGAGTAATCGTACCGCGTTCTGTACCGATTCGTCAGGGTCCAACTCTAGCCCCCGTTCGTCCCATATATATCCGGTCGGGGGCGTTATATACGCTTCACCGCGCCGTGCCTTGTTCAAGCGTCCTCCGGCCAAACGTAGCGATAGCCAGTGTAACTCCTGCTCGGACATCGCACCCTTCAGGTCGAGCAATAGCTTGTCATCATTATGACTGGGGTCGTAGGCCGTATGCTCGTCGATCACCATCACCTGAGCTACCGCGCATAGCGACAGAAGACGCTGCCAGTCCTGCGATGAACGAGCCAGCCTCGACACTTCCATCGCAAAAATCGCTCCAACCACCCCTTGCGCCACGGCATGAGCAAGTCGAGTGAATCCGGAGCGTTCTTGTATACTCGACCCACTCTTGCCTTGATCCTCATCGACTATCTCTACTGCCTCGGGACACCAACCCAGCGAGGTCGCGCGCTTAGCCAGTGCATACTGCCTTTGCTTCGATTCGATGTTTCCGTGTACCTGAGCGTTCGTCGATTGACGGATGTACACGTAAGATATTCGTCTCAAGTGCGATGCCGTACCGCCCGCGTCAATGCCCGCGTCCGCGCTCGGAACGACCCCGGGATCGGCGTCGGCGTCGACACCAGCGTCTCCGTCTCCGAAACCGCCCGCCGTGTCCCGGGGTCCGGTCGTGTCGTTGGCCGCTCCGCCATCGACGATGGGTCGGCTCTCCCCGTTTCCGTCCGAATCCGATCCACACCCGTGCGCCGGGCAGCAGAGCAGACAAATCGTAGCGGCGAGGCAGAGCCGAACCACGCAGGCGTCCATCGCCGCACTATACTCCAGGTAGCGTCACCGGTCACTACAGGGGGGCGCGACAGGCTGACGGGGAACCGACGTAAAGGACGTCGACCGTCGGGACCAGATCTGGGTAGTCGTGAGCGCGGCCTCCGTCTCACCACGGATTCGAAAGCGCTGCCCGCATCGCGTCTGCCGAGAACGGTTTCCCATGGGCCGGATAGACGGTTTTTATATTTCTGGCCAATAGCTTCTGCCAGCTTCGAATCACCTCGGAACGATCCTCGGCGAAGATGGGTAACCCCGGTGAGAGACGCAGCGGGAGCCCGCTCATGGCTAGATCGCCCACGAAGGCGTCGCCCGAATCGAGTACGACGCTGACGGAACCGGGAGAATGGCCGGGGGTATGGATGATCTCGCCGGCGATTCCGTAATCGCGCAACGACAGACCGCTGTCATCTAGTACGATATCGACCTGGGTCGAACGAATCCTGACGAAGGGCAACATCAATCGCTCGAGCAGTCGAGCGAAAACCGTCCCCCATCGTGTCGCTCCAGGGGGCATGAATTTCGTCGCTTGCTCCAGCCACGCCTTCTCGTTGCCGTGCAGAACGATTTTTGCGCCCGTGATCTCCTTGATTTCGGCTGCCAGACCGATGTGATCCCAGTGGGCGTGAGTCAACACGATCAATCGAATATCGCGAGGTTCGACGCCGGCCGACCGCAACCCCTTCAGAAAAGCGCTCGGCCGGCCGGATTGGCCTGCATCGATCAGAACCACACTCCGGTCATGGATCAGGTACGCGTTATCGATGCCAAGCGCAATCGTGCGAATAGATGGTCCCATACTTCGCCCTCCGGTGGATTGGAGTCGTATATGCTCGCGGGTGTGTGTTCGCTGGAGAACAGGTATGACGCTACTTCTTGAGCTGTTTATATGCAGATAGACCCAGACCAAAGCCTACGATCATCAGTGACGCTCCACAGGGCATATCCATGCCCAGGAATCGGAAACCGAAAAACTTCAAGATACCTTCTCCGACAAACATGCTGCCGCCAACCAGCAATGCATACCGATCCATCATCAATTCTCCTTTCCTGGAATGCCTGTCGCGCCTCTGAAGCGCATCGAGCTTCTCTTCTCTCCGATTCGACGGACTCGGCGTTTCGCGCCTTTCCTACGGGTTTCGTCCGACCACGAATCCACGGTAGAACTTGAACTGAGCGGGGAAAAGGGGCATAAACGCCTTATTTCGGGCCATTTGTGCCACGGTCCCTCCGGGAGTTTCCATGGCTCGTATTACCCTGCTCGCAGAAGAGAACTGCGCGTCTTTCGTGCTCGCCGGATGCCAAGACGCCTTCACCACCGCTAACTTCGTCTGGGCGGGTATGGGCCAGGAAAGACCGGTTTTCGATCTGAATACCGTCACCCTCGACGGTCTACCGGTCGGGGCCAGCGGCGGAGTCGTTGTCCATCCGCAGGGCTCTCTGGCATCGTCGGGTGAATCGGATGTGGTTCTGTTGCCGGCTTTTCTTCCGCCCTTTGACCTGGAGAACGAGCGCATCCGTCAACTCTGCGACTCGCTATGCGAGCGCTACCATCGGGGTGAATACCTCGTGTCGACCTGTACGGGGACCTTCTTTCTGGCCAAGACCGGGCTGCTGGACGGTAGAAACGCCACGACCAACTGGCTTTTCGAAGGTATGTTTCGGCGGTTGCACCCCGAGGTGAATCTACGAACGGATCGCATCCTGGTGGAAGACCGACGCCTGGTGACCACCGGGGCGGCGACGGCGTTTTTCAACATGTGTCTGTACTTCATAGAGCGATATGGAAATGCCGAGCTGGCGGCTAGGTGTTCCCGTTGTATGCTCATCGACCCCGAGCGTACCAGCCAGGCTCCCTATATGCTTCACGACTTCTGTAGGGACCACGAGGATGATGCGGTGCGAGTGGCTCAGCGGTTGATGGAGGAAGGGTTCGCCGAGGGTATCTCCGTGGAAGCGGTCGCCCGAAGGGTAGGGATCAGTCAACGCCATTTCAAGCGCCGCTTCAAGCAGGCTACCGGCGACACCCCGCTTTCGTATCTCCAACACCTGAGGATCGAGAGCGCGAAAAAGCGGCTGGAGACGACGCAGGAGAATATAGGCGAAATCACCTTGCGGATAGGCTACGAGGACGTCAACTCCTTCCGGCGCTTGTTCCGTAGGGTTACCGGCATGTCGCCGAGAAGCTACCGTGATAAGTATGCGCGGTTCGCGCATCCGACCGGGTAGCCCGCGGTCGATGCGACCGGTTATCAGTCGGAAGAAAGGGTGGCGGGGTTGTCGAAGGGCGAGTCGAAACAGTACTATCCACCGGTAGCTCTGCCGAACGAAGGAGATATGCTGGTCAAGAAAACGGATGTTCTGGTCGTCGGATCGGGCGGCGCCGGGGTGGCGGCGGCGGTAGAGGCGGCGAAGAATGGCGCCAGCGTCGTCGTCATCTCCAAGGAACCGGTGGGATACGGCGATACCCGTCTGTCGCTGGGGGTAATGAGCACGGGCGTCGATACGGAGGCGGGAGACTCCGAGCAGCAGTTCACGCGCGACATGATCGAGGGAGGGGCGCGCCTCAACAACCCCGAGCTGGTGCGGGTTCTGGTCGGCGAAGCGATGCAGGCCACTGTTGCCTACGAGGATTACGGGCATATCTTCGACCGCGACGGCGAGGGAAAGATGAAGCGCATGCCGGTGGCGCCGGGAGGGCACAGCGCGCCGCGCGCGGTCGGAGGTCCCGGCTACGGGATCCAGATGGGTCAGGCGCTGCGCGCGGCAGCGGCTCGCTCCTCGATAGAGGTGCTGGAGGATACCGTCTGTAGCGAGCTGCTGCTCTACGACGGAGAGGTCGCGGGAGCGGTTGCCCTGCAGATGAAGACCGGTAGGCCGGTGGCGGTAGTCGCTCGGTCCACCGTCATCGCGACCGGCGGAGCGGGCGCGCTTTTCTATCCCCATACCGATTGCCAGCCCTCGGTCGCGGGCGATGGCTACGCCCTGGCGTTGAAGGCCGGGGCCGAGCTGGTGGACATGGAGCAGGTGCAGCTCATTCCCTTTGCCCTGACCCACCCTCGCTCCCTGATCGGAGTCGTGGTGGGGGAACCGGTGATCGCGGGTCCTTTCGGCAGACTGCTCGACTGCCGCGGAGATCTTGTCCTCGATAACATGATGAACATGACGCGCGCCGAGGTGGCGAACGTCATGATGGAGGCGATAGAGAGGGGCGGCGCCACCGAGCACGGCGGGTTGCTTCTCGACCTTAAGCCCAACATCGATTCGGAAATCGGAGAGTTCTACTCCACGGCCGTCAAGGCCGCGGCCGGCGAGTTTTTACGCCCGCTGCGTCGAGCCTACGGCCGGCGGGCGGCCGACTTCCTGGAGCCGTGGGATGTGTTGCCCTCGGTACACTACTTCATGGGAGGTATCCGGACCGACGAGCATTGCCGCAGCCGCGTACGGGGGCTCTACGCTTGCGGGCAGGTCCAGGGCGGCGTGATGGGCGGCAACCGGCTGGGGTCCACCTCGTTGACCGAGATCGTCGTCTTCGGGAAGCGTGCGGGCAAGACCGCTGCGCTCGAGGCCCGGAGCCGAGGTTTCGCCGATGAGGCGATAGCGACCGAGGCTGGGCAACGACTCGGCGCTCTGTTGAACAGCAGCGGGGAGCATCGCCCGGTGCAGCTGACCAGACGGCTTCAGAAGCTGATGTGGGAACGGGTCGGCCCACGAAGGCACCGTGAGGGGCTATCCGGTGCGCTGGACGAAATCCAGAGCCTGAAGGTCTTCGCGACGGACCTGTCCCTGGCCGCCACCGACGCCTACAACCGCGAGGCGCTCGACGCCCTCGAGCTCGACTTCATGCTCGCCACCGCCGAGGCGATAGCCCTATCGGCGCTGGCTCGCGAGGAGTCCCGCGGCGCTCATGTGCGAAGCGACTTTCCCGCCAGCGACGAACGGTTCGCCGGCAGCAATACCGTCGTCGCATTCGATCGCGGCGCGTGCAGGGTTGAGCTGAGAGAGGCGGGGTGAGCGTATGGGACCGATGGAGCGAAATATCACCATATCCATACAGCGTTTCCATCCCGGGCGCGACCGGCAGCCGCGCTGGGTCGACTACGAAGTAGCGGCCGGGGAGCGCACGACCTTGCTGGAAAGCTTCATGAGCGTATACGAGACGATTGATCCCACGCTTGCCTTTCGTTTCGGCTGCCGCTACGACAAGTGCGGCCTGTGCGCGGTAGAGGTGGATGGCAAGCCCAGGATGGCCTGCCTGACCGAGGCTCGCGACGGTATGAAGATAGCCCCCCTGGGCAAGATGCCGTTGATTCGCGATCTGGTGATCGATCGAGAGGTGTTTTTTCACTCGCTGCGAGAGCTCGGGCTATTCATTCCGGAACAGCCGGAGCTCGCCGAGCCCCAGGTGCTGGCGGTACACGAGGCGAGGCGCAAGCTGTTGCCGTGTACCGAGTGCCTGGCCTGCAACGCCACCTGCCCGCACTACCGATTCCAACCCGCCGCGCATTTCGGCCCCTATCTATGGGTCAAGCTGGCGCTGCTGCATCTCGATCCGCGCAACCGAGTAGACCGTAAAAAGCAGGCCGCATCTCTCGGAATCGAACGGTGCGCCGATTGCGCCGAGTGCGCCTGTATCCACGGCATCAAGCTCCGCGATGCGATCGGTGTTTTGTATCCTTGAAGGCTCGTATAGTTAGTTCCCGGCTCAAAATGCAACTCCCGTCGCCTCGCTTGCGGGGCGGGCGCATCTGCTGCGTCGTTCCTCCTCGAAATAGCCCCACTATTCGCTCGTCGTCACTCCTTGCAGCTGCGCCCGCCGCGCTGCGCGATGCTCGGTCCGGCATTTTGAGCCGGGAACTAGTTAGAGACGAGTCGAGACGGACGCTGCGCCGGCAACCGGGTGTTCGCTATCCGCGAAGGGAAGGACTCTCTTTCGGGCGCTCGGAATCAATCGTTTCGATGAAGTCCCGGCACGGCTTCGCTTAAGAACGCACTCCCCGATCACGCCTTTCCGCCTTTCTTCCGACCAAGGTGGAGAAGCTCGGGCGGGTTGTTGAAGGATCCGTTTTGACCTATTATGAAAACGCGTCTGGGCCGATGGAAGGTAACGGTCCGAGCGGGCGATAGACGCGAAATGCAGGCGGGTGAGTTGTGGGAATTTATCGTCTGGATACGATCACGCGAAATATCACTGCGATGCTGAGGCGCGTGTGGGACTACGCGGCGGTCGCCGCCTATTGTGCTCTGGCGATGGGCGGCGGTTGCAGAACCGATACGGAAGATCCGGAAGGTTCCGGCGGGTGCGGCGGTTTGTATGGTCCTCAGCCGGCGTGTCAGACCGACCAGGATTGTAGGGACTGGCACGACGGTGGCGACTGGTACTGCGACAGGGATCGCGGGGAAGGGTGCCATCGTTGGCCGACCTGCGCGCCGATACCGCCGGACGGCGGTAATCCGAGCGCCGGAAGCACCGGAGGAGAATGACGCATATGAAGGTGATCGGCTTGACACGACTCGGGCGAGCGATTGCCGAGATCGCGAAGCGGGTATGGGACTACGCGATCGTGGCCGGCTGCTGTGCATTGGCAATGGGAGGCTGCTACGTGACTGCGGGCGGCGAGCCAGAAGGCACGCACGGATTGGACGGAGGTTCCGGTGTTGGTGGCGGCGGGGGCGGTAGAAGCGGGAGCGCGGCAGCGGGGGGAGCCGGCGTCGACGGCTATGGTGGATGCGCGGGCCTGTACGGTCCTCAACCCTGTCGAGCCGACGAGGATTGCATGGATTGGCACGACGGCGGTGATTGGTACTGCGACGAGGACTACGAGATCGGCTCTCCTCCCTGCCGGTCGACCTGGCCGACCTGCTTGCCGGGACCGGAGGATGCGGGCGATTAGAACGCCTCCTCACGGCCGCGAAGAGGGAGTGAACTCTTGTTGCGCATTTCGACGAACCGGCTCTCGAAACGCTGGCAGCGGCACCTGCGAAGGCGCCGACAGCTGTGCCGCGAGCACCCGCTACGCTATCTATATCTGGAGCTGACCCGCCGGTGCAACTTCCGGTGTGCCTACTGTGGCAGCGACTGCTCCATCAACCACGCGTCTCCGGAACTGAGCGGAGAGCAATGGAAGAGCGCCTTGCACCAGATAGCCGGCGATTTTGATCCTGGAAGCGTTATGATCGCCGTAACCGGCGGAGAACCATTGCTGCACCCGGATGTGTTCAGAATATTCGCCGCTCTGCGCGAGCTCGGTTTTCCGTTCGGTATGGTCACGAACGGCTCCCTACTCGATACGAAGACGGCCAAGGAAGTGGTCGAGTCCGGCATCGGGTCCATATCCGTGAGCCTGGATGCGCCGCCGGCTGTCAACGACTCCCTGCGGGGAAGAGGCTCGGCAGCGAAGGCGGAAAGGGCTATCGATAACCTGAAAGAGCAGGGGTATCGCGGCGTGCTGGAGGTGATCTCCACCGTAACCAAGCCGGTGGTGCCGTTGCTGGACGAGCTGCGCCGATACATCGCTCGCATCAGAGTCGCCCGCTGGCGAGTGGCGCCGGTGATGCCGGTAGGGAGGGCGGCGAACCGACCGGACCTCCTGCTGGATGGCAAGGACTTGCACACGCTACTCGACTTCACGAGTGGTGGAAGAAATGATGGCTACCGTCCGGTTCCGGAGATGTCGGAAGAGGGTTTTCTGGGCGACCGATACGAAGGAGAGGTCCGGCCGTATCTGTGTAGGTGCGACGCCGGAATCACCATCGGAGGGATCATGTGCGACGGTCGTATCGGAGCTTGTCCCGAGCTGTCGGATGCCTTCATTCAAGGACACATTTTGAAGGACCGCTTCTTGGACGTGTGGAATAAGGGGTACAAGATCCTGCGTAATCGCTCATGGACGCGTAAGAACGATTGCGCATCCTGTACTGCTTATCAAATCTGTATGGGCGGCTCGATGCACCTTTATCAGGACACCGATTCCGGGATCTCTCGCTGCCTATACCTCATGCTGAACGAACAGCCGGCGTCGGGGGTATGAGCCGCGCTGAACGGCCAGCTCCTTGGTCGCGCCCTTCCAGATCTTCTCTCCGGCGAGAGATGCGGTGGATAACCGAGGCAACGAAGACTTATGGAGCGGTCGCTTTCGTACTATGCTCCACTCGATGCCGAATCCAGGACGAATCGCGTTCGCGGTATTCGCCTCGATACTGGCGTTGGCGGGGCCGGTCGACGCGCAAGGGGCCGAGTTCACGCGCGCGCTTTCGCTGAAGCACGGGGCGTTACCGGCCGCAAGAGAAGATTGACTTAGACTGGATCGCCAAGAACACGCGACGGTTTTCTGGTGCCGATCTGGCACATCTACGCGAAAGCGGGGCCGAAATGGCTCTCGCCGACGCGCTCAGAACGCAGAGTGCTAGGCCGATTACCATGACAGACATGAAGCAGGCACTGAAATCGATCAAACCGAGTACGGAAATGTGGCTACATACTGCAAAGAAATACGCTCAATACGCTAACGAAGGTGGTGCCTACGACGACCTACTCGATTGGCTCAGGCGTAACGGATAGAGGAATGAAGATATCACTCGAGGTCGACGACGGTGGAACCGTCAGGCGTGGTACTGCATGGTGGCCGAGGGAAGGACGGCCACCCGGGGGCGCGGTGGCAGGCGCTCGGCGAGCACCTGGAGGGTGGCGCTCCAGTCCCGGGTCAGCACCACCTGGTCGGCGCTGACGAACCAGTCGGCAAAGGTCCGGTCCGGGTGGGGCGTCTCCGCTGGGCAACCAAGAAGTACAAGCGGTTTCGGCGTCGGAAACGCAAGGCAGCGGCCTGGCTTTCTCGTGTAGCTGACCGATCGCCAGAGTTGCTGGTTTTGTGGAAAGGCGGCGTGACACCGCGGGCGGCTGGGTATAAGTCGAGAGGCTCACGTACGGTTCTGTGTGGGCGCGGAGGTGCGATTCTTTGGCGCTACACGACAACGCGGCTTATGCCGAGCTCGGTATAGACCGCGCTTACTTGAGATCGCTTCCACCCCGGGGACAGCTCGAGCCCAAAAGGTACCGCTCGGGCCTCCCGGGGACAGCTCGGGCCTCCCGGGGAAAGCTCGGGCCCCAAAGGGACAACTGCCGGCCGAGGTAACGACCTTGCCAGCGGCTGGCCCGGAGCTTCGGACGGCCGGAGCAGAGTGCTCGGCGTGCTCGGGGAGTTCGGAGGGTTCGGGGAGTTCGAAGCGTTCGAATGCCCGGCGGCCGCCAGCCGGCTGGCGGCGGTCACTGGCACCCTGGGCGCGCAAGTAGGCGAAAACAATGGACCGGGGAGCAGGCCCGCTTCGTGCACGAGGCGCGGCGATGCCCTCCGCATCCCATGCCGCGACCCGTGCTCACCCGCTTGTTGCCGTTCTTGACACCTACCAGCGTCGCCAGCCCGAGCACACGGCGCTTCACCGAGTGCTGGTCGGGCACTGGCCGTCCTTCCTCGAGCGCGGCTATGCGCGCGTAGCCTGCCCCCGGTGCGGCTTCGAGCGCCTGGTGGCCTTCTCCTGCAAGGGCCGCGCAGTCTGCCCCTCGTGCACGGGCAGGCGCATGAACGACACCGCCGCGCACCTGGTCGACCACGTGTTGCCCCAGGTGCCGATTCGCCAGTGGGTCTGCAGCTTGCCCTTCGAGTTGCGTACCCCGATGGGCTACGACCGCCAGCTGTACGCCGATGTCATCGGCGCCTTCGTGTCCGATGGCACCAGAGCCATCGTGCTCGACCCCCTGGACTTCATCGCCCGGCTCTGCGCGCTGGTGCCGCCGCCCTACTTCAACCTCATCCGTTTCCACGGCGTATTCGGGCCCAACGCCCTGCTTCGCCCGCGGGTAGTGCCCGGCAGCGGCAACACCGCCGGCAACACCGCTGCCGAGCCGCGGCAGCTGCAGCTGTTCACGCTCGACAACTACCTGCGCCTGCTCGGCGCCCGGCCGGCCAACGACGCGCCCCGGGCCTCGCCGGGCCGCCGGGCCTGGGCCGAGTTGCTGCGCAGAACCTTCGCCGTGGACGTGACCGTATGCCCCTGCTGCTCGGCCAGGATGCGTCTGCTCGAAATGGCCACCACCGAAGCCGAGATCCGCAAGGGCCTGGCCCGAGCCGGGCTGGGTCCCATGCCGCCCCCCCCGAGGCCCGTGCCGGTTCCGCCCGGCCAGTTGCTGCTTCCGTTAGGTTGAGCGGATCGAACCAGAGCGGACCACGGGCTGCTGCTTCCGTTAGGTTGAGCGGTTCGAATCAGAGCGGACCACGGGCCGTAGGCTGCGACGCACCGCTGCGCCCGCAACTCGCTGCGTTTCGCCCGGGACGCCGGCTCCGGCCGCCACGACTCGCCGACTACCCCTCGATCGCGGCTGTGTTCCGCGTTCAACCCCGCCCTCTGCTCGACAACACCTGTTCGTTTTTCTACGCTCGATTTTGGAAATCCAGGTTTATTTGTCCTTCACGCTCCTTCACGCTAACCATATAAGCGGTCACTTTACAGCGCAAACATGATATCTGCATTCCACGGGCCTTTGCAGACAAATCGACCCATAGCCGTCGGTCGCGTTACATAGACGCTGCTTATTGGACTCGCAGTACGCGTCCGTATTGCACTGACCGATTAACAGCTCTCCGCCGCAACCTTCATCAAGATCAAAGGTACGTTGATCGGGACAGCTACAATTGTAGTAGGTAGTTCCGTTATTTATCGATCTATCAACGCATTCTTGACTATGTTGCGTCCCACACTGAATCCGGGTCCCGCCGGTCATGCCGCACAGCTCGTATGCAGAGAGGTCGGATTTTTCGATAACAACGCATTCAAGCCTGAGATCATCCCATTCGAACGACGCGTCCGTGCATTTGAACATGGGCGATTCGTGTTGATAAAAAAAGGCACAATCGACCAGTTCGCCGCCGGCGGCGTCACACGAAGCCTTTTGAGGGGGGAACAGGCCTCCGTTCTGGCCACTTGGATCGACTGATCCGTCGTGTCCATCACCAGATGAATTCGCGGAACCGCACCCGCCGGCCACGATCAAAGCAAGCAGTAAAATGTACATTGAAATCCTTTCCGGGGTTACCAAGTTAGCGCTCTCCGCGGGTAAGACAAACAAAGCTGGTTTTACGAGATCGATCGTAGATGAACGGGCAGATGGTGTCTAGGAGAGGGCAAGGTTGAACGCGGGGCGGAGGGGCGATCGTGGGAAAATTGTACCGCCCTCGCCTCCGTCGCCACCGGCTTCGCCGTCTACGCCGCCAGCGCCGGCTTCACCGGAACCGCCCGCCCCGCTTTCGCCGCCGTTACCGGCGCCGGCATCGACCTTGCCGCCCGAACCGTCGTCGTCTGATTCAGGTTTGCCGTGGACAAGAAAACAGGCCGGTAAAAGCGCTATCAAAACTAACGCCACCGTCGACAAAATCCATACCATCCGCCTACTGGTACAACCTCTTCGTCTCCGGCCAGTACGCCCCGGCGAGGCATCTAACGTTTCAGTGTCGGAACAAACCGCTTTACAATAGGGAGGGCCGGATCGTCAGGACCGTTCAATCTGCTCATTTTTGAGAAAAGGCAACCACATTTAGAAAAGTGCGGTGGAGCGTGCCAGGATTTTCAGGGGGCATCTACATGCCGGGGTTACCAGCCAGCTTCCCGGTTACGCACTTTGCTTCAAATCGTTTTACCGACTCGCGAAGCAGCCTTACCGCTCCTTCATCGTTGCCCTTCAGGTGCGAGAGGTGACCCCTGAGGTAGCAGATGAACGGCTCAGCCATCGGATACTTCTCCTTAACCAACTTATTAGCGAACTGGTACTTCAACACCTCGATGCATGTTTTTTACCGGTAACGATTGAAGGAAGACGTATGACGTATAACGAAGGTTTAGTTGGCGCCGGAATCGAATGCTGCCTGTTTAACGGCTTGTTTTTTCGCGCATCGTATCGCGAAGAACTATGGGTGTAATGACGGAGGAATCGCAGAGCGTCTGCACAAAGTCAAGGAGTTTGCTCGTTTATGTGTTTCTGACGAAGGTGGTTTTTGTGGGTATCCCAAAAGGAATCCGGAACTTAAAAATACTTGCCTAGGGGTAGGCTGAATTCGAAACGCAGTTGGAGAGGGCGCTAATATCGCGTATACGCTGAGTCGTCAATGCGGGGGTGATGCCCATTCGTTTTCTCAGACGTACTGGACGAAAGCGTTGCCGTTTACGGGCGTGTCCGCAATTCCGTTCCCTCTGCTAACCTTCCGGCCCACCAATTTTAGCCCTCCGACCGTGTGTTTAAACGTGAAAAACTCGTTCCGCCTTCTTCACTTTGTCGTCCCGGCTCGACACTCGTAAGTCTGTCGGCATACTACGGACAGGATGTGGGACAGAAATCGATACCGGGGCAATCGTCGGAGAGATTCTGACGGATGCAAACGTTCGATATGTTGACCCCAGTCCGCGTCATGAGTTCTTGGACCGCGCAGTTGGGAAGCAGAGGGTTATAGGCGATGCACAGGATATCCAGGGAGGTAACGCCAACGAGACCGGAGATGGACTCTAGCTTGTAGTTGTTTCGCAAGTGGACCGCGGGTCCGAAGGTGGAGACACCGGCGAGCTCGTCCAGATCGATCAGCCCCGGGTGATTCTTGATGATCAGGTTTCCCTCGATCGTGGCCAGCTTGCCCAATCCTGCTAGGTCGACGAGCTGGTCGTTGTCGTCGATTTCCAGGTTGCCTTCCACCGAGGTGAGTTCGCCGAGCCCTTCGAGTTTCTCCAGCTTGAGGTTGCCGGCGATCCGAACCTTACCCTTGACGGTCTCGAGGCGATCCAGCCCGGTGAAGTCTTTAAGTACCGCGTTGTCCGTGATCAGCAGATCGCCCCAGATGGAAACGATGGTCCCCAGCCCCGATAAATCGAAAACACCGGTGGTGTTGGAGATGGTCAGGTTGCCGGTGATGTCGGTACATCCCGCCAGCCGGCCGAGATCCCAGGGCGCGGTTTCGGCCCGGTCCTCCAGTAGCGCTCCAGCAACCGCCCGGGCGGGGCTCCGATACGCCCGGAGTAGGCCCGGAATTCGCGCTCCAGCACCTCTCGATCCAACAGGTGCGAGCGAATCTGCGATTCGTACTGCAGCATGGCCTCGAGCTTGGTCTCCCAGTGCTCGGTGATATCGCACGCCTCGGGTAGCAGCCTGCCCAGGCCGGAGGCGTTCCCGGGTACGGGCAACCGTTCGATCAAGAGGTCCAGGGCAAGTGTCTCGGCTAGCACCAGGGAACGGAGCAGCGGCCGGTCGAGCTGCAGGGTCGGCACGCCCGGCTCGTCGGCCTCGTATAATCTCATATATAGGGCTGGTACGATTTACTTGAGGAAGGCATATAGCTATAGCCGGTCTATAGCCGGTCTTTAGCCGGTCAGGTACCAAGAACGAAGCGGAGCGCGCCAGGAGCGGCGGATGAAACCGAAGCGGCTGGCCCGAGGTGCCGAATGGACGACCGGGGCCGAGAGGCGTTCGCAGTGCTCAGGGTGTGCGGATGCCTGGCGGCCGGCAGAAGCCTGGCGGCGGTTCCGGCACCTTGGGCGCGCAAGTACGCGAGAAGACATGGCCGATACCGGGCCCGGTTCGTGCACAAGGCACGGGGGTGCCCGCCGCATCCCATGCCCCTGGGTGTGCTCGCCCTCTTATACGATAGCCCGAAAAACCAGCTTGCAGTACGGATAATTCGCGGGTTACGCGCCGGGCCATCGCCTCGGGCGGCTCCAGCATCAGCGACTACCGGCACCCGGACGGCGGCGAGGGGAGCTACCGTGGTGGTGGAGCGGTACGAGGGCACGCCGTCCGAGAAGCCTTCCAAGTAATTATGGACGGCTTCCGCGGCCGGCTCGCAGGCCTGGGCCATGTTTTCGCGCCACTTTTCGCGCCACTGGGCCGAGAAGCGCTCCAGGCGGCCGTAGCGGATGGTCTCGGCGGCCCGGTGGAGGAGGTCGGCGAAGTCGGTCAGATTAGAGCCGGTCTCATAAACCCTTTCAGCAGCCTCTCGATCGGGACGGCCCCATCTGCGTCGTTGTTCCTCCTCGATCACCTGGTGGCTTCCCTGGCCGCCAGGCGCCGTCAAGGAGTGTGTACGACGATCAACCTGTTGTTGCGCACCTCGCTACCGTTGCTGAAGCGGAAGGTTCCGGGCTCGGACTCCGAATGCACGCCGACGGAGAAGTCTCCGCCGACCGAGGCCTGCACGTCCGTCACCGCCTGCTCGTTGAGCTCGACGCTCAGCACCGTGCCGAGCGTGGCGCTCGAAAGCACGGTACCCGGGTGGTAGAGATTGCCGGTCATCAGGTCGTAATAGATGGGCTCGCTATAACCGTCGGCCTCCAGCGTCGCCGAATCGGTGCTTACGTCCCAGACCGAGAACGTTTCGGTGGCATCGCCGCTGTAGTACTCGTGTTCCAGCTCGAGCGTCACCGATAGGATGATGCCGCTCAGGCCGCTCAGGTCGCTCAGGTCGAATACGAAGTAACTGTTGGAACCCGAACGGTAGCTGCCGGTGATGGTGTTGTCGTTGGTGGAAACGTGCGCGGTCGATCCGTCGATGACGTACCAGCCGCGCCAGTAGTTGCCGTCGACCTGCTTGTTGTCGATGATGGTCTGCTGAGTGGGAAGGTAGTCGATGATCAGCCGGTTGTTGCGCACCTCGCTACCGTTGCTGAAGCGAAAGGTTCCCGGCTCGGACTCGGAATGGACGCCGACGGCAAAGTCTCCGCCCAGCGCAGCCTGTACGTCCGCCACCGCCTGCTCGTTGAGCTCGACGCTCAACACCGTGCCGAGCGTGGCGCTCGAGAGCACGGTGCCCGGGTGGTAGAGATTGCCGGTCATCAGGTCGTAGTAGATGGGCTCGCTATAACCGTCGGCCTCCAGCGTCGCCGAATCGGTGCTTACGTCCCAGACCGAGAACGTTTCGGTGGCATCGCCGCTGTAGTACTCGTGTTCCAGCTCGAGCGTCACCGATAGGATGATGCCGCTCAGGCCGCTCAGGTCGCTCAGGTCGAATACGAAGTAACTGTTGGAACCCGAACGGTAGCTGCCGGTGATGGTGTTGTCGTTGGTGGAAACGTGCGCGGTCGATCCGTCGATGACGTACCAGCCGCGCCAGTAGTTGCCGTCGACCTGCTTGTTGTCGATGACGATCTGCTCGATCCGTTCGCAGTCGTCCGGAACGCCGTTGCTATTCCCGTCCTCGGAATCGTCGTACCCGTGGCAGAGGTCGCAGCCGTTGGGCACGCCGTCACCGTCGGTATCGAACGTATCGTCGTGGCCGTCGCATGCGTCGCAGCCGTCGGGCACGTCGT
>CAYVFC010000002.1:0-120683 GCA_964450715.1 uncultured Sandaracinaceae bacterium | reverse complement strand
CGCCGTCGCCGTCGAGAGCGTCGTTGTGACCCGGGCAAGCATCGCAGCCGTCGGGCACGTCGTCGCCGTCGCCGTCGAGAGCGTCGTTGTGACCCGGGCAAGCATCGCAGCCGTCGGGGATTGCGTCGCTGTCTGTATCCTGACCGTCATCGTACCCCGGGCACAGGTCATCCGAGTCACAGACTGCGTCGGAGTCGGAGTCATCCGGATCGTCGTACGGGCAGACATCGCAGCCATCCGGGATGCCATCGCTGTCGCTTTGCTGGTTGTCGTCGTGTCCCGGGCAACTATCGTTCGACTCGCAAACGCCATCGCCGTCCGAATCGTCCGGATTGTCGTCGGGGCACGGATCCGAGGCGTTGCAGACGCCATCGGTATCGGTATCCGTCCCGTCGTTGCCACTGTCGGGCGGGCCGCCCGTCACCGAGCAATCGTCACAGGCATCGCTGTCGGCGTCGACGCAGCGGTTGGGGTCGAGAGGGTGGCTATCGGCGGTGTCGACCACCGTGTCGTTGTCGTCGTCCGCATCGCAGCTATCCCCGTCCCCGTCCCCGTCCTCGTCCTGCTGGTTCTCGTTAGCCACCGACGGGCAGTTGTCGTCAGTATCCGCCACATCGTCTCCGTCGTCGTCGTCGTCGCACTCGTCCCCCTGTCCATCCTCGTCGATATCGGTCTGCTGCGGATTGTCGTCGTCGGGGCAGTTGTCCTCGGAATCACACACGCCGTCGCTGTCCCGGTCGTCGAGATCGTCGTCCGGGCAGGGATCGCAGTCGTCGGGTTGGCCGTCTTCGTCCGTGTCCAGCGTGTCGTCTCCTTGTTCGCAGACGTCGTCCGGGTCGCAGACGCCGTCGCCGTCCGCGTCAGTCGCGTTACACAGGACATCGACGCAATGTTCGAACGCGTTACAAAACAGGCCCGCTTCGCACGGGTTGTCATCGTCGCAGTCGTCTCCTAACTTTCCCGGACCGACATCCGCATCGGCATCCGACTGTCCGGCGTCTTCGCTCCCGCCTCCGTCAAAGCCGCTCTCCGCTCCGCTAACCCCGCTTTCGCCGCTCGCCCCCGCTCCTCCGCGGCCCCCGGCGCCAGCGCTGCTCCCGTCATCGGCTCCCCCCTGCCCGCTACCGCCGAGGCCGGCATCAGACTGTTCCGGTCCGAATTCGTATTCGCCGAAGTCGCTGATGGCCGTACAATTCGACCCGACCAACAAGAAAACGAGACTCAATAAACAGAACTGGGGCGGACTAGAGCGCATCTTCGCTTCCCCTGGCCTCGAGCTTGCCGGGACAAAAGCAGCCTCCCGGCGAGCCCGAAGAAGACCAATTTCCTGCCGCGGTACCGTTGCCGTACCGCGACGCCCTCTCCGCCTCGAAAGCAAGGCGGACGTAACAAGAAGAATACCTCAAGAAATTGCCGATGTCTTTCGATCGTGACAATTCGTCCGACGCGCCCGGTATCGTCTCGTTCAATTTTTTTACGGTGAGTCCTAACCGTCGAGAAAATAGGCCACCGCTATGCGCAGGTCGTCGATATCGAACGGCTTGCTGAAAACCGCGGTCGCTCCTGTTGGACATCAGCTGGATACCGGCCACGGAAGAGGCGGGCCAGGGCGAAGGCAACCAGTCGACGTCGAAGGAGTTCACGGAAGAGGCACGGGTCGACGAGTCCGGGCCGCGCTTTCCGGTCACGCGGATAGCCTTCATGCCCGCCGTCCGCGTCCTGGGCTTCATCGAGCTCAAGGAGTCGCTCGACTACGAGCGCAACTACATCCGGTGCGGCGGAAAAAGATCAGGAAGCTCACGGCGGTGGCCAGCATCAAGCCGAGGGCAAAAGGGTAGCCCAGGCTCCAGCCTAGCTCGGGCATGTTCCAGGGCGAGGAGGAGCGGTCGAAGTTCATCCCGTACACCCCGGCGATGAAGCTCAGGGGGATGAAGATGGTCGCGATCAGGGTCAACACCTTCATCACCTCGTTCATCCGGTTGCTCACCCCGGACAGGTGCAGGTCCATGAGGTTGGCGCTCAGCTCGCGGCAGGCCTCTATGGCGTCCAGCAGCTGCGCGGTATGGTCCTGGCAGTCGCGCAGGAATACCCGCGTCTCCTCGCTTACCGACACGTATTCCCCGCGCGCCAGCAGGCCGATGGCCTCGCGCGTGGCGGAGAGCACGCGCCTGAGCGCCTGCAGCTCGTGCCGGATGGCGTGGATCTCCGTAACGGTCTCGTCGTCCGGCGACCGGATCACCTGTTCCTCGAGCGTCTCCAGCCGGGTGTTGATCTGCTCGATGAGCGGGAAGTACCGGTCGATGACGGCGTCGATCACCGTGTAGGCCAGGTGGTCCGCGCCGCTGCGGCGGATGCGACCGTGCGCGTTGCTGATTCGGTGGCGTACCGCTTCCAGGCAGTCCCCCGGTTTCTCCTGGACCGTGATCACGAAGTCGGCGCCCAGGAAGACGCTCACCTGTTCGAAGGGGGCTTCGTCCTTTTCCGGAGGCATCTGGAGCACGATGTAGGCATGATCGTCGTAGTCCTCGGTCTTGGCGCGTTGCCGGAGATTGACGGCGTCCTCCAGCGCCAACGGGTGCAGGCCGAACTGGTCGCCGATCTCCTTGAAGGTCTCCGCGTCGCCCACGCCGTCGACGTTGATTCACCACGCCGATCAATCTTCGCTCGCCGTCCACGACCGGCGCGCCGAATAGATGGTGTTTCTCGAAGAAGTTCCGCAGATCGTTCAGCGAGGCGTTTTCCGGCACGCTGAGGGGCGAAGCGATCATTACCCGATCGAGCCTGGTATCTTTGGAGGGGAAGAGCAGGTCGTGCATGCGAAGCACGCCGGCCAGCCTGTTCTTTCGATCTACGACATACATGTACTGCACGTGATAATCGGCGTACTCGCCACGCTTGGCTTTCAAGTCTTCGAGTACGTCTTGAATGGTCTTATGACTCTCGTAGGCGAGGAACTCGGAGATCATTAGCCCGCCTGCACGATCCGGGTCGTACTCCAGCAACATCCTCGCTTCCCGGGCCTCTTTGCGGCTCATTTTCGCCAGAATCGCTCGACTCGCCTCCTCGCCGATTTCGCCCAGTACGTCTACGATGTGATCGCTGGGCAACTCCTCCATGATGGCCGCGGCCTGATCCGACGGCATCTCCTCCACGATCTCCGCGGCCTGGGCTTCGGGGATGTCTTCTATGACGTCCGCGGCGTCTTCCGGCCTGAGAAGGCCGAACAGACGAAGCCGCTGCTGCTCCGTCAATCGAGAGATGGCCCTGGCGGTTTCGGAAGGGCTGAGCGTATCGATGTATTTCGTCAAGGCTTCCCTGCCTTCGGCAGCGATCAGCTCTCCGAGCTTCTCCCAGGACGATGGTGACGCGTTCATCGGCGACCTTCCGTATGCTTCTCTTTTTCGTAATAAAGAACGGCCCTCGCTCATATCGTCCGGCGGAGCGCCTCGATAATCTTCTGCCGGAGGTCGAACAGGCGCCGGGTATCGATGGAGCAGGGGGTAGGCTCGAAGCCCGGCCGAAGATAGAGCGCGCGGGATAGCTCGAGCTGGATCCAGGGCAGGGCGGTCGCGGCCGAGTGGCAGCGGCAGATGTAACCGCCGCGGAAAGGATGGTTGAGCCGGAAGCGCGGCTCCTCGATATCGATCTCCACGTCCTCTTCTCGCAGAACAAGGGCGAGGTTGTCGCGAAGCAGTAGCAACAGGTCGGCCGGCGCGGTCAGCGGTTCCCCCTCGTCGGCGCCGTTCTGGTCTCCCCGGTTGCTCAGGCAGACCAGCGGCCTTGATTTTCCGGCGAGCGGGTGTCCCGGCGGCCCCGTGGCGAGCATGGTGTGGCAGTCGAGACCCAGTGCCAGCCCGGGCGCGGCGGCGGCAACGGTAACCGCCCGATGCCAGGGCGCGTGATAGCGCTCGAGTAGTAGACGAGTAAGCTCCGATCCCGGTCCTTTGGCGTCGGGCCAGACCTGGTTTCCGTTCACGGTCCGGGTCTTGACCACGCCGTCGGGATTAGCAGGCGGCAGGTCGTCCGGGGCTCGGTTGAGGTCTACTACCGCCCGGGGGATACGGGTATCTAGGCAGGCGCTGACCTGATCGCTAAAAGCGTATAGCTCGCGCGACCAGGTATCCCCGTCGAGCGCTATCTGCTGGGGAGTGAGCAGGCACGAGGCCGCCTCGGGCGGCAGCTCGCTGCCGCCGTGGGGGACGGTTACCAAGACCGGCAGGATCACGCGTTATCCGCCTGGAAACCATCCAGGAGAAGAGCGAGCACCAGCGCTCGCTGCAGCAGCTCGCCGCGGGATATCGCTTCGGAAGGGGTGAAGATGTCGCGACCGCGAGGAGCGAGTCCGCAAAGGGTAGGGATCCTTTCCGGCACCAGGCCGGCCGCTGACGGCATCAGGCTGGTGTCGGTGCCAAAGGGCAGCTTCCACCGCTCGCAGATCGAGCCGAGCACCGAGACCAGCGGATTGCCCGCGCTTCTGCGAAACGGTGGGCGATCCTCCAGGATCTCGAATCGCGCCTGCAGCCTTCGGGACTCGGGCTTGAAGAGCTCGCGCAGCTCGCCGTCCACCCTGGTGGCCGCTTGCGGGTCCAGGTAGGAGAGTGCCAGGGCGGCGCGGACCCGGTGGGGCATGAGCGGTCCGAAGCGACCGGTGGTCACGTCCTGGACCGATGCCGTCAGCTGCCTGCTGGGTGCGCTCAGCGCGGCCACGCGCGGCGCCCGGGCGATAAACCAGGAAAGCGGATCGATCTCGTTCTTGCGGGAACCGAGTCGAACCGGGTCTCCCTCGACGGCGAGGCTATACTTGCGGAATCCCCTGCGCTGGATCACGACCTTGCCCTCTTGCCCGCCGGGGTGCATGACCAGCACCCGAGCCGCTCTTGCGGCGGCCTTGCGCAGCAGCTCGCTCGAGTATCGCATGCCCCGGCCCTCGTCGGTGTACGCGAATACGCCGATGCGCGCCGTTCGCAGCTTGCGGACCGAGCGCAACGAAGAGAAGGCGGCCAGCGCGCAGGCGACGCCCGCGCGGCCGGTGGCGATGGCCTCGCCCAGCAGCTGCTCTCCCTCGCGGCGAAAGCGCACCGAGGGACGACTCTGTTCAATCGGGCTATCCAGGCAGAGAACGACCAGCGTGCCCGATGCGAGCCCGGCCGGGGTTTGCCAGGTCCAGGCCGAGCGGTCGTTGGTGAGGTCGGGCACGGGCTCGAAGCCGAGCTTCGCCAGCCTGCCGTCGAGGGAGTGTACGACCGAGCCCAGCCGCACCGGATCGTCCGAGCGGCCTGCCAGATCGGTCCAGTGCTCGACGTCTTTCTCCAGCGCGTCGCGGTTGCGCGTCAGATGGGAGAAGAGCGTCTTTTCCCGGGAAGGCAGCTTCTCGTCCGCCGGGTCGGCGATGGGAGTGCCGAAGTATCGTTGGGTGGCCACGTCCACCATCCGATTGGCCAGCGCCTCGAAGTCCAGCCCGATGGTGGCGGCTGCGTGGACATAGGATCCTCCCTGCCCGAGGCTCGCCATGGAGTTGAGCTCGAGGATATAGAAGTTTCCCTCGGCGTCCATGCGGAAGTCGACCCGGGCGCAGTCCAGGCACCCGAGCTCCCGGAAGGCGCGCACCGCCAGGCCGGTGACGGTCTGCGTCTGCTCCTCGGTGAGCGGGGCGGGACAGAGCTTGCCGATATTGCGACCGCTGGTATGGGTCTTGTCCTCGAAGCTGAAGATCGGCGCTCCCTCTCCGAAATCGAGCTCCACCGGGGGAAGGGCCTCGGGCGAGTCGTTGCCCAGTAGGCCCACGTTGATCTCGCGGCCGGCGATGTACTCCTCGACCAGCGTCGGCTGTTTGAAGGCTTGGTAGATCGCGGCAACGCCTTCGCGCAGCTCCCTTTCGTCGTGAACGATCTTGAGACCGTAGGAGACAGCCTCGCTGCGCGGCTTGACGATGAGCGGGTAGCGGAGGCTCTCCGCTACCGGCGAGTCGGGCGTGTCGAGCACGTCGAAGTCGGGCGTGGGAAGCCCCCGTTGCCGCAGGACCATCTTGGTGACGACCTTGTCGAGCGCGATGGCGTGGGTGTCCGGGCTGGAGCCGAGGTAAGGAACCCCGATCATCTCCAGGATACCCGGGATATGGGTGTAGCGCGCCTTGCCCTGGATGCCGTAGGAGAGGTTGAAGACCAAGCCGGGCCGCTCTCCGGCGATCACGGCGGGCATGAAGCCCTCCAGGTTGGCGATGATGTTCTTGTCGCCTTCGAAGCTCTTGACCTGGTGGCCGCCCTGCTTGAGCGCGTTGGTGATCGCCTTGATGGTCTTCAGACCGTAACGCTCGCGGTTGGGCGTCCCGAAGAGATTGATGACGGCATTGCTCTCGTAGTTGTAGATGACAGCGATCTTCACGGTGTCTCCTCGAGGATCTCCGCCCCCCGCGCTTCGATGCGGGGGCGCCGACGACCGGTTCTATCCCCGCGGGCCTCCGGCGCTTCCGTCCCTTCTCGGATCGGCCACGCCGATGAACATCTCCCTGCACGTGAGCGGCAGCTGCACTGCCTGCACGCATCCCAGATAGAAGCTGTAAGCCCCACGCTTGGTCAGCTCGAAGCCGGCGCTGGCGAGCGCCTGCAGGACCGCCGGGTCGAACCGCGCCTTCTCGATCAGGATCGTCCGCGATTTACCGGCGTGAAGCCTGGGCGCGCCGATGGCCGCCTCCAGGGGCATCTTCGCGTCCACCACTCGGGTGATGACCTGCGCCAGCGCGGTGGCGATGCGCTCGCTACCCGGGCTTCCCAGGCTGAGCCAGGGTTTCTGTCCGGCGAAGAGTAGCGTAGGCGCTACGCTGGACCAGGGCGCGGCGCCGGGCAGCAGGCGGTAGGGATGCGTCACGTCATGGTAGTCGAAGGTGGTCATGTAGTTGTTGTAGAAGAAGCCGTACGCGGGATTCATGCGCTTGCAGCCGAACACCAGCTCGATCGACTGGGTGATGGCCGCGACGTTGCCGTCCGCGTCCGCTACCGACAGGTGGGTGGTCTCGCCGGCCGTGGGCGGGGGCGGGAGATCGGGCGGCGCCAGGCCGGTCACCATCCGGATACGCTCTGCAACCGATTCGGCGTAGGTCTTGTCCACCATGCGCTTGCGCTTTCGCTGCAAGTAGAAGTCAGGATCCACAGGCCTGCGCTCGCGGTCGCGCAGCGCGTTCATGAAGGCGTGGGCCAGGATGACGTTCGCCTCGGGCTTTTCCAGCCGGATCTCCTCCGGGTCGAAGGTCTCCAGGATATTGAGGATCTCCAGCAGCATCCGTCCCGCCCCCGGCGGCGGAAAGGTGGCCAGGGCAACCTTCCGGAAGCTGCCGCGCAGCGCCGGCCGTTCGCGAGGGGTGGGGATCCGGGCTAGATCGACACGAGTCAGCAGGCCGTCGCGGGACTGCATGTCGGCGAGAATCGCCTCGGCGATGCCGCCGTCGTAGAAGTCGCGCCAACCCTCTCGGGCGAGCCTTTGCAGGCATGCGGCGAGCTCGGGCTGGACCAATAGCTCGCCAGCGGCCAGCGGTCTTCTTTCCCTGAATAGGGTACGGACGGCAAGGGGGTCGTGGGACAGCGGCCCGGCCTCGCGCTTGATCAGGTCGTGGATGAGCGAAGTCACGCGCACGCCCTCTCGCGCCGCTTCGACGGCGGGCTGCAGCACCCGCTCCAGGGGTAGGGTACCGTAGGTATCGAGCAGATATCCGAGGGTCGCCGGCGTGGAGGGAAGCGTGGTCGCGGCAAGTCCCACCTTGATCGGTCTGTCCGGGATACGCATCGGATCGATACCGAAGGGAGCGCGGGAGGAACCGTCCAAGGCGATGAGCCTGCGTCCGTCCTCCAAATACAGGAGCGCCATGCTCTGTCCCCCCAGTCCCGACGCCTGCGGCTCGCTCACGCCCAGGCAAAAGGCAGCGGCTACTGCCGCGTCCACGGCGTTGCCCCCGGCCTCGAGCATCTGTACGCCGGCCTCGGTCGCAACCCGAGAGGCAGTGGAAACCATGCCGAGATGGCTGGTGGCGACGCTAGGCTTTCTAGTACCGACCACGGCCTATGTTCTCCAGGCGACAAGCTCGCAAAGACGGTAGCGATGCCTTCAGCGCACAGGGCGCTGGCGGTCGGGATTCGATTCCGGCAACGGACGTTCGTACGAACGCGCGCGCCTTGCGCGTATCGGCGCGCAGATCATGCGCGCCCTCCTTCGGGGACTACCGCCTCGAGCACGCCCTCGACCAGGGATATGTGCGTTTTCACCATTCGTACTAGAGAGTCGGTGTGAGCCCGTAGCTCGCGACTGCCTTCCAGTCTGGCCAACTCGCGCACCATTCTCGCCTCGTCGAGCAACAGAACATGGTCGGACCGGACGCGATCGGCGACCTCGGACGAGATCATGAAGAGCTTTTCCCCTTCGGAGTGCTTCTTCTTCCGCTGCATACCAGGGCTCAACTAGCACGCGTCGTGCCAGATAGCGGCGCCATCTCGGCCTCGCGCGGAAGGCACGCGTTTTGCAGCTATTTTAGCTAAGGAGGCACCGCAAAATAAACGATACGAGACCGGGCGCGTCGGCGGAGCGCAATCGCGAGCGCGCCCGGAGGAAAAACCGCAGCAATAGCAGCGCTATTTCGAGGATTTTTCCGAGGACGAAAGCCGCGAGTGCGCCCGCCCACGCGGCCGCAACCGGATCGTTTATTTTGCGGTGCCTCCTTAGGAGGCCGTTGGAAATAGATCGTCCAGGTTTCGGAGCGCGACGGCCCCGGATGCAAGGCGCGACGACGATAAATACCGGGAGTATTTTGAGGAGGAGCAACGCAGCAGCCGGAGCCGTCCCGCCCGTAAGGCGGATGATTCATTTCGAACGGCCTCCTAACGGTCTCGGGTGCTTTCCCGCCCGTTTCCAGGGAGAGATCTAATTTGCGTAGGCTATTGTCGATCCTGTTGTTCTTATACACAACGATTCCCGGTTCCGGGTTTGTTCCTCTGGTCCTGCTGGCCTCCGTACCGGGTAGCTCGGAAGCAGCGCCCGCGCCTCTGGTACTCTCTCCCTCGCAGGAGCCAGACCGGTCTCTGCGTGGAGACTGGGAAGCCCCCGACATCATCGTCGTCGCCTACACCGAAGGGTTTACCGATTTCGCCCGCCTGCTGGCCGACGAGGCCGACAAGATTCCGGGTATCGAGGTCGCGGTTCTTCTGGGCTGGGACGAATACGAGGAAGGATTCCGCTGGTATGGCCAAAACCTGGCCGACCGAAAGAACGTCCATCTCGTGCCGTTGGAGCTCGATTCGCCCTGGATACGCGATTACGGTCCCCTGCAGATTTACGAACCGGGTGGAAGCGTGTTGTGGCTGGACGCGCCGTACGCTTCGGACCGACCCGGAGACGACCGTACGCCGCAGACCCTGTCTCGCGTATGGGACGTACCGCTCGAGCCGCTGCCCCTGTCTCTACAGGGAGGTGCCCTGATCGGAAACGGTTTCGGGCTATGCGCATCGACGTTCGAGGCTTTCGAGCAGTACGGGATCGACCCAGAGGACCGGGAGATGATCGACGCCTTGTTGACGAGGATAGGATGCTCGGTGCTGGTCCTGGTGCCGTCCCTCGTCAACGACAGGACCAGCCACATCGACATGTTCGCGCAGTTCACCTCGCCTAATAGCATCATGATAGCGGCCGTTGACGAGACGGTCTCTCCCGAGGACTCGGAACGTATGAACGCGGCCGTCCGGGGGTTGCTAGAAGGCGCCGCCTTCTTCGGCGTCGAGCTCCAGGTCGACCGCGTACCGCTTCCGGTCGGGGACGGAGAGCGCTACTACAGCTATCTCAACGGTCTCAAGCTCAAGGACACTTTCTTGGTTCCATCGTACAGCGCTGTGCCCATCGACGAGGAGAGGGAAGCCTACAGCGCCTTGGCCAGGGCGATCCCCGATACGTCGCTGATCGCCGTTCCGGCCGACGAGATGATCGAGCTGGAAGGGGCGGTTCACTGCCTGGCGCTGGGATTGAATCGCCGGTAGACGAGCCTCCCGCACGTTGCGGAGCGACGGCGCGCGGGTTGACCGCCGCGCAGGTTTTGCACCCGATTCCCGCGCAAGAGTTGCGATTCGAAGCGGCCGGATTTGACGTACGGATACCGGATTCGGTGCGCGATCGGGGCCGGACAGCCGCGCGAAACGACCGGCGCGCAGCCCGGTAACCGGCTACCTCTTCTGGTTGCCACTCTTTCGTCGCGCCTTGACCGGCGGAACATCAGCCTGGTCGACCGTTCGCGTGATGCCCCACTCCTTGAGCCGGTACTGGATGGTTCGCCGGCTGATGCCCAGAACGGCCGCGGCCCGGGAGGTGGACCAGTCCACCGCTTCCAGCGTCTTGACGACGGCGTAGCGCTCGATCTCGGACATGGTCACCCCGGGGATCATCATCTTCAGCGGCTCCACCTCCTGTACGGGCGTGCCAAAGGGCAGGTCGCCGACGTCGATGGTCGTCCCCTCGCACATGACCACGGCCTGCTCCACCGCGTTCTGCAGCGCGCGTACGTTGCCCGGCCAGGGATGAGAGAGAAGGGTTTCCATGGCCGCCGGGGTGAAATCCTGCACGTCTCGCTCGTGCTCGGCCGCGTACTGCTGCCGGAAGTGCTCGGCCAGCAGCGGTATGTCGCTGGGGCGCGCGCGCAGCGGAGGGACGTCGAGCCGCACCACGTTCAGGCGATAGTAGAGGTCCTCCCGGAAGCGGTTCTCCTCCACCAGCAGGGCCAGATCGCGATTGGTGGCCGCGATGATGCGAACGTCCACGGTGAGCGTCTCGTTGCCGCCGACCCGCTCTATCTCGCGGTCCTGCAAAAAGCGTAGCAGCTTGACCTGGGTGGTCGGCGGGATCTCGCTGACCTCGTCCAGGAACAGGGTGCCCTTGTCGGCCAGCTCGAGCTTGCCGCGCCGCCGGGCCACGGCTCCGGTGAAGGAGCCCTTCTCGTGCCCGAACAGCTCGGACTCCAGCAGCGACTCGGCCAGCGCGGCGCAGTTGAGCGCGACCAGAGGCCCGCCGCGCCGCTTGGAGTGCTCGTGGATGCCCGAGGCGATGAGCTCCTTGCCGGTGCCGGTCTCGCCGTAGATCAGCACGGTGGCCCGGGTCTGGGCCGCCTGTAGCGCTCGCTGCAGCAGCCGCTGCATGGCCGGGTGGCTGCCGACCGTGCGCTGGAAATAGCCGAGGTGAAACTGCTCGGCCACGCTCTCGGCGACCTGCACGCCCTTGCTCACGGCCACGGCCTTGCGCAGGGCCCGTTCGAGCAGCACGGCCACCGCATCCGGCCGTACGGGGCGGGTCAGGCAGTGATCGGCCCCCCGGCGGATGGCTTCCGAAACCGCGGCCGGGGCCTGCTCGGCGTCGATCATCGTGACGATGGTCGTATCGGGAGCCAGCGTCCTTATTCGCCCGATCGCGTCGAACCCTTCGCTGTCCTTGGGGTCGAACGCGGTCAGTACCAGGTCCGGCGGTGCCCGCTCCACCACCTCCAGGGCGTCTTCCCAGCTCGGGGGCGCATCTACCGCGCGCCCGGGCTTGCAGATCTTCTGGACAATTTCGCGCCGGAGCGGCTCTTCTCCGACGACGACGAGAACCCTGCCTTCCCTGTTTTCCATTCCTGAGCCGAATTTGCCGCAGAATAGCGGCTTCGTCCACGATATTCAGCTCCCGGGCGGCGCCTTCCGGCCACGAACCGAGCGGATCGGGAGGGGCTTCACTCGATGTAGCCGAGCGCCTTTAGCTGCTCCTCGGTACTGCTGTCGAGCTGCTTGCTTTCCTCGCTCGTCGACGCGCCGGCGCGCAGCTCCGTCCGCAGCGCGTAGTTCGTCTCGACCACCTGGCCGAGGCGACGCGCCAGGCCGAGCACCCGCGGCACGTCCTGGGCCAGGTCATTCTTCTCCTCGGCGTCGCGGTCCAGATCGTAGAGCTCCGGCAGCCGCTCGACCGACACGATGAGCTTGCTGCCCAGCGTCAAAAACGCCGTCTTGCGGCCCGCCTTTTCGCTGAAGATGTCGCGCGCGAGCGGTTCCTTGCCGTTCAGCGCTGCTGCCAGCGATCGCCCCTGGAACCACGCCGGTACGGGCAGACCCAGAAGATCGAGAGCGGTGGGCGCCAGGTCGACCAGGCTGACCGGAGTACGGATGCGCCGGCCGTCGCCCGTGGCTCCCGGGCCGGCGATGATGAGCGGGACGTGCAGAAGCTCCTGGTACAGATCGTTGTGCAGAATCCCGCCGTGCTCCAGGAACTGCTCGCCGTGATCCGAGGTCACGATGATCAGGGCGTTCGGAACGCGGCGGCGGAGGTGCTCGAACAGCTTGCCGAGCTCACGGTCCACCTCCCAGATCTCGCCGTCGTAGAGCGATACCAGGTAGGCCATGTCGGCCGGGTCGTCCTGGTTGACCAGACTCCAGTAGGCCCTTCTCGCCTCTTCGAAGCAATCGTCTCGCTGCAGGGCGCGGAGAGCCGCCGCCTCGGTCACGATTTTACCCCTGTACTCCCCCGGGTAGAACCGGCGCGCGCGGCGCCCCGGCAGGTAGGGATCATGCGCGTGATAGGTGTGAAGAAAGAGAAAAAAGGGGTCCTCCCGGTGCCGCTCGACGAAGCGCTTCGCCTGCCTGACCGCGGCGCCGATCTCCCAGACCACGTCGAAGCGGTCCATGCCGCGATCGAACCCGAAACCGGCCGCCACGTTTCCGCCGCCCGTTATGGCGGCGGTGGCATATCCCTCCGCCTGGAGGATCTCGGGCAGCGTTTTGACGCCGGGATGCAGCCGCCCTACGGTTCGGTTTCGGGCGCTGACATTCTTCACGCCGTGAACCGAGGGATAGAGGGAAGTGAAGATGGACATGTGGGAGTCGGCCGTCACGTAGCTCGCGGCATAGGCGCGCTCGAACAGCGCAGACTCGCTCGCCAGTCGATCGATGTTCGGAGAGGTGTCGTGCCGGTAGCCGTAGCAACCGAGATGGTCGGCCCGGAGCGTGTCGATGGAGACCAGCACCAGGCTGCAACGCGGGCAGAAAGGGGCCGGGGCTTGCACCTGCGGATCCGCCGGTTCCGGGGTCGGGGGGGGCGAACCGAGCGCCTCACCGGCCGCGTTGCTCGAGACCGCGGCCGGGCGGTCTCCGGCCGACGCTCGCCTGACGGGCGACGTTGACCGACCGCTGCTCCGCTCGGGGGGGCACCAGACGACAAGACCGGCGATGAGGCTCAGGTAGATGACGAATGTAGCCTTTTTCACCCTATGTATCCGTCTCCGGGGTCGGTTCGGTCCGAGATAATTTTGCAAACTTCGTACCCACGGGGGCTTTCGGGATCACCGAGTACCTATGAGGCGCGGGACGATGGCATGAAGCGTGCACTCGCAGCCGGTCCGTCGGCGTTCCGCGCCGCCATACCAAGGAGAGAAGAGCCATGCAGAAACAGATCCTTTTCTGGGCATTGATGACGGCTGTATTCCTGCTGCTGGGTTGCGCCAGCAGCTCCGCCAACCAGCCGTCCACCAGCAAGATCCTGCAGGGATTCGAGGACGATTCGAACCCGGCAGGGTCGGGCGAAACCTCGGCTTCCGGGCAGTCCAGGACGATCGGGGCCGAAGCCGAGCCGAGCGCCGGCAGAGCCGAATCCCCGGTGGACGAGTACATTTCGGGCGACGACGGGGACGAGTACGACGAAGACGGAGACGGTGACGAAGACGAGGACGAAGACGAGGACGAGGACGAGGACGAAGACGAGGACGAGGGGGACGACGAGGAAGATTCCTGGGAGTGACCCCTCTTTTCAGGGTAGCCGTTGCACGCGACCTCGTCCGCTGCCGTGGCTCTCTCTCGACCCGTTCCGGGTCGAGAGCTTCTCGCGCAGTTTCTGCGCCCCGGCGATCGCAGGGATTGCGCGCGGGGGTAGATGAAGCCCGCGGCAGTGTTGCAGGTAATGCCCGTGAGCGCCGCTTGCGCCTCGCGCGGAATATCTATCGCTGCCCGCAGACCGAGCGAGGCTTCGGTTGAAGCAGCAGTCGAACGCGCTGTACGGGGCACGCGGTTTGGCCCGAAAATTGCTCGACGCACGGGCATGCACTATTTCAATTCCGTATCTACCAGGGCCTCGGTCGAGATCCCGACATGTACAAGGAAACCAGCGTCGTCCCACTGACGCCGCACCTCGATAACGAAGAGAGTGCCGAGCCTCCAGGTCTCGGCACTCTCCCGAAATACGCGTCCTACGCGTGGTTCCGGCAGGGGGATTTCTGGCGCAACATCCCCGGCTTTCGCCGGGTTTCCGAGCGGACCTTTATCTGTCCCAGGTGGCAGAGCCGCAGCTCGGTAACCCGCGTCGACGAGTTGCGCGAGGTGCTCGGCGATCTCGTCGGCGACGCGTTCTACCGTGACGCCGAGGAGGGACTGAAGCGCTCGCCCATGAGCCTGCGTATCTCTCCCTACCTCCTTTCGCTGATCGACTGGAGCCAGCCGTTCTCGGATCCGCTTCGCCGCCAGTTCATCCCCCTGGGCTCGGAGCAACTGCCGGACCACCCCATGGTCGGGCTGGACTCCCTGTGTGAGCTGCAGGACTCGCCCGCGCCCGGCCTGGTCCACCGTTACCGGGACCGGGCGCTGCTGCTCGCGCTGGACTCCTGCCCGGTCTATTGTCGTTTTTGCACGCGCAGCTATGCCGTGGGCAGGGATACCCGGAAGGTCGAGAAGCTCCACCTGGGCGCCCGGCCGGCTCGCTGGAAGCTCGCGTTCGAATATATCCGTTCGCGGCCGGAAATCGAGGACGTGGTGGTGAGCGGCGGCGACGTCTTTTATCTCAGGTCCGACCAGATGCGCTACATCGGCCAGGCCCTGCTGGGTATCCCCCACGTCCGCCGCATACGTTTCGGCACCCGCGGATTGGCCACCCTGCCCATGAAGATCCTGGGCGACCACGCCTGGCTCAAGGCGCTGCTGGACCTGGTCGAAGAGGGCCGTCGCGCGTACAAGCAGGTGGCGATTCACACCCACATCGCGCATCCGCACGAGGTGACCGCCATCACCGCACGGGCCATGCAGCGCCTGTTCGACGGCGGCGTGACCGTGCGCAACCAGTGCGTTCTGCTACGCGGGGTAAATGACGACGCCGGGGTGCTGCGCTCTCTGGTCAAGCTACTCGGACGTCTCAACATCGAGCCGTACTACGTCTACCAGCACGACCTGGTCTCCGGGGTCGAGGATCTGCGGACCAGTCTGGCGACGACCCTCTCGCTGGAAAAGCAGGTGCGCGGCTCCACCGCCGGCTTCCACACGCCCACCTTCGTGCTTGACGCGCCCGGCGGAGGCGGCAAGCGAGACGTGCACTCCTTCGAGTACTACGACCGGGTCACCGGGGTCAGCGTCTTCGCCTCTCCCTGCGTGGACGCCGAGGCGGTCTACCTCTACTTCGATCCGCTTCATCTGCTGCCCGAGAAGGGAAGGGAGCTCTGGGCGGAACCCCTTGGTCGCGTCGCCATCTTGAATGGCGCCCTGTCGGCCGCCGGTCGCGATCAGGCGCGCCTCTGTACCCACCTGCCGAGCTGAAACGTCGCGAGATTTCCCGGCGCCACCGGAGCCCCACAACCCATGCACATAGGGATCACCTTCGACCTTCGTAGCGACTATTTAGCTGCCGGTTTCAGCGCGCTGGAAACCGCCGAGTTCGACCGCGCGGACACCATCATCGCCATCGAGGAGGCGCTGGCGGCGCTTGGCCATCGTCCCGAGCTCGTCGGAAACGCCTATCGCCTGGCCGAGCGGCTGGTCGCCGGGGAGAGCTGGAACCTGGTGTTCAACATCGCCGAGGGGCTGTACGGCTTCGGCCGGGAAGCGCAGGTGCCCGCGCTGCTCGAGCTCTACCAGGTGCCGTACACCTTTTCCGACTCCCTGGTCATGGCGATCAGCCTGCACAAGGCCATGACCAAGAAGGTGTTGCGCGCCTCGGGAGTGCCGACCCCGGACTTCGCGGTGACGGACGGTGCCGGTGAGGTGAACGACATACCGTTCGAGCCCCCCTATTTCGTCAAGCCCGTGGCCGAGGGGACCGGAAAGGGGATCGCTTCTTGTAGCGTCGTGGAGAGCCGGCAAGCGCTCGGCCGGCTCTGCCGGGAGCTGGCCGCCGAGTTCCGGCAGCCCGTGCTGATCGAGCGCTATCTTCCGGGTCGCGAGCTCACGGTGGGCATCTGGGGAACGGACTGGCGCGCCGAGGTCATCGGCTCGCTCGAGGTGTTGACCCGCCCCGGAGCCGAGCCGAACATCCACTCCTACCTGAACAAGGAGCAGTGCGAGACGCTGGTCGAGTACCGCCTGGCCCGACCCCAGGGCGATTGCGTGATCGAGCGGGCCGAGCAGCTCGCGCTCTTCGCCTGGCGCTCCCTCGGCTGCCGCGACGCAGGCCGGGTGGACATCCGCTGCGACCAGTCGGGAGAGCCCATGCTGCTCGAGATCAATCCCCTGAGCGGCCTTCACCCCACGCACTCCGACCTGCCCATCCTCTGCCGCCGGCTCAACATCCCCTACCTGGATCTCATCGATCGCATCGTGAAGAGCGCCGCGGAGCGGCTGCCGGCCCCGGGTTCGGCGCGGCGCGTCATGTCGTTATGCGCGTAGCCATCCTGCACGACGCCGTCGACGACGGGAGCCCGACCGACGCGGCCGACGCACTGGTACAGGCCGAGGCGGTCGAGCGCGCGCTGGCCCGGCTGGGCCACCAGTGCATTCGCCAGCCCTGCGGTCTGGACCTGGAGAGCCTGCGCCGGCGCTTACTTTCCGCGCGGCCCGACATCGTCTTCAACCTGGTCGAGTCCCTGGCGGGTCGCGGCAGTCTTATCCACCTGGTTCCCTTCCTGCTCTCGGCGCTCGGCATCCCCTACTCGGGCGCACCGGCCGATGCGCTGTTCCTCACCTCAGGCAAGCTGCTGGCCAAGCGCACGCTGCAAGCGGCCGGCCTGCCCACCCCGGACTGGATCGAATCCCGGGAGATGACCGAGACGACGATCAACGCGCTACCGGAGCCGGGCACCTACATCGTCAAGTCCTGCTGGGAGCACGCCTCGCAGGGGATCGACGACGACTCCGTCTTCGCGCTCGACGACCCGGAGCGGGCGCGCGACAGGCTCGGAGTAGCCTTGCAGCGGCTGAACGGAGACGGTTTCGTCGAGCGCTTCGTCGAGGGCCGCGAGTTCAACGTCGCCCTGCTCGGCGGCGGCTCCCGGGTCCAGGTGCTGCCTCCGGCCGAGATCGACTTCGCCGACTACCCGGATGGCAAGCCACGCATCGTCGGGTACGCGGCCAAGTGGCAGCAATCCTCCTACGAGTACAACCACACGCCCAGGCGTTTCGATTTCGATCCGCGCGACCGGGCGCTGCTGGGCAAGCTGGCGAGCCTGGCGACCGATTGCTGGTCGCTGTTCAAGCTGCGCGGCTACGCGCGCGTGGATTTCCGGGTGGACGGCTCGCGGCAACCCTGGATACTCGAGGTCAACGCCAACCCCTGCCTTTCTCCGGACGCCGGGTTCGCGGCCGCCCTTGCACAAGCCGGTATCGACTTCGAGGAGGCTATCGCTCGCATTCTGCAGGACGTGCTCCGTTCTTGCCCCTAGCGGCCCGGAACTCGCCCTCGGACGAAAGGGAGCACCGTGTTTCGCATTCGACGCATCTATGACGACGTCCTTCCGATCAACAGGGAGATCATCCAGCAGGCACAGGGAATCCTGCTGCAGCAGTTCTCCGCGCTGACCGAGGGCGACGTTTCCGACCTGGGGGAACGACTGCGGAACCCCTTCAAACAACGGTTCAAGACCATTCTCTTCGCGGGGGAGGACATTCGCCGGCAGTTGCTGGGCTTCGCTATCCTGCTGCACGAACCCAAGCTGGCGTTCTGCTACCTCGACTTTCTGGCGACGGGCCGCAAGAAGATGGGCGGCGGGATCGGCGGGGCGCTCTATAGCCGTGTTCGGGAGGAGTCGGACGCGCTCGGCGGCAAGGGGCTGTTCTTCGAGTGCCTGCCCGACGATCCCGAAGCCTGTCCGGGCAAGGAGCTGCTCACCCAGAATATCGATCGGCTCCGCTTCTACGAGAAGTACGGCGCGCGTCCCATTACCGGCACCGAGTACGAGCTGCCGGTCAAGCCGGGCGACACCTGCATGCCGCACCTGGTCTTCGACGGCCTGGACCGCAACCCTGCACCGGGACGCGACTACCTGAAGAAGGTGGTGCGCGCCATCCTGGAGCGCAAGTACGGGGACTACTGTCCTCCGGCCTACGTCCGCCGGGTGGTGGCCTCCATCAAGGACGACCCGGTGGCGCTGCGGCCCTTTCGCTACGTCAAGCCGAAGGCCATCAACGGGCGGGTGCCGCCGAGCCCGCAGGAGCCGGTCGCGCTGGTGGTCAACGACGGGCACGACATCCACCACGTGCGCGACCGCGGCTACGTGGAGGCGCCCGTTCGTATCCGGACCATCCTGGAGGAGATCGAGCCCACGGGGCTGTTCGAGCGTATCCAACCGCGCGTCTTTGCCGACCGTCACCTCACCGCGGTACACGACAGCGATCTGATCGAGTACCTCAAACGGGCCAGCGAGCAGGTCAAGGACCGGGAGTCGCTCTACCCCTACGTCTTTCCCATCCGCAACAAGACGCGTGCTCCGCGCGACTACTCGGTCCTGTCCGGATACTACTGCATCGACACCTTCACCCCCATCCATCGCAACGCCTACCTGGCGGCCCGCAGCGGCGTCAACTGCGCGCTGACGGCCGCGCGGGAGATCCTGGAAGGCCGGAGGCTCGCCTATGCCCTGGTGCGTCCCCCGGGCCACCACGCGGAACGACGTGCCTTCGGGGGGTTCTGCTACTTCAACAACGCGGCCATTGCCGCTCAGTACATATCGACCCACGGCAAGGTGGCTATCCTGGATGTGGACTACCACCACGGCAACGGCCAGCAGGATATCTTCTACGCGCGCTCGGACGTGCTGACCGTCTCCGTCCACGGCCACCCCCGCTTCGCCTACCCCTACTTTTCGGGCTTCGAGGACGAAACGGGCGTGGGCGTGGGCGAAGGGACGAACCTCAACATTCCCTTGCCGGAAAAACGCAACGGGGACGATTACCTCAAGGCTCTGATCCGGGCGCTGCGTTACATCGACCGCTTTTCGCCCGATTTCCTGCTGGTCGCCCTGGGCCTGGACACGGCCAAGGGGGATCCGACCGGCACCTGGTCGCTGGTGCGCAAGGACTTCGAGCGCAACGGCCGCATGATCGCCGAGGTCGGGCTGCCCATCCTGGTGGTGCAGGAGGGCGGCTACCGCACCCGCACCCTGGGCGTAAACGCTCGCACTTTTTTGACCGCGTTAGCCGAGTCGAGCCGGACCGCGCGCGGGATCGGCAAGCCCAGGGGGCTGTTGCAGGACGTGAGCTTCCGCCTCGAGCCCCGACCCGCCGACTGCGCGCTGGTGCGGGCCATCCTGCAGCTCACCGAGCTATTCGACCCCTCGGAGGTCGACGTGGCGGTGGAGCTGGTGCAGGACCGTCTGAACAAGAAGGAGCGGAGCGAGTACCGATTCGTCTTCGCGGACCGCAAGGACGAGATGATCGGTTACGCCTGCTACGGGCCGATAGCCCTCACCCTGACGAGCTTCGACCTGTACTGGATCGCCGTGCATCCCAACCACCAGGATGCCGGGCTCGGCCGCGAGCTGCTCAGGCGCGC
This sequence comes from uncultured Sandaracinaceae bacterium, assembly GCA_964450715.1. Taxonomy (GTDB): domain Bacteria; phylum Myxococcota_A; class Polyangia; order Polyangiales; family JAFGIB01; genus CAYVFC01. The sequence continues at coordinate 100,961 of CAYVFC010000002.1, read as the reverse complement.
CGAGAACGGGGTGCGCCACGAGTCCGGTACCCGGATCTACATCGACACCTCCAGCCGTCCGGCCTATGCCACCACCCGCGCTTTCTACGAGCACAACGGCTACTCGCCGGCATCCATACTAGACGACTACTACAAGCCGGGGGACGCCAAGGTGGTCTACTGTAAGGTGCTGGGCTGAACTCCCGCGCCGCGTGAATGGGGCATCTCGATCTGGTGCTCGCGAAAGGCGGTCAGCACCCGGTCTGTCACGTCGCTGGCGAACGCCTTCTCGAAACGGGTGTCGTACACGTATGCCTTGGCCACCAGCTCGACCACGACCAGCCCGTCGTGGGAGAGCAGCGTCGAGACCAGCACCGAGAAGGGCTTGCCCAGGAACAGGTACTTGGAGGCCAGCACGGCGTCCTCCACGATCTCCCTGGCGCGCCGGTGGTCGGCGCGTGGCGATACGTGAAACCTGTTGACCACCATGCAGTCCAGCTCTCCGGCGTTGGCGCTGGCCACCGGGCTGGTCAAGAACTGACCGGTGGGGATGGTCACCAGGTTGTCGTCCAGGGTGACCAGGCGCACCGTGCGCAGGCCGATCTCGGTCACCTCCCCGTAATAGCCGCCGAAGCTGATGCGGTCGCCGACCTGGAAGGGCCGGTTGATGAGGATGAGGATACCGGCCAGAAAGGAGGCGGCCACGTCCTTGAGCCCGAAGCCCACGGTTACGGCCAGGGTGCCGGAGAGGGCCAGCATGGCCTCCGAGGAGAGCACGAACAGGTTGTCGAAGGCGGCCAGCGCGGCCACCACGTAGACCACGAAGCCCACGAAAGCGCTGATCTGCTTCAGCACCAGTCGATGTTCGACGATGCGCTCGCTCAGGCGCTGGAAGACGCGATTGGAAATGCGCACGATGAGCAGCGCGGCGATGATGATGCCCAGCGCGACGGGAAGCGCGCCGGGATCGAAGGCGTCGAGAAGGCTGGTCTCTTTCACGGCGGCTCCCTCCTATTCGAAGAGAAGGTGGCGCGCGCGCAGCACCTTCAATACCTGCGGGTAGAATCGCGGCGCCAGGGTGAACCGATTGCCGTCGGTGTGCTTGGGCTCGATATAGCCGTATTCGGAGAGATAGCGCATGGCGAATCCGGCGAAGTCCAGGGGCACGTTGAGCTCCTCTCGCAGCTCGGCCACCGAGAGGTTCTCGTGCTGGCAGATGGCGGCCAGGGCGAAGAGCAGCTCGCTGTCCAGCTTCTCCAGGTGCTCGGTAGACTCCTCGCGAAAAAGCCCCAGCCGCAGCCTGTTTTCGGAGAGCGGGCGTAGCGAGTTGAGCCAGAGGTAGGTTGCCACCCGCGGGTTGCCGCCGCTGGACTCCCGCAGCAACTGGAAGTAGGCGTCCACGCTTTCCACCAGCTCCAGCTCCTCGCCCGCTCTGCCGCCGCCGTCGAGCAGGAACTCGTCGAACTGCACGTTCAGGCCGGCCCGCTCGTTGCGGCGCGCGATGAGCTCCTTGAGATCGTCGGCGCTCCACGGCTGCAGGTGAAGCAGCTTGCGAAAGTAGTGTACGCGGCGGCGGCTCTGATTGAGGAATTCCCAGGAGAAGCGATTAAAGACGAGTATCCAGAACACGCGGTTCGAGGTGAAGTTGACCAGGCGTACCAGCGCCTCGTAGGCCTGGTAGCCGTCCACCGTGCGCAGGAAGAGATTGTGCGCTTCGTCGATCAGCAGCACTCGCTCCTCGCCCTGGTTGAGATGGCTGGAGAGCATACCGATGTTGGCCGCGTCCGGGTCCCCCACTACGGGTGCGAGGTCCCTGACCAGGTCCTTCTCGTTGCGGATCTTCCTGGAAACGGTGTGGAAGGAGACCGGCAACGAGGTGATCCGGCGGGTGAGCAAGGCCGCCATGGTCGTCTTGCCGATGCCCTTGTCGCCGATCAGCACCAGCGATCCGTCCTGCCGCGAGGCTTTCCAGCGCTCGAGCTGCTCCAGCACCCTGTCGACCTCGGCACGGCGAACGATGACCTCCGCCTCCTCCTCGCCCAGGATGGGGTAGAGGGGAAACTCCCTGGTGTAGCGTTCCGGCAGCTCGCCCGGCGGTTGTTCGGCAACCTCGGTCGCCCGCCTGGACATGCGCCGCAAGGAACGCGCGCGCAGGAAGGTGAAAAAGCCGCCCTCCTGCAGGCCGCTTCTCACGGCGCCCACTATGGCATCGGCCACTACCAGGACCAAGGCGACGGGGCTCAGCAGGGCGAAGACGACGTGTTCGGTCATCAGGCGTCCCAGCTTTCGCCAGGGGCTGCCTTCGCGTCCCTTACCCAGCAGCGTCTCGCCCAGGGCCCGGCGCCAGGCCAGCGCGGCCCATAGCGACCAGACCAGCACCCAGAGCCAGACCGCCCAGCGGCACAGCGCGCTCAGCGAGCCCGCTCCCAGCCACAACCGGCTCCACTCTTCCAGGCTGGCCGCCAGGGCCAGGCCCAGCCCCAGGCGGTCGTAACTGATGCGCAGCAGGTCCACCCGCACCGGCGCCATATGCAGCAGCGCGGGCTGCCGCCGGGAGACCTGCAGGGTCAGGCCGAGCAGCAGTTGCCTGCCCAGCACGAACAGCATGCCGTAGCGAAAAGCTACCTCGATGAAACGGATCTCGACATGGCGGAACCCCACCAGGAACAGGGCGCCGTAGCCGGCCGCCAGAAAGACCAGCGCCGGCAACAGCGCCTGGGCCAGCGCGGCCCAGCGTACTACCGCGCCGATGCGCCGCCGGAAGAAGTCGAGCCTGCGCAACCGGCGCACCGCCGCGTTGACCAGGCCGCGCAGCCGCTTGCGGATGCGCAGCACGATCAGGGGTACGACGATGGCGATGGCAATGGAGGAAAGCAGCAGCGCTCCCTCGGCCGTGGAGGCGAAGCGCGGCAGGTTCTTCCACTGAGCTAGTTTTTTGGCGAAGAACCCCTGCAGGCGGGTACCGACGACATCCAGGTCGGCCTTCAGATAGCCGAGGAACTCCACCGACAGCGAGTAGGCACGGGCGCGCGTTTCGGCCGAGGCCAGGCCGGTGAGAAGCGCGACTGCCTCGCGCTTGAACGCCCGGTGATAGCGTAGCCGTACCGGGTCCGCGTCGCGCTGCAGGGTCTCGGCCTGTTCGATGACGGAGTAGATCTCGTTCAGAGCCTTTTTGGCCTGGCTCGCCGTACCGATCCGTTCCGGAACCGGGAGCAGCCCGTCGATACGCTTGGCGAGGGCCGCTGGTTCCGAGACGGCCTGCGGATCGTAGCCACCGGCGCGCGCCAGGAATCTGGATTCCTTCAGGTGCTGGAGGAAGAGCGCGTCCAGTCGTTTCTGGCGTTCGGATACCAGCGCGCTAAGGAAGATCGAGCGTTGCAGGGCGCCTCCCTCTTTCTCCAGGCGGGCGGCCAGGTTTTCCAACTCGACGGCGTCCGCCTCGAACCGGTCGATCAGGTCGGAGAGGGCGGCCAGCAAGGTGACCAGGCTGCCCCGGACCGCCTTGCGATCCACCAGCAGCCCGGCCAGCGCGTCGGCTTCGCCGCGGTTGGCCAGCACCTCGACGCGCGAGCGAAGACGACCGACCGCATGGTTGATCTCCCGGATTTCCGCCGCGGCCGAGCGCAGCGAGTGGCGAGGCGCCGCCAGCGAGGAGAGGGATTGCCGCGCCGCTTGCGGCAAGGGACGGATCAACGCCACCAGGGCCTCGAGGTAACGCAGTCGCAGCCGCGCCACCTCCAGCCTGAGATGAAGGAGCGAGCGCTGCCGGGAAAGCTCGCGTTGCCACCTCTCCAGCTGCGCCAGCCGTTCTACCTTTGCCTGCTCGAAAGCCTCGCGGGCCGCTTCGCGTTGCCGGCTGGCTTCCTCGTGGGCGACCAGCTGCTGCTCGTAGGCCGATCTTTGCTCCCGGTATCTCTCCTTCGCCTGCTCGTAAAGGACGAGGCTTTCGTCGTACGCCTGCCAAGCCCGAGCCAGGTCCGGATTCTTCTGCTTCGCCCACTTGCTTCGGGGCCGGGCCTTCTCGGGCCGGGCGGGCAGCTCGGGCTCGACCGGTGGTTCCGGCGCGAGCAGCGGCTTCAGCAAGACGGCCGGCTTCTCGACCTCCGGAATCTCCTGCTCCGGACTGGCCAGCCGCCGCTCCAGGGCGGAAAGCGCCCTTTCCGCGCTGCCGACTTCTTGCGGGAGCGACTGCAGCCTTCGCTGCACCATGTCGAAGCGGTCGACCGGCAAGGTGAAGAGGGAGGAGATCTCGACCTGCGTCGGAAGCTTCCCCTCGATCAGCGCCTTCAGGTTCGACACCAGGTCGAGCAATACGGGATCGAGGTTTTCACTCGTCCTTGCCGGACCCGTATCCGCGACGGCGGACCCACCGGCAGGTGCGGGGCTTCCGGAAACGAAACCGGCCTCGTCGCCGCCGGACGGCGGTGCGGAGGCGGCCGTGGTTGCCGCGGGCGCAGGGGCTGCCGTCCCGGCCGTCTCGACCCGGCTCTTCTTCACCGCCTCGACCGCGGCTGGCGCGCGCGCCGGCAAAGGGCCCGCTGCCGACGTTGCCGAGCGGGCGGGTGAGGCTTCTGTTACTACCGGAGCGACCTGCTGGGCGGGAGCGTCCGTGTCAACGGGGTCGGGTCGTGGGGCCGCAGGCGGTCGTTCCTGTGCCTCCGGTTTCCGGTTCTCGCCGGCCGGACCCGCGCTCGTCGCCGGCTCGGCCTTCACCGGTTCCTGGGCCAGGACCGGAACCCCGGCCGGGAACAGCCAGGCGGCAACCGCGGCCAGACAAGCGGCGGTGCTCAGCCCGCGCGCCGGTGCCCTGCTAGAAGGTTGTCTGCTCATGGCGGTTTTTCCCTGTAGCGGCGCCAAATATCGCTTCGAAGGCTATAGCTACCCGAGCCGACGGGCAACACGTTTGTCCGCCGTATTTTCGACGACACCGGAGGAGTAGGCAACGGCACGAAACGTGCATCGATAGAGGACGAAGCTCGGTTCCTCCTGGATAGTAGCTTCGCAAGCCGGTCACGAATCGCATTCTTCAGGCCTTCCCACGAACCAACCGCTATGGAGGTGAATCCGAATTAGCGGCCAATATATCGAGTAGAGCAACAAGGCCCCGGTCGGCAGCGCACTCCGACCGGGGCGTGCTCTTTTTGCAGGCGTCGATTGCCTGTTCGTAACCGGTCGCCGATGGCGTCGAAACTGGCGCGACCGATGGCGTCGCGCGAAGACTGCGCGAAACACGGCGCAAAATCTGCGCCTGCGGCGCCTCCAGGGGGAGCGGGAACGCGTATCGGGCACCACCGTACGACCCTCTGCGCCACCACGTGGTCCCGATCTCGATGGCACGCGCCGTGCATCAGCAAAGAGGTGGCGGCCGGGCCGTGAAGGCCGGCGCCGGAAGGGCAGTCAGATGTGGTCGAACGTGAGTGTTTCCTTCTCGGGAATGAATCCGTGTAATTCCCTGCTGGAGCACGCACGGACCAAAGCGCGAGAGCTGGAGCAGGCCTGTAGCGGCGAGCCGACCATCCGGGTCTATATCGGTTCACGACCCGGTCAGGTGCAGACCGGGCACTACTACGCGGTCCGCGTCTACCTTACCCTGAAAGGCGAAAAGGGGCTCGAGGGGAAGACGCTGGAGGGAAACGGCCGTGGCCGGGTGGCGACGAACGCCGTGGAGCGCGCCTTCAAGCACGTACGCGCGCTGTTCGACCATCTTCGGCCGCACGACGATGCACGGCGATGGGCGTTCTCCCGGAATCCGGGTAAGAACGGCTGGCGTCCGTTCCGGTATCGCCACGCGAGCGCGGCTCAACCGCTCACGAAGGCGGCTGCACCCGCGGACGGCAAGATCTCGAACAGCGGAGGTGCGGATGGGCAAGCGGTATAGCGACAAGCGCGAAAGGCGCAACAGGCGTGGACGGGGAGCGAGAGACGGTCGCGACCTGGACTATGCCTGGAATCCCTTTCCGAACATCGACGACGATGAACGCGAGATCGATCGGATGGTTCGACGGAATTCCGATCCCGGGCCCTCGTTTGTCCGGGATCCCGACCCGCTGGACACGGCGGACGAAAACGACGAGGAAGACGACGGCCTGATACGGGAGCTGGTCGCCGACCCGCTGCTCCGGCGCTATCGGCGGTACTGAAGGGCTGAACCGGTTCCGTCGCGAACGGAGCTCCCATGACAGCGATCCGCACGCCTCTCTGTGCCGTCGATTTCTCCGACCACGCCCTGGCGGCCGCTGCCGACATCATCGTGCTCGGCACGCTCGGCCATACCAGCCTCGCCCGGATACTGCTGGGCAGCGAGGCGGAAAGGGTCGTCCGCCTCTCCGACCGCCCCGTCCTGACCGTGCCGCTGCCCCGGACGAAGCCGGACGCCGACGCTTCCAGCGGAGCCTGATCGGTGAATCACCTTTGGGACCGATCTACATAATCCCGATATTCTCCCGCCTTGAAGCTTTTCTCGCCGGCTTGCGTGAGCCGACGCTGGTCTTGCTGGCGCTCGCTCTGGTCTTTCTGCTGGGCGTTTTCGACGTGCTCACCGGTCCGGAGCTTTCATTCTCGCTGTTCTACCTGGCGCCGATACTGGCTCTGACTTGGTACACGGACAGGCGGGTCGGCACGCTGGCTGCCGTGGTTGCGTCTCTGACCTAACTCGTAGCGGATTACCTCTCGGGGCAGCGTTATTCCCATTTCTTGATTCCCTGGTGGAACTGCGCGATCCGACTCGGTTTCTTTCTCGTCTCGCTATACCTGTTGAATACCATCAAGATAAGGCTACGAGACGAGGAGCGCGACGCGGACACGGACTCGCTCACCGGGCTGCCCAACAGCCGTTCCTTCTACGAGTCATTGCAGGCGGAGTCGAGCCGATCGGCTCGCTACCGGCATCCGTTCACCATCGCCTATGTCGACCTGGACGGGTTCAAGAGTATCAACGACACCCTGGGGCACGCCGCCGGCGATGAGGTGCTGAAGGAGGTAGCGAGCGCGATTCGGGACTTCACCCGGCGCACCGACACCGTTGCCAGGCTCGGCGGCGACGAGTTCGTCGCGCTCTTCCCCGAGACCGATTTCGAGGCGGCGGAAACGGTGATCGGCAACCTTCACTACCGGCTCGCGGAGGCGATGAGGCGGAACGGCCGGCCGATTACCTGCAGCATCGGGGCGGCGACCTTCCGGGCACCGCCCGAGAATCTGCCCGACATGGTCAAGGCGGCCGACGATCTGATGTACCTGGTCAAGAGAAAGGGAAAGAACGGTATCGAGCACCGCCTGTGGAACGGGGATGGGGCGGCTACTCTTCCTTGATTCGTTTCAGCTCGCGCAGCACTTCCATGGGGCTCATGCCTACGGCCTTCGCCAGCATCTCGTCGACCTGCTTGGCTTTCTCGGCGTCGCGCGTCTTGATGCGGTGGGCATAGGCATTGGTAATGGCCTTGATGACGTCGTCCAGCTCGCAGGGCTTGATGAGGTACTCGAAGGCCCCCGAACGCGTGCACTCGGCGGCGGACTGGATCGACCCGTGCCCGGTGAGGATGACCACCTCCAGGCGAGGATCGCGCTCCTTGAGCCTCTTGAGGAGCTCCTCGCCGCTCATGCCGGGCATCTTGAGATCGATCAGCGCGACGTCGAAATTATCCCCCTCGGTCTTCTTCAACGCCTCCTCGCCATCGAGAAAGGCGGATACCTCGAGATCGCGCAAGTTCAAGCGCTTCGCCATGTTCGTGGTGAACTTCTCCTCGTCGTCGACGAACAGGACCTTGATCTTCTTTTCCATGTATCGCTCCTATTCAGTGAGCCGGGAAGGTGATCCACGGCCAGTAAATCGTGAAGATCCATACCCAGAGCACGAGCAGGGATAGAGCCAGCACGGCGAACCCGTGCTTGGCGAAATCCTTCAACGTGACCAGGCGCTCGCCGGTCTCCGGGTCGACCGCCACCGCGTAGACGATGGCATTGTTGGGCGTGCCGATGATGAGGGCGTGGGCGAACGACGAGGAAAAGGCGGTAGCGAAGCCGACCATCCAGGGATGGGTGTCGGCCAGTATGGCCATGGGCACGGTGATGGGCCCGATGGCAGAAACCGCTGCGCCGTCGCTCATGAAGTTGGTGACCGCAGCGGTCAGGAAGCTGCAGGTGATGGCCAACCCGGTGCCGCGCGTCATGAAGTCCGGTAAAAGCGAGATGAAGCTGTCGGCGATGTACAGGGCCGCTCCGGTCATGGCCAGGCCCGCGCCCATGGCCGTGGCCGAGGCATACAGCCCCACCACGTCCCAGTTGATATGGGAGACGTCCTGCCAGCGCACGATGCGCAGAACGCTCATCAGCACCAGGCCCAGCAGCACCGGCCCCGCCATGCCGTAGACGTCGGAAAGCGTGATCCATCCCACCACGACCAGAAGCAAGATTCCGGCCATCAGGTACTCGTTGAGCAGCATCGGGCCCAGGCGCTGTGACTCCTTGCGGGCGATCTCGGCGATGTTGAGCTGTTTGACCTTGAAGTGCCGGTGCATGACCAGGAAGAAGTAAAGGCCGATGGTGAGCGCCATGACCGGGACGAAGGGCAAGCCGTACTTGACCCACTCGAGGTAGGAGGGCGGCCTGGTATAGTCGCTGAGGATAGCCAGCATGATGGCGTTGCGGCCACCGGCGCTGGGGGAACCGGGACCCCCGATGTTGCCCACCAGGGTGACGATCAGCAGCAGGGTGACAGCGAGAGCCTTGTCCTCCTTGACCCCGGCGGAGCGGATGGAGGCGGCATACACCGCCACCATGATGGGCGCGATGAAGGCCACCAGGGCGTGCTCGGAGATGAAGGACGCGGTAACGGCGAACAGCGGGCAGAAGATGAACAGAAAGCGCTTCATGCTGGAGGAGAGCCCGAGCAGGAGCGCGCCGATACGCCGGTCCAGCCCGGTCTTGGCGATGCCCACCGACATGGCCAGCACGCCGAAGATGAAGAGCACCGAGTCCTTGACGAAGGACTTGGCGACCTGCTCCGGCGGCATGATCTGGAAGCCGTACATGACCACGCCTACCAGGATGGCGGTGAAGCCGATGGGGATGGCGCCCGTGGCCCAGAAGAAGGCGGCCAGCAGCAGAAGCGCGATCATGACCTTGGCCTTGAAGGCGGCCTTCTGCACGGACAGATCCCCGCCCTCCTTCTTGACGAGCTTGGCCTGCTTGCCGTACTGCGCGGCGATCGTACCCCCCGCGGCCATGTCTCGGTAGTAGGCGTAGCCCGCGATCCGCTCCCCCAGCTCGCCGCTCTTGGCCGCCCCCAGCAGCTCGACCAGTGAGTCGGGCGCCGGCATCAGCACCAGGCCCAGGAAGATAGCGAAGCCGATGATGATGAACAGCGGCCGGTGGTTGGTGACCCCCATCAACCGGGTCATCAGGGTGGGCCGCGGCTCGGCTATCTCGTCGTGGCGGGTAAGCACGCTGGTCCGATGGCGCTTCGCCGCCTCGATCTCGCCCAGCAGGTCCTCGAACGCGACCGTCTTTTCCAGATAACCGAAGGTGCCGAGCTTGCCGGTCTCGCTCGCCGACTCCAGCGAGCCGTGCCCCGTCAGAATGATCACCTGCGAGGTGGGGCTGTGCTTCTTGACGTGCTTGAGCACCTCCTCACCGCTCATGCCCGGCATCTTGAGGTCGAGCAGAACGACGTCGTAGTCGTAGAGCCGGACCTGGCGGATGGCCTTCTCGCTCTGGTTCACGGTATGCACGGTGAACCCGCGCTTGCCGAGCCTTTCGGCCATGTTGGCGGTGAACTTCTCCTCGTCGTCGACGATCAGGATGTCCTTGTGTCTCTCTGACATTGGTCACGCCTTCTGCTGCCGTTTTCGGGGCAGGACAATGGTAAAGAGGCTTCCGCGACCGAGTTCGCTGCTGACCTCGATCGACCCTCCGAGGGAGGCGATGATGCCGTGGCTGATGGAGAGGCCCAGACCGGTGCCCTTGCCCACCTCCTTGGTAGTGAAGAAGGGATGGAAGATCTTTTCCAGGTTTTCCGGTGCGATGCCGCTTCCGGTATCGGTAACCGACAGCCGTACCTCTTGCTCGTCGTAGTCGGTCTTGACGGTGATCCGGCCGTTCTTGACGATGGCGTCCGCGGCGTTGCGCAGCAGGTTGAGCACCACCTGGGTGATCTTCTCGGCGTCCGTTTCTACGGTGGGAAGCGAGGCGTCGAACTGCTTGACGACTTCGATGTTCTCAAGGCCGAGCTCCCGGGCTATCAGGTCGACGGTATGCTCGGCGATGTCGTTGAGATCGGCGGACTCGATGGAGGTGCTGGTGCGGCGGGCGAAGCCCAGCAGCTTGTGAATGATGGTACGGCAGCGCCGCGCCTCCTCCTCGATCGAACCGAGCCGGGCGATGAACTCCTCCTGGTCGAATCCCTGCGAAAGAGAGGGATCGAACGCGTCCCGCATCAGCCCGGTCTCGGAGAGGATGATGGCCAGCGGGTTGTTGATCTCGTGGGCGATGCCAGCCGCCATCTCGCCCATGGTTCCCATCTTGCCGGCCTGCACCAGCTGCTCGGAAAGCTGTAGGCGCGAGCGCTCCACGCGGCGGTAGCGCATCAGCAGGGTCTGGGTGGCGAGCAACGACGCCACGATGATGAAGCCGACGCCGAGCGCCAGGATGAGCAGGACCACGCCCTCGGCCTGCCGCACCGGTGCGTAGGCCACGTCCAGCCGCTGCCGCACCACCAGCGTCCAGGGAGCCTGCCGCAAGGGATGAGTGGCCACCAGGTAGCCCTTGCCGTTCTCCCTCATCTCCAATACGCCCGCGCTCCCTGCGAGCTGCTCGTGGTTGGGGGCGACGGTAAGCGGTACACCGATGGCGGCACTCGCGCACTGGAAGACGCCGTCGCGGTTGATGATGAAGGCCTGCGCACCCTCGATCTGTCGTACGTTTCCGACCAGCTCGTTGAACTTGGCCGGCAGGATGGTCAACCGTACATACCAGGGAACGTTGCGCTGCAGCACCCGGATGGCGATGACGAAGTGCGGCTGGTTGCGGTATCCCATGAAGTTGTCGCTGATGAATACCGCCTGGTCCGAGGTCGAAAGCTGCTGGAACCATTTCTCGCCGGCGTAGCTCTTGCCTTCCAGGAAGGGATGGGGTCCGGCGTAGCGCACGTGCGTTCCCTGCTGGTCGAAGACGCCGACGTCGGTGATGGCGCTGTCGAAGCTCTGCATAACGTTGAGCAGGCGGGTCATCTCCTCGGCGCCGGGAGGCAGCAGCACCAGCTCGTGCTGGACCACGCTTTCCAGGGCGGCGGCCCGCCCGCTGAGGTAGCGATCGATGAAGTCCCCGTGGGTGGAGGCGAAGGTCTCGAGCTGCGCCTTGCTGCGCTGCTCCAGGACGCTCGTGAACTGATATCGCAGGTAGACCGAGACCGCGATGACAGGCACCAGCGCTACCAGGAGAAGCCGAGACAGAACCCGAATACGTAGGGTTCTCATGGCGGGAGTCGACGGCGACACAACCAGATCGAACAGCTTGTCGTCTAGCTTCGGCCGTTGCTGAGCGGGCGCGTTCATCGATAACTGGCTCCGGAGTCTACCTGACGAGGTGCTTTGTCGTGGGCGCGTCCGGTTGCCCGGTCTCGGACGCCGCTGCCCGGACCGAGACCGCGATACGGCGGATACTAGCACGGCGGTGGCCGGCGAAAAGTCCAGAAGAAACGCCCGGGACGAGAATCGGTACACCGGTTACCCCGTCTCGCGCCGTCCGGACCAGAGCCATCCGATCGAGTTTCCCGGACCGCATTTCCGGAGGTCAGGACGGTAAGAAACGGGACGCAATCGGTCGCCGAAGGGTCAGGCGTCTCGATCGGGGGCGAGAACGGCAGACGCCCCGCGTACCTCCAGCGGGGCCAGGGCGAGGGTCTCGAACGGCATGTCTACCGAGGCGGCGCGCAGCGCCTCGAAGAGCCGTTCCCTCAGCGCGTGGCGAGCGGCGACGTGTTTCTTCTCGTCGGCCAGCCAGACCCGGAGCTCCATCGCGACGTTGTAGTCGTTCAGGGCGGTCACCACGACCTGAGGGAGCGGTTCGGCCATCAATCCGTCGTCGCCGCGGCAGACCGCCAGGGCGACGTCGCGGACCTTCTGCAGGTTCTCGTCGACCGCCACGGCGAAGGAGACGTCGAGCCGCAGGTGCGGGAAGTTCGTGTAGGAAGCGACAGTCGTGTTCACCACCGTACTGTTGGGAACCGCAAGCATCCGGCCGTCGGGTGTGACCACCCGTGTCGATCGCATGGTGATGTCATCTACCCGTCCGTACTCGCCTCCTACCTCGACGAGGTCGCCGATGACGAACGGGCGATCCCAGAAGATAAAAATACCCGAGATCATGTTGGAGAGCGTTGCATCGCCCGGTCCTCGACATCCGGACCGGCGCCCAGCCAACCCTTTCGTTTGAAGAACCAGAGCATGGCCAGCAGAGTCGCTGTCATGACCCCCCACAGCGCGATATACCCATACCGCCACTTCAACTCCGGCATGTTGTAGGGAGAAACCTCCGGATCGAAGTTCATTCCGTACAGCCCGCACAGAAAGGTCAGCGGTATGAACACCGTGGCGACGATGGTCAGAGTTTTCATCACCTGGTTCGCCTTTTCGCTGATCATGGTCTGGTAGAGGTCGCCGAGCTCCGAAGCTCGCTCGCGGCTGCCCTCGACGAAATCGGTGACTTGAATCACATGGTCGTAGCAATCGCGAAACGACGCACTGAGCGATTCGTCCACGCGTTCGATCTCGTTTCTGCTGAGGATTCCGGTGATCTCTCGCAGCGGCGAGACAGCTCGCCGGAACTGTCGAAACTCGCGACGTAGCGTGTGCACCATTCGCGAGAGCCCGGGGGTCGGATTGGTACGGATCTGCTCCTCGAGCTGATCCATTTCATGGTCTTTCCCTCCTTGAACGGGTCCGAGACCGCCGTGAGTGCTCAGGGTTCCCAACCCAGATCCACGGACCAGGTTTCCCCCGGCCCGTACTGGCCGGTGCCCACCAGGTCGTGGGGAAAATCGAGCTCGAGCAGCACGCCACCCCGCACCCCGGAAGACCACTGCTTGTTCTGCCCGCCCTCGACCGCAGAGCCGGCAACGGATTCCGAGCCAACGATTCCCTCTACGTATATCCCCTGTACGAGAGGCCGTAGCCAGTCCGGAACGATGCGATCCAGCTGCGCGCCTGCTCGCACGCGATCTACCGTGGCCTCGTCCCCGGTCTCGACCGTCAGCACCGGCAAGACGCCACCGATTTCGCGCCGAACCGAAACCGCCAGCACGCCGGCTGCCAGGCCTCCGAGCACCGAGGTCATTTGCGCCCGCGATTGCTGCTCGGCCTGTGCGGAAGCTCCACCGCCCTGAATGGCGACCAGGGCTTCGCCAGCGGTGACGGTTCTGTCTCCCACAGTAAAAACCAGCTTCGGCTCGCGAACGCGTCCGCTGACGTGAACGCGAACCGCATCGCTTCCGCGGGTGCGCAGATGCCGCGCCGACAACTCAACCGTCGGATTCGGCTCGGCTGCCCCCACGAATCCCAGCGACGAGCCCGGTTCGATCACGAAGGTCTGTCCGAGCAGGTCCAGAAAGCCCCGCCGGATATGAACCGGGCCGACGATCCGGGCTCGGCCTTCCTCGATCCGAATGTCGAGATCCGTGGTGATCTGAAACGAGAAGTCATCTCGCTGTATCCAGAGAGGCTCGCTGGACACGACATGCAAGAGGATGGCCCGGCCCTGCGGTTTTCGAGGGGTCGTCGATGGCGCGGGATCGGGCGAGGAGCGGCCGACCAAATCGGGATGCGGTTGTAGCGAAATCGTCGTCCGCAGCGGCCGGTCGGCAAGCCAGATCGAAGTGTCGCGCAAGACGATCTCGAACTCTCCCCGGTCCAGGCGCTGAGCTCCCTCGACGGTCGCCGCGAGATCCAGTCTGGCGAAGACCTGCCCCTCCTTTCTCAGGGGAAAGGAGCGCGCCGCCACCCGCATGTCGGTGCTATACCCGCCATCGGTTTCGATCTCGATGCGGCCGTCTGCGCGAACCGAGCCGTTCTGATCGCTGGCCTCGAGCCCGGTGATCGCGATTTCCCGATTATCGAATCGAATCTCCCCCTTGATATCGCGCAAGGGCTGCGCGATCTCGGTGATCACCAGACCGGCCGAATCGAGACGCAACGAGCCGAGCAGGCGCGGTTTGGCGACGGAACCGCGAACGAGCAGCTTTCCTCCGATTCGACCGGTCGCGTAGCTGATGGGAGCGTCGCGCGGTACGAGCGGTCCCACCGGCAGTCCGTTCAGCCGCGCGTTCAGGAACAAGGGCTCGTCGCGCGACAACCTCGGCAATAGCCCGCCAGGCGCAAGCGGAATACTCGCATCAAACCGCGATACGTGCTTGTCGTCACGCAATTCGGCTTCTAGCCGCAGCACCTCGGTCCCGGCCTTCAGATCGACCCTGGCGTCCAGGCCCTCGTGGGCGCTCGAGCTCAGACCTCTGGCGAGAAGGTTAGCGGAGAGTTCGGGTGTCCCGGCGCCGCGCTTGCCAAGCGACAGCTTGCCGGAGAGCCGACCGCGAAGCCTGTCGCACAGGTAGGGCAGCCGACCGAGATCGGCCTCGTCCAATTCGCCCGAGACGTCCCAAAAATCCGGGATGACGGTCGATTGCCCCTGCATCAGTCGTTCGGTACCCAATGCGGCCCTGCCGAGCAGGGTCAGAACCTTGCGTCCCTCCTGTACTCCGTCTACCGACGCCCTGAGCCGTCCCCGCTCCAGGCTCGCCTTCAAGCCGAGGCGCACGGGGCCGCCGCCACATCTCGCCTCTTCGTCGTTTCGACTGTCCGTCGAAACGAGATCGATCGAAAGCGAGCCGCCGAGCCCGGAATCCGCGGCATGGCTCAACCGGGTCCGTCCAGAAAGCCTCGCCGGCAGGCCGCCGAGCCGTGAGGCGAAGGCGAGCGGCAGTTGCTCGAGAGGCCGGGGTCGCGCGCTCAAGTCGAGCGACCAGCTGGCTTCGGACAGCGATTGCGGCCAGGAGGACAGGAAGTCGTTCGGAGACCGATCGATCGACATCTCTCCAGTCGCTGCGATCCATCTTCCTGCACCGTCGTCCACCGCGATCCGCGCCTGTGCTTGACGCTCGCCGTATCGGATCGAGAATCGGCCAGCCAGGCCTCCCGAAACGTTTCGCAGTCTCGACCGAGCATCCAGGCTCAAGCGCGGTTCTGCGAGGGTTCCGCCAGCACGCGCGCGCAACCAGAGAACGTCTTCGGGATCGATGGCGTTTATCCAGGTATCCCGGCGCTCGTCGTCGAGCTCCGCGACCAGGGCGGCGAGCCACCTCACCGGCCACTGCTGGACATGGAGCGAGCCCTCCAGCGGGCCGTCCTCGACCATCGAAGGCCGGTTCGACTGCCAGCTGATCGGAAAGTCGAGGTCGAGGTCCGCGGAACCGTTCTCCCGGGTTACCTCGACAGCAATGGTCGCTCGTTTGCCGTCGGCCTGTGCTCGGACGCGGCCGTCCACCGGCGGGATCTCGCCGACGGCCAGCCCCGCGGCCTCCAACGCTGCGCTCACCAGCGGCGCCTCCCCGCTGTCGATGACCTCGATCTCGGCGGACAGGCTTCCGCGCGCCAACCGGCAGGCGACCGGAACTTCGGAGAGAGGGGCTTCTTTCACCGAAAGCCTCAGCTCGTCCAACCGGAACGCCGTATCGTTCCGCATGGCGTGGTCGAATACCGTCGCCAGAGGACCGCGCCCCAGTGCTCTGACCAGCAGGCCGTCTTCCGAGGGAATTCGTACCTCGACCTCGTAACGGCCGTCGCCGACGGAAAGCCCTCCCTCGACGCGATACGGCCGCGTTCCGCATTCGGCCCCAGCCGCGTGGCGCAACGGGGCCGCGAAACGGAGATCGACGCGCGGGTCCGCGACCGTGCCGCTGGCCTCGAGATCGAACCGGAGCGTTCCCTCGACGTCGCGAAGCAGCGCCGGGGCCATGGGTTCGAATCTCGAGAGGGGTAGGGCGCGCAGCGAAGCGTTGACGCGATAACGCCCTAGGCGCAGTCGCTTCGGAACGGAAGCGGCGCGAGGCAGCGTTGCCTCGAGCTGCAGATCGACGCGAGCGCCATCGGTGTCGCCAAGTCGCAGGTCCGCGCTCGCCTTTCCCTGCCGGAGGTCCATCTCGGCCGTCAGGTGTCCGTTCGCCGCCGGTTGATCGGCGTAGGCGATGTTTCGGATCTCGGTGTCGAGCTTCGCGATCGGCTGATCGAACGAGCCGCGCAGGCTCGCCTCGCCCTGTAGCTGCGCCTTCGAGGGCTGCGCGATACCGGCCAGGTCGGTCAGATCCTTTACCTGAAGCGCGTGGAACCGGAGCTCGCTCGAGACCCGGCCGCCTCGCCCGATCGAGCCCCGCGCGTGCAGGTAGGAATCGCCCCGGGAGAGCTTCATCCCCTCCAGTCGGAGATCGAAGTCGTCGGAAATCCGCAGGCCGGTCACGCTTGCCGACCAGCGCCTGCCCGAGTGAAGTACGTACGCGTCCATGAATATCACGGTCGAATTATGCAGCCGCCTGGCGCGTCCCTTCAGACGAAAAGCCCGGCTCGGAGAGCGCCCATCCAGAGCGAACGCATAGGTCTGCGGCCCTCCGCTCGCCTGCAAGTGTGCACGGCTCAGGGCGTACTGCTTCCAGCCCAGCGACCGGCCGCTGGCCTGCACCTCGAGCCGAGGGCTTCGCAGCGGGCCGTCGGCCTCGAAGCGGAGGTCGAGAACGGCCGCTCGCAGCGGACCGTGCGAGAGGGACGCGGCCCGTACACTGCCGTTTGCCTCGACCCGTCCCTCGCCCGGTAGCGCCACATCCACCTTCGCGTGAAGCTCGCCGCCGAGGCCGGCGGCGCTCTCGAGACCGCCGAGGTCGCGAAGATCGCCGGCATCCAGGCTACCCTGCAACCGGCCGCTCCCGTCGAAAAAAACCTCGCCTTGCAGGTCGGCGGATACCGACTTCTCCCTCGCCTCGATCCGCAACTGTTGCAACGAGTCGCCGCTCAACAGGCCCTGGGCCTGGATGTCGGGCAGCAGCAGCTCGCCGAGACGGATCCGTCGAAGGCTCGTTTGCCATCGATATCCGTTCGATACCCGTTCCAGCTCGCCCTCGATGGAGAGATCCACGGCGCAGCTCGGCCCCGGTTCGACTACCCTCGACGGTTCGAAGGCGACGGTGGCAACCGTGAAGCGCGCGCGCTTCATCCCCGAGGTGCTCACCTCTCCCTGTACGGTTCCGGCGGGTGAGTGTAGCTGCAGGAGCGTGCGGTTTTCCTGCACCGTTCCCTCGACTTCGATGTCGACGTCGATCGGAGCGAGCAGATGGTCGGCTGCCGCGTCCAGTTGCAGCAGCCGCAGGGTATCGGGTGACAGGCCTTCGACGGAGAGTCGCGCCCGGAAGGCGGTATTCATCCAGTCCGACGCGATCGCTGCCGGCGCGCGAAAGGAGAGGGGTACGCGCGTCTCTCCCAGGCGAACGGCTCCTTCGAGCGTATAGCTTCCCTCCGCAGTGACCCCGGCGGTCAGCGGACCGATGGAGCCTACCGGGGCGCCGTTGCGAACGACTCCGGCGGCCAGCCTGTCGACCCGGAACCACACCTCGGGTCCGAACCGAAGGCTTCCGGCGAATCCGACGCCGCTCAGAAGCAGCGTTTCCCCGGCCGGCGCGGGAAGCTTCACCTCCGTATGCTCGACCCGGATGGCGTCGATCCGCACCGTCAGCGGACGCCCCGGCTGCGCTCCGTCAGTGCTTTCCCGTCGAAGCGCGAAGGCCGCCATCAGACCGCTCTCTTCATCCGAAAGCGTCTCCGCATCGACCCGTCCTTTGCGGACGACCAGGTCCCGCAGGCGAATCGTTCGGCCCGTCAGCGCGAGAAGGTCCCATCGTACTTCCACCTGTTCGATGCCGATCACCTCACGATGGTCGGGGTCTCTCACCCGCAGGCCCGTGAGCGCGAGGCCGCCCAGAGAAAGCTCGGAGAGCTCTTCCGCCTCGAGGGTTCCCGATATTTCTGCGTTCACGAGACCCAGGGCGTGGGAAAGAACCCAGGCGCGTCCCGGGGAAGAAGAGACGAAGGCGAGGAAGCCGGCGGCCACGGCTACCGGGACGGTAGCGCCCAGCAGAACCAGGCGAATCACGCGTCGCGAACGGTTGCTCAAAACGCCTCTCCGATGGTCAGGTGCAGTGCCCCCGGGCTCTCGATCAGGGGGAGCCGTTCCGCCTCCGCCTCGATATCGCCCGAACCGTCCAGCTTCTGAAGCCCGGGAATCCGGAAACCCACGTCGAATCGTATCGGTCCCACCAGCGTGAGATAGCGCAGCCCGAAACCGGCGCTGGCGTTGAGATGAAGAAATCGATAGCTGCGTCCCCGGTGCACGTCGCCGGTGTCGCCGAATACCACCAGGCTGAAGTCCTCGCCCAGCCGGACCCGCAGCTCCAGGGAACCCTCCCAGCGCCGCAGCCCGCCCTGAAGGCCGTCGCCCAGCCGGCCCGCCCGAAAACCGCGGTTGCTGTAGGCCCCGCCGCCGCGGAGCCGATAGGGCTGCGGGCCCAGCTGCTGCGAGAGCGCATCGAGATCCGGGTCGGCAGAGGTGACGAACAGGGCGGCCAGCGCTAACCGGCACGCGATGACCATCCCGAAGGGAAGCGGCAGGTAACCGCGCAGATCCGGGCTCAGGCGAAACAGCGTCCAGGAAGAGCCGAGGGCCTCGAGCGACTGGCTGGCCAGAAGCTGAGCGAAGACACCCCGGGTGGGCTGCACGACGTCATCGCGCAGCTCCAGCCGCAAATCCTCCTCGAGGAAACGAAATCCGTAGCTCTCCGGCAGCTCGCTGCCGTCGCTGGTGGTCTCGCCGTCGGCCACCAGGAAGAAGTCCTGCTGTACCGCCAGCCCGCCCAGCAAGAGGCGCTGGTACAGCGGCCGCTCCAGGCCGACGCGCAGCAGCACGTCGGAGCGGTCGAAGCCGAGAAAGGGGTCGGGCCCCCAGTCCCAGCGCGCGCCCGGCGTGAGAATGGTGCGCCGCTCCGGGAAAGCGGGCTGGCGCACGCTGGCCTCCACGATGTTGCCGAACCGGGGCGGCGTGGTGCGCGGGAAACTGTCGTTCATGATGATGCGCGGTCTCTCCTCCAGGCGCAGCTTGCCCAGGCCGCCGAAGAGCTTGCGCATCTCGTAACGGGCGAACAGGTGCGCGTCCCACTGCGGAACGCTGGCCAGCGACCCGGAGGCGGTGCGGCGCATGGCGCCGCTCATCACCCCCAGGCCCAGGCGAAAGACATGAGGTCGTAGCGGCTCGACCCGTATCTCGATATCGGCGACCGACTCTTCCGGCGCCAGCCTGCGTTCGACCTCTACCCGGGAAAAGGCCTCCAGGGCGAGGACCTCCCGCTCGGCCTCGGCCAGCGCGCCGTGCCGGTAGCGCGCGCCCGGCTCGATGGCCGCCGCGTCCCGGATCGGTCCCTCCGGTCGAGAGCCGTGACCCCGGACGGTCACCTTGCCGAAGCGGTAGCTCTTTCCCGGGTGCAGACGATAGGTAAGCCGCGCGCGACGGCGCGCGGTGTCGACCTCGATGGTAGCGGTCACCCTGGCGCCCGCGTAGGAAGCCTCGGACAGTTGCCCGACCAGCGACCGCTTCGCCTCGTCGTGATCGGCCTCGTCGAATCGCTCCCCTGCCCGGGGAAGCCGTGCCCCCGCCAACAGCCGCCGCGCCCCTGCCGGCAGCTCTTCGCCGCCGGTTACCCGTACGCTTTCGACCAGCACCGGTCGCCCCTCGTCCACCACCACCACGATTTCGACCTCGCATTGCTCCTTTCGCGGATCGCACGCCTCCGCCGGTACCTCGATCTCCGGGTTGGCGGCGTGTGGCGGGTTGGTTCGCACCTCGACGATTCGCGCCTGGTAGAACCCCCTGGCGCGGTACCAGCGCAGGATGCGCTGCTTGTCCTTTTCGAATACCGCCGGGTTGAAGGCGGGCCAGTCCGTCCAGGGCCAGGTCCAGAGCGCCAGCCGGGCATCCGAGCCATCGAACGGCGGCTCGTTACAGACGTGCTCTACCGCTCCCAGCTCGATGGCGAAGCTCTCCCGTTCGAGCGTGAGGAGGCAGGCCGCCAGCGCCCGCTCGTTGACCTGCTCCACCCGCTCGAAGCGCAGCGTACCGACCCCGTACTGTCCCCTCTCCACGCCGGCGCACCCGAACAGGGCGACCTGGCTCCACAGCCCGGAAAAACACAGAAACGCCGCCGCCCTCCCGAGCCTCATCTTGTCTCCGTCCCATTACAACTGACCGGGTTCGCGAGCAAGCTGCCGTGGTTGACTTCCCCTGCGGCCGCGAACGAATTATCTCTTCTTTTCTGCTCTGGCGGCGTGGAGAGAGCGCCTTCGGAAGGGGATGGCTATGGAAGAAGTTTTCGAAACCTATCTGCAAGCGATGAACTGGAACGAGGTGCTCACCAAGGGGTTCCGGGCGGTTTTCGTTCTGCTCCTGGCCTGGATCGTTTTGGCGATGTGGCCAGGGTTAATGGGACCGCCGGGTTGGTGGAGGGGATCAACCTAAGAACGCTGGTCCTGCGCGACCTGACGGGAACCGTACACGTCTTCCCCAACGGCACCGTCACCACCCTGTCCAACCTGACCAAGGAGTGGTCGGCCTACGTATTCGACATCGGCGTCGCCTACAAGGAAGACACCGACCGGGTGGTGGATGCCATGAAAGAGGTGGTGAACGGGATGCGAGAGGACGAGTACTTCGGCCCGCTCATCCTCGAAGACGTGGAGATCTTCGGCGTGGACAACTACGGGGACTCGGCGGTGGTCGTCAAGGGACGCGTCAAGACCAAACCCAGCAAGCAGTGGGAGGTGGGGCGGCAGTTCCTGCGCAGGTTGAAGAAGGTTTTCGACGAGCGGAACATCGAGATACCGTTCCCGCACCGCTCGATCTACTTCGGAGAGGCCAGCAAGCCGTTCGTTGCGAGACTGGAGCAAGGCCGGAGCGCGGAAGGGTTGAGCTAGCACGACGGATCGTGGCGATACAGTAACCCAGGCGGCATTCCTGTCGCGGCCCCATCGTTCCGGCGGCGTTGTTCGCGGCATTCGTGTCTTCGAGGAGTGCCAGCGCTCGAGTTCGGATCGTGAACGTTCTCTGGGAAAAGGTATGGTGGAAAACCCCGCTTAACCGATGCCTGACGCTTTCTGTCGTAGAAAACGCCAGAATCCCTAATGCTTTCGCGAGTTTTTTCCGCTCGGGAGCCTGAAAAAAAAGGCGAAATTTCCCCAGACCCCAGACGCGGTCTTTCGAAAAACAAGGCAAATTCCCCGGTGGACCCCATGCCGCAACAAGAGGTGTTTTACCTTCTCACGGAGGCGATTTCGAGAGGGACAACAGCGGTACTCGAAGACGACGGACTGCGGGTTCGCGAACGCAACCGATATACACGACGATTGCCACCGTGATATGAACCTAAGAGGGCGACATGCCACGAAAGAAGAGTAAAACGGCGACCAGGCGGCACGAAAAGTATCCTCAACCGACCATAGTAGAAGCACTGTGAGAAATCCATTTTGGTTTTGCAGAGGGTAGCCAGTGGGAAACGTCATTCCTCGGTGACTTTTTAAAGCCGTGCAGAAAGACTTTCCTACTATGGAGCCAGTCCAGCAGATGGGGGTGGCTGTCGAATTAGGCCCGCAGGGTTTTGGACAACGCTTTACGCCCGGCCAACAGCAGGCGAGATACGTCCAGAAGTCGGACTTCGATTTGTATGTCCTGACCTGGTTCAGTGATATCCGCAATTCCGTAAGTCTAGGAGCAATAGAGGCTTCACCCGCCCCCGTTTCATCGCCGGTCGGCCGGAACACCGATCATATCGCGGCGCTCGCAGTTCTTAATGCCGCGCTAGAGGACGAGCACTCGGATGGCGAAAAGAACTGGAGGATCTTACAGTCCGATCTAGAGGAAAACCGAAAGTCGTCGCGGAAACTGTTTAGATGAGCAAGAAGGTCTACCTGCTAGACACCGGAGTATTGGGGCGAATCACCCACCCCAGAAGCAAGGGCAACAAAACCGTCGTCGAGTGGTTTCGCCAGATGCTTTTAGGGAAGAAGGAAATGCGTATCCCGGAAATCTGCGACTACGAGCTGCGAAGAGAGCTTCTGCACCGCGATTTTCAGAGCAGTATCCAGCTCCTCGATAACTACTGCGCGGCCTTGGGTTTCTTGCCAATCACTACCGCCGTTCATCAGGGTTGCCTTGGCGTGCCGGAACAGGTGGCACGAGCTTGTCTTCCCGGTCTCCGTGCCCTGGACGTATCCCCTGACGCGCTGGGTCAAGCTCTCGGTCTCGAAAGGCTCGCCCATCTGGATCAGGAACAGGAAGCTCTCGTCGGGCTCGATGGCCAGCTCCGGCCTGGCCTCCCGCAGGTACTTTTCGATCCATTGCAGGGCGCGGTCGCCACGAGCCGGACCTGCACGCGTTCGAAAGCAGCGTCGACCTCGTCGGCGGGGTGCGCCGAAAGGGTCGCACGCTCGCCTCGAACGTAACGCACCGCCGTTTCTATCGCGGTCTGCGCGGCCACCTCGCCGGCAGCGTGCCCGCCCATGCCGTCGCTCACCATGTACAGGCCGAGCTCGTCGTCGATGAACAGCGCATCTTCGTTGGTATCGCGGTCTTGGCCCTGGTGTGTTTTTCCCACTGCGAATGGTTGCATCATGTCTCCTCGAGAGATGACTCGAATGCCCCGAAAGGCGTCACGCCGGGGAACCCTGCGAGGCGGGCTCGGCACGACCTCTCGCGGAATCGTCGTTTCGGGTCTCCAGAAACCGGCGAAGGATCTGCTGCTCGGTGTATCCCTTTTCCCGGGCCCGGGTCGGTACGCGCAGCAGCAGCAGGAGCTTTCCCGCCTCCGGTACCTGGATGCGCACGCCGGGTTCGGCGGATACGGCCGGCAGGCCGTGTTGCTTCGCCGTCTCGTCCATGGAGCGTTGCGCCTCGGCCAGAATGGACGCGCAGACCTCGGCGGCCGCGGCCAGCAGGCGCTCCTCGGCCTCTTTCCAGTCCCGGTCGTCACCGATGGGAACGGCTACCACGTGCAGCACGAAGTCATGGGTGAAGGTCTCGTTGATCACGGGCTTGTCCACCAGCATGGCGTTGGGGAAGACGAGCACGCGGCCGGTTCGACGGTGTCCGGGGCCGACCTCCAGCACGGTCGTGGTGAGCACTCCCATGTCGACGACGTCGCCCCGGACCGGGCCCACCTCGATGCGGTCGCCGATCGAGAAGCTCGACGCCGCCGCTCTCATGATCGAGCCGCTGACGCAGAGAATGAGCTCCTTGGTCGCGATCACGCAGGCCACCGCGATGGCTACGATCGAGAGCGCGGCCGTTCGTAGCTCCGATGCCCAGACGAAGACGAGGCCCAGTGCCAGGATCGTCAGGGAAGCCCAGCGGATCTGCACCCTCCAGCGCAGCACGGTTTGCTCGGATGCCCAGCTGGCGCGGCGTACGAGCTGTAACGCGGCGGCGCGCAACAGTAGCACCGTGGCGAAGAGCGCGGCCGTGGCGATCGCGTCGCGGACCAGGTCGCGCTCTTTGACGATATCTAGAAGCTGATCCATCTCTTTTTCGCCTCTGGTCTACAGGGTGATGGTCTCCTCCAGCAGGTGACCGTTCGCCACGCTCCAGGCGCCGTCGTCGTCACGGAACACCGTATGTACCGGCCCGACCTGCTCGATCTCGCCGCGGCGACCGCGGACCTCGACCACGCGGCCCCGGGGAAGGATTTGCCGCAGGTAGTGTCCGGCCAGGATGTGGGTGATGACCGGCCGAGCGCCCAGCGCAAAGGCGATACCCATGGTCAGCCCCAGCGCCATTAAAACCGTGCCGGAGAAGATGACCAGGATCTCGGTGCGGACGCCGAGCTGCTCGATGGCCAGGATGGCAAAGGCGACCACGACCAGCCCCTTGCCGGCGCCGCCCAGGCGCGAGGCATAGGCCGGGTTGGCGGCCGCGGCCGAGAGGAGCAGGCTCTCGACCACGCCGCCCGCGAACAGCCCGGCGGCCAGGATGGCCACCGCTGCCAGCAAGCTCGGCACGAAAGCGATGAGCTTCTCGATCACGGCGGAGAGCGACGCGATTCCGAGCACCCGCACAGCCAGCAGCGCGAAGGTGAGCATTACGATCCAGAACAGGGCCCGGGCCAGGGTGTCGGAATGGCTCCGGTCCGGTGCTCGCGTTCCGCCGTCGGCGCCGCCCGCCGGGGAGGCGGCCGAGGCCATCCGGTCGAAGCTGGTACGACGGATGGCGCGCCGGGAGAGCGCCTCTACCAACCTGGCCAGCAGGTAGCCCGCCAGCAACAGCCCCAGCGCGGTCAGCAGCACGGGCAGGTAGCCGGCGAGCGCGGCCAGGATGTCGGAGCGGACCTCGATCCACGGTTTACCGAAGAAGATCTGGCTCATGGAACCCTCCCTTGCGAAACAGACGGATATGGCGAAAGGATTGCACGATCAAAGCGCCCGCATCATAGGCGATTGCCTGGCGGTTCGGTAGTGGGCATGCTGGTGGCGGCTCTGAATGCTAGCAAGAGACGGGCCGCGGGACGGCAGTGGCGGAGGAATACATGACGCTCGAACAGCGACTGGCTGAACAGCTTTTCGAACACCACCCGGCCGATGCGGCCGCGGTCGTCGAGACCCTGCCGGCCGATGCCGTGGCGGAGCTGATGGGGACGGCTTCCCCGGCTGCCGCAGCGTCGGTGCTGGGGGCGATGACGGCGGAAAGGGCCGCGTCGGTCCTGGGGTCCCTGGGCAGAGACGCCATGCGGGCGATCGTGGCCGAGCAGCCTGCTGGGGTGGCCGCCCGGCTTCTGCGGCGTATCGACCGCGCGGACGGCGAGGCGGTGCTACGGCAGCTTCCGGAGAACCGGGCGCGCGTCGTACGGCAGCTCATGAAGTACCGGAAGGGGACGGCGGGCGCGCTCGCCGATCCCGGGGCGCCGGTGGCGTTTCCCGACGCCACGGTCGAGCAGGCGCTGGGCCGGATACAGGAACAGTCCGGACCGAATTTCGACCATCTATACCTCGAGAGCCACGATCACCGACTTTTCGGCGTCGTCGATCTACGGGTGCTCTTGCTAAGCCCGCCCGACACTCCGCTTTCGCGGCTCGCGCGGGAGCTCGACGGCCGTATCCCGGCGGATGCCGACCGGCGCGCCATACTCGCCCATCCGGGCTGGCGCACCGCCCATTCGCTGCCCGTGGTGGACAGGGAAGGGGCCCTGCTGGGGGTGATCGGCTACGCGGCCCTGCGCCGCATCGAGCTCGAGATACGCGGTATCGAGCGGCAGCCGCAGCTTTCCACCGTCGAGGTGCTGGGCGACCTGTTCTGGACGGGCATGGCGGGTCTGTTCGGGACCGTCGCCCCGCTTCCTCCCGGCGGTCAGCCGGCCCGCGGGCGCAGGGAGGGTGGACGATGACGGATGGCGCCGAGCTCGTTCAGAGGAACCTGGCCAGCGCGCTGGTAGCCCATTTTCCGGGCGAGGCCGCTGCCATCATCGAGAGCGCCCCGGTCGACGAGACCGTGGCCCTGCTGCAAAGCGCCGGGGAGACTCGAGCGGTGGAGGTAATCCGGCAGCTCGCACCCGAGACCGCAGCACAAGCGCTGGCTCGGTTGCCCGCCGAGCCAGCCAGCCAGGTGCTCGCCGCGCTCGATCCCAATCGCGCCGCGGCGTTGCTCAGGCGGCTGGATCCCGAGCAGTACGAGCAACTGCTCTCGGCGCTGTCGCAGAGCGATGCCGGGGAGCTGCGCGCCCTGATGAGCTACCCGCCCGATACGGCCGGCGCCATGATGGACCCGCGGGTCGCCGCCTTCCGGCCCGGCCAGAGCGTGCACGAGGTGCTGCCCCGCCTTCGCTCGTTGCGACGCAAGCGTGTACAGGATCTATACCTCGTCGACGAGGAGGGCCGGCTGGCCGGCTCGGTCGCCCTGCACGACGTGGTCCAGGCCGAGCGAGAGGAGCTGCTCGGCAGCCTGGTGAGCGGCCCCTCGCCCGCGGTCCAGGCGACCGACTCGCGGGAAACCGTGGTGGCGGAGCTGGAGGCCCGGCGGGTGCTGAGCCTGCCGGTAGTGGACTTCGAGGGCCGGTTGCTCGGCGTGCTGCGGCCCGGGGAGCTGCTGGCAGCGGCACAGCAGGAGGCCACGGCCGGGCTTCTGACCATGGTGGGCGCGGGCGAGGACGAGCGCGCGCTCTCCCCGCCCCTGTTCGCGGTGCGCAAGCGGCTGCCCTGGCTGGAGATCAACCTGCTGACCGCGTTCCTGGCCGCAGCGGTGGTCGGGCTGTTCGAGAGCACCATCGCGCAGTACACCGCGCTGGCGGTGCTGTTGCCGGTGGTCGCCGGGCAGTCGGGTAATTCCGGGGCGCAGGCCCTGGCCGTGACCATGCGCGGCCTGGCTTTACGGGAGATCCGCGTCCGTCACTGGCTGCGGGTGTCGGCCAAGGAGCTGTTGGTGGGCGCGGTCAACGGTGTGGCCGTGGCGCTTACCACCGCGGCCGGCGTCTTCGTCTGGAGCGGGTCGACCGGGCTGACCCTGGTGATCGGCATCTCCATGGTCCTGTCCATGGTGGCCGCGGCCCTGGCGGGCGCGGTCATCCCCATGATCCTGACCTCGTTGCGACAGGACCCGGCCCAGTCCTCCTCCATCATCCTCACCACGGTCACCGACGTGGTGGGCTTCTTCAGCTTCCTCGGTATCGCCACGCTGCTGGCGAGCACGCTTTGATCCGTTTATCGGTGCAACGGTGGCGCCAGGACCCTCTGTTGTCACCTCGACCGCAGGGAGAGGTCTCGTTCAGAAACCGGTGGCTCCGAGATTTCTCGCTGCGCTCGAAATGACAGCAGGGTAGTAACCAAAATGGAGTAGATACGTTGTCCTATAATCCGTTTAGAAACTCATTCGCACCGGAGTTATGACGATGACCGAGTACCACCAGGTATGGATATGGGGCGGGATCTTCCTTTGCCTGACCCAGTCGGCGATGTTCTCGGGGCTCAACCTGGCCTTCTTCTGCATCAGTCGCCTGAGGCTGCAGGTCGAGGCGGCAGGCGGCAACCGGGACGCCAGAAAAGTCCTCCGTATGCGGGAAAACGCCAACTTCCTGCTCTGCACCATCCTCTGGGGGAACGTGGGCATCATCACCAACGAGGGCGAGCCGTTGGATCCGAAGAGCTGCATCCCGATGCCGATCAGGAACGGGGCCCCGTACCTCTCGCGCTTCACGGCCGAGTCCGATGGCGATTTCCTGCAAACCGTGGACGCTGCGGGCCAGAAGTGGGTGCTGCTCCTCGATTCCGGGGGGTACCCGGAATACGTTCTCGATGCCGACGGCTTTCTGCGCAACGCCCTCTTTCGCCCGGGCGGGGCTTCCCTGCAGACGTTCTGCCACCGTCCGGTGATCGTGACCGATCCGGCGTTTCAGCTCGGGGAGGCCATGCGCCGGCTCGAGGTGAGAAGCCCCCATCCCTCGGACGACGTCATCGACCAGGACGTCATCCTGCTGTGGTCAAAGGAAAAGCGGATCATCACCGGATCGGATATCCTGGGTCGGTTGCTGAGGGGTATCGTTCCGCACCAGCTGGGGCCGGGCTGAAAAGCCGTAACCGGAATCCACCGACATCCAACCCCGGAGCTTCCGCGATGCAGAGAGACTCGGAACCGATAGAATACATCATCAAGCCGTTTCAAGCCTTTTCCAAACACAAGCTGGCCGGGGCCATCCTGCTGCTAGCGGCCACGGTCGCGGCGATCGTCTGGGCCAACTCGCCCTGGGCCCACGCCTACGAGCATTTCCTTGAGACCAAGGCGAGCATCGGAGTCGGGGCGTACACCGTGTCCAAGACGCTTCATCACTGGATCAACGACGGATTGATGGGGATATTCTTCTTCGTCGTCGGTCTGGAGATCAAGCGCGAGATACTCGCGGGCGAGCTGGCGACCCTGCGCAAGGCGGCGTTGCCAGCCGTCGCAGCTGCCGGCGGCATGCTCGTTCCGGCTCTGCTCTACCTGGCCTTCAACTACGCGGGCGGCGGGGCCAAGGGCTGGGGAATCCCCATGGCCACCGACATCGCCTTTGCCCTGGGCGTGCTCGCCCTGGTCAGCGACCGGGTTCCCGTAGGGCTCAAGATATTCCTCACCGCGCTTGCTATCGTGGACGACATCGGGGCGGTGCTGGTCATTGCCCTGTTCTATACCGATTACGTCAACCTGGTTAGCCTGGCCCTGGGCGTGCTCTTGCTCGCCGTATCGGTGGGGGGCAACCTGCTGGGCGTCCGCTACGCGGTTTTCTACCTGGTGGCGGGTACCCTGGCCTGGCTGGCCTTCCTCGAATCAGGGGTACACGCCACCCTGGCCGCGGTCCTGATGGCCTTTACCATACCGGCGCGCATGAGAGCGGACGGGGACGAGATCATCGAGAAGATGCAGCACCACCTCGCCTCGCTGCGAGCCGTGGGCATTCCCGACAAGCAACGGCTTCTCTCCCCGGACCAGGCCAAATTACTGGTGGAGATGGAGCACGCCGTGGAGGACTCCACGCCGCCCTTGCAGGGCATGGAGCACGCTCTGGTCCCTATGGTTACCTTTCTCATCCTCCCCGTCTTCGCGCTGGCCAACGCCGGGGTACACCTGTCGGGCGGCTTCGGACAGGCCTTTCTGAACCCGATCTGTATCGGTGTATTCCTGGGGCTCTTCGTCGGCAAGCAGCTCGGGATCTTCGGGTTTACCTGGCTGGCGGTGAAATCCGGCATTGCCGATCTTCCCTCGCGCGTGACCTGGAGGCATGTTTACGGAACGGCCGCTCTGGGCGGGATCGGTTTCACCATGTCCCTGTTCATCGGAAGTCTCGCCTTTGTGGATCCGGGGCGCATGGAAGTGGTCAAGGTCGGCATTCTCTCCGCCTCGGTCGCCTCGGGGTTGCTCGGCTGGTTGGTGCTGCGCGGATGCTTGAGGTGTAACGGCGGGTAGGGCGGCGGGAGGGACTACGCGTTCGATTTCGCTTCTGTCAACGTGGCCCCCCCCCGGGGGCAGGATTACAATACGCGCGAGCTCCAACTTTCCGGGAACGACGATGAATACCCCCATACTGGACAAGGCTGCCAAGGTCACCGCCGAGGACGCGCGCTTCGGCACCTTCCAGGGGGTGTTCACACCTTCCATCCTGACCATCCTGGGCGTGATCATGTACCTCAGGTTCGGCTGGGTGGTGGGTCACGCCGGGCTGGTGGGTGCGGTGGCGGTCGTGCTGCTGGCCCACGTGATCTCCTTGACCACGGGCATGAGCGTATCGTCGATCGCCACCAACCGGACGGTGAAGACGGGCGGGGATTACTACATGATATCCCGTTCCCTGGGGCTTCCCATCGGCGGGGCCATCGGGGTGGCCCTCTTCTTCGCCCTGGCGCTCAGCACCAGCCTCTACATCATCGGCTTCGCCGAGTCGTTTCTCGATACCTTCGGCCTCGAGAACAGCCTCTTCAACCGGCGCCTGGTCGGCTCGGTCACCTGCCTGCTGTTGATCGGCGTTACCTATTACAGCACATCTCTGGCGCTTCGCATCCAGTACTTCGTGCTGGCCGCCATCGCCCTGTCGCTGATCTCGCTCTTCGCCGGCCAGCCGTCCGCGCCCGCGCCGGAGGGCGTCCGCCTCTGGTTCGTCGAGGGATCGGAGTCGTTCGAGACGGTCTTCGCCGTCTTCTTCCCGGCGGTCACCGGCTTCACCGCGGGGGTGGCCATGTCCGGGGACCTCAGGGATCCCCGTCGCTCGATCCCGTTGGGGACCATGGCCGCGATCGGGGTGGGCCTTGTCGTCTACCTGCTCATCCCGGCATTTCTGGCCATCAAGGTCGACTCCGAACCCCTGGTGAACGACCAAATGGTCTGGCTTCGCGTGGCCCGTATTCCGGCCCTGGTCATCGCGGGCGTGTTCGCCGCCACCCTCTCCTCGGCGCTGGGCAGCATCCTGGGCGCCCCGCGCTATTTGCAGGCCCTGGCCCTGGACGGCGTGCTGCCCCGTTTTCTGGGCAAGGGTTACGGCGCACTGAACGAACCGCGCATCGGCACCGTGGTCACCTTCATCATCGCCGAGGCCGGGATCCTGGCCGGCGAGCTCGATCTGATCGCGCGCATCATCACCATGTTCTTCCTCACCAGCTACGGCTTTCTCTGCCTGGCCTGCGGGGTGCAGTCCTGGTCGGGCATCTCCAGCTTCCGTCCCGACTTCCGCACGCCGTCCTGGGTGAGCTTTCTGGGGGCGGCGACCTGTTTCGCGATTATGTTCAAGCTCGACACCATGGCCATGGCCGGAGCCATGTTGGTCATGGCCGTCATCTTCACCGTGCTCAAGCACCGGCAGTTCAAGACCTCGCCCACCGACAGCTGGGGCGGATTCTGGTCGGCGGTGGTACAGGAGGGGCTGCTGCGCCTGCACAAGCGGGCGGCCGATTCGCAGAACTTCCGCATCAACCTCATCGTCTTCGGCGGCGATCCGCTGCAGCGGCGCCACCTGATCCAGTTCGCGCACGAGCTGGTTCAGAATCGCGGGCTATGTACCTATTTTTATCTGGTAGAGGGCGACGTTCTGCACCAGTCCGAGCACGCCCGCCGTCTGGAACCCGCTACCCGCGAGGTGGTCGGCCAGGTCTCTGCGGAGATGTTTGCCAGGGTAGCGGTTTCGCGCAACGTTTACGACGGGATCCTGAACGTATCGCAGGCCTACGGGCTGTCGGGGATGACTCCCAATACCGTGTTGATGGGCTGGGGCGAAGAGAGCGAGCGTCCGGCCGAGTTCACCGACCTGATCCGCGGTCTGATGGCGCTCGACCACAACCTCCTCTTGCTGGAGTACGACGAGCGCCGCTGTTTCGGCAAGGGCGAGAGCATCGACATCTGGTGGGGCGGCATGGAACGGAACGGCGAGCTGATGATCCTGCTGGCCTACCTGCTCACCTCGTCGGAAGAGTGGGACGAGGCGCGGGTCCGGATCAACGTGGTGGTGGATGCCGAGAGCGCTAGCGGACCGGCCCTGGCCAGGCTGGAGGGCATCGTGGCCTCCTCTCGCGTCAGGGCCGATCCCAACGTCATCGTCCGCGATCCCGCCAGGCAGACGATACCGCAGGTGATGACCGAAACCTCGGGCGGCACCGACCTGGTTCTGCTCGGCCTGCGGGTGCCTGCCGAGGGAGAGGGCGGAGAATACATCGATCACGTCACAGAATTCATCGGCAACCTGGGAACCGTGCTGCTGGTCCGCGCCTCCAGCCGCTTCGAGGGTGCGGCTGTGCTCTTCGACGAGTAGGGCTGGGCCACCTGGTCAAACGAGGAGCCGGCTTTGTCATTTGGGTGCGGATCTCTTGAAGGGAGTTGAAAACCCGGCAAATTCAACAACTTAGACCGTTCGAGGGTAGAAGAAAGGGCCTTCCAGGTGTAGCTTTCGCAGTGCGTAAACCCGAAAGCGAAACCGGAGGGCCCATGCAAGCGTACACCAAAGCGGAGCGAAGGGGAGACTTCTCGAAATCGACGAGGATTTTTAGGCAAAAACAAAGGCGCGTATCTCGACTAAGCCCTGGCGTTACGTAGAGGCTGGCCGATCTCGACTGGCGTGATCGAGGGTGCCTGTCGCCATCTGGTCAAGGACCGGATGGATATCACCGGAGCACGGTGGAGCCTCGCGGGTGCCGAAGCTGTCCTGAAGTTACGCGCGATGATCGCCAACGACGATTTCGATGACTACTGGCGATTTCACGTCGCACAGGAACTCAAGCGCAACCACCTCGCGCGTTTCGCCAAGGGCCGTTGCCTGCTGAGCGGCAAAAAATGACTCTTTTCAAAGGAGCCGCACCCTCCGGCTACTGGCAGGGCATCAGGCGCGCGATGCGGATCGAGGTGTTGTTGGTGCCGGCGGCCGGGTAGGCAACGCTGCCGTCCGGATAGGCCTTGAAGGCGTGATAGTTGTGGTCCGGTACGTCGATGCCGAACTGGGCGCCGACCGTGGCTCCGCCGGCGCTGCCCGCGTTGTCAATGGTCTGGTCCGGGCCGGCCTCGGTGAAGTGGACCAGGTTGATGGCGCCCTCCTGGGTGTAGGCGGTCCAGTAGCCGCCGCCGCTCGCCAGCACCAGGTCGCCTCCCCAGAACCTGCCGTTGCACTGTACCGCGGCGATGGTCCGGTAGGGGGAGGGTCGCGCGATCCGGCAGGGGTAGCCGGTGTCCGGGTCCGGGTTGTCTGTCGCGCATACCATCATGAACTGGCTAGAGCGCGGGTCCCAGACGATACGGTTCGAGAAAACGGTACGCCTCGGGTTCTTCCCGGGCGAAGGCCACCAACCGATCCCAGTTGTCCGCGAAAAGCGCGTGCGGCTCCGCGCTCATATCGATATTCGAGGTCAGGCGAACGCCGAGCGCTTCTTTCTGTTCACGGTAAAGCTCGTTGACCAGCGCCTCCTTGCTGGCGAAATACCGATAGATGGTTCCCGTACCCACCCTGGCCCGCTCGGCGATAGCCGGGATGGCCGTTCCATTGCCGCCGCCCTGGGCGAAGACCTTCAGGGCCGCGCGCAGAATGGCTTTTCGCTTGTCCGTCTTACGGTTCTCCAGTTCGCGGACGTTTGGCTTACGGCTGTCTACCGGTCCTCGCTTTTCCGCCGCGATAGATGAACGAACGTTCATTTTCGTTTGACTAGCGCATACCGTCGCCGGCTGTCAATAGACGTGCGAACCGGGAAGCGCTTTACGATCGGCGGCAACCGCTGCCAGGCGGCTAGGCGATGTAGTCGGACTTAATGGTTTCCCAGGCGCGCCCGGCGATTACCCAAGCGTCGTCTACACCGGCCTGGTAGGGTCGAGGCCGGGGCGCCCAAGAGTACACGGAAGCGGTCGCCATGACCCGAATTGGTGGGGGATGGTCACCAGAAAGGAAATCGGTATTGTCGAACGACTCGAGACCGGGTCACGCCGACACGTAGGGTTCGCTTCATATCGCTTGTGAGGTCGGACGAGGAGGTCCTTCATGTTTTACCCGCCGGTATCCAGGGCGCGATACGCCGGGCCGGGCTGTCCGTCGGTCGGGACTTTCCTGTACCTCGTCGTCCTGATGATGTGGACGGCTGCCTGTGGTGGCGATCCGGCTTCGCCGTACGAACCGGGCGCGGCCGGCGCGCCGGCGCCATCTGTCGGGAGCCCGGGCACGCCCGCGGCGGGAGGCAACGGCGCTACGGGTGTTGCCCAGCCGCCGACGACCGATGCCGCCGGCCCGGGGGACGGCGTGACCGACGAGAACAGCCCGGACCCCTCCTCCGGTTCGACCGACGCGGGCACGGACGGGGGTGGGGCCGCTGCCCCGGATGCCGGCGGGGATGGGGCCGTGCCGCTCCACGCGGACTGCGAGTCGTTGATCACCGATCCGCGGGTCAACTGGCGCGAGTCGTCGCTGCAGACCGACCAGGAGATCGTGGCCTGTCTGGCGAGCTCCCTGGGGCGCCCGGTCGGCTATGGCGAGGATGCCATGGGTGGCTACGACCCGGCCGGTGGGAGCAAGCTCACGATCATCACCAGGGGAGGGGCGGTATCCGTGGAGCAGCAACTCGCCGACGCGGCGGCGGATGACGCGCACAACTGGATCGTGTTCGACAAGGACGATTTCGCCGATCGCATTGATGTCGCCCTCTACCGTATTCACTGCACCGACACGGAGGTTCAGGCCGCGCTCGGCGTGGACGGGCGGGAGCTCTGCAACGACCACGCGGCGTGGTGCGCCGCGAACGGCGTCGCGGACGGACAGTGCCTGCAGACCTTTTTCAACGACCGCCTGAACGACGGGGACCTTCCCATCCGCAACCCGCGCATCGGTTCCAACACCACCATCGACGGGCGGCAGAGCCGGGCGCAGCTGCTGTTCAGCGGCTTTGCCGTCGGGTCCGACTCGAGCGGCGAGCCGGTGGAGACGTCCAACAGCGTGATCATCACCAATCTGCGCTTTCAGGGGGCGGGCCACACAGAGGATCACGGGCTCGACCCGGACATGCTCCGCGCGACCGGCGCCTCGCACGACATCTGGATCCACCAGAACACCTTCGACCTCACCGGCGACGCCGCCTTTGACGTCAAGGTGGGCGCTCACGACATCACCATCTCCTTCAACCGCGTGCAGAACGTCAAGCGCGCCTCGCTGCACGGCTCGAGCGACAGCCGCGAGATCAACGAGCAGATCGCCACGACCTTTCATCACAATGCCTTCATCACCACGGACGAATTCTACGACACCTTCGGCAACACCGGCCGGCGCGTGCCGCTGATCCGGCGCGGCAGGTCCCATATGTTCAACAACGTATTCTACGGTTATCGCAAGGACGTGTTAAGCGTGCGGGTGGGCGCGCGCGTCGCCTTTGAAGACAGCATCTTCCTCGCCAACCCGGATGTGATCGGCGATGACGACCTCGACTACTTCGTAGCGGAGTTGCTGGCGGATTTTCGCGAGGGCGGGTTGGAGGTGTTCGGCAGCCACGTGGCCCTGGCCGATGCGTCCTACCAGTTGCTCCCCTCGCCCGGCGCCGACCTGACGGCGTCGCACGGAACCACCCCGGACATGCTGAGCGACTACAGCCAGGCCTCCCAGGACCTGATCGCCGCCCACCGATCTGCCGCGGACCAGTCGCTGGTGGACTATGTGATGGCTGCCGCGGGCAAGGGCGGCGGCACGCCCTTCAACGCGCCCTGAAGAACCCGGGAACGAAGCCCTGGAACGGAAACTGGTCCAACCTCGTCGGCCTCTGCGCTTGCAAGAGACGGCCTTGACGTTCTTCGCAACCTTTGGAGACAGGTTGGCAACCTTCGGGGACGGTATTCGTACGACCACTCCGGAGTTGCCGGATACGAAACGCGAATGGCCAAAGGCCGAACGATGTCACCAATCTCGGACCGCTTCGGTTGCGGAAGATTAATTGTTACTAAATGTATTCTTCATGGCTTACGAAACCCGGCGAAACGCGGTTGAACCGGTAGTCGGTCGCACCCATGTTGCGTTGGATCGCGTTTGACGGCGGAGCCCGAGGTTGGTGCTTCTATTGACTGTATTGGCGTTGCCGGCTGCTGCCGCCTGCGCGGGTGGTGACGACGGCCAGGGGGCTGACGACGGGCTCGGTAGTGTGGGCGGCGTATACGATTATGGCGGGGCGCCCGGCGGGGCGGCGGGCGCGTTTAGAGGTTATGGAGGCGCGGTCACCGAATCCGTTGGTAATGGCGGGTTCGCCGATTCGCCAGTGGGTCTGCAGCTTGCCCTTCGAGCTGCGCGCCTAGCCTAGCCCTCGATACAGAAAAACGCCAGCGCATCTTCTCGCTTGCAGATAACTTCCCCGCCATCTGGCATGACCCGAACACTGAGCCGCGCGAACGCAAGCGGATGCTCGGCCTGCTGATCGAGGACGTTACGCTCATAAAGCGGCGACAGATCACCGCCGCCGTCCGTTTTCGGGGCGGGGCCACGACCACGCTGACGCTGCCTCGTCCCTTGATGGCGCAGCAACTGAGGGCCACCGATGAGGAGGTTAAACGCCAGCTCGACGAGCTTCTCGACCAGTACACCGCCGCCCGCGCCGCCCATGTGCTCAACGAGCGCGGCCTACGCACAGGCGCCGGTGCGCAGTTCAACGCGACCAGCGTCCAGTGGCTTCGCTATGCCCATAAGATGAGAAGTCTCAAGCAACGGTTGCTTGAGGCCGGTTGGCTGACAGGCAACCAAATGATGAAGAAGCTCGGGAACAAGCGGACGACTCTGCGGAGATGGCGCAACGCAGGTCGGTTCAATGCCCGCATATGCGACGACCTCGGACAATGGATATACTGGCCACCCGAT
The DNA here is from genome assembly GCA_964450715.1 of uncultured Sandaracinaceae bacterium. Classification (GTDB taxonomy): domain Bacteria; phylum Myxococcota_A; class Polyangia; order Polyangiales; family JAFGIB01; genus CAYVFC01. The sequence continues at coordinate 65,065 of CAYVFC010000002.1, read as the reverse complement.
GCGCCTGCTGCTGCCGGCGCAAACGTCAACGAGACAGCCGTGGGCAATTCCACTGCGCGAGGTGCAGTATGAAAAGTGCTCCTTCGCCGTGGACGTGACCATATGCCCCAAATGCTCGGCAAGGATGCGTCTGGTCGAGATGGCAGCAGCGATGCCGAGATCCGCAAGGGCCTGGCCCGTGCCGGGCTCGCACCCATGCCCCCGCCGAGGCCGCTTCCGGATCCGCCCGGACAGCTGCTTCTTACGTTCGGCTGAGCCGATCGGTTGAGCCGATCGGTTGAGCCGGCGGCCCGCATTGAGATCCGGGACGCCCTCGCCTACGAGTACCCCCCCTTCTCCTTCCCCGCCCGCGCCGTCTTCTACTTCGCCATCCTTGGTCGCGATCACCTTGCTGCCATCGGGATCATCGTTCGCGCTGGCGCCGTCGTCGAGATCGTCCTCGTCGCCAGGGGGCGAAGCGGCAAAGGGGCTCTGTTCCGTCGCCGTGCAACCGAGCGCAATCCAGGTGCCGAGCACCACCGTCTCGATTCGAACCACGCCCATATCCGAAGCCCCCTTCATTCAACACTATCGCTCGAGAAGTCCCCGGTGTTCAGACCTCTATATGCGTATTGTAAGAGCATCGTTACCTCGAGACATTGAGATGACAGGCGCCCATTTGTCGCACATCCTCCGACATTTCGAGTAAGAATACCGAAATTCTTTCCCTCTCGCCGTTCGTCGATCCGAAATCCATTGGACTGAAAACGCTTCTAAAATAGAATGGATAGATCGATGTTTTTCCGACCGCGGGCGTAGATGAAACGCGCGCGGTCTAGCAATTCCGGAGGTCGAATCGTGCGAAATGCGGCCATGGTTCCGCTTGTCTTGTTAGCGAGTACCTTCTTTGCATCGTGCCTGGCTTCAGACCACGACCCGTGCGGAGAGGGATTCACCCTGGCGGACAACAATTGCATCGCCGACGAGAGCGAACCGGGGCCCGACCAACAGGCGCCGGATGCGGGGGACGACATCGATCCGGAACAGTGGCTCGGATCGTCCTGTACCTGCACCTCTACGCCGGACTCGCCTTGCGTCATAAACGATATACCCATGCCCAACCAGGGAGAAATCGCCGGTTGCGACAGCGTGCCCGCGGATTGGCCCGGTGCCGTGCTCGCCTGTCGGCGCAGCTACGCCGGCGGGGCCAACAGGCCCTCCTACTTCGCCAACGGTTTCTGTACCCTTTTAGCTGTCGGTTGTACGGGAACCCCTATCGTCTGCGACATCGCGACCATTGGCGACTACGCGGCCATGCTCAGCTGCCCGGAGGGTTCCGCGCTGGTGATAACGAAGGTCGAGTTGGACACGGCGGGGTTGCGAAGCACGATATCCTACAAGATCTGCGCGCCGATCTGTGAATCGAACGACGATTGCCGCAGCAACGAGAACGACCCCGTATTCGACGACAAGACGCAGTACCAATGCCTCGAAAGGGACGGCGTTCGGTTCTGTATGGATCCGCGCAATCTATCCAGTGACGACACGGCGGAGGCTTTCTGATGACCATCTCGCACGAAGAGAATCTCGCCCGCGTCTTCGTTCTCTGCGGAATCTTCTTCGCCAGCGCCATACCGGTCTCGCTTGCCCAGGGCCAGCCGGTCTCACCGGATGAGCCGGCCGAGGCGCCGGAAGCCGATACGGAGAGCGCGCCTTCGGCCGCCTCGAGCGACGCGCAACCCAACGAGCTCGCCCGACCCGAGGGCGACGCTGCGCCGGTCGAAGGAAATGCCGATTCCGAAGGGGATGAAGAAAGGCTGCGCGCCATCGAGCAGAAGCTCCTGGAAATCGACAGGCTCGAGAAAGAGCTCGAATCCCTCAAGGCCGCGGCCTATTCATCCAACGAGGCCGAGGACTACGCGGCTCTGGCTGCCGACCAAGAGTTCGAACCCAGCTTCAACCTCTCCGGTTTCTTCGACCTCAACCTCTACTACTACGAGTTCGACGAGAGCCGCGAGTCTCCTTACGGCGTGGTACGCGACAATCTGTCCTTCGTGGTCAACCGCCTGAACCTCTACTTCGCGAGTCAGATGAGCGAGACGACGAGCGCTCTGGCCGAGATCCGCTTCACCGCTTTGCCCCTGGGTTACGAGAGGAGCTATGACGACAACCAGATCTTGAATACTTCTTTCGAACGGGTCGACACCCGGGTGTTGGATCCGTTTACCGGCGAAGCAACCCGTCTGGGCTCGATTGTCATCGAACGCGTCCACCTGACCTGGAAACCGATAGACGCCTTCGGCGTGATGGCGGGCCGCTTCTTGACTCCGTACGGCATCTGGAACGTGGACCACGGCTCGCCGGTGCGCCTGCCCATACTGCCGCCCATTTTCATGCTGCGGCAATTCATTCCCTCGGCACAGACCGGCGTACAGCTCTTCGGCCGCCTGTTTCCTCTATCCAACGTTTTCCTCGATTACGCGGCTACCGCGTCCAACAACCGCGGACCGGCGGAATCGGTATATGATCTGAACAATAACAAGGCGCTGGGACTGCGCCTGCGCGGTTCCTACCAGGGGACGGATCTCGAGGTCGCCCTGGGGGGTCACCTCTACTACGGCACGGTGCGAGACGTGACCAAGCGTATCTCGACCTATCTACCGATCTTTCTCATCGAGGTCGACGAGGTGGAGAAGTACACGGAGCTGACCGGCTCCCTCGATTTCCTGTTCAAGCTCTATGACGCCAAGTTGCAGGTCGAATTCATTCACGGATCGGTCGAATACGCGAACCGCCCGCAGCGGTTACTACCCATTCTCGAGGTAGAGACACCCATGTTGCAGTACCAGCCCGACTTCGAGAGATCGAGCGTGTACACGATTCTCAGTTACGATTTCTATTTCAACCTCGCTTCGAGCGAGATGATCCTCACGCCTTATGCGTTGTTCGAGCACATCGTCACCGACAGCACCTGGCCCGATCTCAATCAGCAACAGATGGCGGCAGGGCTGGCTTTCCGGCCGACGAACAGCGTGGTTCTGAAGGCGGAAGTGAATCAATCGGATTTCCCCGATTCCCAGATGGTCACGCACGAAACGTGGTCCTACGCGGCGCAGATGGCGGTTTCCTTCTGAGATCGGTGAATACAGCAGCGATTGAGAGGTCACATCGTGAGATCCGAAAAAAGAGACGTTGGTCGAATGGAGCAAAAGACTATACGACGGTTGCTATTCGTTCCATTTCTGGCGGTAGTCCTGCTCGCTTCGGGCGCCGCTTCTGCCGAGCGCCCCGACGATATCCTCATCATCGTCAACGCTCAGGTGAAAGGCGAGGATGTTTCTCAGGACGAGCTGAAAGCGATTTTCCTGAAAAACCGCACACACTGGAGCTCCGGCGCGCGCGCAATACCGGTTTTCGCCAAAGACGCCGCGCTACATGGCGATTTTCGGGAGCGCTTCTTGAAGATGAGAGAGAGTGAAGAGGCGCAATACTGGCAGCGGATGAATATCCAGAGAGGCACGGAAAAGCCCGTCTCCTTCGCCAATACGGTAAAAGCGGTGTACCAGCTCAAGGGGTCGGTCAGCTACATCTACCGGTCGCAATACGTCGCAGGCGTGACCAACGTCGTACTGGTACTCCCCGCCACCGGGTAGGTCGTTCGCGGATTCTCTCACGACTCCCTCTTGCACTTTTCATCTCCTTCAGCGGGAGACGTAACGGCCAGCGATGGTCACGAAGCGTATAGATGGGATGAAACGGCTAGCCGCCATCGACGCGGTAGCGTGATGCTCCCCACACTTGTAGCGGAGCTGCTTCCGATACCCAAAGTAGATGTCGACCTCTAAGGAGGCACCGCAAAATAGACGATCCGTTTGGTATTGAGTTTATCGCCTAGATGTGATCTACGCTACTGGTGATCGACGAGAGGGAGATAACGGAAAAGTTTGAAGCGCTTGCGCCGTTTCTCGATGAAGTCGCGCGAAGAATGTGGGCTGCGACCGAAGCGTGCCATCTCGGCCGCGGGGGAGTAGCGGCGCTTCCTTAGAACCGGCTCCTCAATCGCATTTATTCGGATCCCATATAAAGGACTTGCCGTTTGGCCCAATTGGCCCAGGATTTAGACGGCACTCGCCTGCAATAACCTCGAAGACGTCAAGAACCCCACAACCATCAGCAGGGTTACCCCAGCGAAAGCCCTCGACGTGATTGAGCCACTCGGTGCAGTTCTCCGCGTTCTCTGTGCCATTGTGTCCCGTGCAGCTCCAGTTGTTCTGTTCACCTTGAACCACAACGATATTATTCCACGTATCCCATGCAATACCATCATCACGGCAGTCCTGAAGGAAATCACCATTAGGGAGATCCTCGTATCGATCACAACCAATCGAAAAGTACATCCCGTGCGAGCCCAGGGCCTCATAGACGATAGGATGCTCTTCACTCTTGCCCACCTCTTCCCAGCTAATACGGTTACTCCTACCATGTGCCGAACCCACGACCCACACTGGCGTATAACCAGTCTCAAGATTCCTCTGCAACCTGACAGTAACATGTTCCCAGTCACCCACGTGATTCCCAAAGACTGTATAGTCTGTGGAACAACCGTCGATTCTGGGTACACAGCAATCGCTATCGAAAGGCGGAGGGCAGTACACCGCACAGTAGTTATCGAGATACGGCCCCATGCATACCCGTTTTCCACGATTGTAGGGAAAGAACGCAAAATAGAGGATGTCGGTGAAAGTATTCTCGCTACCGGTAGGACAGTCAGCGCTCTCACGCTTTCCCTCAGACACAAATGCGTAAATGGGTACGCTAAACTCATCGGGGCGCATCCCTGCGGCCCCGTCCCACCAACCATCTGAAGGTGAGCTCAATGGATCATTGGTCGTGTAATATACGCCTTCGAGCGTCACATAATTGAGAAAATTAGAAACAGAGCTTGGAAACCACTCCTCTGTTGTTTGCATGTGGATTCGAGGTGCGTAACGACGAACGGCATCCAGCAAGTCAGGAGCGACGGCAGGGGCCCTGGCGGAGGCGGCATGGGCCCGCTCAAGGGAGCGCTTCGCGATCCGGCCGCGGAGATTTGCCACGGGTGGCTCATCTTGTGCACCCCGGGAACCGTACCAGAAGAGTGGAAAGCCTATGGTTCCTGCGACAAAGCGGGAGCGGACAACAGGTATTGCATCGGGGGGGCAGGCCTAACGATTTCGTGATAAGCGGCTACCGCCCTGGCGAGCGAATCGCCCGGCTCTGTGCCCTGGTGCGGCCGCCGTACTTCAACCTCATCCGTTTCGACGGCCTATTCGCACCCAACGCCCTGCTTCGCTCGCAGGTAGTGCCCGGTAGCGGCGACACCGCTGCCGAGCCGCAACAACTGGAGCTGTTCACGCTCGACAACTATTTGCGCCTGCTCGGCTGCACCTGCTAGGCGCGCCGCCGGCCAACGACGCGCCCCGGCCAACCCCTGGGCGTCGCGCGTGGGATCAGTTGCTGCGCAGAACATTCGCCGCTGACCTGACCCTTTTGCCCCAAATGCTCGGCAAGGATACGCCTTGTCGAAACGGCCACCGGCGACGCAGAGATCCGTAAAAGCCTGGCCCGTGCCGGGCTGGGACCCATGCCCCGCCCAGGCCCCTGCCGGATCCGCCCGGCCAGCTACTTATTCCGTTCGGCTGAGCGGTGCGAATTGGAGAGCCGGTTGAGCGGTGCGGCTGAGCGGTGCGAATCATAGCGGACCACGCCCTCGATCGTTGGGCGCGACGCACCGCTGCGCCCGCAAAGGAGGCATACGACCCGGACGGGTATCGCGTCCAAAGATAAACGCTCGTCTCTGCGGTGAGGCACTCAACGGTACGGCGCCGTTCAGGTTGGAGGCAACCGCCCCGGAGTCGAGCAAGGTTCGAGGGGTAGCACCTCAAATAAAGCTGGGCCGCAGTTCGGTTCCCGACACCTGAATCGAGGAAGCCCCCGAAAGCCCTGGGCGACGTATCGCTCGAGAGGATCTCAAGACCGCCGCGTCACCCCGCGCGGTAGCCTTGACCCATCGCCTCGCCGTTCGCGACGTAGCGCCAAGACCCGTAACCTCGCCGGACTCCGTACGGTCAAACGCGGGAAAAGTCCGGTGGACGAACAAATTCGTTCTTGACCGTACATTCGATAGAAGCTCTATTTGTCCTACATGCCCACGGCGTCCCAGGTTGCGGGGGCCCGATTTGTTCACTATTTACCCGGCTTCACTCGCAGGCGATTGCAGTGCTGCTCGCGGTTCGGGACCGGCGTTTCGCCAGTTTTCTCACAATATCCGTGTTCCGGCACGATTAATGCGCCCAGGGAAAAATGGTCAGCCTCCGAGTCAAGATCTCCCGCGTCATCTTTACAGCCGGGGTGAAATATCAGTATCGGAGTTGTCGGTGGGTGGGGTAAAGTTTCATTTAACTTATAATGATAACTATTAACGGAACGGATGTAGGCAAGCCTGATAACTATTAACGGAACGGATGTAGGCAAGCCTGCCCCATCTTTGATCGCGAGCTGCCGGCTCGGGTTATTCGTAGCGTCCTGGCGGGCGTCCATTCAGATCGTTTCGGCAAGGAGAACAGCATGCGAAGGTTGGGACTGCTCTCGGCGGCAACTCTTGCGGTGGCTTCCAGCTTTACCATAGTGGCCCAGGCGGCGCCCTTACTCCAGATGAGCGGAAAGGTCGCCGCGATCGGCGGCGTGCTGCCCGATGGCGTGACGGTAAAGCTGGAGGTCGACCTCGATCGCAACGACAAGTTCTCGAACTTCGAAAGGCTTGTGGGTCGAGTGGAAGAAGACGGCAGTTATCAACTGACCTACGGCGTCGATCCCGAGGAGTTGACGCTGGACGACCTCGAGTTCGCGGCGTTCGTCGCGGGGCTCTTGGCCGACTACGAGGCCCGAGGGTTCGACGCCCTGATCGACCAGGGCCCTCTGCCGGTGGTCGTGACCTTCGAACGCGAAGGTTTTTCCACGGTTGTGCGCAGGCTCAGCACCATGATCGACAACCCCAGCTTCGATGTCGTGTTGACGCGGCTCCAGGATGTTCAATGCACATCGGACGGTTGTGAGTCAGCCACGGGCAACCTGCGAGTCTCTGGGTTTCCCGGTGGCACGGGCATCGACCGCGCCTACGCAGAAGCCTACGATCCTTCGCAAGACGGCACGCGGTTCCCCGGTGGTTTCTTCGAGCCCGAGGGCAGCCTGCTCATTTCCTCCGGGTTCATGGAAGTCGATTTTCGCGACTCCGAGGGAGAAAGGGTGAAGAGAGTCTCTTCGCCGGTAGAGGTCAGCTTCGAAGCGGATCCGAACTCCTGGTCCACGCTGCGCGATCTGGAGCCGGACACGGACCGAATCGAGGTTCCCATGTGGAGCTTCGACGAGAGCGGCGGACATTGGGTCGCGGAAGACGACGGCGCGCTTCTCGACGAGGCCGGGGAGCCTCTGGCCGAATCTGAGCTGCCCGCGATCCTGGAGGGCAGCTACGAGGGCAAGGTCTTCATCGGATTCAGCACCGAGCACTTTTCCTCCTGGAACTGTGATCGCCCCATCACGACCCATACCTGCGTCAAGGGCCGTCTGGTGGCAGAAGCGGACGCGACTCCGGTGGCAGGGGCCTCGGTCACGGTGCAGGGCGTGTCGTACAGCGGCTGGGTCGGAACCTTCATCACCGGGACGGACGGCTACTTCGTCGCCGATGTGATGAAGTCGGAGCAGCCCGACGAGGACGTCGATCGCAACGGCGAGACCGGGGAGGAGTTCACCGCTCGCGTGGTGTCCAACATGGGCGCCATGGGTACTTTCATGGGAACGCCCTTTGCGACCTCCACGGAGCAGCTCACGATGGGGCGGCTGGGACGCCCACAGTGTCAGCCCGAGGAGTGTGACTGCCCGAATCTTGGCGACATCAGCGTTGAGTTCGAGCAGCCGCGCCTGTGCGAAGTCTCGGTCGAGGTGACCTTCTCGGGCGAGAGCTCAGAGGGCACCTACGACGGCCCGCTCGAGGCCGGGGAGCCCATGGCAGACGTGTCCGTTCGAGGCACGCTGCAGGGTGGCTTGGTCGTACCCGCGGCCGCCACGCTGGCCCAGTGCGCGGACAAGCCGTGCGGCGGAGTAACGGCCGATGCCGAGGGCAAAGCGACTCTGTACGTTCCTGTCATCGGGGACACACCGGTCATCGATCTTTCCGTCAGCCACAGGATGGCCGATGACGAGGATCTTCACTACTACACCGCGAGCGCTGCCGTCGAGGGGTGCATGGCCGACGAGTCGGCGCTGAGCGGCACCATCGAGCTCGAGGCACGCCATCGGACCATGACCGGACTGGAGAAATTCATCGCCTCGCTCGGTGATGGGCCACGCGTCGACAACGATGAATCTCCTACGCTCGTCAGCACCGTCAACGAGGCAGCCGACGATGCCAGCCGAGAGATCGAGGAAGCGACCACTTGCGACTGCCGCAGCGGGCCGAGAACATCCGGGACCTCGAGTGCGGCGCTGGCTGCAGTCCTGGCGCTCGGGCTCGCCTTGGCTCGACGGCGAAGGCAGAGGGGGTGAGCGGTGCCTAACCCCACCGCTCACTTGAGGGGTGGGGACGAGGGGTGGGCAGGGGTGCAGGGGTGGGGACGGTCCTGCAATGTTGCATTGTTCGGGGTTTGGAGAGCCGCGCGCTCGTGGAAGGGGCGGGGAGCGCCTACAGACTTCCGGGGTAGCCGAAAGAAAGCCTATGTAGTGAAGCGTCTCACCAAAGTCGAGATGGTTGCCGATTGTGCTCTGGCGCCGGTGAAACTGAGATCCACCCTCTAGCGGTGAAGAGATCCATCTGGTTCTGGTTGTAGGGGGAAGCGAAACTCGCGGGGGATCTGGTTGGATGCGAGCGTTCGGGCATGAAAAGAAAGCCCGTAACGCGAGAGCGGCAGCGCTATAGCGAATGCAGGCGCTGGTACGTGCCGGCAGCGTCGGCCGCCAAGACGCAGAAGACGTGCAGTAAGAAATGCCGACTCCTACGGCGTACGCGCCGGCAGTGAGAGCGCCGGTCGGAGGACCTGGCGAATGCCCGGCAAGACGAGCGGGAGCGTCAGCGGCGACATCGAGAGCGGATCGGTCAACACCTCAAGCGGCTCGGACTGAACGGTCTCGATGTCGATGCTCACCTCGCCTGGGTCAAGAAAAACAAACCCAGCGAGCTACAAGCCACCGAGCGGCTGCTCGTGCAAGCGGTGGGCATCAAGCGCGAGCGCAGCATCGAGTGGCGTACCAAGGGCAGCGGCCTGCAGGAACGCAAAAGCATGGCCACCTTTGACCGGAACTTCCAGAGCAAGCTCGACCGCCGCGTGGTCGAAGACCTGTTCAATCTCGATTTCGTCGAAAGGCATGACGACCTGCTGATCACCGGCAAGTGCGGGACCGGGAAAAGCCACATCCTCAAGGCGCTGGTCGTCAAGGGCTGCGAGCAGGAATGGATGGTCCGCTACGCTCGTTGCGTCGATCTGATCGACCACCTGTACGCCGGCCTCGCTGACGGCTCGTACCAGCGCCGGATGAATCGCTGGTGCCGACCGACCTTGCTGGTTATCGATGATGTGGGCCTGGGTCAGCTCAAACGCCGCGACGACGAACCGACCGCCGTTTCCCGACGATACGCGTTTTTTTTCGGCACGGCCGTTGCCGAGAGGTAGTGGTAGGATGCTAGCTGCTCGGAAGCTTTCGGCGAGGAGGCCTATCGTGATTTTTTCCAGAGCTATCGGTTGGGGTTGGGTAGCGATTCTGTTGTGCGTGGTCGCCACGGGGGGCTGCTACGGCGTCAGCGGCAGCGGAGACGGTAGCGGCGACGAAGCGGGGGACGGCGCGGGCGTGCTCGAAGGTCTGGGCGACGGCGAGATCCCGGGAGCAGCCGCCTCCGGTGAGTGGGACGCCGTCACCGGCATGCCGACCGCCGCCGGCGGCGCCGGCGGTGGTGCCTCTCCCGCACCGGATGGTGAAGCCATGGACGAAGTTTCGAGATTTCTCGCTTCGCTTGAAATGACACATCTTCCTGAAAAGTCTTAACGGCACTACACGACCGGCGTCACCACCCCCAACGCGCGGCCCAACGCGCGAAAGGACTCGACCCACTGCCGGTAGGACGGCTCGTCCGCGGTCTGTCGGATTCGTCGCCCGATCTCCGGGTCGTGGTTCAACCGGTAAAAAACGTTTTGCACCGTCCAGAGATCGACGGAAAAGGGCAAGCTCCGGACCAGCTGGGTGCACCGGTCTAGCTTCTGGAGAAGCTCGAGGTCGGCCGGCGTTACCTCGAATCTCGTGATCAGACGTTCGAGCGCTTGCCGTGTCGCGTGTCCCAGTCCGGCTTCGTCCAGGCGTAAGTCGAGGAAGTAGGCTTCGTCGAGCAACCGCTCGATATCGTCCGGATCGGGGAAATCCTCTGCGAAGGCGCGCGCCAGATCGGCGTTGAGCACGAAAATTGCGGCGGAGCGAAAAACATCCGGAACCGGGATCCCTAGGCCGCGCAGAAATCGCATCAACTGTTCGTTGTCCCGGTAGAACCTTCGCTGGACCTCCTCGGCTTCCTGCAAGTTCGACTCCAGCACCTGTCGGATGATCCGTCTCTGCTCCTCGCGGAAGAGAGAGCGGAGCGTATAAGTCGAGCCGCCGAAATGGGAGTCGAACAGTCGGATGACGCCGGAGAGGTCGCCGTGCCGGAAGGCCCGGGTCACCTCCTCCCGCATGGTCTGGAAGCGCTCCCCGCTCAGGTAACGCCTGACCCCGCCGTTGATATTGTGGTCTCCGAGGTGAAGAACGCCGAAGGCGACCCGGGTCGACTCGGTGGTGACGTCCGACACGACCCTGGCCCGTCCGACCAGCAGCCTGCAGTTGCCGGCCTCGCTCACGCTCGTCTCGGTTTGATCGACGGTGAAGGCGTAGATGCGGGCGGGATCCGAGTGCTGCTCGAAGAGCGAGCTGACCGCGTAGTGGCCGCCCACCCTGAGCAGGTCCAGGCGGGCGGGGCTCACCATCTTCTCGTAGATGGCGCGTCCGTTCGGAAGCTGCGGCACGTTCCCCTCGGCCCGCGCGAGCCTCTGCAGGAAGGGCTCCTCCAGGCTATCGCCGGAAAGCTCCTCGGCGAGCTGCACGACCCGGCCGGCGTACATCATGAGCTGTATGGGTTCTATGTCCGAGACGTCGGCAAAGAACCAGCCGCAGCTGGTGTACATGAGCATGGCGTTGTGCTGCATCTCCAGCAGCTCGAGGCAGCGGATACGTTCCATCTCGTCGAGCTCTCTGCCCGCGTGGCGAAGCAGAAAGGAGCGGACGTTGTCCGCCGAGCGGTCGAGCACGACGCTCACGTAATCGTTGCGCGCTTCCCAGGGGTCGCGAAGCAGGCCCGAAGCTTCCCGGTCGTACAGCGGTGCGACCGCGTCGCGAAGCCAGTCCAGCGCATCTCGTAGACCGGCGCGCCATTTCTGGTTCCAGCCCGGTTGGCTCCGGGTGGCGCAGCCGCAATCGCTTCTCCAGCGCTCCACGCCGTGAGAGCAGCTCCAGGAAGAGCGTTCGATGATTTCCACCTCGTATTCCGCGGGGTGCCGCTCCAGGAATTCGCCGTAGTTGGTCAATCTGGCGCTCTGTCCGCCTTCCACCCGCTTCAGAGCGTAGGCCAGGGCCATCTCGCCGAACCGGTGGTGGTGTCCGTAGGTCTCCCCGTCAGAAGCGATGTGGGCCAGTTGCGGCTCCTGCCGTTCCTTCGGCAGAATAGCCAGCAAGCGGTCGGCGAACAGAGCGCCGTCGCCGAGGATCCCTTCGAAAGCAACCGCCCGCGACGCCGGCCCGTTGTAGAAGAAGAGCGAGATCGAGCGTCCCGAGGGCAGCCGTGCGAGATAGGCTCTGCTGGAGTCGACCCGCTCTCCGCTGACGTCGTGCCACTGCTCCTCGCCTATCCTCCGTACCCGTCCGGCCTGGTGCGGGGCTAGGATGGTGAAGGCGATACCATGCTCCGTCAGCACCTCGAGCGTCTCCGTGTCGACCGCGGTTTCGGGCAACCAAAGCCCCTCCGGCCTGCGCCCGAAGCGGCGCTCGAAATCGGCGATGCCCCAGGCCACCTGCGTGGTCTTGTCGCGGCCGTTGGCCAGCGGAAGGATCAGGTGGTTGTAGGCCTGCGCCAGGGCAGAGCCGTGGCCCGAGAAGCGCTGTTGGCTCTCGCGGTCCGCATCGACGACGGCGCGATAGGTATCCCAGCGATTCGCCTCCATCCAGCAGAGCAGGGTAGGGCCGAAGTTGTAGCTCATCCTGGAGTAGTTGCTCACGATCTCGACGATGCGTTTCCGCTCGTCCAGGATGCGCGCCGAGGCGTTGGGAGCGTAGCACTCGTCGGTGATCCGCTGGTTCCAGTCGTGAAAGGGGTAGGCCGAGTCCTGGGTCTCGATGGCGCCCAGCCAGGGATTCTCCCGCGGCGGTTGATAGAAGTGCCCGTGGACGCAGACGTACCGCTCGTTCATGCGGCCGGGCCCTTGAAGAACACGGCCCCGAGCGGCGGCAGGGTCAGCTTCAGCGAGCAGGCTCTGCCGTGAACCGAGCGCGCTGTCGTCTCCACTGCTCCCAGGTTGCCGTGGCCGCTACCGCCGTAGATCTCGGCATCCGTGTTCAGGATCTCTTCCCAGCGCCCCGCTCGGGGCACGCCGATCTCGTATCCGATCCGGGGTACCGGGGTGAAATTGAACACGGCCAGGAAGGGCTCTCCTTCGCTGCTCTTACGCAGGAAGCTGATGGTGGAGTTATCGCCGTCATTGGCGTCGATCCACTCGAACCCCTCGGGTCGGGCGTCCTGCTGGTGAAGCGCCGGCTCTTCCCGGTATAGCCGGTTGAGATCGGCTACCAGCTTCAATACGCCCGCGTGTCCCTCCATCTCGCTTACGAACCACTCCAGTCCCTGATCGTGGTTCCATTCGGCGCGCTGCCCGAACTCGCTGCCCATGAAGAGCAGCTTCTTGCCGCTCTGCGCGTACATGTAGGCGTAGAGCAGGCGCAGGTTGGCGAACTGTTGCCAGCTGTCTCCCGGCATCTTGCCGATCAGCGCCCCCTTTCCGTGCACCACCTCGTCGTGCGAGAGCGGGAGCACGAAGTTCTCGTGGAAGGCATAGAGGGCCCGAAAGGTGAGCTCGTTGTGGTGGTGCTTGCGGTGTATCGGGTCCCGCGACGCGTATTGGAGCGTGTCGTGCATCCAGCCCATGTCCCACTTCAGGCCGAAGCCGAGCCCGCCCACGTGCACGGGCCGCGAGACCATGGGCCAGGCGGTGGACTCCTCGGCGACGGTCTGTACATCCGGATAGTTCTTGTACACGTCGGTGTTGAGCCTGCGCAGGAAATCGATGGCTTCCAGGTTTTCCCTACCGCCGTGCCGGTTGGGGATCCACTCGCCCGGCTTGCGGGAATAGTCCAGGTAGAGCATGGAGGCCACCGCGTCGACCCTGAGACCGTCGGCGTGGTAGCGGTCGAGCCAGAACAGCGCGCTGCTCAGCAGGAAGCTCCTTACCTCGTTGCGCCCGTAGTTGAAGATGCAGGAGTCCCAGTCCGGGTGATGGCCCTGGCGCGGATCGCCGTGCTCGTAGAGGTGGGTGCCGTCGAAGTAGACCAGGCCGTGCTCGTCGCCGGGAAAGTGCGAGGGCACCCAGTCGAGGATGACGCCGATCCCGGCCTGGTGCAGGGTATCGATCAGGAACATCAGATCCTGCGGGGTGCCGTAGCGGCAGGACGGGGCGAAGTAGCCGGTGGTCTGGTATCCCCAGGAGCCGTAGAAGGGGTGCTCCATCAGCGGCAGGAACTCGACGTGGGTGAAGCCCATCTTGCCGGCGTGGTCGGCCAGGCGGGGGGCGAGCTCCCGGTAGGTGAGGAAGCGGTCGGCCCGGTCTGCATCGCGCATCCAGGAGCCCAGGTGGACCTCGTAGATGCAGATGGGGGCTTCGAGCGCGTTACGCCCGGCTCGCTCTCGCATCCACTGGCCGTCGTTCCACTCGTACTGCAGGTCCCAGACCCGCGAGGCGGTGCGCGGGGGCTCCTCGGCGGCAAAGGCGAACGGATCTGCTTTTTCCACCTTGTAGCCGTTGTATCGCGACTCGATGAAGTACTTGTAGGTGGCGCCCTGTCCGAGGTCCGGGACAAACCCGGTCCAGATACCGGATGAGTCGCGCGGCGCCAGCGGGCTCGTTTGCCGGTTCCACCCGTTGAAGTCCCCGATCACCGTCACCCGCTCCGCGTTCGGCGCCCACACCGCGAAATGGACGCCGTCGGTGTCCCCTTGCCGGGCGAGGTGCGCGCCCAGCTTGTCGTAGAGACGGACGTGCGAGCCCTCGTTGAAGAGATACAGGTCGTCCGCGGTCAGCAGCGCGTCGGGCGCGTCGGTGACGGCCCCAGTCTTGCGGACGGACTTTTTCTTCAAACCGGACGCCTGCTTCGAGCCGGGCGTTCTTTTCGAGCCGGGCGTTCTTTTCGAGCCGGGCGCTTTCTTTGAATCCTGCTTCTTCGTCATCTTCCCCTCCGGATCGCGTCGATCGATTTCAATAGCTCGATTACTCCTCGGTCATTCGTGAATCGTTCCATGGACTGTTTTGTCTTTCCGTTCCAGTTGCGGGTTCCGGAAGCCAGGCCGGGTATGTTCTGCTGCCGCGTCTCCAGCCAGAGGTCTTCCAACCCTATCAAGAGCCACTTCGCCCGGCCAGCGGCCAGGCGGCGGAGGATGGCTCGAAGGACCGACGCCTGATCGGCCTCGCCTTCCAGTAGACCCTTCCCTCGCAAGTAAGCTAGCAGAGCCTTCTCAACCCGTTCGCGTTCCCGGCGGGAGCCCCGGTAGGCCCTGGCATCGAGCCATCCGGTCTTTCTCCGGTAGTCCAGATCCAGCCCCTGCCAGAAGCCGGCAAAGGTGGCCGTGTCGTGCGTGTCGAGCGCGGCGATCGAAGCGCGCGGTACGCGCCGGATGGGGCTTCGCGAATCGGGCCGCAGGGCGAACTGCAAGATGAACATGCGCTGCAGGTTCCCGCTTTTCATCTCCCGGCGCACGTACGGGGGGACAGTACCCAGGTCCTCACCGACGACCGTGGTACGGTAGCGGGCGGACTCGATCCGTACCAGCGCGTGCTGTTCCGTGGCGCGATAGTGGACGTAGGTCCCCTCGCGGGCGTCGGCTCCCTCGGGTATCCAGTAGAGGCGGTGCAGCCCCATGACATGGTCTATCCGCAGCATCCCGGCGCAGCTCATGTGATGCCGGAGGATTTCCGAGAGGTACCGGTAGCCGTTCTCCCTCGCGCCTTGCGGATGCGGCGGCGGAAATCCCCAGCACTGACCGCCGGTGAAGAAGTCGTCGGGAGGGGCGCCCACCGAAACGCCGGCGGCAAAGGCGCCTTGTTCCCTCCAGGTATCGTAGCCGTGGGCGTGCGACCCTACCGGAAGGTCCAGATAGAGACCGGTCCCCGATTCCCGGCCCTTGCTCGCCAGATGTTCCATCTGTTCGCGCGCGATCCACTGCGCGTACAGGTGGTATTCCATGGCCCGCCGGTCGTAGTCGCCGGGACGCAGGTCTCCCCGCTTCAGGCGCGTCGGCCACCGCGTCCAGGGCTCCCCCCTGCGCTCCACGGCGGCGCGGAACGCGGCGTAGTCCCCGAGCCGCGGATTCGATTTGACGAAGCGGCGGAGCTGTTGTGCGCGAGCAGTGGTTCCCGAGAGCAGATGGCGCGCCATCCTTTCCAGCACGCGCCGGCGAAGTGCGGCCGCACGGCGGTAGTCGACCCGCCGGCTTTGCCGCAGGTACGCGAGCTCGTTCTCGAACGATTCCGAGCAAGCAGCGGCCCGGGCCGACCGGCACGATTCCCACTCGGGAACGGCGGGAATATCGATGAAGAACTCGCTCCAGAACAGGCGGCTGATCGGTGCGTAGGGGCTCGGCTCGTACAGCTTGTCCAGGAAGCAGGGAAGCAGCGGCAGCGTGCCCACGAAGCCGCCGCCCAGCTCGGCCGTCCATTCGCGCAGCGCGTCCAGGTCGGCGTAGCTTCCAGCGCCCCAGCAGCCGGCAGACCGGAGCGCATAGGCGGGCGCGAACATCCCCCAGGTCTTCCGGCTTTGACCGGCAGGCGAATAAGCCCTGGCCGGTGCCGACAGAACCGTGCACTCGGCACGCCGTCTCGCCGTCTCGACCGTCAGGCGATGGACGCCCGCCGGAAGCGAGCAGGGAAGGGGCAAGGCACTGGCCAGATAGGACGCGCCGTCCACCGTTGCCGCCGCCAGCGTGGAGAGCGAACCGGGAAGCGAGGTCCAGCCATGCGTCTGTCCCTGCTCCAGGGCCAGCCGGCAGCGTACCCGCCGGCCCTCGCCGGTAGAGGCAAGGCGGATGGCGACTTCGCCGTGCTTTTCCGCCTCCACGACGTGTACCGGTTCCAGCAACCGCTTCCATTCCGCCCTGACGCGCTGCCGGAGAAGCCGATCGGCCTCTTCCGGGGCGCCGATGGGTACACCGAGGGCGCGAAGAACCGCCAGCAGGGTGTCCGATGAGACCGTGTGACGGACTGCCTGGACGTCGCGGAAGGCGGTCTGCACGCCGCAGCTGCGCGCCAGCCGACGTAACGCTTGGCGGTCGGCCTTCATTCACTCTTCTCGCAGCAGGTTGAGTATGCCCCGGATAGGAATGGTGACCCAGGTCGGACGGTTATTGATCTCGTAGGCGATCTCGTAAAGCGCTTTTTCCAGCAGAAACGCGTCGAGCAGCGTCTGAGTCTCTTCCAGGTCAGCAGGCAGGAAACGACCCGGAGCCGCCGCCGCCAGGTAGGCTTTCAGGTACTCGGTCGCGGTCCAGCTGAACCAGAACTCGGCCCAGGGCTCCAGCGCGGGAACGTCCTCCGGGCGCGTCGCCTCCTGGAAGAGCAGCGAGTGTGCGGCGTAGTGAAAGGAGCGAATCATTCCGGCCACGTCGCGAAGCGGCGAGCGCTTGTACCTGCGCTCGTACAGCGGCAGCGCCGGCTCGCCCTCGAAATCGATGATGACGAAGTCGTTGCCCGTGTGGAGCACCTGGCCCAGGTGATAGTCGCCGTGGGTGCGGATGCGTAGCCCGGTGAGCCTGCGGTAGAGGACTGTCTTGAAGGCCTGAAAGACGCGCGGCTCTACGACGAGCGCTTCCTTGGCCATTGCCCTGGCGTCCTCCGGCAGGCGCGGCTGCTGCTTCTTCAGCAGTTGGAAGTACTTGGAGGCCCTGCTTCTCAGCGACTCGTATACCGACCGCTTGACCTGGGCGGTATAGGCCTCGGGGCGGAAAACGGGATCCTTGCGGTTCGAGGCCAGCGCCACGTGCAGCTCTGCGGTACGCTGTCCCAGCAGCCTGGCCGCTTGCAGGTAGTGGCCGAAGCGCTCCGTGGCCGACGCCGGGGGATCGGCCTGGAGCGCCTCGGTCAGCCGCAAGGGAGCTCGTTCCGAGCATGCCTCCCCGTTGCCCGCAGTGCGGGCCGAGACCGCTTCGAAATAGAGGCGCAAGTAGTCCCGGGTAAAGGCCCAGGCGTCTCCTTCGTTCGGGACGTACTTCTGCAGCAGAGCGACTGTAGCCGGTTCCTTGCGCCCGCTGGCGTACCCCAGCGCTCCGGCCACCGGGGATATATTGGTGAAATCAGTCCGCTCGGTCAAAAAGCGGCCGAGCTCGAGGTCGGGATTCGGGCCTTCCTCCAGCCGCCGAAACAGCTTGAGAATGAGACGATCGCCGAACACCACCGAGGTGTTGCTCTGCTCCACGTTGCCGAACCGGCGGCAGGGAGGCACAGGTTCCCCCTGGTTCCAGAGCTGCTGCAGCGCCGGTCGTCGCAACGGGCGTAGCTCCCCGGATTCGCCCTTCAGCCGTCGCTTTCCGGCGATGGCGCGGAAGAGCGCGGTCGCCACCGCGTCGTCGACCATCCCGTCGTACAGGAACCCTTCCTCGGTTCCCTCGTCCGTTTCCACCTCCACGCGCGCGATCGTCGCGGAGGCAAACGAGGTCATGACCCGGTCTGCCTGCGCCATCTCCACGTGGGCAATGGGAAGAAGATAGGAATGCGGCTCGGTATCCCGGTACGAGGCTTTAAGGATCAGCACGAAGAAGCGGGAGTAGTCGGTAGGGATGCGGATCGACTCTGCGATCTGCAGCGCGGACAGGCTCGCCCCTTTTTCGCCGAACCAGCGGCAGGTGGTGAGAAAGGAGGCGAGCGCTCTTTCCAGCTGTTTCCGCCCGCGCGGCGCCAGCAGCGCTTCCCACGAGCCCCGGGCAAAAAGCTTCGGCAGAGCCGGTATCGGATCCTCGGCCGCGGCCGGAAGCAGTGTACGGGTGCCCCCCTCGATGGTGAACCAGTAAAAACAGTGAGGGGCAATGGTCAAGCGGTAGGGCAGCTCGCCGATCGAGGGAAACCTCGTTCGGCCGAACATCTCCACCGGCACCATCCCCCGGAAGGAGGAGAGATCGAGCTCCACGTGCTGCACGTAGCGAGAGAGGTTGACGACTACCAGAACGTTCTCCTGCTCGGTCTGGCGCAAGAAGGCCAGGATCTTGTTGTTATCCGGGCTCAGGAAGGTGATGTCGCCCCGGGAAAAAGCCGGGTGCTGCTTGCGCAGCGCGATCAGCCGCTTGGTCCACCAGAGCAGGGAGTGGGGGTTGCCCTGCTGCGCCTCCACGTTCACCGCCTCGTAGTGGTACTCGGGATCGATGATGATGGGCAGGTAGAGCTTCTGCGGGTTGGCCCTGGAAAAACCGGCGTTGCGGTCGGCGCTCCACTGCATGGGCGTGCGCACGCCGTTGCGGTCGCCCAGGTAGACGTTGTCTCCCATGCCGATCTCGTCGCCGTAGTAGAGAACCGGAGTGCCCGGCATGGAGAAGAGCAGCCCGTTCATCAGCTCGATCTTGCGCCGCAGGTTGTTGAGCAGGGGGGAGAGGCGCCTGCGGATGCCGAGGTTGATCCGCATCTGCGGATCCTCGGCATAGGCGCGGCGCATGTAGTCGCGATCCTCGTCGGTCACCATCTCCAGCGTCAGCTCGTCGTGGTTGCGCAGGAAGACCGCCCACTGGCAAGACTCGGGTATGTCGGGGGTCTGGTCCAGGATGTCGACGATGGGAAAGCGATCCTCCATGCGCAGCGACACGAAGAGGCGCGGCATGAGCGGAAAGTGAAAGGCCATATGCGTCTCGTCGCCCTGCCCGAAGTACTCCACGGCGTCCTCCGGCCACTGGTTGGCCTCGGAGAGCAGCATCTTGTTCTTGTACTTGCTATCCACGTGGCGGCGTAGATCGCGCAGGAAGGCGTGGGTTTCCGGCAGGTTCTCGCAGCTGGTGCCCTCCCGTTCGAACAGGTAGGGAACAGCGTCCAGGCGCATGCCGTCGATGCCCATCTCGAACCAGAAATCCAGCACCTCCAGCACGGCCTTGCGCACGGCCGGATTGTCGAAGTTGAGGTCGGGTTGGTGCGAGTAGAAGCGATGCCAGTAGTAGGCCCCCGCCACCGGATCCCAGGTCCAGTTGGAAAGCTCGAAATCCTGGAAGATGATGCGGGCGTCGGCGTAGCGTTCCGAGGTATCGCTCCACACGTACCAGTTGCGCCGGCGGCCGTTGGGTCTGGCCTCACGCGCCCGCTGGAACCAGGGGTGCTGGTCCGAGGTGTGATTGATCACCAGCTCGGTGATCACGCGTATCCCCCGCCGGTGCGCCTCCTTGAGAAAACGAGCGAAATCGGCGAGCGTTCCGTAGTCCGGGTGTACGGCGGTGTAGTCGGCGATGTCGTATCCGTCATCCCTGAGCGGAGAAGGGTAGAAGGGCAGCAGCCACAGTGCGGTCACCCCCAGGTCCTCCAGGTAGTCGAGCTTCCGGGTCAGACCGCGGAAATCCCCGATGCCGTCCCCGTTGCTGTCGTGGAACGAGCGGACGTGAACCTCGTAGATGACGGCGTCCTTGTACCAGAGGGGATCGTCGGCGAGCGCGAAATCGTTTGCATTACGGCGCTTTGGCTCGGGCATGGCGGCTCTCTCAGGCGGGGGTGCGGGAATCGGCATCGGCGTCGCGGTCCCGCTCGATCCTGAAGACGTGGGCGGGCATGACAGCGGGATTCAGCTCCACGTAGTTCCTGCTTCCGCACCAGTTGTAGCGAGCGTCGGATAGAAGATCGTGAACCCGGAAGGATTCCTCGTCGGCAAGGCCGAGCGCCTGGAGCGACAGGTCGGTCCAGGCGGATTGCATGTGGCGCGGATCCAGGTTGACCACGACCAGCACCGCGTTGTCGCCATCGGGCGTTGCCTTGGAGTAGCAGATCAGCATTTCGTTATCGATCCCGTGGAACCTGAGGCCGGTGTTGCTCTGCAGCGCCGGGTTGTCGCGGCGGATCCGGTTGATGCGGGAGATTTCCTTGCGGAGGCTGTCCTGACGGTCCAGCTCCCAGCGCTTCACCTCGTACTTCTCGCTGTTCAGGTACTCCTCGCTTCCCGGCTCGCGCGGAATCCGCTCGCAGAGCTCGAAGGCCGCGCCGTAGATACCCCAGCTCGCGCCCAGGGTGGCGGCCAGCACCATGCGGGCGAGAAAGGCCGGGCGGCCGCCGGTCTGCAGGTACTCGTGCAGGATATCAGGGGTGTTGGGCCAGAGATTGGGCCGGAAGAACTCACGGACGTCGGTCTGCGTGAGCTCGGTAAAGTACTCCTGAAGCTCCGGCTTGGCGTTGCGCCAGGTAAAATAGGTGTAGGACTGGGTGAAGCCCAGCTTGGCCAGCCGGTACATGATCTTGGGCCGGGTGAAAGCCTCGGCCAGGAAGATCAGATCCGGGTGGCGTTGCTTGAGGTTTCCGATGGTCCGTTCCCAGAAGGCAAAGGGCTTGGTGTGGGGATTGTCGACGCGGAAGATGCGGACGCCTTGCTCGACCCAGAACTCGAAAACGCTCTCGATCTCCGCCCAGAGCGCCTGCCAGTCCTCGCTCTCGAAATCGACGGGGTAGATGTCCTCGTACTTCTTGGGAGGGTTTTCCGCGAAGCGGATGGATCCGTCGGCGCGCTGCTTGAACCAGTCGGGGTGCTCCGCGACCCAGGGGTGATCCGGCGAGCACTGAAAGGCGATGTCGAGCGCGACGTCGATGCCCAGCTCGCCCGCTCGCGCCACCAAACGGCGGAAATCCTCCAGGGTGCCCAGCTCCGGGTGCACGGCCTTGTGCCCGCCCGAGCGGTCCCCGATGGCCCAGGGGCTGCCGGGATCCCCGGGGGCGCACTCCAGCGCGTTGTTCTTGCCCTTGCGCTTGGTCTGCCCGATAGGGTGGATGGGCGGCAGGTAGACGACGTCGAACCCCAGCTCCGCGACGTATTGCAGGTGCGCCTCGCAATCGAGAAACGTCCCGTACGAGCGGGGAAACATCTCGTACCAGGCGCTGAAGCGGGCCCGTACCGGGTCCACCGCGATCTCGAGCTTTTTCGCGTACTCCACCACGGTATCGCGGTCGGGATAAGCTGCGAGCAGCCGCGCTACCGCCGGGTCGAGAACCCGCTCGGTAATTTCCTCGACCGAGAGGCTGGCCGACGTCATCCCCTCGACCAGCGCCTTAAGCACGTCGCGGTCATCGCCTTTTATCCGCGGCAGGCATTGCCGGACCAGCGATAGGCCGGTCGGTAATTCGAGGGATACGTCTTGGCCGGCGTCGAGCTTCTTCCGCACGAACTTCCGCCAGGACTCGAAGGGAGCGGGCCAGGCGCGGAGGGTGAAGAGGTAGCGCCCGAGCCGGGTGACGGTGAACGCTCCCCTGAACCTGTCGTTCACCAGGCCCTCCATGGGCGCCTGGGTCCAGCGCTTTTCCGACTCGTGCCGGAACAGCAGCGCCCCGTCCAGGCTGTCCGCGCCTTCCAGGAAGAGGTCGGCCTCCACCACGACCTGCTCGCCGACCACCCGCTTGGCGGGAAAGCACCCGCCGTCGATCTCGGGGGTTACCGCCTCTATGACGACCCGTTTCGGTCGCTTTTTGTTCGTCGTCGCCATGTTCCTTCTCGTCCTGGTCGAGTCATAACTCTGCACGCCAATTGCAATTGAAATCATAAAAATGTCCAAAGGAAAGATAAATTGCCCCCCCTCCGGGGCCTTTGATCGACGACCTCTCGGCCGATTTCTCTCCGCGGGGAGTCATTCGCCCCTGTAGTGGCGGTCCTTGCGCCTGCCGGTGTAGTGGCGGTCCTTGCGCCTGCCCGAATAGCGGGAGGGGACAATCCCCTCCCCTACGACGCTCTTGGTCGATCGCACCTCGCGGCCGAAAGCCCGGCTTGACGGGTCGAAGGACGTACTCGATACTACTCGATACAAATTCTTCCGGAGGTTTCATGCCCGTCGTACACGAGTACCAGGTGGCTCCCTCGCTTCCCGAGCCGCTGACCCCCTTGCTGGAGCTCGCCTACAACCTGCACTGGGCGTGGAACCCGGACATCTTCGAGGCCTTTCGCTCCATGGATCGAGAGCTGTGGGACGAGGTCGGTCATAACCCGGTGCTGATGCTAGGCTCGGTGAGCCAGGAGCGCCTGCAGGCGCTGGCCGAGGACGACGCTTACCTCGCCTATCTCGATCGCGTCCTGCAGCAGCACCGGGAGCACATGGAGGAAAAGACCTGGTACGACGAGCACTACGGCGAACGTTTGCATACGGTAGTCGCTTACTTCTCGGCCGAGTTCGGGCTCGCCGAATGCCTGCCGCTGTACTCGGGCGGGCTGGGCGTACTGTCGGGCGACCATCTCAAGTCGGCCTCGGAGCTGGGGATACCCCTGGTCGGCGTGGGATTGCTCTACCGGCACGGCTATTTCAAGCAGTACCTGAACGCCGACGGCTGGCAGCAGGCGCTCTACCCGGAGAACGAGTTCTTTTCCATGCCGATCCGACCGGAGTGCCGGCAGGACGGCTCGTCGGTAGTGGTGAAGGTGCCGCATCCCGGGCGCGAGATCGACGTACAGGTCTGGCGGGCGCAGGTGGGAAGGGTGCCGCTGTACCTGCTGGATACCGACGTGGCCAGCAACCAACCGGACGACCGCAACATCACCGGGCAGCTGTACGGCGGGGATCGTGAGATGCGCATCCGGCAGGAGATGGTGCTGGGCATCGGTGGCTTGAGGGCGCTCAGGGCGCTGGGGATCACACCCTCGGTCTGTCACATGAATGAAGGGCATTCGGCCTTTCAGGTGCTCGAGCGTATCCGGCAGAAGATGGAGGACGGGAAGCTCGGCTTCGAGGAAGCGCGGGAGCTCTGTACCTCGGGGAACGTCTTTACCACGCATACGCCGGTGCCGGCCGGGTTTGACGTGTTTACCGTAGATCTCGTACAGAAGTATTTGGCCGCTTACATCGACAAGCTCGGCGTTGATCTGGAACGGGTGCTGGAGCTCGGACGCTTCGATCGCCGCGACCGGAACGAACGCTTCAGCATGGCCATGCTCGCCTTTCGCAACTCGGTCCATATCAACGGCGTCAGCCGGCTGCACGGAGAGGTTAGCCGCAAGCTCTTCCAGGGCAGCCTGCCGGGCGTCCCGGAGAACGAGGTTCCCGTGACCTCCGTCACCAACGGAGCTCACGCGCGCACCTGGCTGAGCTACGACATGACCCGGCTTCTGGATCGATACCTGGGCAGGCGATGGCTCGAGGGGCCGACCAGCGACGACGTGTGGCAACGGGTGGACACCATCCCGGGCGAGGAGCTCTGGCGCACGCACGAGAGGCGGCGGGAACGCCTGGTGGTGATGGCCCGGCGCAGGCTGCGGGAGCAGCTGGTAAGGCGGGGGGCGTCGCGGGCGGTCCTGGACGCGGCCGAGGAGACGTTGGACCCGACCATACTGACGGTGGGGCTGGCGCGTCGCTTCGCGACCTACAAGAGGACCAGGCTGGTGTTCAGGGACGTCGAACGGCTGACGAGGATACTTCGGCATCCCGAATGTCCGGTACAGCTGATTGTGGCGGGCAAGGCCCACCCCAACGACGAGGCGGGTAAAGAGGTCATCCGGCAGATCGTGGACGTGGCCAGGAGCGAACAGCTTCGCCGCAGGATCGTCTTCCTGGAGGACTACGATCTGGCGCTGGCCCGTTACCTGGTACAGGGCGCGGACGTGTGGCTTAACACCCCGCGCCGGCCCAACGAGGCCAGTGGGACCAGCGGTATGAAGGCGGTATTCAACGGCGGTTTGAATCTCTCGGTACTGGACGGCTGGTGGTGCGAGGGGTATCACCCCGACCGGGGGTGGGCCATCGGAGGCGGCGAGGAGTACTCGGATCAGGAGTACCAGGACCAGGTGGAATCCGAGGCGCTCTACGATCTGCTGGAGAAGGAGGTGGTACCGACCTTCTACGACAGGGGGCGGGACGGCCTGCCGCGGGAGTGGATCGCCATGATGAAGGCCTCCATGCGGGAGCTGGGGCCCCTGTTCAACAGCAACCGGATGGTTCGCGACTACTGTGAGCGGTTCTACCTTCCGGCCGGCGAGCGCCATGCTCTGATGGATGCCGACGGCGCTGCCCGGGCGGTGGCGCTGGCGCGATTCAAGGCCTCGGTGAGAAAGGGGTGGGAGGGCGTGCGGATACTCGACGTGCAGCTCGACAAGGGTCGGGACATCCGGGTGGGCGACGAGGTGCCCGTCAAGGTCAAGGTCTCCCTGGGCTCGCTCACGCCGGAGCAGGTTTCGGTTCAGCTCTACGACGGTTCGCTGGATACCGAGTCCAACATCACGAGCGGGAGCGGCGTACCGCTGGACTACATCCGCGGGCCGGAGCAGGACGTCTACGAGTTCGAGGGATCGATTCCGTGTGCGCGCAGCGGCCGGCGCGGATTCTCCGTACGGGTGCTGCCGAAGCACGAAGACCTGCTCGACCCGCGGACCATGGGGCTCGTCTGCTGGCAATAGCCGCCGGCTGGCGGTGGAGGGTGTCATGATCAGAGATAACCCGCTGCTCTGGCCGGGCCGGCCCTATCCTCTGGGCGCCACCTGGGACGGCGAGGGCGTCAACTTCTCGCTCTTCTCCGAGCACGCCGAAAGGGTCGAGCTCTGCCTGTTCGACGCCAGGGGCAAGAGCTGCATCGCGCGCGTCTCCATGCGCTTCAAGACCGATCAGGTTTGGCACTGTTATCTTCCCGAGGCCGAACCCGGGCTTCTCTACGGCTACCGGGTATACGGCGAGTACAAGCCTGCCCGCGGGCTGCGCTTCAACCCGAACAAGCTCTTGCTCGACCCCTATGCCAAGGCCATCGTCGGGCCGGTGAGCTGGAGCGACGCGTTGTTCGGCTACCGCGTCGGGCATCGCAAGCAAGACCTCTCCTTCGACCGCCGCGACAGCGCGGCGGGCCTGCCCAAGTGCAAAGTGATAGACCCGGCCTTCACCTGGGGCGACGACAGGCCGCCGAAAACCCCCTGGCACGAGACCGTTATCTATGAGCTGCACGTCCGCGGGTACACCATCAACCACCCGGAGGTACCGGCGCCCCTGCGCGGCACCTTCGCCGGGCTGGCCACCACGCCGGTGATCGAGTACCTCAAGCGCCTCGGTATCACGGCTGTCGAGCTGATGCCCGTGCACAGCCTGCTCGATGACAGGCATCTGGTCGAAAAGGGGCTGCGCAACTACTGGGGCTACAACTCGATCGGCTACTTCGCCCCCGACTTCCGCTACCTGGCTTCCGGTCGGACCGCGGAGTTCAAGACCATGGTCAAGCGCCTGCACACGGCGGGCATCGAGGTCATCCTCGACGTGGTCTACAACCACACGGCCGAGGGCAACCACCTGGGCCCCACGCTCTGCCTGCGCGGCATCGACAATTCCAGCTACTACCGGCTCGATCCGGCATCCCCGCGCTACTACGTGGATTTCACCGGGTGCGGCAATACCCTGAACATGACCCACCCCAGGGTGCTGCAGCTCATCATGGACAGCCTGAGGTACTGGGTCACCGAGATGCACGTGGACGGGTTTCGTTTCGATCTGGCCTCCACCCTGGCGCGGGAGCTGTACGACGTCGACCGGCTGGGCGCCTTCTTCGACATCATTCACCAGGACCCGGTCCTCTCCCAGGTCAAGCTGATCGCCGAGCCCTGGGACCTAGGGCAAGGGGGCTACCAGGTGGGGAATTTTCCGGTCGGCTGGACCGAGTGGAACGCCAAGTACCGCGACGTGGTCCGCGCCTATTGGAAGGGCGACGGGGGGCTGATCGGGGAGCTCGCCTACCGGCTGACCGGTTCGAGCGACCTGTACGAGAAGGGAGGACGGACGCCGTGCGCGAGTATCAATTTCGTCACCGCGCACGACGGCTTCACCCTGCACGATCTGGTCAGCTACAACCACAAGCGCAACCAGGCCAACCTGGAGCAGAACCGGGACGGCGAGAACCACAACCTGAGCTGGAACTGCGGCTTTTCCGACGACGACGACGGGCCGATAGAGGATCCGGTGATCGAAGCGCTGCGCGAGAAGCAGAAACGGAACCTGCTGGCGACGCTCTTTCTCTCCCAAGGCGTTCCCATGCTTCTAGCCGGCGACGAGATGGGGCGGACCCAGAGCGGCAACAACAACGCCTATTGCCAGGACAACGACACCAGCTGGGTGCAGTGGCGGCTGGCCTCGAAGGACCGGGAGCTTCAGGCCTTTGTCGAGCACCTGATCGCCATCCGCAAATCGCACCCCGTATTCCGCCGTCGGCATTTTTTTCAGGGACGCTCGATCCGCGGCGCGGACATCAAGGACCTGGTCTGGCTCAACCCGGAGGGGGAGGAGATGTCCGAGGGCGAGTGGAACCTCTCCCACGCGCGGGCGCTGGGTGTGCGCCTCTCCGGAGAGGGGCTGGAGGAGTGCGGCGACCACGGCGAGGAAATACGGGACGACGACTTCTTCCTGGTGCTGAACGCCCACCACGAGCAGATCGAGTTCGTCCTGCCCTCGTTTCGTCCGGAGACCGTCTGGCGGACCGTCATCGACACCGGTCGTGCGGTCTCCAGAAGGCGTGACCGGGTACACGAATGCGGGGCGCGTATCCCGGTAAGAGCGCGATCGCTCGTGCTGCTGATGCAAGAGTCGGTGGTTTCCGAGCAGAAGCCGGGATCGAACCGGCACGCGATGCCTTTCGGCGCCGAGGTGATGGACGACGGCCGCGTCCGCTTCCGCCTCTGGGCGCCCGGCGCCGAGAGCGTCGATCTATATATAGGAGAGGGCGAGGAGCAGCTGGTCTTCTCCATGGCCGGGCAGGAAGAGGGCTGGTACGAGTTCGTCACCCACCAGGCGACGGCCGGGTCTCGCTACCGTTTCCGTATCGACGGGGAGAAGCCGGTCCCCGACCCGGCTTCGCGCTTTCAGCCGGACGACGTACACGGTGTATCCCAGGTCGTCAACCCGGATGCTTGGCAGTGGAGCGACGAGGATTGGCAGGGACGACCCTGGGAGGAGGTGGTCCTGTACGAGCTCCACGTGGGCACCTTCAGCGAGTCCGGGACCTATCGCGGGGTCCAGGAGAAGCTGGACTACCTGGTCGAGCTGGGGATTACGGCCATAGAGCTGATGCCGCTCTCCGATTTTCCGGGCAAGCGGAACTGGGGGTACGACGGCGTATTGCCCTTCGCCCCGGACAGCAGCTACGGCACTCCGGAAGAGCTGAAGGAGCTGATCGACGCGGCGCACTCCAAGGGATTGATGGTCTTCCTGGACGTGGTCTACAACCACTTCGGCCCCGAGGGAAACTACCTGCACCTGTACGCATCCGGGTTCTTCACCGACCGCCACCGGACGCCCTGGGGAGCGGCCGTCGATTTCGAGGGAAGACAGAGCGGGGTGGTACGAGATTTCGTCATTCACAACGCGCTGTACTGGCTGGAGGAGTACCGCTTCGACGGATTGCGGCTGGACGCGGTCCACGCCATCTTCGACCGGTCGGTCCCGGACATTCTGGAGGAGCTCGGCGAGGCGGTCCGCAAGGGGCCGGGCGCCAGGCGCCACGTCCACCTGGTACTGGAAAACGACGACAACGAATCTCGCTATCTCGAGCGAGAGCTGTCCGGTTCATCCAAGTGGTATACGGCGCAGTGGAACGACGATATCCACCACGCGCTGCACGTGATCGTCACCGGTGAACGGAGCGGGTATTACGCGGACTATGCCGACGAGCCGCTGCACCGGCTGGGCCGCTGTCTCACCGAGGGCTTTGCCTACCAGGGCGAGCCATCGCCATTTCGGAACGGGAGGCGGCGCGGCCAGTCGACCGCGAATCTTCCGCTCACCGCGTTCGTATCGTTCTTGCAGAATCACGACCAGATCGGCAACCGGGCGTTTGGCGAACGTATCAGCGCGCTGACCTCGGCCGAGGCCGTGCGGTTTGCCACCGAGATACTGCTGCTGTCGCCCGCTCCGCCGCTGCTCTTCGCCGGCCAGGAGTGGGGCTCGAAAAAGCCCTTCCTCTTCTTTTGCGACTTCGGTCCCGATCTGGCCGAGGCCGTGACCCGGGGACGCCGGAAGGAGTTCGCCGGTTTTCCGGAGTTCGGCCGGCCGGATGCGCGGGAGCGGATCCCGGACCCGAACCTGGAGTCGACCTTCGAGGCGTCGCGGCTCGCCTGGAACGAGCTCGAAGACCAGGCGCACCGACGGAGCCGCGACCTGCACCGGCGGCTGCTCTCACTGAGGCGAAGGTACGTGGTACCGCGCCTCAAGCAGGCCTGGGCGCAACCAGGCGCCTTTCGTGTACTCGGCGAAAGCGTGTTGTGGGTGCAGTGGAGCTTCGCGGACGGAGTGCGCCTCACGCTGCTGGCCAATGCCGGTACGATGCCCTGGAAGATCGAGCAAGAGCCGCCGGGCGCGCTGTTCTACTCCTCCGAGCAACAGGACGGGCCCAGGGCAACTCCCGAGAGCCTGCAGCCGCGGAGCACTCTCTGGTATCTCGACACCTCGTCCCGTGCGGAGCCATGACAGAGAGCCGGGCGAAGCAGACGCGAGCGGTAGACGGATCGGGTTGCGGAAAAGCCGACGGCTCGATCCCTTTCACGGCTACCTACCGTTTGCAGCTGAACCGTAGCTTCACCTTTGCCGACGCGCAGGCGGTCGTGCCCTATCTCGCGCGGCTGGGGATCAGCCACGTCTACGCGTCGCCCATCCTGCAGGCGCGGCCGGGGAGCGCCCACGGGTACGACATCGTCGACCACAACGCCATCAACCCGGAGATCGGGGGAAAAGCGGGTTTCGAGGAATTCGTCGAGACCCTGGCGCGATATGGGATGCAATTGATACTCGATATCGTTCCCAACCATATGGGGGTGGGGCAGGCCAACTCGTGGTGGATGGACGTGCTGGAAAACGGCCGGGCATCCATCCACGACGGGTTCTTCGACATCGACTGGTATCCCCTGAAGCCGGAGCTGCAGGGCAAGGTCCTGGTACCGGTCCTGGGCGAGCACTACGGGAAGGTCCTGGCGGCCGGTGAGCTCTCCCTGGTCTTCGACGCCGACCAGGGGGCTTTCCAGGTCGCGTATTACGAGCACTGCTTCCCGGTCAACCCGCGGACCTATCCCGACGTGCTTTCGCTGGACATCGCCGGGCTCGAAACGCGACTGGGGACGGACGATCCCTACCTGCAGCGCCTGCAGAGCCTGTTGACCGCTTTCAACAAGCTTCCGAACCGGTTTCAGAGCACGGACGAGGCCAGAAAAGAGAGGAATCGCGACAAGGAGCTGCACAAGCAGTCGCTGGCGCGTCTGTGCGCGGAGCGGGCCGAGATCCGGGAACACGTCGAGCGGGCGGTCGGTCTGGTCAACCGGGTCGATCCCGTCGGTCCGGCCGGGAGCGGTCTTCATCTCCTGCTGGAAAAACAGATCTATCGACTGGCGCACTGGCGCGTGGCCACGGACGAGATCAACTACCGGCGCTTCTTCGACATCAACGATCTGGTCGCTCTACGCATGGAAAACCCGGCGGTCGAGCGAGCCGCTCATCTTCTGGTCGACGAGCTGATAGCCGAGGGGCGCATCGCCGGCGTTCGCATCGACCACCCGGATGGATTAAAGAACCCGCGGAAATACCTCGAGCGTTTCGTGCGGGTATTCGGCGCGCAGCAGGCGCGGTCGGGACGGTGCGGCAGTGCCGGGATTGAACCGCCGAACGCGCCGCTGGTCTATGTCGAGAAGATCCTGGCCCCCCACGAGCGGTTGCCGGAATCGTGGCCGGTACAGGGGACGACCGGATACGACTTCTGCGCCCAGCTGAATGGTTTGTTCGTGGTGCCGGAGGCCGAACGCTCTCTGACCCAGGTTTACGAGCGCTTCGTCGGCCGCAAGGTCGATTTTGACGAACAGGTCTACGAGTCGAAGAAGCTCATCATGAAGACGTCGCTGTCGAGCGAGCTCTCGGTTCTGGCCAGGCAGCTCAACGATCTGTCGGAGCCCGACCTGTGCGGACGCGACTTCACCTTGAACGCGCTCCGGGATGCGCTTTCCGAGGTGGTGGCCTGCTTTCCGGTCTACCGGACTTACATCGATGAAGTCGGCCCTTCCGAGGTGGATCGACGGCACATCGACTGGGCCATCGGCCGGGCCAAGAAATCGAGCCCGGCCTCGGAGGCGACCATCTTCGACTTCCTCCGTGAGGTCCTGTTGCTCGAGTACCTGGAACGGTTGCCCGAGGCCGAGCGACCGGGATTGCTCGAATTCGTCATGCGGCTGCAGCAGTACACCGCGCCGGTCACCGCCAAGGGCTTGGAGGACACGGCTTTTTACCGTTATAACCGCCTGGTCTCGCTCAACGAGGTCGGGGGAGAACCGTCGCGCTTCGGCACCTCCCTGGCCGCGTTTCACCGGGCCAACGAGGAGCGCTGCGGCCGCTACCCGTTTGGGCTTTTAGCCACCTCGACCCACGACAGCAAGCGAAGCGAGGACGTGCGGGCGCGGATCGACGTGATATCCGAGGCGGTCGACGAGTGGCGTCGTCGCCTGGCTCGCTGGAGCCGGCTCAATCGATCGAAGAGACGGCTGGTCGACCAGGCCTGGGCTCCGAGTCGAAACGACGAGTACCTGTTCTATCAAACGCTGCTCGGGGTCTGGCCGCTGGAGGAGCTCGACGCCTCCGGTATCGAAAAAATGCGGGAGCGAGTCGTTGCGTACATGATCAAGGCGGCCAAGGAGGCCAAGGCGCATACGAGCTGGGTCAACCCGAATCCGGAATACGAGGAAGCGCTCGAGCATTTCGTGGCAGCGGCGTTTGCGCGTCCCGACCGGAACGCCTTTCTGGCCGATTTTCTCCCTTTCCAGAAACAGGCGGCGCGAGCGGGTCTCTTCAACGCGCTATCTCAGCTGGTGCTCAAGCAGACCTGCCCGGGCGTCCCGGATACCTATCAGGGATGCGAGCTGTGGAGTTTCAGCCTGGTAGACCCCGACAATCGCAAGCCGGTCGACTTCGGATTGCGATCAGGTCTGCTGGAGGAAATCGAGCGGCAATTCGAGTCGCTGCGGGGGCCGGAGCTCTGCGCGGCAGCCCGGGCGCTCGCCGATCGACCGGAGGACCCGCGTTTGAAGCTATACGTTACCTGGAGGCTGCTGCGCTTTCGCCGGCACGACGGTTCCCGGCTTGCGCAGGGCAGCTATCGGCCCCTGGAGGCGTACGGTCCCGGGGGTAGCCACCTCTGCGCGTTTGCCAGAGAGGCGAACGGCGGCTTGCTGGTGACCATCGTGCCCAGGCTGGTCTGGTCGCTGTGCGGGGAAGCGTCGGCGCCGATCGGGAGCGAGGTCTGGGGGGATACACGGATACGGGTCCCCTCGGGATGCGGTGGATTGCGTAACCTGTTCACGGGCCAGATGGTTCCGGTAAATCGGCCAGACGAGGCAGATATTGTGAAAGTGTCCGACGTTCTAGAGAGCTTTCCCGTGGCCGTCTGTTACGCGGAACCGGGCGGCTGCGGGGAGGACTTTGTCGAATGAGAGGAATGTCCACGGCGTGGAGGAAGGGTCCGAGGCACGGCCGGCCGCCCGGTGGTACGGTGCGCCGTTGCGACGGGAAGCGTCTCACATAGGCGATTGAAACGAGTCCGCGAGAAACCTGGCTTCCCACGTTGCTTTTTGTAACGAGAAGGTAGATGGGGGGCAACTCATACGAAAACGGGACAGCGGTGCGGTCCGGGCGGTGTGATCGTCGCCGGTGAGGGTATCAGTTCTAGGAATACAGTTAATAGAAGATAATTTTTCGACCCGAAGGCGGCGATTAGCCTGGGGAGGTTATTTATGCGTTTGGTAAAGGCGGCCTTACCTTTATCTTTGCTCGTAGCCGTTTTTTTTGGCTGCGGCGGAGATGACGACGGCAACGAGCAAGCGGACTCGGGAGTCGATAACAGCTACTACGGCAGCGCGGGTTCCGGGGGGTATGGCGGAAGCAGTGCCGGCTCCTCCGGCAGCTCGGGCACCGGGGGCTCTGGCGGAAGCAGTGCCGGCTCGTCCGGCAGCGGCGAGGGCGGCGCCAGCGGCAACCCAGCGGGCGGTACGGGCGGCGAACCCATGGATGCCGGGGCCTATGACGCGAGCGCCGGGGCTGGTTTTAGCGGCTTCGGCGGCTTTGGCGGCTTCGGAGGCACCAGCGGTTTTGGGGGGGTTGGCGGCTTTGGCGGCACCAGCGGTTTCGGCGGCTTTGGCGGCTTCGGCGGAACGAGCGGCTTTGGCGGTTTCGGCGGCTTTGGCGGCACCAGCGGTTTTGGGGGCTTTGGCGGCTTCGGAGGCACCAGCGGCGGTGGCGGTTCGTAGCGGTCCGAACGGTTCCAGCACTCCTTTAAACAGAGCGTAGACGGGGTGTTATTCGAATCTCCGGAATGGAAGCCATCGACGACGTCGATGTACCGATAAGTATCTCCCCAGTTCTCAACCGCGCGCCGGCCGGGATTGATCAGCTTACAATGGCCCGCCGGGAATACAGGCCCGTACCCCTCGTCGATCGCGGCGAGCCGGAATACCCGACGATTCAGCGGTATCTCTGCGAGCGGCGGGCCTTTCTCAAGGAGCTTCTGGGAGGAGCGCTCTGCGCGGCCGTCGGTCAAAACTTGCTGGCCGGATGTGCGCTGTCCCACCGGAGAGACGGCCGTGAGGCGGAAGCCTCGAACCCGGGCGCGGAAGAAGCCGGGCAAGGTCTGTATACGGGCAACGAGGGCTTCCGTGGAGTAGCGGGGTTTCCCGGCGACGACGTTGCTCCTGAGCCCGGACCGGAACAGAGCGAGCCGGCGGTAATCGTCGAAGGGGAGTCGATCGATCCGGCGCTAACGGCCGTGCCCGAGCTGCCCGGTTGGGTCAGGCTGCCGGAGCGCGGATTTACCGAGGTCTACCTACGCCACGACGAGTTTCTTCACTACTCCGTAGAGTTCTACTCCCCCGTTGCCGGTCTGGTGGAATACTTCAAGGAGAACCGTGACGAGGGTATCGCTGTCGTCGGAGGGCTGTTGTCTGGGCTCGGCTGTTCCAATCTAGAGGCCGATACGGAGGGCGTCGAGCTCGCTCTCCGACGGGCTCTGCAGGATTTCTATTCTCGGCAGGGCGCGGATCCGGGAGCACGGATCGAATCGCTGCGGCTGCTGGTCGAGAATTGCGGCTTTCTGGAGCTCGCGGGGATCATCGAGTAGCGATCGAACCGCTCAGTCGAGCTCGCGGGCGAGGGTCTTGACGGCGGGGTTGAGATAGTAACGCCGCATGAAGGGCTCGTTTTGTTCGGCGAAGAGAGTCTCTGCCAGTCGATCCGCCGCCTGGATAACGAGCTTCTCAAAGGTGCAGAGCAGGCCGCTGACGCCGTCCACCCGGCCGGTCAAAGATCGGTTTACGCAACCGCACCACCAGATGCAGCGGTCGATGAACGCGCAGCCCCGGCAATCGGCCTTGACGCGGTCCTTCGCCTGCCGGAGAGCCTGAACGCGCCGCGTGTTCACTCCGCTATCCACGTGGCCGACAACCACGTCTCGCTGCTCGGATCCGTCCTCGCCGATCAATCGATCGCAGGGATAGAGGTTGCCCGAGGGCGCCACCGCGATCTCGGCGCAGCCGAAGTCGCACCTGTCACCGGCCGCGTAACCGCCCTTGAGCCGACCGGCGATTTTGGCGTGAAAGGGATGGATCGCGAAGTCGTTGCCCGCGCGGTAGTGCTCCACGACCCGGTCGGCCACCAGGGCGAGCGCCTCCTGTAGACGCTCGATGGCTGCATCGTCCCATTCGGCCGCGTGGTCGAAAGCCAGGACGATGCGTTTGACACCCAACGAGGCGATGAAATCAAAGGAAAGGGGCAGGCGTTCGAGGTTCCGCGGATGAATGACGGAAGCCGTGTTGACCCGACCGAATCGTCGCGCCGCCCGACCGAGCCCGTCGACAACCTCTTGCCAGCTTCCCTTGCCGTCCGGAAATACGCGCGCGGCATCGTGCGCCTGGCGATCGCCGTCGAGGCTTACGGTCAGGTCAATACCGTACCGCTCGATCAGATCCAGCCGGCGGTCGTCGAGAAGGGTGCCGTTGGTCGTCATGGCCAGGCGGGCCGGTTTTCCCGTCCTTTCCGATCGATCCCGCGTCTCGCTCGCGACCAGCTCGACGAGGTCGGGTTCCAGCAGGGGTTCCCCGCCGAAAAAAAGCACGCGCACCGCGGGATCGATGTGGGAAAAGGCGAAATCCAGTGCCTTCTGCGCCACATCTAATGGCATACGACGATTAAACTTATCGCCGGCGTAACAGTATCGGCAGCGCAGGTTGCAGCTATGGTTCAACGAGAGGGTAAGTTCCATGAGACAGCCTGAACGAACGGCGAGAGATCTCCGAGGTGGTCATTATCGCACAGAACGAGCCGGGGGGTCCCCAGAGAGGTGCCGCGAGCGTATGCGGTTCTCTAGGCCGATACCGGGACTGGAAACTCGTTTCCGCTTGGGTTATGGGTTTTCAACGATGGTGACCCTTCCGTTCGTCCGACCGGCCAGAAGCTGCCTCGATCTCTCCGCGCCTGCGGGGACGGTGCGGAGCGAAGGGGCATACGGCGTGTTCGAGGGCTCTGCGGCCGACCAGGTCGTCATGAAGCAATACCGGACCGAGGGGACGTGGTCAGAGGGCATCGTCTCGCTCATGCAGCAGCGGCTGTTCGCGGAGCAAGCGGGAACGCTCATCGATGTGGGAGCAAACCTCGGGCTAGTGGCCATCCCCGTCGTCGAGCGCACGGGATGCGCCTGCGTCGCTTTCGAACCCGAGCCGCGAAACTTTACCTACCTCGAGCGAAACGCGGAGCGTCACGGCCTTCTGGGACGCATCGAGCTTCGCCGTAGCGCCTGTTACTCCGAGGCGAGGAGGGTGCCGTTATTGTTGTCGGAGACAAACCTTGGTGACCACCGGTTGCAGCGAACGGCAGTGGAGTCGGGCGCGAGCTCGATCGAGGTGGCCGCCGAACGCCTCGACGACGTACTGCGAGAGCGCGAGCTGCAGCACCCGATCGTGCTCAAGGTGGACGCGCAGGGCTCCGAAGTGAGGGTATTGGAGGGCGCGACCAAGACGCTCGCCAGGGTGGACTTCGTCATCGCCGAGTATCACCCCGAGGCGATCGTCGCTCACGGAGACAGCCCCGCTCGTTTTCTCGAAATCATGAAACGCTTCCCTTTCGGCGCGATACTGGACGTTCAGCCGCTTCCGGAGCCTCTTCACAGCAGCGAGTACGTGTTCGGGCAACTCGCCTGGTTCGACGACGACGGAAGCGACTCCGGCTTTTTCGACCTCTTGTTCTCGCGCCAGTGGGTGCTGCCCAATCATCCGCCGCAGATGAACGCGCTGGTGGAAGCGCTGCTAGCAGAGCAGCAAGCCGGCGGGAGTTGACGCAGCAGTGTCGCTGCCGTCCCGCCCGAAAGATGGATGAGTTATTTTCCACGGACGCTAGCCGTGACCGCGGCGGGATACTGACCGGACGACAGCTTGCCGGTATCGTGGACCCCTCGGGTTCCCCGCGAGGGGGTGGCCCGCAGGCCACCCCCGCCTGCGCGGAAAGTTACAGTGGAAACGCGGCCGATTGCCCGCGCGACGATAAGTAAAGACGTTTTTCATTTATTTTGTCGATATATCCGGTATGCGACGGCCCCATGTGGTCGGTTTGATAGTATAATCAAGGGCGATTCGAGTGGATTGCCGCGAGATGGATACCAAGATCCTCATCGATTCGATCATGCGTCAGACCACGGTACTGATAGCGCAGCTGTCGGCTACGGCGGGTATCCGCGCGCCGCTCGCTCACATCGCCGACGAGGTCTTTCTCAATCTCTCGGAGCAGCTCGAGGCACAGGGTGTCTCACGCAAGGTGGTGGCGGACATGTTCGGTATGGCGCTGCGCGGCTACCAGCGGCGGGTGCAGCGGCTGCGCGAGAGCGCAACCGACGGCGGCAAAACGCTGTGGCAGGTCGTGCTCGAGTTTCTGCAGCGAGAGAGGCGCACGACTCGCCGCGAGGTTCTGGAACGCTTTCGTCGCGACGATCCGACGGCGGTGGGGGCGGTGCTGAACGACCTGGTGTCCAGCGGCCTGGCCTACCGTACCGGCAGCGGAAACGAGGCGGTGTACGGTGTGACCGACGACGAGGACCGGCGAGCGCTCGCCCGTCAGGGCGAGCTGGAGACAGCCGCGGCGCTCGTCTGGCTCGAGATCTGCCGCGACCCGAGGATCGATCGCGTCCGGCTGGCCGAGTTGCTATCGCTCGACGTAGACAAGGTCGACCGCGCCATCGAAAACCTGGTCGAGCAGGGACGGATCCGGCGAAGCCATGGAGAGCTGATCGCCGAGCCTATGGTCGTGCCGGTGGGCACGGTCGCGGGATGGGAAGCGGCGCTGTATGATCACTTTCGCACTATGTGCGCTGCCATCACTTCCAAGCTGCGCCAGGGGAAGATCCGCTCCGACGCCGCGGATCTCACCGGCGGCGCCACCCTCAGCTTCGAGATCGGCGAGGGGCATCCCTACGCGGATCGCGTCACCGGGCTGCTGGCCGAGGTGCGCGAGCGGGTGAACGAGCTGTGGAAGCAGGTCGAGGCCTACAACGCGGAGCACCCTACGGCAGAGCAGCGTAAGCGTCGCGTGTCCTTTTACTTCGGGCAGCTCTATACCCCGAGCGAGGAGGATGAAGCGTGAGCGCGAGCCGAGCCAGGTGGATGTTCTTCGCCGCGGGAGTAGTGCTCGCACCGGCGCTCGTCACCACCAGCTCCGGTTGCGAAGAAACGCCGCAAGGTTCGGGGACCAACACCAACTGGCTGACCATCGAGGGCAAAGACGGGAGCCTCTTCGTTCCGGAGTGGCGGGACGAGTTCGAGGGCGACGCGGTCGATCCCGGCAAGTGGTACGTGCTGGAAGAGAACCCGGCTATGGACCTACCGTATCGGCGCAACTGGAAGGCGAAGAACGTCTCGGTCGAAGATGGCGCGCTCGTCATCCGGGTGGTTGAGGAGGGCGACGGCTCCTTTTCCGCCGGAGCGGTACGTACCGGCAGTTACGACGAGACGCCCTGGCTGTTCAGCCAGACCTACGGCCGCTACGAGGTGCGGGTGCGACTGCCGGCCCAGCAAGGCCACTGGGCCGCCTTCTGGCTCAACACGCCCGCGGTCTTCGACGGCAACCAGACCGGGCGCGACGGTACCGAGATAGACGTCTTCGAGTGGGCTTTTCGGGACGATCGCGTGCAACACACCGTGGGTTGGGAGAGCGTCGACGGGCGGCAGGGCGACTCCTTCGTCGCCACCGGCTTCTCGTTGGACGACGGGGACTGGCACACCTTCGCGCTCGAGTGGTATCCGGACGAGTATCTCTTCTATATAGATGGAACGGAGTCCTGGCGTACCAGCGCCGGCGGAGTCAGCCAGGTGCCGCAGTACATCAAGCTTTCCGAAGAGATCGGCAACTACGGCGTCGGTCACGAGGCGTGGGGTGTGGGCCCCATTAGCGATGCCCGGTTGCCCGACGCGTTCGAGGTCGATTACGTAAGGGTCTGGCGCTACGCGCCCTGATCTTGTCGCTCCCTACATTTTGGAGATGTGCTCGACTATCGCTGTATCGCCTCGGCGATGACGGCGAGGAAGCCAGGGGCGGGAGGCACCAGGGGAAGCGAAGCGGTGGCCAGCACGGCGGCGGCCACGACGCGGGGGCCGGAAGCGTCGTCGACAATGATCGGAAAGGTCTCGTATCGCTTGCGCTGATCGCGGGGAACGACGCGCGTGGCGACCTCGGACTCGTTCTCGGAGGCGGTCTGCAGCTGGCGGTCGAGCGGGCGGGTTGCCAGCGCGCTGCTGGGTTCAGAGAGCGAGGTGGCGGAAGAGAGATGTGCGCGAGCTTCACGCCCTACCAGATCGAGGACGGCGGTCGAGGGCTCGTCGCCGTGGGTGGGCGCGATCAGGCTCTGTCCGCTTTCCTCGATCCGGAAGAGGTAGCCGGCAGGGGAGCCGGTATGCTCGAGAAGAAGGCAGAGCGCCCGGTCGAAACGCGCATCCCGGGTGGTGCACCTGCCCAGCTCACTGCGAAGGAAATCGATCGGCACGGGGTCGGGGCGCGTCCTCATCCTGTTCTCGGCGACCGGTTCGGCCTCGAGCGGGGAGGCCTGTTCGACCTTACGGCGCAGGCGCTCGCAGCGCGCTATCAGAGCCGGGTTTTCCGTGGGCAGGCAGAGGCGCTCCATTTGCCGCAGGTGGTCCAGGGCGGTCTTCGCGTCCTTCCCGGATAGCGCAAACAAAGCGCGCGCTTCGTGCAGGCTTCCGCGCGAGGCAGGGCCGCCGCCCTGTTCGCCGATCTCTATCAGGTAATCGTCAATAAGGCGCGCCGCCCCCTCGAGATCTCCCGTCGCAGCCCGGGCTCGTGCCGTTGCTACGAAAAGACGCGTTACCATCGCAGTGACCAGACGGTCCTCGCGGTCCAACATGGCGAGCGAACGTTCTGCCATTTCGAGCGCCTCGCGCTGCTGGCCGATGTTGAAGAGGATTTCCACCTCACCCGCAACCGTCGTGCTCCAGCCGATGAAGGAGCGCGCCGGTTCGCTCCGGATAATGGGCAGGACGAACTTCTGGGCGGTGGCATTGTCCCCGCGCAACCGGTGATAGCTCGCACGAGACAGGGACGCCCAGCGGCCGAGCGAGGGGAACTCGCGCGCCAGCCTTTCCAGCTCTTCGCTGACCCGCTTGGACCCGATCATGTCGCCGGTGAGCTCGTAGGCCTGGATCATCATCGCCGGAGCCCAGGTATCGGCCTGCCAGGCCGCACCCGATTGTACCGCGTAGGTTTCCACCCGCTGGCGGTAGTGCTCTGCCTTCTTCACCTCGCCGGCCATCGCGTAATAAGTAGTACGAACCTGATCGGCGAACATCACCCCCAGGTGAAGACCCAGCGCGTCGAGCCGGTCGGCGATATCGAGCGCTTCGCGCTTCTCGGTAAAGGCGATCATGGTGCCCAGCGCGTACAGGGCGCCGGACAGTAACAAGCTGTACATGCCCGACGGTAGATCGCGAATGCGTTTCGGGCTGTCCAGGCGGGCCAGTACCACCCGCAACCGCCGGATGGTCTCCGGCACCCGGTCCTCGGTGAGCAGGACCAGGGCCTGCGACATTTGGAACGAGATAGTGGCGGCGTTGTCGGGCCCCAGCGCGCTCAGCGGTCGCATCAACTCGGCGAAGCGGCGGGCCTTGCGGTTATCCAGCGAGATGGTTCCCGCCGAGGTCGTCAGCGTCACCACGGTGGCAAAGGTGGCGACGGCCTCCCGGAAAGCGGCGAGGCCGCGCGCGCCCTGCGCGGCTACGTAGCTGGCCAGCCCGGGCGCCATCCCGGCGACCAGACCGAGCCGGTAGCCGAGCCGCCGTTGCAGCGTTTCGGCACGCGAGATGCCGAGCGCGCGCTGCATGAGCAGCGCCGTCTGTTCACCGTAGGTATCGAGCAACTTGCGGTCGCTGTAAAAGCCGGCCAGCGTCAGCGCCCCCAGAAGCTGCATCTGCCGTTGCTCGGAACGGCCCTGTACCCGGTAGGACTCCAGCGCCGCGCGCAACGCCGGGACGGCCGTCGGCAGTGAGTTGGCGTCGAGGCTGAGCTTGAGCCCTGCCTCGGCCAGCAGGTCGGAGCCTCGCCTTTGCTCGCCGCCGTACAGCAGATGAAAGCCGGCGTCGAGCCAAAGCTCCAACTCGTCGAGTCGCTCCGTGTCCCCGGAACGGTCCCGCAGAAAAAGCCGTCCCAGGCGGGCGTGGGCGCTTTGCCGGTCGGCCGGGTCCAGCTTGCGCAGCAGGGCCTGGCGCATCGGCTCGTGTCGGAAGAAGTACCGGTCATCCGCCACCGCCAGCACGTCGCCTCCGGTGAGCTCGTCCAGTGCCTCGAAAGGCGACTCGACGCCGAGCATCTCTGTCAACTCCAGACACCGATCCAGACGGATGCCGCCGCGATGAACGCAGAGCGCCCGCGCCAGCCGGCGCGAGGCTTCGCTCATTCTATCGATTCTATAACTAAATGCCTGCTCGATGTCGGAGGGGAGCTCTTCGTCCTCGAGCTCGGTAGGCATCGCCCAGACCCCCTCATTGAACCGGATGACTCCGGTATCTACCAGGTGGTGGACCAGGTCGAGGCATGCGCGCGGATTGCCCGCGGTGAGACGATAGAGCCACTCGGCCAGGCGGTCGAGGTTCTGTACCCTTCCGAAGAGAGACTCGACAAAAGCGCGTACCTCTTTCCTGTCCAGTCCGGCGAGGTCGATTCTTCGCGCTTCCGCGCGCAACCGCTCCAGCTCTCGATCGACCTCGCTCGACTGTTCGGGATTGCGGGTCAGCGCGAGCAGCAGACGTCCGTCGCTCGCCTTGCGAGCCAGCGAGATGAGCAGCGCCAACGAGCTCTGGTCGGCTCGTTGAACCGAGCGCACGGCGACCAGCAGCGGTATCTGACTCGATAATCTCGTGATCCAGTCGCTCAGGGCGATCTGTATCCGCAAGCGATCCTCGCGCGGGTCGGCCAGCCGCGTTGTACCGCGAGAGGAGGCTGGCCCGCTGGCGCGCGGCACCTGTCCCGGCATGAAGTCGGCGAGCGCCGCGCGGTACGGTTCCATGGCCTCGCGCGCCTTTACGGGCGCGGCCAGCAACAGCTCGCGAGCGATCTCGCGTGCCACGCCCAGCGG
Organism: uncultured Sandaracinaceae bacterium; assembly: GCA_964450715.1. Taxonomy (GTDB): domain Bacteria; phylum Myxococcota_A; class Polyangia; order Polyangiales; family JAFGIB01; genus CAYVFC01. The sequence goes on along the minus strand of CAYVFC010000002.1, from coordinate 23,975 downwards.
TCCCGGGTGGCGTCCGGCGTCCACCACCACCGCGACGGCTTGGGCGAGCTTGGCCTCGATGACCAGCTCGCGAAGCATCCTTCCGCTGCCCATTCCGCTCTCGGCCTCGATCAGCACCATCGAGCCCCTGCCCGCCATCGCCGCTTCCAGGTACTCGCCAAGCCGGGCCCGCTCCCGAGCCCTGCCCACCGTGCTTCCGCCCAGCAGGTAGCTTCGGGCCGCGAGCGGCTCCTGTTCGGGCTCGAGCCCGGCTGCCGTGTTCAGCCGGGCGATGACCTCGGCCGCGGAGGCGGGCCGGGCCAGCGGATTGCGGCTGAGCAGCGAGAGCACCAGCTCGTCGAGCAGTGCGGGAATAGGTTCACCGGCGTATCCGGTCGCGGCCATTACCTCCGAGGGCGGCGGCGGATCGTCACGCCAGTTGGCGGGAAGCTCGTCAATGGTACGGGCGGGAAAGGCGTGCGCGCTGGTCAGGGTCCAGTAGGCGAGCGCGCCCAGCGAGAAGAGATCGGCGAGATGGTCTAGCGAGGTACCGCGTTCAAGCGCTTCGGGCGGTATAAAGGGAGGGGTGCCCACCACGTTGGCATGGGCCCCGAAGACCGCCAGAGCGCCGAAGTCGATCAGCTTGGCCCGGTCGTCGGAGGTCACCCGCACGTTTCCCGGGCTCAGGTCGCGGTGCAGCAGCTTACGGGAGTGGAGCAGCGCGAGCGAGAGGGCGACGTCTCTCAGGTAGCGGCAAGCGGTGACAAAGGGCAACGGCGACAGCTCGCGCAGGTCGCGCCCGTCCAGCAGCTCCATGGTATAGAAGGGACCGTTTGCGTCGCGCCCCCAGTCGTAGACCTCGATGATCCTGGGGTGCTGCAGCCCGAGCAGGGTGTGGTACTCGTGCTCGAACATGTGCTCGCGCCGCGCCTCGCGCTCGTCGGCGCGCAGCCGCTTGAGCGCGACCGGGCGTTCGTTGGCGGTATCGTAGGCGCGGTAGACTACACCCATACCGCCGCGGGCGATCTGTTCCTCTATCCGATACCTGCCTGCCACCAGGCTGCCGATGGCCGGCGGTTGGCTGTGGGCGCTGGCGCGCAATTCGTTCTCCCGGTCCGGAATTACAGGTATACCAGTTCGCGAGCAGGCTAGACAGAGCGGTGACGCTCGCGAGAGGCACAGAGACTCGCCCGCCCGAGCGCTCGCGTTAGGGTCCGTGACAAAATAACTCATCCATCTTTCGGGCGGGACGGCCCCGGCTGCTGCGTTGCTCCTCCTCAAAAGATCCCCAATATTTTTCGTCGTCGCGCCTTGCATCCGAGGCCGTCGCGCTCCGAAATCTGATCGAGTTATTTTGTCACGGACCCTTACGGTCGCTCGCCTCCCGGCGAAACGTTCAGCTCCCGGCCAGGGATAGGCCGCCTCGGCAATGCCGGCCAGATCGAGCACTTCGCCCCGGGGATTGCCGATGGTCTCGGCGTAGACCGCGCGGGTGTTGGGTTGGATCGCCGCGCGGATCTTTTCGGGGGTCGGATCCTTGATGAAGCTGACCTCTCTTCACTAGACCCGCGGTTCTCAATCTGCTCAGAAGCTGCTCTGCGTAGTCATCGGCGATTCCTTCGGACTCGGCGATTTCCCGCTTGCGGGCAGGGCGGTCGGCCTCGCGTAGAGCAAGGTAGGCCATGATTCGGGTCGCGCAACGGACCTTTGTGGAAATCCTCAACATTTCCAAGCTCTTGTAAATAACATGAGCATGTTGACCATTAAAGTCAACTAACGTATATATATCCCGACCGCTCTTGGCAACAGAGTTGAGGAAGAACGAGAGGAGGCCCTCCTTTACGAGAATTTGGCGCTAGAGCGGTAATCGAAAAGGCGGGCGGTCAGAAGGCGGCCGCTGCCGGGCTCCGACGGGTAGATGGGTGTGGAAGGCGGAAATCGAAAATGCGCTACTTCGAGGACAACTAGCAAGCCATCGGCAACACGCCGCTGGTGCGCATGCGCAAGGTAGTCGAGAGAGGGAATGAAGAGCGAATCGCGGAAAGCGGGGGCGTCGGAAGGGTTCAGACCTGGACGGTCAGGCTCGACTCCTACGTACGTATCATGGAAGCCATGAGGGAGTTCGAGATCGTGCTGGAGATGGTCGAACCCGGATCCCGCGTGTTGGATCTGGGATGCGACGACGGTGAGCTGCTAACGCTGCTGGCCGATCGACGGGGCTGTCGCGGTACGGGCATCGACATCGACCTGGAGCAGGTGAACGAGGTCGGCGACGATCGTTGCGACCAAGGTATAAGAACAGATGAGGAGACCATGAGCTTTTCAGCCACATATCTCGAGCACTTTAAGAAGCCGCGCAACGTGGGTGAGATGGACGATCCGGACGCGTTCGGTGAGGCCAGGGTGGAGCGGGTCTCTTACGAGGTCAACTTCGCCCTTCGCGTTCGTGAAGGGCGAATCGTCGCCTCGAGGTTCAGGGCCCGGGGGTGCAGCGCGGCCATAGCCTCGGCCAGCGCGTTGACGGAGATGATCGAGGGCAAGACGATGGACCAGGCCGAGGCGATCGATATCGAGGCCTTGACCGACTACCTCGAAACCGTTCCGGTTTCCAAGATCGAGTGCTGCGTGCTGGCGCTGGATGCCCTGCAGGCCGCGCTCGCCGACTATCGGCGACGCAACCCTTCGGTTGCCAACTAGTCTTACTGACTTTCTCTTCTACCAAAGGATCGCGACCGTATTCGAGGCGTCCTCGAGCTTCGCTGTCGTTGTCATCTCGACCGGAGGGAGAGATCTCCATTTGCAGGAGATTTCTCCCTCCGGTCGAAATGGCATGGAAGTGGCGGAAAACCACCAGACGTTCCATGTGTCCTATTTGCCGAAGAGAAAGCCAGTAAATGGCCGGACCTTGCCCTCGTCGCCGAATCCTCGCCGGTATCCGCTCAAAATCTACTGGTAGCGGCACTAGGTTATAGAAGCGGGTTGCCCGCCTAGCAGCTCTCTGTTCGCGATTGCTCTCCCGCTCTCGGTCTTGAATACCCTGGCGACCAGGCGTTCGATCCTGGCTCTATCTTTCAGATCGATCTCGTCCGGGATGTTGACGAGCCAGTCGGGGTCCCAGACCACCCGGAACTCGGGCGTGGAGAAGTTTGCGGCCGATGACCCGCGTCCCGATCCCTATGACGGGTTGATCGAGACGCCGAACCAGGGAGACATTCGCGTGCACTCCTGCATGGGCTGCGCACTCTACTTTGGCGACGATCTGGTGGGAGCGTTGACGTTGGACGGGCTGAGCCCCGGCATGTTCGACCATGTGGAGGAACGTGAGTTCGCGATCTTCGCCGCCCTGGCTGCGGCGGCCATGCGCACGGCGGGATTGTTCGATTCGCTGCAAGAGGTGGCCGAGCACCGCGGCATGGTAGCCCGGCAGATGGTGGTCGATGCGCTGCAGCGCGAGGGCGGGGAGCTGCTCGGGCAGAGCACGGCCATGGAGAAGCTCAAGCAGGAGCTGTCGTTCGTTGCCGAATTGGACCTGATGATGCTCATCACCGGGGAGACCGGTACCGGAAAGATGCTGGTGGCCCGGACCGTGCACGCGCGCTCGCCGCGCGCCGGACAGCCCCTGGTCTAGGTGAATTGCGCCGCGCTGGTCGAGTCCATCGCCGAGAGCGAGCTTTTCGGCCACGTCAAGGGCGCCTTCACCGGAGCGCAGGCCAACCGCCCCGGCAAGTTCGAGCTGGCCGACGGCGGCACCCTGTTTCTGGACGAGATCGGAGAGCTTCCCCTGTCGGTACAGCCGATGCTCCTGCGCGCGCTGCAGTCAGGAGAGATTCAGCGGGTGGGAGCGGATAGAAATATCAAGGTAGACGTGCGGGTGCTGGCTGCGACCAATAGGGTACTGTCCGAGGAGGTCAAGGCCGGCCGCTTTCGTGCGGACCTCTACCACCGTCTGAGCGTCTACCCGGTCAACGTGCCGCCGCTTCGCGACCGCGACATCGCCCTGCTGGCCGGCCACTTCCTGGACCAGGCGCGCATCAAGCTCGGCCTGGGCAGGACCCGGTTTGCCGCGGCCGCGCTACCGCCGTCGACCGACGAGCCGCCTTCCGAAAGCGCTGCGAAGCTCTGAGGCGGCGGACCGTTAACGCCGCCTGCTACCCGCAGACGCAAACGTTCTCAGCATCGCTTCCGGCGTCGCCGGCGTCACCTCCGGCGTCACCGGCGTCGATGCCGGCGTCGCCGGCATCGCTTGGGGACGCGTCCATTCCGCCATCCTGAGCCTCTTCGCCGCCACTGGATCCGCCGTCGCCGCCGACGGTATAGGTCCCGCTGTCCGGTACAGGGCACCCCTCAGGTTTTGCATCGCGAGCGCAGTAGGCCTCGCACTCCAGATCGGGATTCTCTCCGCCGCATTCCGCGGCGATCACCTCGGGCGGGCAGTTCGCCAGATCTTCCTTGCAGGGGTGGGGCGTGGTGGAGAGCTCGAAGTAATCGCACCCGGCCAGAAATAGAAATATCAATATAGTGAACAGAAGCCTCATGATGCCCTCTAGAATTCGACCGCGAGGGTGATGATTCCGGTGGTGATCATCACACCGCCCACCAGGCTGCCGATCAGCTTGTCGGTTCCCACCGGATCGACCGTATCGCAGTGGTGAATCCGGTCGTCCAGCGCGCAATTGCCCGTCTGTACCGCCTGAATGATCGGCGGAATGACCAGCACCAGGCCCGCGATGATCAGGACGCGGCCGAGGACCGGAACCCACGCCGGCGAGCCCTCGGCGGGAAACGGTGTTTCGCTCTCCGCTTCGACCTCGACCGACTCCGGCGTGGACGCCGCCAGCACACCGCGTTCGGTGACCGGTTCCTCGGCGGCGGTCAACAGCGTCTGGTTATACACTGCGTATTTAGCACGCTGATCGGTGACGGGTTCGACGCCGGGCTCGATAGGTCCGCCGTATTCGGCAAGCTCCCCGATCGGAATCCCGTCGTTCAGAATCCCGTCGCCGGTCGGATCTTCTCCCTCGCCATGGGGCGGAGCGACCGCTATCGTCTGCGCTCGGGCCGGAAGGCTGAAAAGGGCTAGAAGAAACAACGACATCGTTATTGTCGCTTGTATTCTTGGCGGTCGGATCATTCGTTTGCCCTCCCTCATGGTCCGTAGGGGGTCACTCGGCGACGCGCGAGGGTTGCGCGTACGCCATAAGCGCCTCGCGGTCCTCTTCCAGGACGAACCCGGCCCGGATCACCCGCTCGGACTCGGCCGCGTACTGCTGTTCGTAGGCAGCGCGCGACGGGTAGAGCTCGGCCAGCCGCGCTTCGGAGAGCGGGGCGGTCGAGCCCAGCAAGATGCAGATGAGGTCCTGGCTCGGACCGGCAACGCCGGAGAGCACGTCCACCGGTACATCGACCGGCGGGGTGCGGATGCCGCCCAGCGCGATCCCGTCGCTGTCGCGCTGGATCTCCTGAATAATCCCCTGGGAGACCTCGATCAGAGGCGCGATTGGAGGCGCCTCGCCGGAGCGTACCCAGGTGTCCAGCGCGCGCAGCGCGGCCTTGGCCACCAGGTGCATGGGCCCGTCGTTGACCGGCACGCCGCAGTCGATTCCGCTCGCGATCTCGCCCAGCATGTGGGCATCCGCGTGCGCGGTGCCCGCGACCTCCCAGAGCCGGAACCGGTCGCCATCGGGCTGGCGAACCGCGGCTGACCTCAGTACGCCGACCAGGTCGTTCTCGGCCTGAAGCTCCAGAACGGGCGCGTCGAGGTCGTCGCGGAGCAGGGCCGGAGAACCGGTGGTGATCGATCCGGCCAGGTCGGCGTAGGCGCCGGGCTCGACCAGGGGCAGCGGTTGCGAGCCGCGGCTGTGAATCAAGAAACCGTCGAAGGCCCGGGTGAGTGGTTGCACGCCATTATAATAAGTCGTCAGCGCGATGGCGGACTGCGATTCGCCCGCGGCCAGCACCACCTCGGGCTCGACGCCGCCGAGCAGCTCCCCGCCGTCCCGCAGCGCGCGCGCCACCTGGGTGAAGATGTCGAACGAGTAGCCGTCGCCCGGGTGGTCGAGCGAGCCGTAGCGGTCCGGGTCGAGCGCCTTCAGGCCCTTGCCCACGTATTGCTCCGCGCCCGGGGCGGCGACCAGCACCGGCCCGCCTGCCACGCCGATCAGCTGCGCCGAGACGCCTACCCAGACGTGACCCTGCCGGACGATCTCTTCCTGCAGGCTGGCGTAGTCCGGGTTGGCGTCCACTCCGCCGCTCACGTTGAGCCACTCGATAATGACCGTGCCGCTGGCATCCTCGGCCGCCACCGGACGGCGTAGTAAGATCCGTGTGCGATAGGCAGCGGTCGAGGTGGGCTCGAAGGTCCAGCGCCCTTCGCCGGAGAGCTCTTCGGCCGACTCGTACGCGGTCGCCGTACCCGACGCCACGTACTCGTGCTCGACGTAGCGGTCCGGGACCTCCAGCCCGGTCGCCGCTCCGATGAAAGGACCGTTGCCGCCGCTCAGCTCCTCGCTCAGGTCGGCGGCGGGCCCTTCCGGTAGATCATCGGACGCGTCGTCGTTCTCCGGGACCGAGCCGTCACCCAAAACGGTCGTAGAATCGGGTTGACCGGTCGACGCGTCGGTCGGTGTTTCGGTAGCGCCGTCATCGTCCGAGCAAGCGAAGACGAGCAGGGCGAGGGTGAGCGCCACGACGAGGGGGTTAGCGTACCGGGAAAACATGAAGTGGAAGGATAGCACGAAAACAGGTCGGTTCCTTCTGTCATCTCGACGCGAAGCGAGAGGTCTCTCTATAAAGATTTCTCACTCTGTTCGAAATGACATCGATGCTGCCGTATGGCGATCAGCCACCCCTTCGTTTTACTTTTGGTCGAAAAGAACCGGGGTAGGTCAGAAAACGATGGTATCCCAGAAGTCGCAGCGTTCCCCGGGGTACTCGTCGACGCCCACCTGGCTGGGATCGTCCAGTACCAGATAACCGTCCGGCATGAGCGGCCACTGCGGACCGTCCGGAAAGGAGGGAACGCCGTCGCGCGCGAACGCGGCCCAGCGCAGCTCCCCGACCGGAGGCTTTGCATAGGGAATACCCAGAAACGCATCGGTCTCCCCGTCCACGATCCCGACCGCGGTCCCCGACTCGATGGCGATGCGACGCGCCGTCGGGTCCTGGTCGCCGCCGCAGTCGGTTCCGGCATCGCCGCCGCCGTCTCCGCCCGTACCGCTGCCCCCCGATCCTGCACCGCCGCCGCTCTCACCGCCGCCGGCGGCCGCGCCCGCTTCCCCGGTCCCCGCGTCCGTCCCGCCCGAGCCGGCCGTGCCGGCGTTTTCGTCGTCGTTTCCCTCGTCCCCTCCGCAGCAGGCCAGGATCGCGCACAGACAGTCGAGAAACCCTACACGCCGTATGATAAGGGTAGCCTCGACTCTCATGGGCTATTCCTCCCAAATTCCGCGATGGCGGACCGCACCATGTTCTGGATGCTGACGTTACCGGTGGTGAAGATCCTCACCCAGAGCTGCCTGTCCAGCCGCATGGCCGAGACGATTTCTTCGACGCCGCGGCCCTCGCCGTGCAGGCGCGACGCTTCGCCGGAAAACTCCTTCAAGAACCCGAGCTTGTCGGCCAGGTGTTTCTTGCCCCCGGACCACCTGGGGTTGTGCGCGCAGAACAGCGTATCGAAGTCGAGCGTCAGCACCTTTTCGATGGAGCGGACCGTGTCGTGAAAGACCTCGTCCGCCCGGAAGTACTTGATGCGGGAGCCCAGATAGAGATCCCCTGAAAACAACCACCCTCTTTCCGGCTCGTGAAAAACGCTGTGGTCTTTGCTGTGTCCGGGCGTGTGTACCGGTACCAGACGGATGCGACCACCCTGTATATAGTCCGGAAGGGGCTCGATCTCGACGGTATCGGCCTTGCCCCAGACGATCTTCTGGTAGGGACGAATACCGAAACCGCTTCGCAGCTTTTCCCCGGTAATCGAGTGACCGAACACCCGCGCCCCGGTGATCCGTTTCACCGTCGCGGCGTTCCCGCAGTGATCCTCGTGATGGTGGGTCAATACCACCTGCTCGACCTTTGCTTCCTTCACAATATCGCCGAAGACCCGGCGCATGTGGCGCTGCGCCGTGTCGACCAGGATCCCGTCCACCAGGTAGAAGATGGTGTTCATCAGCGGTCTTCCGACCGGGGCGTACCCCAGCTCCCAACCGGTAACCTCGCCGTGAACGTGCTTCTTGACGACGTTCATGGGGGGACCATACCACCTTTCCTGGCGCCTACCCTTGTCACCTCAACCGACCGATGAGGTCGCTTCTTCGATCCGTTCCCCTCTCGTTCAGGGGCAGGTCCCGCTGGCGTCGTTTCCGTCGTAGTTGTACGAGGTGCCGATGTTGTCGGTGCCGATGTTGTCCACCAGCCACTCGGCCTGGCAGAGGGGAAGGCGCTCGTTGAACATGATCCAGACGTACTCCCCCTCCGTGAACCGGCCCAGCGCGTGGATGTCCTCGAGCCTCGGGTTGTTGACGACGATCAGGGCATTGGCCGAGGTGATGTTGTCGAGCCCATCGAGGGTCTCGAGCGATTCGTTCCCGTCCACGGAGAGGTCTCCCTCGATGGAGGTGATCCCGGCTAACCCTTCGAGGCTTTCCAGCGCAGTGTTCAGGTTGATGCCGAGCCTTCCGCCAAGGGTACCGGAGAGCCCGCTCAGCGCATCGAGGTCCTTCACCCCGCCGGTCTCGGAGATGATGATGCCGCCCACGTGGGTGAGGTTGCGCAGCCCGCTGATGTCCTGCAGGGACGCACCGCGGATTTCCAGCGTCTCTCCCACGTAGGTCAACCCGCTCAGGGCGTCCAGGTTGGAGACGCTCCCGTTGTTCGTGATGGTCAGGTAGCTCTCCACCCGGGTCAGATTACTCAGGTCGTGCAGGCTGGCGAGCTCTCGATTTCCGGTGATACTGATCTGTTCGACGCGCGTAAGGTGGCTCAGAGAGTCGATCCCGGTCAGCGAGTCGTTGTCGTGGATGCTGAGCGTGCTCGACTCCGTAAGGTTATCTAGACCTGCGAGATTGACTAGCGCGTCGTTGAAGCCGATCTCGATCCACGCCTCGGAGAGACCTCGCAGGCCCTCGATGTTCGATAACTTGCCGTTGCCAGTGACGGAGACGTCTCTCAAGGAGATCAGGTTACCGAGCCCATCGAGGTTCTCCAGGGCGTCATTCCCACTTATCTCCAGGCGGTCGCGCACCGTTGTGAGATTGCCCAGCGCGTCGATATGGACCAGCTCATCGTTGTCCCAGAGGTAGAGCCACCCGGTCTCCGACAGGGCTTCTAGCCCGTCGAGGCTCTCGAGCGATCGGTTTTCCTCGATCAAAAGGGATCCTTCCACGACCGATAGGTTCTCGAGCCCCTCCAGGTTTACGAGCGACGGGTTGTAGCTCACGGTCAATTCTTCGCCCACGGAAACCAGCCCGTCGAGCCCGCGCAGGCTGCCGAGCGAAGCGTTGGCGTAGATGTCCGCGTAAGCCGGAACGGAGGAAAGGTTATCGAGCCCTTCGAGATTCTGCAGGGCGTCATTTCTGGTCACAACCAGAGCCTCGTCGATCCGGAAAAGGTTGTTTAGCCCGACTAGGTTTTCGAGGGAATCGTTGTCCTCGATATGGAGGGTACCCAGTACGCTGTTGATATTTCTCAATCCCTGAAGGCTGGCCAGCGCGTCGTTTCGCGTAAGATAGAGCCGGCCGTTGACCGACCGGAGGTTGCTCAGTGCATTCGCGTCCTCGAGCACTGCGTTGTCCACGATGATCAGGCTTCCGCCGAGATGGTCGAGGTTGGCGAGACCGTCCAGGTTGGCGAGGCGGTCGTTGTCCCATACGGACAGCCCACCTCCGATTCTCCTCAGGCTGCGCAGTTCCTCGAGACTATCGAGATCGGTGTTCTCCACGGTGAGATTGCCGGTGATGGCCGAGCATCCGGCGACGAGCTCCAGGCTGGCTCGGTCCACGATCCGGAAGTCTCCGTCGAATACACCGTCCGGGCAGGCCGGGTTGACGTCACTACTCCCCGGAGCGCTTCCGGTGCGGTCGTAGGTATCGCCGCCGTAGCCCGCCAGTGCCCCGTTGCCGTCGTCGTCCGACCTCTCATTCCCGTGCGACAGGAAACAGCCCGTCACCAGTAGTATCAGCGCCAGCAGAAGCAGGCCGGTTTCGAGGAAGGGCCCCGGCAGTACCTTGCCGGCGGTCACGGACACGGCTCGGACTCCCCGCAGTCGTCGGAAAGGTTCTCGCAGATCGAGATTTCTCCGGAATAGCCAAGCAGTCCGTCGACGAACGAGGTGGCCTGGCACTCGGGAAGTACGGCGTTGCCTCTGATGCCGATACCGCCGCCTACCGTCTCGAGGTTTTCCAAGCCGTCGAGGTTGGACAGCGCGACGTTGCCGATGATGCCGACGCTGCCGCCGACCGTAGTCAGGTTTACCAGGCCGTCCAGGTTGGCCAGTAAATCGTTTTCTTGAATACCCAGGGCCCCACCGACCGAGCGGAGGTTCGCAAGCTCGCTCAAACTTGAAAGACCCGTACGATAAATCTGGAAATCCGCTCCGACCGTTCGCAGCTCTTGCAGGCCGATCAGCTCGTCCAGCATAACCCATCCCTGCTCGGGGTAGGGTGGGTCGCCATGGATTGTGAACGATCCCGTGACCTCGCTGAGGCTCTCCAGCCCGGCGAAGCTCTTCAACGCCACGTTCCCGTCGATATTGAGGTCCCCGTCGATCGACGTTAGCCCATTCAATCCTTCCAAGGTGGAAAGGCCATCGTTGTATCCTATCGAAACAGAGCCAACGACGGCGCTGATCCGGTTCAAACCCTGCAGGTCGGTAAGCAAGGGATTCGATCGTATCTCGATGGCCACGGATTTATTTACATCGAACGTATCGTTATACGTATCGCTTCCCATGATGCCCATGATCGATTCCAGGTTAGCGAGCTCCTTAAGGCTGTCGAGGTTCTCGTTACCCTCTATCCAGAGACCGCCGCCTACCGAGGTAAGACATTCGATCCCCTCCAGTGAGCCGAGGTCGGTGTAGAACACGGCGAGATCCCCCGCGATCGAGGAGTGCCCCTCGAGCTTCGCCAGGTCCTCGGCGGTTCTGATCACGGCGTCGCCGTCAAAGGTGCCCCTGGCGCAGGGGTCGACGGGCACGTACGAGTCGGCCAGCAGAACCGGAATGCAGGAGCCGTCCAGGCACTTCTCTTCATTTCCGCAGTCGGTGTCATCGCTGCAGCCCTCGAGACAGAGGTCGGCTTCCGGTTGAAGCTCACCGCAAAGCGCGAGTACGGACGAGGTGCGCGAGGCGACGCAGGCCGTGTTGCGGCCGGACACGTCGCAGGGATGGCTGGAATCGCAGGCGACTCCGCAGATGCCGCAGATGCATTCGTAAGGGCCGCACTCCTGGCTGGTAAAGCAGGCCGTGAGCCAGTGCGACTGGCCGTCAAAGCAGTCGCCGCCGCTGTTGCCGGAGCAGCTGCCGTTGTTGCTGGTACAGTCGGCAAGCAGCAGTAGGACAAAAACCAGAACCAGAGAGAGCAGGGCGAGGGTCACGGTCTTTTTCGACATCAAAGAGCCTCCCCGTTTCTAGTCGATGCGTATTCCTCGACATGATTATTAAAGGATTTCACGAGCTGACCGCAGTAAAAGGTGTGCCGGCTGATCTCGTCTTCGGCTCTGTTCGGCTTCTCGCGCCGGTTATGCTCGGTCACCTCGTCCCAGAGCCGCGAGAGCTGGGCGCGTATGGTGCGGAGCAGGTTCTGGACCTCCTGCTCCCTGGGGTGGCCGGGCCAGATGTCGAATGAATAAGTGCTGCCGCCGATCTGGTCGTCGGGCAGGGCGCGGTTGGCGCCGTTTCTGAGCTTGGCACAGATGGCCGCGACCACGGTTTGGTAATGATCGAGCAGAGCGGCTTCCCAGCCCGCGCTGTCGCCGATGGGGATCAGGTATTGGCTAGACGTGTATGAAGGCCCGACTCTCTTGTCGTCGGTGTCGGAGCGATTCATCGTGACCCGACCGTCTGCGAGTAGCGTTTCCAGTGCCCGGTCGAGTGTATCCGGTCCTACCGGGACCAGCTCCTGGAGCTTTTCGCGGCTGATCGGTCCGTTGCGGTAGACGGCTACCCAGGCCAGCGAAACGGTCGAGGCGACCGGGTCAATGGCAGCGGCCTGGGCCAGCTCCTCGGGAGTGACAGAGCGGTATACGGTTGCCTCGGCCCGGCCGGTTTTGGATACCAGGCCGGACTCCACCAGGTCGTTGAGAATGCCCTTGACGCTGGTCTCGTCGTCCTGGCTGAAACGGCGAAGCACGTCGGCGCGCGTCACGACCTTTTTTTCTTGCAGGTAGCGGTGTATGGCTTCCCAGAGGGTCGTGCCGCGCTCGGTGGCGCTCTCGGCCAGGCGCTGGACCTTGATCTGGTAGGAGCGAAGCGCCAGGCCGAACATGTCCGCTATCACCTTGCGGGTCAGCCCCTGGCGCTTGAGCTCGCCGACCAGATCGAGAAAGACCTGGTTGGCCAGGTGGACCAGCGGCGTACGCCCGCCCGCCGTGGTTGCTACCTGGGCCACCAGCACCATGGTCTGTCGTACGATGGAGTCGATGAGTAGCTGGGTGTTCATGGTTTCCGTATAGGAATGCGGTTGTCGTTCCCATGCTCATTGTCTCAATTCGGCCGGGGTTTACTAGCGAGCAAATTTGCCCCACCTCTCTCGCGCGCCGCCGTTGGCGCGGGTGAAGGATTCCAGCTGTCATTTCGAACGAAGTGAGAGAACTCCGTCAAGAAATGGCCGCGGCTAAGGGGCGGGACGGCTACCTGCTCTGGGGCACCCACCACGACTCGGCGGGACAGCTGGAGGCGTTTCGCAGGCTGGTCGGGCCGCTGGGGATCGGCGGGTTGACGGTGGTAGCGCTGGAGAACTTCGACGCGCGGGGGGGCTGGAAGGGCATCGATGCGAAGATACAGGTCGGCGACTCGGAGCTGCTGGCCCGGTGGCTCGAAAAGGGAGAGAGCCGTGACCTGCAACGGATACGAGAAAAACATGAGCGTAAGAGCTACGCGCTCTGGAAGTACGGAAATCTTTCAGCCTTGATGGATATCGCGGTCGCGGCCCGGGCGACCGGGTTGCCGGTCACGGGCTGCGACATGCCGATCACGCTTCAGCAGCGCACGCGAGAGGCGAGCGAGAGCGCGATGATGAGGCTGCGCGAGCTACACTGCGCGCTGGCGGTCGAGCGCCATTTGGCGCGCCGAGGCGCGCCCCGCCGGGTGGCCATGCTCTGGGGACGGGTGGAAAGTCGAAGCCGGGTCCGAGGCGCGTGGCCGGGATCACTTCTCGGCACTCTCCCCGAGGCGGGCCAGCGTGACCTTGCGGTCGCGCCACTCCCACAGCCTCCCCTCGGCTCGGAAGGTAACGCCGTTTCTAGCTCGAGGCCTTGCCGCCGTCCCGGAAGGCGCGGATGACCTCGGCCACGGTCTGCTTGAAGCTCGCCGTATCGAAGGGTTTATCCAGTCGGAGGTTGTCGACCTGGCTCAGGTAATCGCGAGCGCCGGAGGTGAAAGCGCCGCCGGTGATGAAGACGAGCCGGCGGGCCAGGCGCGGGTGTTCGGCCGCTAGCCAGCGGTGCAGGTCCATGCCGGAAACGTCGGACATCATCATATCGCAAAGGATGAGGTCGAAGGCCTGGTCTTGCTGGAGAATGCGTCTGGCCTCCGCACCGCTGCCCGCAGTTGCCGTTTCGTAGCCGCGTAGCATCCGAACCACCGCGGCCCGTACGGCCCTCTCGTCGTCGACAATGAGGATACGGCCGCCGAGCTCGGGCTCGGCACGGGCAGGGGGTGCGGCGTCGGGGCGTGAAGATTCGCTGGTGGGCACCGGGAGTTGGACGGTGAAGGTAGAGCCCTTGTCGGGCTCGCTCCGTACCCGGATCGAGCCCCCGTAGCTCTCCACGATGTTGCGGGCGATGGTCAGGCCGAGACCCGAGCCCGCGCCGATCTTCTTGGTGGTGAAGAAGGGTTCGAACACGCGCTCCTGGTCTTCGGGGGCGATGCCCTTGCCCGTATCGCGCACCTCCACGAACACCTGGTCGCCTTCGCTCCAGGTCCGCAAGCGGATCTCGTTGTTTCCGACGTCGCCCTCGTCGATGGCATGCGCTGCATTGATAAGGAGATTCAAGAATACCTGTGACAAGCGCCCCTCGTTGGCTTTCACGGTCGAGGCCTCGCCGTACTCCTTGACCAGCCGGGCCCGGTACTTGATCTCGTTTAAGGCCATGTTGGCGGCGACCTCGGCCGCGCGCGCCGGGTCCACCGCGCCCAGCTGGTCTTCCTCCACCCGCGCGAAGGTGGCGAGCCCGCGGGCGATCTCCCGGATGCGGCGGGTGCCCTCCAGCGCCTCCTCGAACCGTTCGCGGATGTCTTCCAGCGCGGTCGGTTTCAGCTTGCTCGAGACCTCGTCCGGGGTACCCGGCGGTTGCCCGGAGTACGGGGCGTCGCTCGATGGGTCGCGAAGGCTCCCTATCGCCTCCAGCAGCCCGGGCAAATCCTCGTTCAGGCTCTCCAGGTTGTAGAGCACGTACGAAAGCGGGTTGTTGATCTCGTGGGCCACGCCCGCGGCCAGCATTCCCATGCTAGCCAGGCGATCCGACTGCGCGAGCTGGGTCTGCATGCGCTTCTGCTCGGTGATGTCGACCACTACCGAGAGAAGACAGGTCTGGCCCTGCCGGGTGATCGGCCGACCGGAAATACTGACCCACTTCCTCTCGCCGGACTTGGTCTTCACCCGCAGCTGGTGGTTCAGCAACTGACCGTCCCGCTCGAACTCCGCCAGAAGCTTGCGCCGATCGCCCGGATCGGTGTAGAAGTCGCTGAATTTTACCTTCTCTAACTCTTCGCGCGAGTAGCCCGAGAGGGCGACGAACGCCTCGTTCGCATCGACCACCGCGCCCTCCAGAGTCGAGATCAGAATGGCCGCATTGGTGGTAGTGAAAACCGCCCGGTAGGTGGCCTCGGCCTGCTTGCGCTCGGTGATGTTTTCGACGACGGCGAGGATCCGTTCGATCCGGCCTTCCTGCTCGCGCAGGGGCATCGCCCGGTAGAGCTGGTGCTGCTGGTTGAAGAATAGCTCGAACTCGCGCTCCTCTCCCGCGAACGCCGCGAGGTAGTGCTCGCGGATAACGGGCGCGCTGTCGCCGAAAACCTGCTCCAGCGTCAGGCCGACGTAGTCATCCGGATTCAGGTTCTGCTTCTTGAACTCCTGTCCCGAGGTGAAGCCCACCGTCAGGTCCTTTTCGATGACCGAGACGTAGGAGTTGGGGAAGTTGGCCGCTATTTCCCGTAGCAGCTCGCGCTCCCGTCGCAGATCCTCCTCGACCTGCTTGCGTTCGGTGATGTCGATGGTAGTGCCCCAGGATCCCAACAGGTAGCCCTCTTCGACGATGCCGTGGCTCATCCTGAGAAACCAGCGCTGCTGTCCGCCCAGGGTGGTCTCCAGGCTCTCGGTTCCGTTATTGACGTACCCCTGTTCGACGAAGAGCTTTAGAAGCTGTTTGACCGTCTGGTCGTCGCCATACATCTCCCGGAACGTCTTGCCGATCAGCGGTTCGACGCTCTGAAGCCCGTGCAGCTGCGCCACCTGCTGGTTGGCCTCGACCAGGACGCCCTGGTCCAATATCCGCTCGACCTGCTCCTCGACGGGCAGGCTCACCGCTACCGGCTCGCGCGCCTTGTAGCGGTAGATGCCGGCCACGTTGTGTCGGAGCAGGTTGCGGTACCGCTCCTCGACCGTGCGGTCCTCTACCCCCCGGGCGACGGCCGGCTCGGCGGGGGCGATACCGCCGACGTCATTTCTCGTGTTACCTTCGCTCATCCGGCCCCCTGACTCGGGCGCTAGCCGTGTAGCGTCCGAGTAGATAGTATCTACGAATTCGAGCGTTTAGACAACCGCTTCCGGCCTTCCCGCGACCAATCCGAAACGCGGGCAGCCGTTGTGCAATCAAGTCGAACTGAACCTCCACGCCCATAGGGCGTGGGCTCAGGAAGGCCCCGGCTGCTGAGTTGCTCCTCCTGAAAATACTCCCGGTATTTCTCGTCGTCGCGCCTTACATCCGGGGCCGTCGCGCTCCGAAACCTGGACGATGTATTCCTAACCGAGCTCCCGTAAGTCCCGGCGCAGGCGCGCGGTCAGCAGGTCCATCAGAAACAGCGGCTGCTCGGAGGACGCAGGGAGGTCGTCGCGATCGAGGCGGCGGACGATGCCGTTGGTGAGCCGCGAGGCCAGGGCGGCCGATTGGGTCGGGTCCAGCTTATTCATGCGTTGCAGATAGGCGGTGATCGCCGCCACGTCCCCTTGGCGCAGCCGTTCGAGCTCGCCGCCGGTGAAGGAGAAGCGGATGTTGTCGGCGGGTCGCGACAGCAGCCATCCGTGCAGCTTGTCCAGCTCGGCCTGGCTCTCGGAGATCACCAGCGTGCCCGCCACCATGTCGCCGAAACGCTGGCCGTTTTTCGAGACCAGGGGTACGAACCAGAACAGCGGGAAGGACTCGATGACGCGGAACAGGTTGCGGATGGTCACCGCCGCCGGGGTGAGGGAGAAACCGCCGTCCATGACCGTGCGGATCTTTACCGACCGCTTGCCCGGCGTCTGGCCCTGCATGAAAAGCTCGAAAAGCGCGAAGTAGGCGATGTGGATGAAGCCGTTGATGACGATGAATGCCGCGATAGCGAAGGCCCCCAGGGCATCGAAGAGTTGCTCGAAGAGCTCGCTTAGAGGGAAGAGAGCGACCGCGAGCGCGAAGAGAATGAGGATGCCGAAGGTACCGAAAGTTATCAGCAGCAGATCGAAGAGCCAGGCCACGAAGCGGCTGCCGAGGCCGGCTACGCGGTAGCTGACGCTGATGTTCTCTGGAGTCTCGAAGCGAATGCTTTCCGTCATCCGTCTCTGTCCGCTCTGTAGCTGTTGCGACCGGTTCTCGACCGGAGCCGATCGATTATGCCTTCCACGCCTTCGGCTTTCAACGAAGGCCGGCTACGCGGTAGACTGGGTGGTGCGGCGTTCGGAACACCGCTGCGGGCATCGGAACGCCGCTACTGGAGACGAGGGTGAGCGAGCAGCTTCTACTGAACAAGATGCGTCCGGTCTGGGACGAGCTGCAGAAGCTGCTGGAGCGCGGCCGTCGCTTCGGTCCCAGGGGGCTTACCGCCCAGGAGCTGTCACAGCTCGACAGGCTCTACCGGCAGAGCGCCGTGCACCTGGCGCAGCTGCGCAGCCGCACCACCAACCAGGCGCTGATCGAGAACCTGAACCGATTGGTGACCCGGGCGCACAGCTTTATCTATGTAGCGCCGCGCCAGAGGATCCTGCGGCGGATCGCGCGCTTCTACCTGTTGGGGTTCTCGCGGGCCGTGGCGCGCACCGGCCGCTATCACCTGGCGGCCGCGCTGCTCTTTTGCTGCGGGGGGCTGGTCGCGTTCTTTAGCTTTCCAGATCGACCGGAGGCCGCATACGCGCTGTTGCCGGAGGGTGAAACGCGTCTTCCCGGGGCGAGCGCCGAGCAGCTGCAGCGGGTGCTTCGCTCCGGCCGGGGCGACTCGGACGCGAGCAAGCTTCTCTTCAGCTCCTTTCTGTTCACCCACAATACCCGGGTGGGAATCGCCGCCTTTGCCTCGGGGGTAGTGCTCGGCATCCCCACCGTGTTTTTGATCACGTTGAACGGCGCCATGC
Source organism: uncultured Sandaracinaceae bacterium (assembly GCA_964450715.1). Classification (GTDB taxonomy): domain Bacteria; phylum Myxococcota_A; class Polyangia; order Polyangiales; family JAFGIB01; genus CAYVFC01. The sequence goes on along the minus strand of CAYVFC010000002.1, from coordinate 6,246 downwards.
TCGGCACTTTCGTCTCCATTCACCACCAACGGGGTATCGTGGCTGAGGTTTGGGCGTGGCTGCTGCCGCACGGCGTGACCGAGATCCTGGCCGTGTTGCTCTGCGGCGGGGCGGGATTGATGCTGGGGATGGCGGTGATCCGCCCGCGCTACCGCACGCGGCGGCAAGCCCTGAAGGACGCGGGTCGCGAGGCGCTATACCTGGTCTTGGGAGTCGTGCCCATGTTCCTAACGGCGGGTTTCATCGAGGGCTTCCTGCGGCAGAGCGAGCTCGATACCGCGTCGCGCCTGGCGTTCGCAGCAGCCACGGCGTTGCTTTGGGTGATCTACTTCGGGACGGGCTTTTGGCTGGAACGGCGCGAGCCATGGCTGCCCGGTACCGGGCGGGCGCGGTAGGGGCGGGCCTGGCGCCCGCCCTATACCACCGTCAAAGAAGATTCCGCTCCCTCAGCTCGATGTACTTGTTGACCAGCGGCACGGTTAGCTCGTCCGAGGCCACGTCCAGCACGTGCACGCCGCCGCGTCGCAGCCTGCCGAGCGCCTCGGTCCGCTCCTTGAGCAGTCGGTAGGCCACGGCTTTGCGGAAAGGGTCGACGGGGTCGGCCACGGGCGCGGCGATGATCTGACCGATCTCGGGGGTGCGCAGGGCGGCCAGCACCACCAGGTGGCGCTTGCCGAGGGTGACCAGGCTGGAGAGCATGGAGCCGGAGACGTCGACGCCGACCATATCGGAGAGCACCACCACCAGGCTGCGCTTGGTGAGCCGCTGCTGCAGGAAGACGAAGGCGCGCTGGAAGTGGCTCTCGTCGAGCACGGGCTGCAGGTCGTATACGTTCTCCACGATGCGCACGAGCTGGTCCATGGAGGGGCGAGGCCTGAGAAAAGTCGTGACCTCGCGATCGAAGACCAGCATGCCGCAGCGGTCGCCCCCCTCCAGCGCCACGCCCGCGATCATCAGCGCCGCGTCCAGCGCCAGGTCCAGCTTGGTGACCTCTCCCACCTCGGCGGCCATCAACCGGCCCCGGTCGAGCACGATGAGCAGGTTGCGATAGGGCTCGATCTCGTAGTTGCGGGTGATGAGCCGGGCATGGCGGGCGGTGGCCCTCCAGTCGATGCGGCGGATGTCGTCCCCCTGCTCCCAGTCCCGCAGGCTCTCGAACTCGCTGCCGATGCCCCGCAGCCGGGCGGTACGCAGGTGAGGGGCGGTGAGCGCGTGGGCGCGGCGGGAGAGCAGGTAGTCCTTGACGCTTTCCGTGTCGGGAAAGACCCGGGTGGTCGCCGCCCGCGCTATCCGGGTCTGAACCTGGAACAGCCGCAGCGGGGACTGGATACGGAGATGAATGTCCCCGAACGCGTAGGCGCCCCGCACGCGCGCCAGCAGGACGAGGCGGAGCGCCGTCCGGCCGCCCGCCGGCAGCGACGCGGTCGGGTCCCAGATCCGGGGCTCGGCCTGCTCGGGCAGCAGGGGACGGACGCGGATCCGTAGCGGCAGATCGCTGCCGTTGGCCAGATGCAGCTCGATCTCGAACCGTTGTCCGCGCCGGCAGGTGGGCGGGACGCGTAGGTCCGCCTCGACCGCGGCGACGCGCGCGCACAGCCGCCACAGGTCCCGGAAGGATGCCGAGAGCAAAATGACCCAACCCAGCGCGATCAGCGGCCAGAGCCCCGGTGCCACCAGCAACAGTGCGGATAGCGCCGCCAGCGCGATTGCCGCCGCGACCAGCCCGCCGGCCGGCAGGATGGTCAACGCGGCACCTCGACCCGGACCAGGGTGAGATTCAGGGCTTCGTCCGGGGTCGACCCTTCCAGCTCGGAGGAGGGGCTGAGCACCACGCGGTGGCGCAGGGCGGGCAGAAAGGCCGCCTTCACGTCATCCGGGGTGACGAAATCCCTGCCCTCGAAGCGGGCCAGGCTCTTGGCGCCCATCAACAGCATCAATCCGGCCCGCGGGCTGGCCCCCACCAGGAAGCTCGGATCCTCCCGGGTAGCGGCCACCAAGGCGCGCACGTAGCGCACCACCTCGGGACGAACGAAGGTTTGGCTGATGAGCTGCTTGGCGTCCAGTACGGTGGTTTGGTCGGCGACCGCGCGGAGCGAGAAGCGCTGCAGGTCCTCGTTGCCGGCCACCGCGTGGTGCTCGTTCAGGACACGCTCCTCTGACTCTTGATCGGGATATCCGATGAGCACCTTGAACATGAAGCGGTCGAGCTGGGCCAGGGGCAAGGGGTAGGTGCCCTCGTGCTCCACCGGGTTCTGGGTGGCGAAGACGATGAAGGGGCGGGGCAGGGAGTGCACCTGCTTTTCCTGGCTGACCGTTCCCTCCTGCATGGCCTCCAGCAACGACGACTGGGTCTTGGCCGGCGCCCGGTTGATCTCGTCGGCGAGCACGAAGTTGGCGAAGATGGGCCCCTGGCGAAACTCGAAGCTGTTGCGGTCTGAGCGGTAAACGTAGCTGCCGGTGACGTCGCCGGGTAGCAGATCGGGCGTGAACTGGATGCGCGAGAAGGACATGGAGAGAATGGCGCCCAAGGTACGTACCAGGGTAGTCTTGGCGGTGCCGGGTACCCCTTCGATGAGCACATGCCCGTTGGAAAAGAGCGCGGCCAGGCAGAAGCGGATGGCCTCGGTCTGCCCGTAGACGACCCGTCCGGTCTGCTCCACCACCTGCTGGTACAGCTCGGTTATAGTCCGGTCGGCGGAAGGTTGCGGTCTTTCGTATTCCGACATGAGTCCATTTTCTCCTGAAGCTGCACCAGCGCGGACGGAGAAACCGCCCGCCGGTCCGCCAGTCGTTGGTCAACTGCCTGCAAAACCCGGCGCACCCGGCCCGCGCGTTCCGCGTCCAGTTGCTCCAGGCGGGTCAACACGTTGGATTCGGGCGTGCCCCGGGTGAAATGCATCTCGTCGATCAGCTCGCCCAGCAACCCCTCGCGGCAGGTGTGTAATGCGAAGAGGTGCTTGCGGCCCCGTTGAAAGAGGCGCGCCATCGCATCGATGTATTCCGTGATGCTTCGCCGCGAGGAGGCCGGCTCGGGTGCCGGCGGCCCGAAGCGCACCCCGTAGCGCCAGGCCCAGAGCAGCGAGGCCATCAGAATACACACTGCAATGATCGCATAGGTCGGGTAAGCCAACAGGCGGATCCAGCTCCCGCGCGAGACCAGGCCGTGGTAGTACTCGTCCACCACCACCTGGCGGTCGCCGCTTCCGGCCGCCAGGTGATAGGCCAGCACGGCGTTGTCCGCCTCGCCCAGGCCGACGTTGCTGAACAGCGAGAGCTCGGAGGCAACGGTTACCGTCCCTCCACCGTGCCGGAGCTCCAGCGCGATGGGCTGCCAGCTGCCGTCATCGAGCTCGATCTCGAAGGAGCCCCGGGCTCGGGAAAGCGGCTCGCCACCCAGAAGAGAGGGGGTCACGGGCAAGTACAGAGAGCGGGCCTTGCCCGCCAGCTCCGACAGGGTTCCGCTGGCCCGGGTACGGTACTCGGTCTCGGGGAACTGAAACGAGTCCAGGTGACGCCGAAAAATACGCATGGTCTGGTCAAAGCGGTACTGGCGGCGCTTTCGGTCGGGAAGATTCGCGCCGGCGGCGGACGCGGACGCGGCATCGTCGGCCTCGGCTTCCGGTTCAGTTTCCTCGTCCGAACCCGCTCCGGCTTGCGGTTCGGCGCTATCACCCGGTCGCTCGTCGACCGCGAACCCCTGCTCCTCGCCCTCCGGCTTGCAGCGCGGGCTCTCGCCGTCTTCGCACGCATCCGCGACCGCTTCCTCGCCGGCCTCGCCTTCGTCGGCTTCCGACTCCTCGCCCGGATCTCGCACTACCGTCAGGCCGGCGAGGCCGAGCCGGTCCCAGAAGCGGTCCTCGCCGATCAGCTCGTCGACCCCGCACCTACGGCCGTCAGAGGCGGAACGGTTCGCGAGCTTGTCCAGTGTATCGGTGACCACCACCAGCTGGCCCCCGTCCCGCACCCAGCGGCTCAGCTGCTCGAGATATGCCTTCTCGGTCTCTACCCGGAGCAGGTCGGGTTGCAGCATCAGCACCCGGGTTCGCCGGCGGAAGAGGGCCGGAGGGGTGGAATCGCTCCTGGAGACCGGAACCCGTAGCTCCTCCAGCAACTCGTAAAGGCCGCGGTTGCCCACGCTGCGACCGCTGTAGGAATCGATGGCCAGGCGCGAGTCGCTCGGCGGAACCCAGAACATGACCAGCGATACGGCCAGCGACACGACGAAGAGCAGGAGCACGAAACCGATGACGAGACGCGCGTTCAACATCAGGGGGCGGTTTCCAGCCGGGTGCGAATGGCCTGAAAGGCGTTGCGGCAGCGCTGGTAGTCCTGCGCATCGAAGGAGCGGTCCCGGTACCACTTCCAGTCGATGAGCTCGACGAAGACCTTCAGGTTTTCTATCACCCAGCCGGACTGGAAGGTGCCGAGGTACTCGCGGTTGGTGAGCCCCACCCTCACCCGTCCTTCACGCCGGTTTTCCAGCAAAACGAGCGCGGCCCGGTAGAGGCAACGCGAGGCATCGACGAAGTTGCCCTCCCGGGCCAGGCGTTCTGCACTGCCTATCAGCTCCGTAGGATCCTGGCGTATATTCTCCTCTACGAAGGAGAAGTCCTCGCGCACCCGCATGGCCATATAAAAGGAATAGATGATATGGCCGAGCAGGACGATGACCGCGAGAACCAACAAGCCGATGATGGTCCAGGCCACCCAGGGGGGCATCGCCTCCAGCATGTTCTCCATCGCCTCGAAAGGAAGCGATAGCCACTCCCATAGCCAACTCAGATCGAGGCGGAACCAGCCGCTCTCGTCGTGCTGGTAGGCGTCCCGGAGCAGGACCTGCCGGGCGGTTTCCCGGATCGCCTCGGCGGAGGGGCGGCCCGCGCCGGCCTTGGCTGACGCATTCGCGGCCCTCGTCAGGATGAACGCCGGCACCAGGAACGCGGTTGCCAGCGCCACCCCGCCGATCGAGCGACCGCGGATCATCACAGGGATTTCGGAGGGATCGACTGCCTCGCCACCGAGCCGGCGAGCAGCTCCAGATCGAAATTCTCCACCAGGCAGCGGCCGGAGAAATAGATCACCGTCACCACGATGCAGTTGAAGCCCATTAGGAATGTCTGGATCACCGAGGAGAGAACGGAGGAGAGGTAAACCCCCGGCATAATCTCGACCAGCACGCCGATACCGCCCGCGATGATGAAGAGCACCAGGCCGACCACAAAGGCCTTGCCTTTGTGTCCTTTCATGATGGCCCGGCTGCGGGCGAAGACCTTCATCACCGGCAGCCCTTCAATCATGAGGACCGGGAACATGACGTACCAGGCGAAGAGCAAATAGATCCCGGGGATGAGGCAGAGCACCAGGCCGACGAAGACGGCGAACCCGGCCAGGAGCGCCGCCAGCACGAGCGCCGGCCATTTGCGCAGGGCGGTGCGGATACACTCGCCGGCGGTAACCGTCTTGCCCAGGTAGAGCTCGGCGATGCCCCAGGTAACCGCGCCCTGGGCGAGAGAGTTGAACAGGAACACGATGAAACCGGCGACGGCCATGGTGATCCACATGCCGGTGAACGCCGACAGGTCGAAATCGTTAGCCGCCATCATCGAGCCGGCCGCCATGTCCTCAGGGGTCGGGGTGATGGCGGCGACCAGCAGACCCGAGATGACCTGCACCGGGAGCAGGATCGAAGCCAGTATCACCGCCAGCAGCTTGAAGTGGTTCTTGAGAAGCGAGATCGAGTGGTCGAGTATCTCTCCGAGACTCAGCTCCCTTATCTCGTATTGCATTTCCCCTTCCTTTCCCCGACGGCGGTCGTCCCCCGCGGCATCGTTGGCCCGGCCGTATCATACGCCAGCGCACTCGAGCTGTCGATCGAGGTCGGAGAGTACAAAACCCTTCCCGTCGTCTTTCGGCGGGGCGGCCCCATCTGTTGCGTTGCTCCTGCCTTTCCCGCCAAAGTCGGAAATAGCGCCTCGAAGTCTACAACGCCCCGCCAAACCCCCAAATGCATCTCGCGCTGTCGCGGCCCGGGAGCGCCGGCCGTAGGAGTTTCCGCTCGGGGAGGGGAAATTCCGGCCGTTTCGCCCGCTTTCTACCCCCTACGTTCCGTGATAGAGCGAAAAATACCGGCACCGGCATAAACGGTTTCGGGTGGCCGGGTGCGCGGTTGTACGGATCAGGCAAGAGGGCGATACACGCGTGATCGCTTAACAGCCGGCCCAAACGGTTTCTGACGGCGATTTACGC
>CAYVFC010000001.1:154196-163614 GCA_964450715.1 uncultured Sandaracinaceae bacterium | reverse complement strand
TGCAGAGCCGGGCGGGTATGGCCCGGCGCGCGACTGAAAAAGAGTGCAAGACCCTCCCCTACGGTTGCACGCTTCGTACGACGTAGGGGCAGGCCTTGCGCCCGCCCGCCGCTCCTCGACGGTTTCGGGAGTGCCAACCGTCACCAGATGAGGGTGTCGTTGACAGGGCCCCGGGCAACGGGGAAGCTAGGCGCCGTTACTTGTCCGCCACCGGTCAGATCCGGCTCGATCGCGCCCCTGTACCAGACGCGTCGTTGCCGAATTTCCGGCGGCCGAAAGACGACTGAATTTGAAGGCGCGCGGCGGCGCCGCCAGGAGGTTCTAAGATGAAATACCGGTTTGTTTACTTGGCGATGGCGGCGGCCCTGGCGGTCGCGAGCGCCTGCACGGGCGATGACACCGACGACGGCCAGCAGCAGGGCGAGCAAGACGGCGGAGCCGGCGGCGGCGGGGAACAGGACGCGGGAACCGGCGAGGACGGCGAGGCGGACGCCGGCGAAGGCGATGCCGGCACCGCGGCGCCGCTTTTCGGAACCGAGAACTGTCCCAACGGCGAGGTGCAGGAGGACCTGGGCGAGGAGTGCGACGACGGCGACCTGAACGACAGGGACGGCTGCACCAGGCTCTGCGAGTTCACCTGCAAGGACGACGACGACTGCGACGACCTCAACATCTGCAACGGTACCGAGACCTGCACGGCGGACCATACCTGCGAGCCGGGTGACGAGCTGGAGGACGGCGAGTTCTGCGGCCCCGACCTCTCCTGCTGGGCCGGCATCTGCGCGCCCAACGCCTGCGGGGACGGCCGCGCGCAGGGAGACGACGAGCAATGCGACGACGGCGACGCGGACGACAGCAACGGCTGCACCACCGCCTGCCAGTGGACCTGCGAGGAAAACGTCGACTGCGAGGGCGGCGACGAGTGCTCGGGCGCCGACACCTGCGACCTCGACAGCCACACCTGCACCGGCACGGCGCTGGTGGACGAGACCCCCTGTACCATGGTCGTGTCGGGTCAGGCGGGCTGGTGCCAGAGCGGCGTGTGCGTGCCCACCGACTGCGGCGACGGAGACCAGGAAGGCGCCGAGGAGTGCGACCTCGGCGACCAGAACGGGGTCAAGGGCTCGGGCTGCTCCATCGACTGCAAGACCCAGCTGTGCGGCAACGGCACCATCGAGGGCGACGAGCAGTGCGACGACGGCGCTCTCGAGGACTGGGACGGTTGCGACAAGACCTGCCGGGCGGAGCTGGTGCACCGGATGCGGGAGCTTCAGATCCTGACCACGGCCGCGCCAGATTTCTGCGTCTATCCCGAGGAGAACCGGCTGGGCGACGCCTTCCCGGGCGCCATCACCGTGTTGGGCTTCGGCGACCCCATCGACGTGGTCGACTTCGTGAACGGAGCTATAAACAGCGCGCTGAACGACGGGCAGATGCATCCGCTGGTTGGGGTAGTGGATTCGTCGGATACCTCCATACGGACCAACGACGAGGAGGTCGAGCTGGCGCTGATCAGCGGCGACATCGCCGACGAGGAGTGGATACAGGACGGTCCCAGGCTCGACTACCCCTACCTGGTTGACGCCGAGGATCTGGAGGACGGCAAGGCCACCAACAGCCTGAAAGCCGAGCAGACCGGAGGCGGTAAGGTCGTCACCACCGAGCCCAGCGACCTTATCGTCAGCTCGCCGCTCGGCGGCAGCTTCGAGATGCGGCAGCTGATGGTCCGCACCATCTTCGACCCGGAGAAGCTCAGCACGCCCGAGGCGCCTCCCGAGCTGGCTGACGGCGTGGTGCTGCCCGAGGAATCGGGGGTCGGAGAAGCGGACGAGAACGGCGTCTACCACCCGAAGGGCACGATGTGCGGCGTACAACCCCTTTCCGCCCTGCACGCCATGCCGCTTTTCGCTGCGGCGCAGGGAATCTGCTGCGACAAGGACGGCGCCAACTACGTGGGCTGCCAGGAGGGCCAGAACCCACCGGACGACTGCAGCTCGATCGGGGACGTACTGCTCGGCGGCTGCAAGGTCTGCCTGGCCAACCCGCTCGATCCCATGGCCGGATTCGCCTGCGCGCCGGGGTGCGCCGGGTTGCAGGTCGTGGAGCCGATCGAGCCGGACGCCGACCTGGACGGAGACGGGGTCAATGACGGCTTTACCACGGTCATGGCCTTCGAGAGCATCCGCATCCGGGTGCGCGACCTGACAGAGGAGTAAACGGGGAGCCGCTACGCCGGTGTGCCGTTTTCGGCGGCGCACCAGCGGGCACCCGCGCCCGGCACCGTGCCGTGCTATCATGACCGGTGTTCGAGGCGCGAAATGCCTTACGCTGAACCAGAAGCGGAAAGTAGCAGCGGAGCGGTTCCCAGTTCCCCGGGGGCCTCGGAGAGCCCGCCTGCGCCGGATGGCGCCAGCGTGCCGCCCGCCGCCGGGCGCCAGGGCAAGTCCACGCTGGCGAAGATCGCGGACGTGCCGCTGGCCATCTGGGACGCGACCATCGGCTTCGACAGCCCGCGCCTGCTGATCTACGCCTCGGCCCTCTCCTTTGACTCCGTCTTCGCCGTGGTCCCCTTCCTGGTACTGACGGTGACCGCGCTCAAGTGGCTGGGCGCCTACGGCGCCATCAAGAGCCAGTTCATCGAGCCCTGGCTGCACCACATGTTCCGCCTGCAGCCGGAATCGAGCCAGCATATAACCACGCTCAAGGAAGCCTTCATCCAGGTATTCGACCTGGTGGAACACGCCAGGATCGGAGGGCTGGGCATCATCGGCCTGGTGGCCATGCTCTACCTGATCTGGGCGGTGGTGCGCACCGTCGAGTTCTCTCTCAACTCCATCTTCGAGGTCGAGCAACCGCGGGGCATCGGCCGGGCGCTTAGGGACTACGCCATCGTTATGTTCATCCTTCCCGGCTGCTGCTTGCTGATCGCCATCCTGCTGCTGGGCCTCGGCCACGCCGAGGATCCGGGGCCCGTCCTGGAGACGGTGGTCGAGGTCAACTCCGTCGCCGTCGGCTGCCTGGGCATCGCCGCCCTTTACATCGTCATGCCCAACACCAGCGTGCCGATCCTCTCGGCGCTGCTGGGCGCGGTGGTGGCCGCGGGCCTGGGGTATCTGGCCTTCGCCATACAGGTCTACGCGCAGATCGGCGTCTTTCGCTACAATGCGCTGTACTCGGGCTTCGCCTTTGTACCGCTTTTTCTGTTGTGGGTATTCATGAGCTGGCTCTCCGTTCTTTTCGGCGCCAAGGTGGCCGCGTCTCACGCGCGACGGCGCAGAGGGTCGGAGGCCGTCCCGGAAGGGGACGGGAGCGAATCCGAACCGGTCGATCCGTAGGGGCAGGCCTTGCGCCCGCCCGCGCGGACGGACAATACGCGAATCGCGTGAGGGAGCGGTCAGCCCTTCCCGCAGAGCGAGGTGTGGCTGCGCCAGACGCGCGGGCGCTCCAGCACCTCGAAGCCGGCGTCCCGGATGCTCTGAACCGTCAACTCGAAGGCGGCGCGACCGACGTGGCCGGCAGGCTCGGCCACCAACAGCCGGCCCTCCGGCTTCAGCGAGCGGCGGATCTGCCGCAGGAAGGAGGCGGCATCCGGGACCTCGTGCAGCACGGCAAAGGCCAGGGCGAAATCGACGCTACCCTCCAGGTCATCGATCCCCAGGTCGGTCCCCTGGCAGATCCGAGCGTCGATACGCTCCGAGATCCCTGCCTTTTCCGCGCGGCGTCGCAATGAATCGATCATCTTCTGCTGCAGGTCCACGCTGTGCACGCGTCCCCCGGAGCCCACCATCTCGGCCATGGCCAGGGAAAAGAAGCCCATGGCGCAGCCGGCGTCCAGCGCGGTCATGCCGGGCCGGAGGTGGGGCGCCAGGATCTTGGCCGGATCCTGGACGAACTTCCGCAAGGGGCTGGCCAGCAGGTAACCGATCCACCAGGGGCAGACGTGGCCGGCCATGCTAGAGGCTCGCCGCCAAACGCTTGGCCAGGCCGATGATGGTCAGCGTGGGCGGCCGTCCCGGCGAACGCGGAAAGACCGAGGCGTCGCAGACGAAGAGGTTCTCGGCCGCCTGCGCCCTCAGATCGCGGTCGACCACCGCGCCGATGGCCGCGGTACCGCCCGGGTGACCCCCGATGTTCTCGGCCACGCAGACGCTGTCGGGTTTGACCCCTGCTTTGATCAATATATTCTTGCAGGCTTCGGTGCCCTTACGGAACTTCTCCTCGTCCTCCGGAAGGTAGGGCTTCTCGATGGTCCCGTCCGGGTTGATGCGTCCCGCCGCGGCGTCGCCTATCTTGGTGAACAGCCCCAGCGCGCGCTTGAGGTTGCCCGCCTGCAGGATGGCGCGAAAGCGATCCTTACCCACCAGCTGTGCCCCCAGCACGGTGAGCGAGCCTACCGTGCCGATCAAAAAACCGTCCGGCTCGACGAACTCCTGCGAGGCGAAAGCAAAGGTCATCTCGCGGTGAGTGCCCGGCTCGTCTCCCACCCCCATCACCACGTTCATGGGATCGATGAAGAAGCTCTCCCCGGCCTGCACGCCCGAGCGCATGAGGATCTGCGGCGTGCCCACGCCGCCGGCGGAGAGCACCACCTTTTCCGCGCGTATCTCGGCCTTGCCCTCGGGGCCATGGATTTCCACGCCGCGCGCCTGCCCCCCCTCGACGATCACCCGGTCGACCTCGGAAGCGATCATCAACGAAGCCCCGTCCTGCTGCGCCTGCTCGATGAACTCTCGCGCCGACCACTTGGCGCCGCGGCGGCACCCCAGCATACAGTCGTCGCACTCGGCGTCGCACTTGTCCGCATCGATGAACTTGGGCTGGGGCAAAAGCGCGATGTCGAGTGCGCTCGCCGCCTCGACCAACCGCAACGTGCCCTTCCAGCGCGAGTAGAAGTCCGGCGGCAGGGGCCGAATATTGAGCTCCTGGCGCGTCTCCTCGACCTCGCGGGAGATGTCGATGCCGAGCTCCGAGGCGAGCCAGCTCGGCGGCTCGTAGGCATTGCCGTTGAAGATGAGCGAAGACCCACCCGCGGTGATGCCGCGCGCCATCAACCCTCCCTGCGCGGAGCGGAACAGCTTGGTCATGCTGCCCACTGAGGCGTAGCGGCCGACCTGCCATTTGTGCCACTTGCCCTTTTCCACCAGCGTCACCTGCCGGCCCTTGCGAGCCAGCTCGCGCGCCACCGTCGCGCCTCCGGGCCCGGATCCGACCACTACCACTTCGGTTTCGCTTGCAGCCATGGAGAGCTCCCTTCTCGAAAACCCGCGGATCGGACGGGCCGGTTCGCGGAGCCGGATCAGAGACTATCACATACGGAAACGTATGCTAAGGCGACTATAACCGAGGTAGGGCTTGCCCTCTCCCGCTCGGGCTTGCCCTCTGCCAATACGCAGATACGGGCGGGCGCAAGGCCCGCCCATACGGGTCGCGCGAACCGTGTGCAAGGGCGGGCGCAAGGCCCGCCCCTACGGGTCGCGCGGACGCTACCCTCCAGGCGGGAAGCCGGCTACCTCGCCCGCCTCTGCAGCTCGGATACCGAGAACTTCTTCGGGTTCAGGCCCACGTTGGCGCGCGCCTTGTGGACGTGAAACACGGTAGCGTGCTGGGACTGTAGATCGATCACCATGGTGCCGCTCCAGCCCAGGATGTCCTTTCCCTTCGCCTTGTCGCGGTGCCAGCTGCCGCTGTTGAGCATGATCTTCCAGATCTCGCCCTTCTTATCGTAGGCGGCCTTGTACAGGACGTGAAAGGTCTCGGCGTCGATGTAAAGGTACTGCTTGCTATAGGGGTAGTCGGGCAGCTTGGGCCTGGCTTCCAGCAGGTAGACCGGCCGCGGCTCGTAGGTGTACCGGGGATTCCAGTGAGGCCAGCTATCGAAATCGTAAGCCGCCTTCACGCCCGCCGGGCCGAGCCGGACGCCGGAGTGCATGGGCAACAGCAGGGTCTTCTTGCCCAGCAGCTTCCAGCTCATCCATTCCGGATAGCCCGAGTATCCCCTCACATCCTCGTAGAACAGATCGGTCGAGTTCCAGCTGTCTCCCCGGGTACCGTAGCTGTTCTTGAGCACCCGCCGCATGGAGGGCACGTAAACGTGGCCCTGGCCGTCCCTCGGCTCCACGTGCCGGAAGTAGACCGCTCCCAGCCCCTTCTTGTCGTAGGGCTCCAGGGCGAAAGTGAGACCGGCCCCCTGCAACCCCCGGTCCCGCAGCGAGGCCACCGCCGGGATGGGCTCGATGTCGGTACGATGGTCGCCCTTGATGGCCGACAGCTTCCATACCTCGTTGTGCTCGACGCCGCCCGAGGCGGATACCCAGTATACGGCATAGGTCACCTCGCCGTCGTCGGCCGAGTAACGATAGTGGAAGTTCCAGGCGACCTCCAGGCCGGTCTTCGGTTTGGGAAAGGGAAGACCGGCCACGTATCCCTCGATGCCCCGCTTGTCGTAACTCTTGCCCAGGTCGATGATGCGGGCCTTGCCCCGGTTCTGGTTGGTAGCCTTGATATACCCCTCGGAAGGGTGGACCGCCTGGTAGTCGGTCACCTTGAGCTTCATCCTGTACTTCTTGATCAGGTACTGGATGCCCTGCGGGATCAGCTTCTCGAACCGCGCCAGGTTTTTCCGGTCGATGACCAGGCCCGGCTCGCACCCCGGCACGGAAAGGTCCGGCTTGAAGGCGACCTTTTCCGTCCAGTTGTCCGCGGTGATCTCGCCTTCATCGGCGCTCGCCCGCTCGAGGGCAGGACCGGCGAGGGCCAGCGCACACGCAACAATTACCATCGTAGAGAAACGCATAGTCGTCACCTCGGTTAAATGCGCTCTGGTCGTACGAGCCTGTATCGAATTCGGTTCACGGCGGTTTCCCGCGCCTCGCGCCAGAGCCTCCTGGTTTGACGGTTGGCGCAGCTCCCGGCTTCACTTTCGTCCGTTCTTACGATCTGCGCTAGCGTATTGCTATCCCTCAGTTTGTATAGCAACGCGCCAAGCGCTTGCGGTCGTGCCGGGTCGTACGCCGGGTCACCGGAGGGAGAACGGGGGGGAGCCATCTCCGGGACTTGAACCCGGGACCTACGGTTTACGAAACCGTTGCTCTACCACTGAGCTAAGATGGCTTTTCACGGAATCCGGGGACAGGTAGCTTGCGCCAAATTCCGTGTCAAGCCGCCAATCTTTGGACCGTCTATCGGGAAAATATCTTCGAAGATCTGTCGAGAATAAATCTCCACTGAAGTATTACACCATTTTGAAAAATTTCTAAGACCAGGAACCGAACGCGAACGTCTCCGGAATTGCGGTCCTCGCCCGGATCGCTCTGTCCTCGGGACGCGGGCTGGATCGATCGCCGGCCCTGCCGGGGGAGCCGGCTGAGGATCAGAAGTCGTCCTCGTCCTCGCCGTCCAGGTCGGCCTCGGGCTCGTCGCCCGCATCGTCGTCATCGTCGGCCGGGGTTTCGTCCTCGTCGTCTTCGCTGAGATCCGCCGGAGAGTACTTGATCTCGATACCGACCTCCGCCAGCTGCGTTTCCAGCAGCTCAAAAAGCTCGTCCACGTCTTCGCCCGACCATTCGTCCAGCGTCTCGCCGATGAAGTCGTAGAAATCGCCGCCGTCGATGCGCCTTTCTATCTCTTCGATCTGCTCCTCGTTGAAGGCGTCCATTACGTCTTCGCGCAAGGTCTCGGTATCGCCGTCCTCCACCGCACCAGCGGCAGACAGCCGGATCTGTCGAGCTGCTCGCTTGTCCAGAAAGATCTCCATATAAACCCAGTTTCGTCGAGGTTCTCGTCGCTACCTTAAAACAGGCGGCTCCTATGTCAATAATTTCCTCAATTCAAGTGCCCATCGCGCCCGCTCTGTTTTTTTTCGTACAGTGTCCAAAAGGGGACTCGAACAGCCTTTTCCGGTTACGATCTTGACGGCGAGAGCGCTGAGAGGTTCCATTTGAGGGAAATGCTCTGTCGTAACTGCCAGCAGGAGAACCCGCCCGGGAACGCTTTTTGCTCTTCCTGCGGCGGCCCCCTGGCCGCCGTAGCAGGGGCAGCAGCGGCGGTATCGGTACCGGTGCCGGCAGCAGAGCCCGAAGGGCAGCCGCGGACATGCCCCCGCTGCAACGCGCCGAACCGCCCGAACATGCGCTTCTGCAAGGAGTGCGGCACGCCCCTCGGGCAGCCCGACTACTACCCCTCGGCCAATCCCCCGCCGCAACCGGTAGCTCTGCGACCGGCCGCCGCGCCTAGCGGTGCCTTCGGCCCGGTCGCCGTCGCGGCGCCCGTGCAGCCCGTGCAGAGCGGCCTCAGCTGCGCCCGGTGCGGCGGTGCCGGTGATCCGGGCTCCCGTTTCTGCAAGTACTGCGGCTCTCCCCTGGAGGCGAGCGGACAGGCCGCAGCGCCCGTACCGAGCCGCGCGCCCGCGGCTTACCACGCCCCGGTGCCCTCGAGCCCCGCACCCGCCGCTTACCAGGCCCCGGCGCCCTCGAGCCCCGCACCCGCCGCCTACCAGGCCCCGGCGCCCTCGCGTCCCGCGCCCGGTTCGGACCGACTGCGCGCGCAGGTAGTGGTCATACTGCGAAACGGGTCGGAAGGCCGCGTCTACCAGCTGGATGGCGCACAGACCGACATCGGCTCGCGGGAAGGAGAAATCCTGCTGAGCGACGATCCGTTCCTCTCTGCGCGTCATGCCCGCATCGAGCTGAAGGGGGACAGCTACCTGCTGCGCGATCTGGGCAGCATCAACGGGGTCTACCTGCGCATCAAGAGCCAGGTAGACCTAGCCGACGGCGATATGATCCTGATCGGACAACAGGTGCTGATTTTCAAGGTCCTGAGCGAGGCCGAGAGGCGTATCGGGCCGGCCCGCCAGCAAGGTGTGATGATTTTCGGCACACCGGAGGTCCGCCGTTCGGCCAAACTGGTGCAATACACCACGGAAGGGCTCGAACGCGATGTACACTACCTCTGCAGAGAAGAAACAGTACTAGGCCGAGAGCAGGCTGATGTGGTATTCCCGGATGATCCGTTTTTGTCCCGCCGTCATGCCGCGATCACCATGAGCAAGGACGAACAACGATTCACGCTCCGGGACCTGGGCTCCTCCAACGGAACCGCCCTGCGCTGTCGAGGGGAGCGCGTGTTGCAGCCGGGAGACCAGTTCCGGCTGGGCCGGCATCTGTTCCGGTTCGACCTGGTGCACGGCTAAGGAGAGGAAACCGGCACGAGATGAGCGGCGAGCAACGCGACGAAAAGGAACTTGGCCCGGTCGAAGAGAACGCCGCCGCCGAGACCACCGCGGAGCAGAGCGGCCAGCCAGAGCAGACACCGCCACAGTCCGCGCCCGGAAACCGGCAAGCGCAGTCCCAGCCGCAGGAGCCGGCTCAGGCGGCGCCCGCACCCGAGACGGCGCCAGAGCAAGCCGGGCCGAAGAACG
>CAYVFC010000001.1:0-154096 GCA_964450715.1 uncultured Sandaracinaceae bacterium | reverse complement strand
GGCAGACGCAGCCCGGAATCGCGCCCGCGCCGCCTCCGCAGCCGACCGAGACGCCCGAGACGGCGCCAAAGCAGGCCGGGCCGAAGAACGGGCAGACGCAGCCCGGAATCGCGCCCGCACCGCCTCCGCAGCCGACCGAGACGCCCGAGACGGCGCCAGAGCAGGCCGGGCCGAAGAACAACGGGCAGACGCAGCCCGGAATCGCGCCCGCGCCGCCTCCGCAGCCGACCGAGACGCCGGAGACGGCGCCAGAGCAACCTCCGACCGCCGAGCAGAAGCCCCCCCCGGCAGAGGTCCCGGAGGCGACTGCCGCGCTGCAGGTGCGCTTCGCCGGCATCACCGCCGTAGGCCTGGTGCGCGAGCACAACGAGGACAACCTGGTCAACGCCAACCTGACCAGCGGAAAGCTCCATCCGCGCAACGAGACCTGCGTCGACACCGTCGGCGAACGAGGCTCGATCTTCGCGGTATGCGACGGTATGGGCGGGGCGGCGGCGGGCGAGGTCGCCAGCCAGATGGGCGTCGACATCCTCTATGACTTCCTGCGCGGAGGCGAAACGTTCGCGACTCGGGACGATCTGGCGCGACGGCTGGTAGCCGCGGTCGAGCACGCCGGCAAGCGCATCTTCGACACCGCTCAGGCCGACACCTCGAGGCGCGGAATGGGCACCACTGTCACCGCGGCGGTGCTCATGGACAAGGTGCTGTTCGTGGCGCAGGTCGGCGACAGCCGGGCCTACCTGCTACGGCAAGGCGAGTTCAAGCAGATCACCAAGGACCAGTCGCTGGTCACCCAGCTGATCGAGGCTGGACATCTCACCGAAGCGGAAGCCGAGGCATTCGAGCACTCCAACATCATCCTGCAGGCGCTGGGCACTGCCGAGACCGTACAGGTCGACCTGACCTTCACCGAGTTGCGCAAGCGTGACCGGTTGCTGCTCTGCTCGGACGGGCTTTCCGGCATGGTCGACAACGACCGGCTCAAGAATACGCTGACGGAGATCGCCGATCCCAAGGAGTGCTGCGGAAAGCTGATCGAGCAGGCCAACGCGGGCGGCGGCCACGACAATATCACCGTGATCGTGGCCGACTTCGACGGCGTGTCGCTCGAAGAGCCCGCTTCCGAGCACACCTTTGGTTACGTGCAGTACCCCCTCCCGCCCGTGGCCACGACCGAGGGAGAGACCACCGGCGATATCGCGATCCAGGCGGACGAGGAGGTCACGGTAGAGGTCTCGCGCGCGTTACCGGCGCCGAAGAAGTCGTCGCACATCTGGATCATCGCCGGTGTGCTGGCGCTGGCGGCGGCCGGCGCGACCGTGGCCGTAACCGGGACGGGCGATCCGGAGCAGCCCGTAGCAGGCGATACGCACGAGGTTCAGCCGGCGCAGCCGGAGGAGAGGCCGGAGGAGGCGCAGGGCGCGGAGGACCAGGAACAGCAGGGCGGCGCGCAGGCGCCGGCGCCCGATACGGTTCCGGTCCGAGTGCGGGGCGACGTGGAGAACGCCGAGCTCGTGGTCAACGGAGAGGTCAAGGGAGCGCTGTCCACCGGAGGGTGGCAGGTCGTGGACCTGGTCCCCGGCGCTTATCGCTTCGAGGCGCGTAGCGGGGGCAGCACCGCCGCGGTCGTGGTCGCGACCATCCGTCCGGACACTCCGGCCGAGATCGTGCTCGCGCTGCCCAGCGGCACCACCGCGCCAGGCGGCGCGCAGCAACAGCAGGAGGCGACGACGCCGGAACCGACGACCGGGGAGCCTCCCGGGACCGCAGGCGCGAGCGAAGTCCGGCCCGCAAGCAAGGTGCCGGCGGCGACCGCCAAGAAAGCGCCGGCCAAGCGGAAGGCCAAGCGCACGCCCCCTCGCAAGCCGCGTCCCGCGCCGAGCAAGCCGGCGGCCCCGGAACCCAAGCCCGCGCCGCCAAAGGTCGAGGAAAAGAGACCCGAGCCCGCGCCGGCCAAGCCCGCGGACACGGTCATCCCCGACAATCCGTTCTGATCGTTTTCATCACTCCTTCGCCGGTTTTTTGACCTGACGGTCGTTCGGCTTGTACGACAACTGGTTAGGGAGATTCGACGATGATTCCAGGCGGGCGCGTCACAGACGAGGTCGAGTATTACCGGTCCAGAAGGGAGTTGCGCAACGTGGTGCGGACGGTCACCCGACGGCCGCCGGAGCGGCTGCGATGGCGAACGGCCACCTCCGTGGTCACCTCGATCGCGGGCAAGCTGGGCGGGATAGAGCGGATGCGCGTCGAGGAGCCCGTACGCGAGCTCATCCTGGACATCGACGACCGGATTCTGCGCCGCGAGGTGACGCTGGACGCCCGGCGCAACGGCGTCGATCTCGACCGGGGAGAGGTGCTGCCCCGGCACACCATGTGGGATCTCAAACGCACCGCCTACCTGGCCGGTGTCGACCTGGAGGCACTCGCTCGCCACGTGAAGTTACCGAGCGACTACTTCAAACGGATCGATACCGCCGGAGTGGTGCTGGTAAGCCGGACGCTGAGCAACCTGCACGGCAACCGCGCGCAGAAGCTGCTGACGCGCGTGAACGACCGCAAGGGCAAGCGCCCCATGATGCGCTACGAGCAGATGATGCTCGACCGCGCGTCCTATGATACCGAACTGGCGCGCCGCTGGGCCGCACTGGCCCGGACCATGGTCAAGGGGTCTAGGTAGAGGAAACGTCCGGGGCGGGCGCCGTAGGGCAGGGGCTTGCCCCCTCCCGGCGCCCGTGCCTACTGCAGGTAGCGCAGGAATGCGTCGAGCAGTTGTTGCAGGTCGCGCTCGGCCCGCTGCGCGGCAATATCCTCCTCGCCAGCCGGGTGCGGCGTACGCCTGAGGTCGAAGTAGAGCTTGAGCTTGGGCTCGGTACCGCTCGGTCGCAGGATCACCCGGTGCCCCCCCTCGAGTTCGAACAGCAGTACGTCGCTCGAGGGAAGCGCGATCGGTTCCTCGACCCGGTCCGCCCGGCGACGTACACCGGTTCGCAGATCGGAGAGCGCTTCCACCGCGTACGCGCCGATGCAGTCCGGAACCGAAGCCCGCACGCGGTCCATCGCCCGGTTCATCGCCTCGGCCGCGCCGAGCCCTGCGAAGGACAAGGACAGAGAGCGGCTGTGCACCATGCCATAGAGGCGAGCGGCCCGCTCGAGCTCCTGATGCAGGGTCACGCCCCGCTGCTTGCACCAGGCGGCCAGATCCGCGGCCAGCACGGCCGAGCCTATCCCGTCCTTGTCGCGCACCAGTGTTCCCGCGGCATATCCGAGCGCCTCCTCGAAACCGAAGACGAAGCGGGCGCCGGTTTCGCGCTCCAGCTCGAGCGCTCGGTTGCATATCCACTTGAAACCGGTCAGCGTGCACTCCCAGCGCGCTCCGTGAAAGCGGGCGACCTCCTCGATGAGCGGGGTGCTGACCAGGGTGCTCACCACCAGCCGTTCCGGCCCGGTCTCGCCCTGCTCCAGCAGGTAGTGGGCCAGCAGGATGCCTACCTGGTTGCCGCTCAACACCGCCAGCCGTCCGTCCGGGCCGGGCGCGGCCAGCGCCAGGCGGTCAGCGTCGGGATCGTGGGCGACCACCAGATCGGCTCCGACCCGGCTGCCCAGCCGCAACACCCGCTCCATGGCCCCCGCGTCCTCGGGGTTGGGATAGGTCACGGTGGGGAAGTCCCCGTCGGGCTCGGCCTGCTCGGATACGACGTGCAGATCGCGGAAGCCCGCCTGTGCAAAGGCCCGCAGCGCCAGCCGCCCACCCACGCCGTGCATCGGCGTATAAGCGATGCGAAGGTCGCGCGGCAGCTCTGGGTGGAGCTGCACGGAGCATACCCCCTGCAAATACCTACCGGTCAGCTCCTCGTCCAGCTGCTGCCGCAGGCCGCGCTCGACCGCCTCCCCCGCGGGCAGGCGCGGGAGGTCGACGGCCGGGCCTTGCGCGGCGATGGCGGCGGCGATACCCGTGTCGTGCGGCGGAATGATCTGCGCGCCGTTGCCCCAGTAGACCTTGTACCCGTTGTATCGGGCGGCGTTGTGGCTGGCGGTGATCATCACCCCGGCCGCGGCCCGGCGGTCGAGCACGGAGAAGGCCAGCAGCGGTGTGGGCACGGGCGCCTCGAAGAACAGGGTGCGGAAGCCGGCCCCCGCGGCCACCACCGCGGTCTCCTCCGCCAGCTCGGCGCTCGTGTGCCGGCCGTCGCGACCGATGCAGATGCCGCGTTCGGGCGCATCGGGCACCGCCTGTTTCAGGTAAGCGCAGAGGCCGGCCGTGGCCCGGGCCACCACCGCGCGGTTTATGCGGTTGGGACCAGCGCCGACCAGCGCCCGCAGCCCTGCGGTGCCGAAGCCGAGCTCCGAGGCGAAGCGGTCGCGCAGCTCCGCCTGGTCCCCGGCGTTCAGCAAGCGACCGAGCTCGGCCCGGCATTCCGGATCCGGATCGGCTGCCATCCAGCGCCCTACCCGCTCGCGCAACGGTTCGTCGTGCTCCTCGCTCACGGTCGGTCATGGTGTAGGAGCCCAAGAAAATTTCAAGCTCCGTGCGGCGTGCGGCGATCGAGGCCGGCGGCTTCCACCCGTTCTTGTCTTTTTATCGAGCGTCGCGCATTCTGGGCATCCGCACGATACGTTGGTACCGAACACGAAAGGGAAAACGATGACGCGAAGCGGTATCGGACAGGAAACGTTCCGCGAAATCGTGGAGGGTTTTGGCGAGGGGATTGCCGTCTTGGACGCCGGGGGAGAGCTTCTGTACGCGAACCAGACCCTGTGCTCGCTGCTAGGCCGCGACGGCTACCAGGGGCTCTCGGTAAGGGATCTGCTCGGCGACGAGGGAGCGGCATCCTCGCTCCTGGCCGACGGCAGCGCGTCGGCGGCGCAGCGGGTGCTGCGGCTGCGCAAAAAGGACGGCGAGGTCCTGAACGCCGTGGTGACCGTGGCGCCGCTGCAAGCGCCGGGCAGTGACGGCGCCCGCCGGATCCTATGTGTGAGGCCCCCGGAGGTAAATAAGCCATCCACGCCGCTGACCAAGGAGGACCACTTCCGGGCGGTCATCGACAGCCTGCCCGCCATCGTCTACATCAAAGATCTCGACAAGCGCTACGTTCACGTCAACCCCTTTGCGGCCGGATTGATGAACATGAAGCCCGAGAAAATCGTCGGCAAGCTCGACACCGACCTCTTCCCCGAGGCCGTCATCCAACAGTGGCGAAAGCGCGAAGATCACGTACAAAAGACCGGGACGCCGTACAACTCCGAGGACGTATTCGACAGCCCGCAGGGCCCGAGGACCTTTCTCGCCAGCGTGGTGCCCATCTTCGACGAGAGCGGCGAGGTGAGCGGCTTCGGCGGCATCTCCACCGACGTGACCGAGCTGAGAAGGGCGGAAGAGGAGCGCGCCCGACTGCGCGAGCGGGTGATCGAGGCCCAGAAGACGGCACTGCAGGAGCTATCCAATCCTATCATTCCCGTCACCGACGACGTGGTGGCGATGCCCCTGGTCGGCGCGGTCGATACAGGACGCGCGCAGCAGATCGTGACAGCGCTCTTGGAGCGGGTCGCCGCGCATTCGGTCGACATCGTCATCATCGATCTGACCGGGGTGATGGTGGTGGATTCGGCCGTGGCCAGGACGCTGATCGAGGCCTCAGACGCAGTGCGACTGATAGGAGCACAGGTGGTTCTGACCGGCATCGCGCCCGAGGTGGCCCAGACCATGGTCAAGCTCGGCCTTCAGCTGGACCGCTTTCTGATCCGCGCCACCCTGAAGGACGGCATCGCCTATGGACTGTCCAGGAACAGGAAGGAGGGTCGTTGACCCTTTCCCGTCGCTTCCCCGGCAGAGCGATACCATTTCTGACGGCTCTGCTCTGCACAGGCTGCGGGTCGTCGATGGCGGTCGAGCCCCACTCAGGCGTGAAGCGCCCGACCGGAGCTGAATCCGACAGCGACGGGAAACCGCCGACAGAGGGCGAAACGCGCGCCCTCGCCTCGATCGAAGAGGCCTTCGACACCTGGCAGGTGATCGGTGAGGGGTCGGCCTTTCTCACGCTGAAGCTGGACTTCGACCGAGGCGTCGCTCGGGAAGGTTCAGTCACCGCGCTGGCGCTTGACGGACGGGGAGCGCCGCTCCGTCAGGTAACCGGCTGGGCGGTCCGGCCCGACCCGCCGGCGCCGCCGGGACATCTCTGGCTTTTCCTCGTCCTGTACGCGCCGCAGGAGATCCCGGAAGCGGCGCGGCAGAGCGAGCTGCTCGGCCTCGGTTACACCGACGAGACCGGTGCCCTCATCGAGAAACGGGTGCCGTACGCCAAGACCTGGTACGCGAGGCAGAAGGCGAAGATCTCCGATCTGCCGGCACCCCCGGACGAGATCGAGGGGGTGCTGGTGCTGAAGGACTACACCTTCTTGGCCCGGGGCGACGCCAGGAAACCGGACGGCTACTACGTGGCAGGCAAGATCGTCGGCGGCGGGGGGCGTTGGGCGCACCTGGAGGTTACATCGGGTATCTCGGGCGAAGAGCCTTTGCCCGAGGTAGTGGTCGAGACCGGCCGGGGCTGGCTGGAGCTTTCCAGCGGCGCGACCCACGGGATGCAGGAAGCGGTGGCTCCGGCCCCGCCTTACGTGACGGGTTGGTGGGACGGCAAGGGGTACTTCCACCCCGATCCATTGCGCGTGCACTGAGCGCGCGCCCCGCCCGCGAGGCGACGGGAGTTGCATTTTGAGCCGGGAAGTAACTAGAGGGAGAGGGCCATGGCCAGGATAGCCGCGGGACATCTGGTGGGGAAATACCTGAAGAAGGTGGAGGGCATCGACATCGCCTTCGGCCTGTCGGGGGGGCACATCGAATCGGTGATGGATAGCTTCACCGAACACGGTATCCGCGCCATCGACGTGAGGCACGAGCAGTCGGCCGCCATGATGGCGCACGCCTGGTCGGTCTACACGGGTAAGGTCGGGGTCTGCTTCGTTACCGCCGGACCCGGCTTCACCAATGCGGTCACCGGCATTGCCAACGCCTACCTGGACAACGCGCCCATGGTGGTGCTCTGCGGCAGGCACCCCGTGTCCGACGACCTCAAGGGAGCGCTGCAGGAGATGAATCAGGCTGCCATCATCAAGCCGCTGACCAAGTGGGCCGAGACCTGCTACGAGCCCGCGCGCATCCCCGAGTACCTGGCCACCGCCTTCCGCAAGGCGGCCGAGGGGCGACCGGGTCCGGTCTTCTTGGAGCTGCCGGCCGACG
Source organism: uncultured Sandaracinaceae bacterium (assembly GCA_964450715.1). Classification (GTDB taxonomy): domain Bacteria; phylum Myxococcota_A; class Polyangia; order Polyangiales; family JAFGIB01; genus CAYVFC01. Next base: position 146,862 of record CAYVFC010000001.1, on the reverse strand, counting down.
TGGTCAACGCCAAGGTCGAAGAGGATTCGGTACCGCTTCCGGCCCGCCCCGCAAACCGGCTGCGGATGCGGCCGGACGAGGCAGCGCTGGCGCGCGCGGCCGAGCTGATCAACGGAGCGAACAAGCCCTTCCTGCTGGGCGGCAGCGGCATCCGCTACAGCGCCTGCGGCCCCGAGCTGGAGGCATTCGTGCAGAGGACCGGGATGCCGTTCCAGCTGCTGAACCATGGTCGGGGCGAGCTTCCGGACGACCATCCTCTCTCGCTCTGGGAGGCCGGCAACATGGGATTGATGGCCGCGATCTCGCAGGCCGACCTGCTGGTGGTGGCAGGGCTGCGCCTGAACTGGCTCTTCATGTACGGACAGGTCATCCCGCCGGAGACCAGGATGGTGCGCATCGACGTCGATCCCCACGAGATCGACCGCAACCGGGTGGCCAACGCCGGACTGCCGGGCGACGTTGGCGCAACGTTCGAGGCGCTGCTGCCCCTGGTGCGCAAGAGCGGCGACCCGGGCTGGGCGGCCGGGGTGCGGGCGGCCAGCCTTGCGCTTCTGGGCGAGGAGCTACAGCAGCGTCAGACCGCATCGGATCCCATCCACCCGGCGCGGCTGGTGGCCAGGATACGCGAGGCAGTGGGTGAGGACGCCTACTACGTGACCGACGGGGGCGATACCAGCTACTTCGGCGGGTCGGGCTTGATGTCGCGCCGCCCGGCCGGGGTGATCGGCGCCGCCTCCGGGCTGTTCGGCTGCCTGGGTACGGGCATCCCCTTTGCCATGGCCGCCAGGCTGGCGCACCCGGACCTCCCGGTCGTGCTGCTGAACGGCGACGGCTCCTTTGGCTTCAACGCCATGGAGTTCGATACCATGGTCCGCCACGACATCCCGCTGGTCTGCGTGGTCAACAACGATTGCGCCTGGGGCATGATCAAGCACAGCCAGGAGCTCTCCATCGGCGGCGACCGAGTGGTCTGCGCCGAGCTCGGCCTGCGCCACTACGAGAAGGTGGTCGAGGCGCTGGGAGGGCACGGCGAGCTGGTGACCCGGGACGAGGAGATCGTGCCGGCCGTGCGGCGCGCGGTCGAGTCGGGCAAGCCGGCCTGCGTGAACGTCGTCACCGATCCTACCGTCACCAGCCCGGCCACGCTGCTCTTCTACCAGGCGCTGAGCGGAGGGCAGTGAGATGAAGGTCTTCATCACGGGCGGCCTGGGATTCGTCGGCACTCAGCTCTGCATCCGCCTGCTGGAGCAGGGGCACGAGGTGACGGTGGTGGACCGCGCGCCTCGGCCCGCGCCCCACACCCCGCCCCAGGTGCGCTACGTGTCGGCCGACACCACCGCACCGGGCGGCTGGCAACAGGCGTTGACCGGACAGGACGCGGTGATCAACCTGGCCGGCGCCTCCATCTTCCAGCGCTGGAACGAGGCGACCAAGAAGGCGATCTACGACAGCCGCATTCTCACCACGCGCAACCTGGTTCAGGCCATTGCCGAAAGGCCCGGTACGCTGCTCTGCAGCACCTCGGCTGTGGGCTACTACGGCTACCGGGGTGACGAGGAGCTCAGGGAGGATGCCGAGCCAGGCGACGATTTCCTGGCCCGGGTCTGCGTGGACTGGGAGAAGGAGGCGAACCGGGCGGCCGACAAGGGCGCCCGCGTGGTCCTCACCCGCTTCGGGCTGGTGCTAGGCAAGACCGGGGGCGCGATGGGACAGATGATCCCGCTGTTCAAGGGCTTCATCGGCGGGCCGCTGGGTAGCGGCCGGCAGTGGTTCTCCTGGGTCCACATGCAGGATCTGCTCTCCGCTTTCATGTTCGTATTCAACGAGGAGAAGATCAGCGGACCGGTAAACTTCTGCGCCCCCAACCCGGTGCGCAACCGCGAGCTGGCCCGCGAGCTGGGCCGGGCGCTCTCGCGCCCCTCCTTCATGCCCACCCCGGGTTTCGCCCTGCGCGTGGTGTTGGGCGAGTTCGGCTCGGTCCTGCTGGAAGGGCAGCGGGCGGTGCCCGCCCGCCTGCAGCAGCACGGCTTTTCCTTCTCCTACCCCACGCTGCCCGAGGCGCTGCGCGAGGTGGTGGGAAAGTGACGAATAACGACTGACGAGGGGGAGGGGGCAAGCCCCTCCCCTACGGCCGGCACTTTTCCGCAGAGCGCTACGGCCCCACGTGGGTGGGCGGATTTCCCTCGACGATGTCGCGGAACCAGTCCACCAGCCGCACGCCTTCCACCGTTGTGTCGTAGAAGCGGCTGGCGGTGATCCAGGTGTGGGTGGTGCCGCTGATGTAATAAGTACCGAAGTTGGGTACGGTCTGCATGTTGGCCCGAAAATCCATCAGCCCCGCCTCGAACTCGGCAGCGGGCATGCTGGGTATCAACGGCGGATTGCAGTTATTGGCGCCGAACCCGTAGAACAGGGTGATGACCCCGTCGGCCACGGACGAGATCAGGCCCGAGTTGCCGTCGGTATACTTGCTGGCCAGAAACAGCGGCCAGGTAAGGGCGTAGTCGTTCGGATCCGTGCAAGCCGCTCCGCAGTCGGCGAGAAAGGTAGAGTCGAAGCCCCAGAGCTCGCGCCACTGCTGCTGCAGGCAGGTGGGCAGGTAGTCGCTGCTCATGGGCGGACCCGAGTCGTCGATCAGCGTGAGGGTGGTTCCGGGCGGGAAAGTGCGCGCTACCAGGTCGGCCACCAGCGCGGCGCCGAACCCGCCGGCGCTGCCGCCGGTGAGCAGCACCTGGTCTACATCGGGAAAGGTAGGCACGATGCGGTCGAGAAAGATCTCGATATTGCGGTAGCCGTGGTAGTGCTGCTCGGCGCCGATGCCGGGATCGGCCAGGTTGTTGCCGGCGTGCACGTCCCCGGTGCAGAAGGGCACGAAGACGTGGCTCCAGTCCCCTACCGGGTTGTCGGGATTGTCCCGGTCGAACACGCCGCCGCTTTCACCGTTGTATCCGGCACCGGAAAAGTTGGAGGGATTGGCCATACAGGTGAGCGCGTTGTAGCAGGCGCCGCCTCCCTGCAGGTAGATCATCACCTTGGTGGAGGCGCTGTTGGGGCTGATGCCGATCCCGGTGCTCGAGCCGTCCCGGCACTTGGAGTCCGGGAAATCGATCCAGCTCCAGGTCAGATCGTCGGCCACGATGGGATCGCCCGTGGGCGGGATATATGGCTCATCCGAGTTCTGGTCTCCCGCGTCGGCCGCGCCGCCGCCGCCGGCGACCGAGCCGTCCGCGGTCGGCTCCGGCGTCCCCCCGTCCACCGGATCGCTGCCCCCGCTACCACCCGAGGAAGGCGAGCCGGCCGTTCCGCCGCCCGTACCGCCCTCGCCCGGCGTGCCGCCGACCCCTCCCGCGCCGGCCGTTCCCGCCTCTGCTCCGCCCTGGAACGGATCCAGGCCGGAGTCAATAACCGCGCCGTCATCGTCGTCGTCCGACGCGCACGCGAACAGACATAATCCCATCGCCAGAACAAGACCGGTTGAACACAGAGCTCGTGACATCATGACCGCTAACCTCTCTTATGATCAGTAAATCCGACTTAGGAGGCACCGCAAAATAAACGATCCGGTTGCGGCCGCGTGGGCGGGCGCACTCGCGGCTTTCGTCCTCGGAAAAATCCTCGAAATAGCGCTGCTATTCCTGCGGTTTTTCCTCCGGGCGCGCTCGCGATTGCGCTCCGCCCAGGCGCCCGGTCTCGTATCGTTTATTTTACGGTGCCTCCTTCGGAGGCGTTGTAACAAAACCGCGCGGCGGGTTCAATACTGCTTCTTTATCCCGGCGAGCCACCCGAAGGTCTCCTCGGATATGCGGATCAATACACTCGCTTCGTCCCCTCTCTTTGCTGCCCAGAATTCGCAACAGAGGCCAGGCAATTCGCCAAAGGGGTCTCGCGACGCTTTCCGTCACCCGGGTCGATTCTTTATCATCCCCCTACCCTCTCAAGGGCGGGGCCCGCAGTCAGCGCAGTCGGTGCCGTACTCGCAGATGTAGTAGTCGGCGTCGGGGCCGCCGTCGTCGCAAAAGCCGTCGTAAGCGTCGAAGCAGCTATTCTCGCAGATGTAGCCGCCGGTGCCGCCGGTGCCCCCCACGGAACCGGTACACATGCTGATATCGAAGGTGCAATCGGCCGGGTCGCAGAGCAACACCCCGTCACCCTCGCCTAGCGAGCGACAGCTCTGGCCGTCGAGGTTGTTGCCGTCGCACTGCTCGATTCCGTTCAGCACTCCGTTCCCGCACAACGGGATCTCGCACTGGGATGTATCGATGACACAGAACCTTTCGTCGCAGAGCAGGTTGCCCGACCCCCGGCCTAGAAGGGTGCAGCTCAGGCCTCGGAGGTCGCGCCAGTCGCACTGCTCGTCGCCCTCGATGATTCCGTTTCCGCAAAAGGGAACGATCTCGCCGTGCTCGCGCCGGCAGATACAACCCACGAGATCCTGTTCGCCGTCGAAGCAGACCGCGACGCCCGAGCTGTAGCCGTCGCAGATGCAGTATACGGGCTCTCCACGCTCGCACTCCCAATCGCGCCGGCAAGCGCACTCGCCCAGCGTTCCGTCCCGCAGACAGACGCGCGTGCTCGTTCGGCCGTCCGGGCAGGTACACGGTTCGAGCTCGTCCAGGGACACGCAGGAGACGCCGCCCGTGCCGGCGATGTTGCCGCCCGTACCGGCGTTACCTCCTCTACCACCGGTACCTCCGACCGCGCCGCCGATGCCCCCCGGGATGCCACCGAAGCCGCCGGTCGTACCGGAGATACCTCCCATGCCGCCCGTACCGGCCTGGTCCCGGCGCTCGTACTGGCTCCAGTCGCGTAGACACCCCGGCAGCATTGCCGCCAGCAACAGGGCGGCTGTACACAGCGTGATGGCGCTCCTGTACATCTCTACCCCTCGTCCGGATAGCATAGCCCCGCGCGCGCGGCCGCGCCGGATAAAAAAGCGGCGCTTGTCACCAAACGGCAGAAGCTTGGCACCCCGAAACAGTGCCTGAACGCGTTTTGCACACTAATATGTAATGTATGGAAACAAGCGCCCTTTCCCCCGTCCTAGTTCCGGGACGTTCAGCGCCGCCCCAGGCGCGTGGCGGCCACCGGCCGAGGGCGGGCGGCGCGCGATAAAATGCCCGGAGGTAAACGTGTATTCGCCAAAATATCGGTGCCATTCGGATAGCTCGAGGCTAGTGCTCTCCGCGTCGCTTCTGGCCGGCATCCTGGTGCTCGCCACCGCGTGCGGGGAGACGAGTATTAACCCAGAGGGCTTCGCAGGATTCGGACCCGACTACTCGCTCGGCGGGACAGGAGGGGTAGCCGGGTCGTACGCGGGACAGGCCGGATCTTACGTGCCCGTGGACAACCCGTACGCAGGCCAGGCTGGCTCGCTCCCGCCCGCGGGCGGATCGTACGCGCCGCCGCCGGACGTCACGGGCGGAACCGCGGGCACCATCCCGACCGGCGGAACGGGCGGCGCCATTATCACCGGTGGAACCGGCGGGGTCACTGCCGGCGGAGTCGGCGGCACGGGCGGCACCATCATCACCGGCGGGACCGGCGGGATAGTTACCGCCGGGACCGGCGGGGTCGGTGGAGCAACGGACCGCCCCGGAACGGTCACGGGCGGCACTTGCTGCGCGAGCGGTGACTGCTTGTGCCACGGCCCGGATCCGTCCGGGCTTACCTCCAGGAGCGGGTCCTTCAACACTCAGTCGTATCCGATAGCGACCGGAACGGTCTTCTATCCCACCGATGCCGATCCGCCGCTGGCAGCCGTGGCACTCTGTGGCGGGTTCACCAATACCGGGCCGGAGATGAACGACTGGGGGCCCTTCTACGCGTCACACGGCATCGTCACGGTCATCACCACCACCACCGGAATGGACATCCCCGCGATTCGCGCTGACAAGCTGCTGGGCGCGATAGAGGAGCTCAAGACCGAGAATACCAAGAGCGGAAGCCCGCTATTCGGAAAGCTGGCCGGTCGTTACGGGACCAGCGGTTACTCGATGGGCGGTGGGGGCACGACCATCGCCTCGGGCACCGATCCCACGCTGAGGACCTCGGTGGGCCTGGCCGCCTGGGGGCCGGTGGCCGCCGGCGTGCAAGTGCCGACCCTGTTGCTCTGCGGCTCGTCGGACGGAGTCGCTCCCTGCACCATGTCGACCGGCGCCTACGCCGAGATCCCCGACAGCACGCCCAAGATGCTGCTCTCGATCTCGGGAGCGAGCCACATGAGCTGGTTCGGTCCCACCAGCGCCGGCGGCGGCACCTCCGGCGAGTACGCGCTGGCTTTCCAGAAGGTATACCTGGAGGGCGACGAGCGCTGGAAGCCGCTGCTGGTGAACAGGCCGTCGGACGCCGCGGACTGGCAGACCAACATCCAGTAGCTCCGGTTGCAGGCCTCTGCCCCGGTCGTCCGTCGGTGGTACAATTCGCCTGCCGGGGCGCGGAGCACGGCAAGGCCTCTTTTGAGATATGCTCTACGATATTTGGCCGGAGGCGAGCGCGCGGGAACCGTCAAAAAACCCTATGGGCCCTGGAGTCAATCGATGTTCACGCGGTTGCGCAAAAAGGGGCTGTTAAAGACCGAGGCCTTCGTAGCCTGGCTCGGCGATCGCGGCATCGAGCTCGACCGCACCCTGGTCTCGCACTGGAGCGCGGGGCGCTCGCACCTGCCCGCGGACCTGTTGCCCCGAGAGATGGGCTCCGTCCGAGCTGGTGCGGTAGTCGTCATGCTGCTGCAGTAGCCCGTCAGTCCGGCTTGTCCATCACCTCGTATACCGTCTTCAAGAAGGTCTTGGAGGAAAAAGGTTTTGGGAGAAAGGGCAGGTCGGTCGTCAGCACCCCGCGCTCGACCACGGCGTCGTCGGTGTAGCCGGACATGAGGATGATCTTCATGCGCGGATACAGCTGCCTGACCCGGTCGGCCAACTCCTTGCCGTTCATCCTGGGCATGATGACGTCGGTGATCATCAGGTCTATTCGCTCCTTGAACTCGGCGCAGATTGCGAGGGCTTCCTCGGCGTCGCGGGCCTCGAGCACGGTGGACTTCCTGTTGGCCAGGATGCGGCGGGCGGCCCTGCGCACGTTGTCGTCGTCCTCCACCACCAGCACGGTCTCGTCGGGCCGCGCCACCACTATGCTGGGCTTGGCCGACTGCTCGTCGCCCAGGTCTTCCCAGGCTCTCGGCAGGTAGACCTCGAACCGGGTTCCCCGTCCGGGCTCGCTGTCCACCCAGATCTCTCCGCCGCTCTGCTTGACGATGCCGTAGGTGGTCGACAGCCCCAGGCCGGTCCCCTTGCCGAGCTTCTTGGTGGTGAAAAAAGGCTCGAAGATCTTGGAGCGCGTTTCCGCGTCCATGCCCACACCCGAGTCGGTCACCGCCAGCATGACGTAAGACCCGGGCTGCAGCCCCGGGTGATCGTGCGCAAAAACCTCGTCGACCTTCAGGTTGGCGGTCTCCACCGTGATCTTTCCGCCCCTGGGCATGGCGTCGCGCGCATTTACGGCCAGGTTCATGATCACCTGTTCGATCTGTCCGCGGTCGGCCTTGATCCGCCAAAGGCGCGGCTGCAGAATCGGTTTGAACTCTATATCCTCGCCGATCAGTCTCCCCAGCATCTTGCTCAGCTCCCGGATGACCTCGTTCGGCTCCAGCACCTCCAGCCGCTGTAGCTGGCGCCGGCTGAAAGCCAGCAGCTGGGCCGTCAGCCTTCCGGCCTTAATCGCCGCGTCCTGCACGACCAGGATGTCCTCGCGGGCAACCGGGTCATCCGCGTGATCGTCGAGCAGAAACCCGCTGTAGCTGTTGATCACCGTCAAGATGTTGTTGAAATCGTGCGCGATCCCCCCGGCCAGCCGGCCGATGGCCTCCATGCGCTGCGTTACCCGCACCTGCTCCTCCAGGCGGCGCTTCTCGCTGACGTCCCTGAACATGCCGAGCAGATAGGTCCTGGCGCCCAGCTCGACCGGGGTCGAGTTCACGTCCGCGTAAAAGACGCTGCCGTCCTTTCTCTTGACCGGAATATCCGCGGCGAGCGCCAGCTCCCCCCGGGCCTGCTTCTCGAACGCCTCTTGCACCGCCGACAGGTCCTCTGCCGGGTGGATGTCCGCGATACCGAGGCTTTCCAGCTCCTGCTGTGCGTAACCCAGCATGCGACACATGGCCGGATTGGCCATCACGAAGCGCTTGCTCTCGACGTCGGCCAGCAGGATCCCATTCAGCACGTTGTCGAAGATGGCGCGGAATCGCTCCTCGGACTCCTCGCGGTCGACCTGCGTCCGCTTGCGCTCGCGGATCTCCTCCTGCAACCTCTGGTTCGCGGCGGTGAGATCTGCCGTCCGCTCTTCGACCCGCTTCTCCAGCTCGTCGTGAGCCTTTCGCAACTGCTCCTCGGCCCGCTTGCGCTCGGTGATGTCGCGGGCCACGCAGACCGTGCCGATGACCTCGTCTCCGTACTGGCGCATCTCGGAAATGGTGAAATCGACCAGGAAGCGCTCTTTGCTCCTCGACTGCAAAACGCAATCGACGTTGCCAGCCCCTCCTTTGCCCGCGATCTCCCCGAGTTGCCGCTCCCGGACCTCTACCGGGAAGAGCTCCCCGATGCTGGTGCCTTCCAGCGCGCTCTGCGGGTAGCCCAGGCGCCGCTCGGCCGCCCGGTTGACAAAGGCTATGCTTCCCTCGGCGTCCAGGATGAGGAGGGGATCGGCCATGGAGGAGACGATGTGATCGACCGCCAGCTCGGGCGTGATCTCGAGCGTCCGGTACCGGGAGATGACGAAAAGCAGCCCGATCACCCAGATGAGGACAAAGGCGGGAGCGATGTTGGGCACGGCGTGGATGCCGAAGCGGGGCAGCACCACGTCGGTGACCGAGGCCAGGACCAGCGGCGGAACGGCCGTGCCCAGGATGATGCGGGCCTGCTCCCGCTTGACACCGCTCACCGCTTCTCTGGCCGCCCGGAAGAGCAGAACGAAAGCAGCAACCATGTAGGTTAGATAGTAGACATGGAACAGGTAGGACCAGACCGAATCGGACCAGATGAATGCCCAGCCCCAGATCTGTAGCGCGTAGCCGGCGGCGACCTGCCCGGCCCACTGCTGGTAGACGAGCAGCGAAGGAGGAACGAAGAGCACGGGAAAGAACCAGGGCGACTTGCGGAAGCGCTTCTCCTCCACGAACACCAGCACGAACCAGAGCGCCAGGCTGGCGAAGCTGCCCCAGGCCAGCGAGCCGATACTATAGAAGAGGGCGGCCGTCTGCTCGCCCGCCGCGTGATCGTGGGTATAGATGAGGCTGAAGCTCCAGAGGGCGAAGCAGAGCACCAGCAGCGAGCAGGTGCGGTTCAGCGCCGATCGCCAGCTCAGCACCAGCACGTGGGCGGCGAGGTAGAGATAAGTGATGAAGCAGAAGAAGTGCAACAGCGGCAGCACGTTCCGACCCACACCCCTCCGCGGCCGAGCGGGCGCTACTGCAAAGCCGGCCGTTGCGACATCCTGGCAATAAAGATATCACGCGGCCGCCGGCCGCAACAAGGCGCAAGGCGCGGCCCCGGGGCCAGCGCGAGAATCGACGGGCTCTACCGCTCGGCGTCAGTGGAAGGTGAGGCTGGCCAGAACGCGCGGCTCGATGGTCATGAAGCTCACGTCGTAAAAGCGAGCGGAGCGATGACCAGCCTGCCCATAACGCCCACGCTCCACTCGGGCCCGATCCACCACTCGTATCCGCCGCCCCAGTAGGTGACCAGCCCGGTGGGATCGCTGCCGCTTAGCGTCCGTGACAAAATAACTCGATCAGGTTTCGGAGCGCGACGGCCCCGGATGCAAGGCGCGACGACGAGGAATATTGGGGATATTTCGAGGAGGAGCAACGCAGCAGACGGGGCCGTCCCGCCCGAAAGATGGATGAGTTATTTTGTCACGGACGCTTACCGCACGCTACCTCGAACCGCTCCAGGATACTCGACGAGCCGGCGGCGCGAAACGGCAGGCGGTCTACTGCTTGCCGAGCAGCTGTAGCGCCTGCTCTACGACCCGTTGCACGCAGTAGCCGTACTTCTCCAGCACCACGCCGCCGGGAGCGGAGGAGCCGAAACCGGATATGCCGAGTATCTTGCCCCGCGGCCCGGCGTATCGCTCCCAGCCAAAGGGGCTGGCCGCCTCGATGACCAGGCGCGCGCAAAGATCCGGGGGAAGCACACTCTGCCGGTATTCGGGCGGCTGTTGCTCGAACAGCTCCCAGCAAGGCATGCTGACCACCCGGGCCTGTACCCCTTTGTCCGCCAGCGCAGCCGCGGCCCCGATCGCCAGCCAGACCTCGGAGCCGGTCGCCAGCAGCAACAGCTCCGGCTTCGGCGGCTCTGCCAACACGTAGGCGCCCCTGGCCAGATCCGCGGCCGGCGCGTTTACAGCGCGATCGATGACCGGGAGCTTCTGCCGGGAGAGGATCAGGGCGAACGGCCCCTGAGCCTGAAGCGCTTGGCGCCAGGCCTCGGCGGTTTCATTGGCGTCCGCGGGCCGGATCACGGTCAGCCCGGGAATACAGCGTAGAGAGGCCAGGTGCTCTACCGGTTGGTGGGTGGGACCGTCCTCGCCCACGGCGATGCTGTCGTGGGTGAAGACGTAGACGACCGGCAGCTTCATGAGCGCGGCCACGCGGATGGCCGGGCGCATATAGTCGGCAAAGACCAGGAAGGTCCCGCAGTAGGGCTTGACGCCGCCGTGAAGCGCCATGCCCGAACAGATCGACGCCATGGCGTGCTCGCGCACTCCGAAGCGGATGTTGCGCTGGTCATAGGCGTCGCGAGCAAAGTCCCCGGAGCCGGCGATCAGGGTCTTGTTGGAAGGGGCCAGGTCGGCAGAGCCTCCCAGCAGCGCCGGCAAGTTGGGGGCGATGCCGTTGAGCACCTTGCCCGAGGCGGCGCGAGTCGCCACCGGACCGTCCTGCGGAGAGAACAGGGGGATCGCTCGATCCCATCCCTGCGGAAGCTCGCCGGAGAGCATCGCCCGGTACTGACGGTACTGCTGCGGAAACTGCTTCTCGTACGCCGCGGCCTGCGTCTGCCACTTCTTCTCGGCCCGCGAGCCGCGCCCGATGCTCTTGCGGAACGCCGCGCGCACCGGCTCGGGAATGTAGAAGGCCTCCGGCTCGCATCCCAGGCACTGCTTGGTCTTGCCGACCTCTTCCTCGCCCAGCGGCGCGCCGTGCGCATCGGCCGTCCCCGCCTTGTTCGGGCTTCCGTAGGCGATCACCGTGCGCACGCGGATCAGGGTGGGCCTCGCGGTCTCACGGGCAGCCTTCTTGACGGCGCGCGCGATGGCCACGGTATCGTTGCCATCGGGCACGTTCAACACCTGCCATCCGTAAGCCTGGAAACGCTTACCGACGTCCTCTGTGAAGGTGATGTCCGTAGAGCCCTCGATGGAGATCTGGTTGTCGTCGTACAGACAGATGAGCTTGCCCAGCCCCAGGTGCCCGGCCAGCGAGGCCGCCTCGGCGCTGACGCCCTCCATCAGGTCGCCGTCGCCGCAAAGGACGTAGGTGAAGTGATCGACCAGCGTGTGATCTGGCCGGTTGAAGAGCGCAGCCAGATAGCGCTCGGCCATGGCCATGCCCACGGCGTTGGCGATGCCCTGGCCCAGCGGCCCGGTGGTGGTCTCCACGCCCGGGGTGTGCCCGTACTCGGGGTGGCCCGGGGTCTTGCTGCCCCACTGCCGGAACGCTTTCAGATCATCCAGAGAGAGGTCGTAGCCGGTCAGATGCAAGAGGCTGTACAGGAGCGCCGAGGCGTGTCCGGCCGAGAGCACGAAGCGGTCGCGGTCCTCCCACCCGGGATTGCGGGGGTGGTGCTTCATGATCTTGGTGAACAGGACATAGGCGGCCGGGGCCATGCCCAACGGCGCGCCGGGGTGCCCCGAGTTTGCCTTCTGTATCGCGTCCATCGACAGGGTGCGGATGGTGTTGATGCAGAGGCGCTCCAGATCATCAGTGTTCATGTGGGTTTCCTTGGATTTCGATTGCGTTTCTCGTTGGGTGGGCCCCCGCGTGGTGCGTCTCTGTAGCCCTGCAGGGGAAGGGCCGCAAGCCGTCGCCGAGAGGATGGGTCCGGAGGTCATCTTTCATCTCCTTGCAGAGCGAGCCGCCTCGAGCGCCGGGCGGGATCGATGAACCGACGGTCAGCGACCGGATCCATGCGCCGGGTATCTTCATTCGGGCTCGCGCGACCCGCGCCCGCGACGACCTGGTACACCTCCGACATTGCCTGCTCACCGCTAATGGCGACTCGCTATTACACATACGGGTTCGTATGTCAAGTGGCAGCAGTCGATTTATTCCTAATAATTACGACATATTACGAATAGGATTCTCGGTAGCCGTTGGTGGCGTGCTGCAGCAGGGTAACGCCAGTGATGGTGTCCTTTCTGCACGCGATAAGCGAACGACACGATTTGCCGACCGGCGGCGCTCGCTCCGGTCACCGTTACCCTATTCGCCAGGTCAACCGGTATACCGTTCCCTGATGGCCAGGATCAGGGGGTGGATCTCGAAGAAGACCTCGACCAGCTCCGGATCGAAGTGCTTGCCCGACTGCTCGCGGACGAGATCGAGCACTTTATCCTCGGGCCACGCGTCCTTGTACACGCGGCGCGAGACCAGCGCGTCGTAAACGTCGGCCAGCGCGGCAATGCGGGCCGATAGCGGGATGTTCTGGCCGGACAGAGAGCGGCCCGGCAGGTGCACCTGGCAGGTGACGTCGCCGCAAAGCCCCGGGTAGCCGCTGCCGTCCCATTTCTCGTGATGGTGCAGGCTGATGTCGAAGCACATTTGGTCCAGCTCGGATTCGATATTGGCAAAGAGCCGCGCGCCGTCGACCGTGTGCAGCTTCATGATCTCGAACTGCTCCGGGTCGAGCCGTCCGGGTTTCTTCAGCACGGCGTCCGGGACCCCCACCTTGCCTACGTCGTGCAGCATGGCCGCCAGTTGCAGCCGGTCGGCCTTGCGCGCGATGTAGGCGCGCGGATCGGCCATGGCCGGCGGCGGCGCCATGGAAGGTACGCTCTGCGGGCGCTCGGGGTGGCGCACCACCCACTTCTTGTAGATCTCGGCCGCGTAGGCTCCCACCCGCTGCACGTGAGCGCCGGTCTCGGCCGGATCGCGCATCTGGGCCATGCGCATCATGCGCAGCGCGGATTGCCGGTTCATGATACCGCGCTCGATGGCGATGGCCGCGTCCCGTGCCAGCAGCGTGGCGTAGCGGTGGGCGCGCTCGGAAAAGGGGACCGCGCGCCCCTCCGGGTCGCGGGCGTTGAGCAGTTGCATTACCCCAACCAGTCTGCCCTGCCCCGAGCGCAGGGGAACGGTCAGCATGGAGATGGTGCGGTACCCGGCCTCGGCGTCGTACTTCGGGTTGAAACGATAGGGCAGCCCGTCGGGCAGCGCATAGGCATTGTCGACGACCAGGTCGCCGCCGGTGCGGGCCACGTGCCCCACGATGGAGCTCGAATCGATGGGCACGGTGTAGTCGGCGTACTGCGCCTCGCTGGTCGCCCCGGGCTCGAACAGGGTGTCGTTGTGCACGTAGCCGAAACGGAGGTTGTCTCCCTCTTTGAGGAAGATAGAGCCCGCGTCGGCATACGAGAAGCCACGGGCGTGGCCCAAGATCCGGTCGAGGATGGCGTCGATACCGTTGAGCTCGCCCATCTCCTCCCGGAAACCGAGAAGGGTCGCGCTCAGATCGCTGCCAAGAGTAGCCTCGAGGTCGCTCATCGCCCGGCTCCGCACCGCTGCCCGGGGCGTATGATACGAACAAAGCGCGTTCGTCTGCAACCGCGCCGGGATCGGGTCCGTAGGCGCGATCGTCCGCGGCGAAGCGCGGGTCGGGTCCCCGGCGAAGCCCGGGAAGGGACGGCACCCGATCGCCCGGCTACGACGCCGCCCGGGGCTCGTTCGAGCCGTGACCTCTGGTCCACCAGACCGAGAAGAAGATGGTGACGGCGAAGAAGAGCAGCAGCCATCCGAAGGCCGCCGCGCCCGGCGGCAGGTCGAAGGCCAGGGTCAGGAGGTTGTTGGCGTTGAACCGGCCCTGCAGGATCTCCTGAAATGGATACAACCTGTAAATGCTCTCTCCCGGGGCCGAGACCAGCTCGCTGCTCCCGTCGGGGATCATGTAGGCAACGGTCACCTTGGCCGCCCAGGCGCCAAGCAGGCCCAGGCCGCCCAGGGTCCAGAAGAGCAGCGCGCGGTCCTGCTTGCCCGCCAGGTAGATCACCCCCTGGTAGAGGAGCAGCCCGGCCAGGACTGCGAGATAGCGCGGCCCGTAGCTCCAGCCTCCCCACCAGGTGAAGAAGGAGCTGATAGCGAGGAAGAACGGCACCGAGAAGGCGAGCAGGTAGCTCTGCCAGGGCCTGTCGAAGCGGCGGCCGCCCGCCAGATCCCCGAGCAGGTAGACCCCGCAAAGCAGCAGCAGCGGCGCGTGGGTAAAAAGCCCGAGATAGGGGCTGAAGGAGAGCCCCCAGACCGCCTCTAGGGAGGGGAGGACGAAGCCGTAGCTCTGGTGCAGACCGTCGAACGCCTGGTAATCATGGTAGGCGTTCAGGGTCTGCAGAAAATGGCCGGTAGTAGCCCGGTTGTAGCCGAGGGCGAAGACGATGGCGGGTATTGTTCCCAGCAGGAACAGCGCCGGGGGCTTCGCCCGCCGTTCGCGCAGCGCGAGCACCGGCGCCCAGAGCGCGACGGCGACGGCCACCGTGTACTCGCTGAGAAAGGCCAGCCCCAGCCAGAGGCCGGCGCGGAAATGTCTGCGCTCCTGAAGCCCGATATAGGATAGCAGGAGCAAAAAGGCGGCCAGCACGTGGTTGAAGAAGGTGCCGGCGTAGACGAAGAGGAAAGACCCATAGAAGGCCAGCATGGAGATCACCACCGGCGAGGGAGCGCCCCGCCGGCCCGCGCTGCCCTTCAGGGCCAGCAGGATCATGACGGCGAAGGGCAGGCTGCCGAAGAGCAGGCTGCTCATCAGCAGCAGCGGCACCAGCGCGGGAATCACCCGGTCACGGCCGTCGCGTCCGGTGACCGGCCTCCAGACGTGAACCGGGTATCTCTTGCCCGTCGATTCGGTGGTATGGCTGAGCCCCGCTCGATCCACGAGCCAGTAAAACGGCAAGGCGGCCAGGGTCGGCAGCGGCGCCTTGTCCGAATAGTAGCGTTCCCCCACCCGGGCCTTGTCGGGCGTGAGATGAGCGAAGCGGTCGATGGCCAGGGTACCTTCCTGCAACAAAGCCAGCACCGGAAGGGCGCGGGAGGTCGGATTGGGGGTGCACCAGATATCGAGATAAAAGGAGGCCAGCAGCAAGTTGGCGAGGAAGAAGGCCGGGTAGAAAGCTCGCATTGCGCTGACCATGTCTCCGGCGGCGAAAATGGCTCCGGGACGGGCGTCGCCCGCTAGCGGACGGCGACGGGTTGTAGCTCGTAGACGTACTGGTAGGCGAACAGTCCGGGATTCATCTCCCCCAGGAAGTGATCGGTTTTCTCCATTAGATCGCGCAGGATGCCGCCGGAGATCACCGTCTCCCACGGCACCGGCGTGCTCTGCTCCTGTACCACCCGCAGGCCTGCCTCCCGGAAGAGCCGCCGGGCCGTCTCCCGCGTATAGAAACGCAGGTGGCTGCGATCCAGTATGCCCCGGTTGGTGTAGTCGAACTTCCCAAAGACCACGGCCGCCCGGACCGACCAGTGCACCACGTTGGGCAGGGAGAGCAGGATCTTGCCCCCCTCGGCCAGGTAGGAGCGGGCTTGTTTCAACAATTTATCCGGATGCTTGACGTGCTCGAGTACGTCGGACAGGAGCACGATTTCGAAGCGCTCCGGCAGTTCGCCCGGCAGCCCTTGGTCCAGCTCCGCGCGATGGAAGGCGTCGATCTGGAAGGGCGGAGGCTGCTCGTCGATGCCGGTGACGCGGTGCCCCTTCCCTTTCAACACCTGCCCCAGCTCGTTGCGGCTGCAACCGATGGCCAAAACGGAGCGCGGCTGCCCCCCCACCATCCTCAGCAGCTGGTGATCGGCGGCGAGCGGGCTGGACTTCACGTGGTAGGTGGGCTCGACCTCGTATTCCGGGTAGTGGCGGATCCCCAGCTCGTGCAACTTGTACTCGGCCACGGTGCGGACGATGTCTCGCGCGTACTTCATGCCGTTCACGTAACAGATCTCGTCGCCGTAGAAGGTGGGGATGGGCTTCTCGACGATGCGCATTCCCGCGGCGTGCAGCTGCATGATGATCTGCGTATCGAAATGGAAGTCGTGGGTATTCTTCTCGAAGGGAAGCCGTTTCAGCGCCTCGCAGGAGTAGATGCGGTAGCCGGAGTGGAACTCGCTCAGCGAGCTCCCCAGCGCGGCGTTCTCGAGGGAGCTGAGCAGACGGTTGCCCAGGAACTTGTAGAGCGGCATCCCGCCTTTCAGGGGATCGCCCGGTGGCAACATGCGGGAGCCGAAGACCGCGTCGGCCTCCCCCTTCTCGATCGGCTCCAGCAACCTGGGCAGCGCCTCGGGCGCGTACTGGCCGTCGCCGTGCAACAGGGCCACGATGTCGTAGCCCTGGTCGATGGCGTAGCGGTATCCGCGGATCTGGTTTCCCCCGTAGCCCAGGTTCTGCTCATTGCGAAATACGCTCAGCTTGGCTTTGCCGTGATGCGTCTTGTATCCCAGCCCCACCAGAAAGGTATCGTCGCCGCTCGAGTCGTCGAAGACGCAGACCTCAGCCACCTTGTCCCAGACCTCGTCCGGGATGCGGTCGAGCACCCTGCGCAAGGTGCCGGCCGCGTTGTAGGCGACGATCAGGATCGCCACCTTCTTCTTTTTCGAGCCGGACCGGCGCGAGCCCATGAGTGAAGTAAAGCATAGTTTCCCGGCCCCCGCGAACTCCGTGCAGGGCGCATACGGTCGTCACTTCTTCCGCGACTGCCGCACGACGCGAACGACCGCATTGGTATACGCCTTGGCCCCCTTTCTCGTCAGGTGGTCCGCGTTTCTCATCCGCCTGACGGGAAAGGGGAAGGTCTTGGCCGGGTAGCGAACGCGGCGGTAGGGCCGAATCACCTTCAGCAGCTCCTGGCGCAGCTGTTTCTGGTGTTTCCTGAATCTCTTGTGTCGCTGCAGCTTGTCGTGAACCGGCGAGTTGAGCAGGTAGAGGTCGAATCCGCGCGATTCCGCGAGCGCGGCCATCTGCCGTACCGCGGCGCGGTTCGACGGCGTCAGCGGCCTCGGCGACCTGCGCAGGATGCGCAGGTGCATGGCGGTATCCTTGTTCACCAGCCTGGGCTTGGACCGGCGTGAGCTCATGAAGCCCAGCTGGTTGGTGTTCAAGCGCGAAGGCCTGATCTCCCACGGTCTCATGATCATTTCGCGCAGAGTCTGGTGCTGGCTGTAGAGCGGCAACAGCCTGGCGGCCAGGATCACCCGCCAGGCGGCCAGATCGATGCTAACCACCTTCTGTTTCCACAACAGGCGCAGGTCAGGCACCCGGGCCAGCATGGCAGTCTTGATGTCCCGGCGATAGGTGCTGTAAGCGTGGATGACGAGCACCAGCTTCGGCGGACCGTGACGGCGCAGGTAGGTCCGCAGCATGAGCAGGTCACCGAGCGCGGTCATATGGCCGATGGTACAGAGGTTGAGCGTCTTCAGCCCGGTCAACCGGCTGAAGTGGGTCGGATCCAGCCCCTGGTTGCAGCTGGAGTCGCCCAGCACCAGCGCGTCCACCGGCCGTTCGAGATCCTCGAGCAGCTTCCACTTCAGCTCGATGATGCGGTACCCGCGGTTGCTGCTTCGATCCCGTAAAAACGCCGCCGCGCCCGCGTCGATCAGCAAGAAGGAGGCCAGCGCGCCCGCCACCAACAGCGCCAGCGAACGGGCGGTAGTGGGCGGTATTCGTTCCTGTGTGCCTCGGTCTCGCATGTCGTTCAGAAGTTGAAGTAGATGAATTCCACCGGCTCGCGAACCCCGAAGACCACGATAGACGCCACCAGCACGGCATAGAGCGGCGCGCGCACCCAGACCGGCCAGCGCAGGGCGATCAGCAGATCGTCCCGGTAGTACTGGAAGAGGTGAAAGAGCAGGAGGGGAAAGGCCAGGAAGGCGATCTCGTAGGCCAAATCCCCGCTGCCCGCGGAGGGGGCGAGCCCGGCATGGCTGAAGAAGTAGAAGGCCTGCTCGGCGCTCTCGGCGCGGAAGATGACCCAGCCCGCCGCGACCAGCGCGAACATGAGCGCGCGACGGAACCCCACCGAAAGCGGGAAGAGGAGGCCGGTCGAGAGGAACGCGGGCCAGCGGAAGCGCCGCAGGATACGGTATACAATCAGAAGCGCGGCGTGGTAGAGCCCCCAGAGCACGAAAGTCCAGGCGGCCCCGTGCCAGAGGCCGCAGAGCAGCATGGTCAGCAGGAGGTTGCCGCTGTTGCCGAGCACGCCCCCACGGTTGCCGCCCAGCGGGATGTAGAGGTAGTCGCGCAACCAGGTCGACAGCGAGACGTGCCAGCGGCGCCAGAAATCGCTGGGGTCTAGTGCCAGGTAGGGCAGCTTGAAGTTGATCATCAAATCGAAGCCGAGCAGCTTGCCCAGGCCGCGGGCGATATCGGAGTAACCGGAGAAATCGCCGTAGATCTGTAGGGTGAAGGCCAGGGCGCCGATCACCAGATCCAGCCCGCCGTACTGGGCGTAGCCGTCGAAGACGCGGTCGGCCACCAGCGCTGCGTTGTCCGCCACCGCGAGTTTCTTGAACAACCCCCAGATAATCAGGAACAACCCGGCGTCGAGCTGGCCCGCGGTCAGCGCCCGCGGTCGTTCGATCTGCGGAAGCAGGCGACCGGCGCGCTCGATGGGACCGGCGGTGATTACCGGAAAGAAGCCGGCGAACAGGGCGAAGTCCAGAAAGTTGCGCCTGGGCTCGACCCGCTTCTGGAATACATCGATCGAATAGCCCAGCTTCTGGAAGGTATAGAAGGAGATGCCCACCGGAAGCGCGATCTGCAGGGCAGGCGCGGACAGCGACAGCCCCGCCAGGGCGGCCAGGTTCTGCAGGCTCTCGGCGAAGAAGTTGAAGTACTTGAAGAAGCCGAGCAGGCCGAGGTTGGCGGCGACCGAGAGCACGAGCCATAGCCGTCGCTTCCTACCCTCGCATCCGGCCATCTTCAGGGCCGCCGCATAGTCCAGACAGGTGGAAAAGAAGAGTAGCGAGAGGAAGCGCAGGTCCCAGGCTCCGTAGAAGACGTAACCAGCCAGCAGCAGAAGCGCGTTCTGCAGCCGGCGGCTGCGGCGGCAGAGCCAGTACAGGACGAAGACGACGGTGAAAAAACCGGCGAATTTAAGGGAATTGAAAGGCAAGTAACGCTCGATCCGTCGAGATGCGGAATCCCGCGGAAAGGGACACCATGCGGACAGGGGCTCCGAAGCCCGGCAGCCCGCCCCGCGGTAGGCGCTGCGGACGGCAAAGCATCGGAGGCGCCGGAATATACCCGAGAACGGAGAACAAGGACAGAGCGCCGTTCGGTGAGGGGATCCCGTCTCGGTTACGCCCGGATACCACGTAAAAGGACCGACCGAGCAGAACGGCTGCCTTTCCCTGCCTTCTGCCCTCCCATCGCCGTCCTTTCAATTTTTCGATCCCTCCCCTATTCTTAAAAGATAGCAGCGCGTAGCGGCGGCGGTCCGGGCTACGGGGAGGTCCAATTGGCGATCATCACAATATCCAGGGGCTCTTACAGCCGGGGCACGGAGGTGGCGGAGAAGGTCGCCGCCAAGCTCGGCTACACCTGCCTGGCGCGGGAGGTGATCCTCGAGGCGTCGGAGGAGTACAACGTCCCCGAGCTCAAGCTGATGAAGGCCGTGGAGGACGGGCCCTCGCTGCTCGATCGCCTCACCCGCGGCAAGGAGCGCTACATCACTTATGTTCGGGCCGCGCTTGTCAAGAGCTTCTTACAGGACAACGTGGTCTATCACGGTCTGGCCGGCCACCTGTTCCTGCAGGGCGTCAGCCACGTGCTCAAGGCGCGCATCCTGGCCGATATCGAGGACCGCGTGGCCCTGGTGATGGCCCGGGACAAGGTCTCGGAGAAGGAAGCCCGCCAGAGCCTGGCAAGCACCGACCGCTCCCGGCAGCAGTGGGGATTGCGGATGTATGGCTTGGATCCGAGCGATCCTTCGCTGTATGACGCGGTGATCCACGTGGGGAAAATGGGCGTCGACGGAGCGGTCGACATGCTCTGCAAGATGGTCGAGAGGGAGGCGTTTCGCACCACGCCCGTATCGCAAGCGCGCCTACAGGACCTGTCGCTGGCCGCGGCGGTCGAGGCGATGCTGGTGGAGATGCAGGTCGATCGGCAAGGGCTGGAGGTCACCGCCAGCGAGGGACGGATCCTGGTACGGCTCGGCAACCCGCGGGTCCGCGGCGGAACCTTCAGTGGTTTCGGCGACCACTACGCGGAGGAGCTTCGCCACCGCCTGCTGCCGCGCATGGCGGGGCTGCCCGGATTCGCGGACATCGAGATCGAGTCGCCGCAGGAGTAGGGTCCGGATCTCACGCCGGCTACTGTAAGGGGCTACTGTAAGGGACGATATTTGGGGGACAAGCCCCGTTTTCATCCTGAACTAATGCACGGTTATGTATTCCGCAAGGACGGTGCGGCATCCCCCGGCTCGGAACCGCCGTGCGATTCATCGCCTCTACTATACACGCGGGAAGCGGGGCCGAGATAGTAGCGCCGTAAAAAGGCCTCGTTGCCCTCGGCGTAGAGGGTGGAGGCGATGCGGTCGGCGACCCGGACGCCGAGCTTCTCCAGCTCACAGAGCAGACCGCTGACGCCGTCCACCCGGCCGGTCAGGGAGCGGTTGACGCAGCCGCACCACCAGACGCAGCGATCGACGATGGCGCACTGCCGGCAATCGGGCTTGCTCCTGTCCTTGGAGCGTTTCAGGCCGCGTACCACCACCTCCTTAACGCCGCTACTTACCTGCCCTATGCATACGTCGTGCTGGGCCGGGCCGTCCTCGCCGATCAGGCGGTCGCAGGGGTAGAGATTGCCCGAGGGTGCCACCGCCAGCTCCATGCAGCCGAAATCGCAGCGGTCCTCGGCGGACAGGCCGTCTTTGAGCCGGCTGACGATCTTGGTGTGAAACGGCTGGATGGTGAAGGTATATCCCGCCCGGTAACGGGCGATGACGCGGTCGGCGAGCGCCTCATAGGCGAGGGACAGACGCGAGAGCGCATCGTCGCCCCACTCGGCGTCGTAGTCCAAACTGAAGGAGATGCGCCGGATGCCCAGGGAGGCGATCAGATCGAAGGAGGCGGGTAACCACTCCAGGTTGCCCGGATGTATTACCGAGATGGTATTGACCTGATCGAACCTGCTTACCGCGCGTTCCAGCCCGGCGATGACCCTGTCCCAGCTGCCCGATCCATCGGGTAGGACACGGCTGGCGTCGTGCGCCTCGCGCACCCCGTCTATGCTGACCGTCAGGTTGAATCCGTAACGCTCGACCAGATCCAGACGCTGGTCGGTCAACAGGGTGCCGTTGGTCGTAAGGCCCATGCGCAACGGTTTGCCCGCAAGCCGCGAGCGGCGCCGGGCCTCGACCGCGATCCGTTCGATGAGCCCCGTTTCCAGCAGGGGCTCGCCGCCGAAGAAGTGCAGGCGCAGTGTGGGCGCCGCGCGGGCGAAGCCTATGTCGAGCGCTTTACTCGCCGTATCCATGGACATGGGTCGGTGGAACTTCGCGCCACCGTAGCAGTACTTGCAGCGCAGGTTGCAGGCGTGGTTCAGCGAGAGGGTCAGATCCATTGCCGGGCCCAGCTCCGATCAGTAGTCGGGCGCGGGCAGTCCGCCGCCCATCGGCATGAACCGGCAGGAATCGACCTCCAGGCTGGCGATCTCGATGGTAGCGCCCTGCACGCCGGTTTGCTCGCGGTAGTACTCCTCCAGAAGCGGTACGAGGTCGACCTCTACCCGGCCGACGTCCAGGGTATCACAGGTATATTCGTAGAGAAGCCGGTTGACGAGGGTGAACAGCTCGCTCTCGGCGGCCGGATCTTCGCCGATCCTCCGGTAGAAATCCGCGAGCCCGGCGTCATAGGTGATGAAGGAGATCCCGAATTTGAGCTCGCCGTCCATGCCGAGATAGAGGTAGCGAAATCCCTCAGCGGGCAGCCTCACGGCATGGAACTCGGGCTCGACCATTTCCCCTGCCAGGGGCCATTCCGGGTCGACCTTGGGCGGCGCGGCGTCGCGGCCGGCATCGGCCGGGCCGGCGTCGGTTTGCCCCAGCCGCCGTGCGTCCACACCGGCGTCGCTCGCGGGTGGGGGGTCGTATGGATCGGGGTACTGCGGCTCCGGCCCTCGGCCGCCCAGGTTGAGCGGCGGTTCGAACGAACCGCCGGCACCGGCAGTGTACAGATGGTTGTCGTTTGCCGGCCGGGGGGCGTGGCTCTCAGCGCATCCGACCAGCAGGCTCTTGCCGCCTCCTATCGACAGAACCCCCACGGACAGCAGGATCTTCTTGAGAAAACTCCGACGCTCGTATCGGTGGTCGACAAGTCGCGGATATCCGGCCTCGGGCCGGGCGTTGAGCGGTTTGGGTCTGGAGTCTTTGTCCGGCATGGTCTCTACCTGATGATGATTGAAGGGCGGTTTTCGGCCCTACCCGGCACGGGCCCTCTCTAGTACATCAAGCAATCCGTATGCCACGGCCGCGATCCGGACCTTCGGGCGATACCTCCGTCTTTTCCGCCGGTTCCCGCCCGGCCGCGGCAAGCCCCAGGCGCTCTCGGCCCACGGTCGCGGCACACTCTGGCACAGCCCCGACAGGGATGTCCGGCTTGGATGAATATCTTAGAGGGTGTCTAAAAGCGCCGACCGAGTATTTCGGAGCGCGACGGCCCGAGATGCAAGGCGCGACGACGAGCAATAGCGGCGCTATTTCGAGGAGGAGCAACGCCGCAGATTGGGCCGTTCCGCCCGAAAGACGACAGGAGGCGCTTTTTAAACACCCTCTTCCCCCTCGCGCGCCGCTTTCTCCTTCAGCTTCTCCTCCACGTAGCAGCGCAAGGGACGGACAAAGACGTTCTCCGAGCATTGACCGCAGGAGATGCAGGTAGCCTTGGAGAGGTCTTTCGCTTGCCAGCGCGAGACCAGCCGAGGCTCGCGGATGAAGGGCCTACAGAGAGAGACGACATCGGCGACGCCCTGCTCCAGCACGCCCTCCATCACCGACGGCGTTCGCAGGCCGCCCACCAGTATGATCGGGATATCCAGCGCGTTTTTCAGTACCGTGGCGTGCGTCCGGAAGTAGGCCTCCTTGTCCGGTCGATTGATGCCCTTGGCGCTGGGAGACATGCTGCCCTCGGGACGGATGCTGCCGGTAACCTCGATGGCGTCGATGCCCGCCTGGGCGATGATGCGGGCCACCTGAGCCGCCTCTTCTACCTCCAGACCGCCGGGTACGAAATCCTCGCAGTTCATCTTGATCAGGATGGGATAGGACTCGCCCACCAGCTCGCGCGCCCGGCGCACGATCTGCACCACGAAGCGCGCGCGGTTTTCCGTGCTGCCTCCGTAGGCATCTTCCCTCCGGTTCAGGAAGGGCGAGATAAAATTGCTGATCAGATAGCCGTGCCCGCCGTGCAGCTGTACCGCGTCAAAACCCGCCTCCTTCACCCGGCGGCACGCTTGCGCGAACCTCTCGACCATCGGCTCGATCTCCTCCAGCTCCATGGCGCGGGGAGCGATCTTGCCCCCGGGCGTGCCCACGGCCGAGGGAGCGATGGCCGGCCCTCCGCGGAGCGCCGGCACGTCGAGCCGCCCGGGGTGCACGATCTGCATGGCTATCGCCGCGCCCCTCTGGTGAACCCGCTCCACGATAGGACGCCAGTCGGCCACATAGCGGTCCTCGTCCATCGCGGTCGGATAGGGCATCTCGGGCACGTCGGGCAGATCGCGGTACCGGTCCACGAAGGCGGCGCTGGTGACGATAAGCCCGATCTCTCCCTCGGCGAGCTCGAGGTAGAGCTTCCCGAGCGCGTCGGTGGGACGCCCCTGGCAGTCCCCCAATCCCTCGAAGGTGGCCGAGCGCACGAATCGATTCTTCAGGCGCAGGCCCTTGATGCTCGTCGGTTCAAACAGGATCGACATCTCTTTCACCTCGTATCGGGTTGCCGACTCGATAGTGGAGCCGCACCCGGAAAATGCAAGGTCGGTACGGGGAAATCGGCGCCGCCTCTCGGTCACGGCGCATTACTTGGTGCCGCCGAACAGGGCGAACATGCCGTACTTGTAGAAACAGTCGACGTCCCGGAAGCCGATCCGTTCGAGCAACCAGAGCTGATCGACCAGCTTGCTGGGCTTGTTTTCCGGCTTGCGTCTGGCCACCTGGGGTAGGTCGTCGTATTTCCCCACCTCGTCCTCCCTGCCCTTCCCTCGCAAGTTCTCGTTGATCCAGTCCCGCCACATGTTCTGCTGCCATCGCTCGCTCCCCCGCGTGGCCGACAGCACGACGTCTATGTTCAAGAACAGGCCGCCGAAATCGAGCTCGCGAAGCACCTTGGAGTAGACCAGCGACTTGCCGTTGAAGTCCAGGTGGTGGATCGCATTGGACGAATAGATGCAGTCGTAGCGCTGTTCCCTCGGAGGAGTTTCGACGTACTGCTCGAAGCTCTGCTGAATGAAGGTGACGCTCGTGCCCTCGAGACGCCGCCTGGCCATCTCCAGCATGTCGGCCGAGCCGTCAAGCAGAATATACTCGTTGTCCGGAAACCTCCGCTTTATCGCCTCGGTAATGAAGCCGTCGCCGCCTCCCAGATCCAAAACCCGCAGCCCCGTCATCTCGCCGAAGTGATAGCCGAAGATGTCACCCAGTAGCGCAAGCGTCCTGCGCCGCTCGACGACGATGATATCGGCTGTGCTTACGTAGTCGCTGGCCTGCTCGGGACCCGATAGCCAGGTATTGGAGTCATCGCGTTTCATTTCCGGACGCCCTTTCCTCTTGGCGATGGTGAACGGGATTTCGATCCCGGCCGGCTCGTTTATACCGCGGTCGCGAGGCCGGAACAGCCGTAACTCCCGTTTTTCGGGAAGATCCCCATTAGCGCTAGAAAAGACAAAGAAAAAACGGTGTTATTTCGAGGAGGCGCAACGCCGCAGATGGGGCCGCCCCGCCCGAAAGACGACGGGATGGGTTTTGAAACCACTTCTAGAGAGGCGATCCGCTAAAACGTGCGGCGTGTTTCGGCTAGCGCGCGCCGGCCCGCCCGCGCCGATGCCGAGTCACCCCGCAGGATTTAAGCGGTTCGGTTCTCTAGACTCGAGTTTGGCGGTTTTTGCGTAGTGAGAGCGAGGACAAAACGCGGATAGCAAGGAAGGCGAGCCGTTTTTGCGCAGGCGTAGTAGAGCTACGTCGAGCATAAAAACGGCTCGCCTGACGCAGCTAGGCGCGTTTTGGACCGCTCGCAGCAGGAAAAACCGCCAAACTCGAGTCTAGAGCACATCTCGAACATGCGCGGACAATAAACCGAGCAAACCCGGCTCGGTTCCGGATCTTACCGGGGCGCGGGGGAATCGCTATGACGGAAGGGGCTCGGGCTTTGGCCGGAGCCAGGTTTTACCGTTGTACGGCGGCGCGGTTCCCGTCTATTATCGGTCGCATGGGACAGCGTATCGCGTGGGTGCTGGTGGCGCTGGTGATCGGGGTGCTCGGCTGGCAGGTGTACGCGCAGGGCCGGAGCATCGAAGAGCTTCGAGCGAAGGTCGAGAGCCTGCGAACGGAGCTGCGCGGGCCCGGGGCGATCTACGACGACGAAGATCCGGACTACCCGCTGCCGGAAGAATCGGCGGCGACGGTATCGCGCGCGCCGGCCGCGGCCGAGCCGCCAGCTGCCGGCGAACCGGAACAGCGGCGAACCTTGCCGCGGCCCCGCCGGCCCGTGTCGAGCGACGAGATCGCACGGGTGGAGAGCGCGGTGCTGAGCCTGTTGGAAGCTGACCGGCCCGAGCTGCGGGAGAAGCTGCGGGCGGTGGTGCAGGAGCAGCAACAGAGCCGGGAGGACGAGCGCAGAGAACAGTGGCGCGAGCGCTGGATTTCGCGGCGGGAGGCGCGCCTGCTGGAGTTGGGCGAAACCGCCGGCGTGACGGCCGACCAGCGCCAGACCCTTCTCACCGTCATGCTGGCCGCGCGAGATCAGATCGAGGAGATCATGCGGAACGCTAAGACGGCGGAAGAGATGACCGCTGCCCGCGAGAAAGCGCGCGAGCTGAGGGACCAGGGCGAGGAGCAGATCCAGGGCGTGCTCAGCCCCGAGCAGTACGAGGCCTACCGCGAGATGCAGCAAGACGAGAGGGGCAGAGGAGGCCCGCGCCCGGGCCGCGGCCGGCGCTGAGGAGGCAGCGTCTCCTATTTCCCGGTGTCCATCCCGGAATCCGCGGAATCGACGACCTCGAGGGTGGTGCTCAACAGCACGGTCGTCAGACCGAACATGGTAAGGGCGAAACCGGGGCCCTCGTCTTCGAGCTCGCCCAAAATGACATAGATGGGGTTCGTCTCCCCGAAGGGGGTGGCGTCGATGCGCCGCCAATCGACGCCATCGTGGACCTCGGCCCAGGCGTGACCGATGGCGAAGACGCGCGAGCGGATGATCTGTACCACGTATCCGAAGACCACGCGCGCGGGCGTTGCGCTCGCGCGCGCCAGGGCCGCGGTCAGCACGGCGTATTCGCTGCAATCACCCACCCGGCGCTTGGCGGCGCGCGAGGCCGGCCAGAAACCGCCGTACTGAACCCGCTCGAAGTGAGCGGCGACGCCGGCGCGCAGCCCGGCCGGGGTGACCGGCGCGGGCAGGCCACCGGCGACCTCCCCCACCGCCTGCTGGTCGAAGTCGATCAGGAAACTGGGCTGACGGTGCCGCTCGAGGATGGCCTCGGGCAGACGGCCCCGACCGATGGCGATGGCGTCGCCGTCCACCTCGGCCTCGGGATGCGCGGCGCTCAGCCGCTCGCGCAAGGCGGGTAGGTCGCTGGCCCGCACCTTGAACCGCACCGGCCGCCCCTCGAGCAGAGCGTGCACATCCCCGGTCAGCTCTACCGTACCCAGCGGCATGGCGGCGTCAAAAGGAAGCGTCCCGCTGGTTGCCGGCTGCTCCGATCCCGTGCGGTCGGGTGGCTCGGTTGCGGCGCTCGCGTTCGGTGGCGCGGGCTCGCTCGGGGCAGGCCGAGCCTCCGGGGCAGAGGCTGCTTCCACCGCCCCGGGTGATAGGCCGGGCGCGGCGCAATAGGCGGCGGTTGCGGCCCAGGCGCTCAAGAGCAGGGCCGACGGCTTGGGGACTGCAGTGCGTAGTCCGGGGCGCGAGGTCGACGGTAGACGCTGGCTCACTTGTCGTTCTTCTCGATCCACAGCCGCTCGATCTCGATCGGAACCTGGCCGGCCATCATCGCGCCCTTGACGATATCGCAGCTCTCATCGACCGTAACAGACATCTGCAACGCCTGCTGCTTGCCCACGGTCACGCGCAGGTGCGCATCAGGGTCAGGCGACTTTTCCACCAGCGCCGGCAGGGGCGCCATGGGATCCGCGTCCGGCTCATAGCTCAGCAGCTCGACACTGGGCTTCTTGCCGTGGTGAACGTCGCAGGTTGCCGCATCGCTGCGCAGGTCGTCCATCAGCCCGCCGGCGACCCGGAACGACGCCTCGAAGGGCTTTTCCTGTAGCTTGCCCGTTACCGCGTAGGCGCCCTTTCGGTAGGCGAGCTCCAGATCGTAGTCGAACTCGCCGGCCGTCGCCTTGGCGTAGTTGGCGCTTTCGAGCCGACCCTTGCGGTAGGTCTCGACCCGCATGCGATCGCTACTGCTCAGCGCTCCCTGCACCCCGATAGCGAGCATGGAGTGCGAGCTGGTGATGGTGCGCTTGCGCTTCTCCAGGCGCCATTCCCGGCGCGAGAGGGTGACCATACGCCCTTGCATCCGGGCGCGGGTGATGGTCGAGCGCTGCGGACGAGCCAACGCCCGGTTCTGTTCCGTATCCAGGGAGGCGAGCAAGCCGCGAACCACCCGCTCGAAGCTCCGGTATTTGCCGGGCGAATCGAAGACGCAGACGACAGAGGTCTCGCCGAGCACCGACGACGCGATCTTGTAGTCGCCGACCATCTTGCCCTGGGGCGTCTCCACCAGGTAGTGCGCCCGCGCCAGCAGGTAGGGCCAACCCTGCGACTGATCGGCGCGCACGTCGATCCACCCGTGCTCGGGCGCGGCCTGGCTCAGCGTGGCCTCCGCCATCAGCCGGATGACCTCGGCTAGATCCTTGCTCTCCGGGTACACGAAGCATTCAATGGTCTCTTCCCCCAGGGGCGCGCTGATGGAAACGAACCCATCCTGCACGGCGACGGTGGGTGCCGAGGAGGCTTCCATCCGCGCCCGCACCTCCCCCTTCGGAGTGCTCAGCTCGTGCACGGCTTGCTCGGGCAGCTCCTGACGAAACAGCGCCTCGAGCTTCTCCCTCCGCTTCTTGGCCTCGCTCGCCTCATCACCCGCGCTCACCTCCTGCTGCGCGCCCTCGCCTGAAGCCGCGCTCGAGTCCGCGGCCGCGGGCGTGGGCCGCGCCGCTCCGCCCGAGGCGCACCCCGCGCCCAGCAGCGCGGCCAGAGCAATCCACGTGGTTTTCGTTCGAGCCACTGTCGTCTCTCCTGTTCTCGCGCGGGCGATCGCCGCGCGCACACCGCGGGTTCTTCCCTTCGTTTCCGCTTCCGTTTTCATATCCCCGGTAACCTCTAGCCGACCTTTGGTCCGCGTCGCCGTCGCTCCCGATTCCGCCTTCAACTCCGCCGTCGCGCGCTTTAGCGCGGCGACCGCCGCCGAGCTGCCCCTGCCCGCCCAGGTTTGCACCCCGCGGCGCGGTTGTCGATCGGAGCGCTCCTTTGAACCAGGGGCTGCTCGCTTGTCGGTGGACCGAATACGAAACGGACGGATCCAGGCAGATCCTGAAATTCCCGGATCTCGACAAATAAAAACAGTCTTGACTGATTGTTTTTTACGCCGTAAAGTCGAGAAATGATCGAGTGGAGCGAGCAACACGAAACCTTTCGGCAGATGGTCCGGCGCTTTGCCGAGGAAGAGATCAAACCGAGGCTGGACGAGCTGGAGCACGGTGACACGCCACCGTACGAGGTGCTGAGGAAGCTCGTAAAAACCTTCGGCATCGACGAGCTGGGAAGGGCGCGGTTTAAGGCTGCGATCAAGCGCGACGCGGCGCCAGCAGGTGAACAGAGGAAGGCGAAGTGCGAGCAAGAGCAAGCCGAGGCGCGGCAGGCAGCGGCCGACGCCGCCGCGCTGCAAGCGGTGCTCGTCCGCGAAATCTGCCGCTACAGCCCCGGCATGATCACCGCCATGGGGGTGAGCATGGGGCTGGCCGCCAATACCATCCTGTCCAAGGGCACCACCCGACAGAAGCAGCGCTGGGCGCTGGGTTTGTTGACCTTGGACAAGATCGGCGCCTGGGCGATCACCGAGCCCGGGGCGGGCTCGGACGCCTTCGGCGCAATGAAGTCGACCGCCCGCCGGGACGGCAAGGGCGGGTACATCCTGAACGGCAACAAGACCTTCATCACCAACGGGCCGTACGCCGACACCACCGTGTTCATCTGCAAGCTGCTCGAACAGGACAAGTCGGCCAGCGAACGTCGGGTGCTGAGCTTCATCCTGGACCGAGGGATGGAGGGCTTCACCCAGAGCAAGCCCCTGCGCAAGATGGGCCAGCACTCCTCTCCCACCGGGGAGCTGTTTCTGGAAGACGTACGGGTCGAGGCGGACCGGCTGCTGGGCGAAGACGAGAACCGGTCCTACCGCGGAGGGGTTCGCGACACCTTCTCCGCCGAGCGCACCAGCGTGGCCGCCATGTGCCTGGGTATGGTGGAGCAGTGCCTCGATATTTGTGTTGAGTATGCCAAGACCCGCGTGCAGTTCGGCCGGCCCATCGGCGACTTCCAGCTGGTTCAGCTCAAGCTGGCCAAAATGGAAGTGGCCCGCGCCAATATCCAGAACCTCGTGTTTCGCCAGCTGGGTCTGCTGGCGGCGGGAAAGAGCCTATCCTTTGCCGAGGCCAGCGCCTGCAAGCTCTACTGCGCCCAGGCCACTACGGAGGTCTGCCTGGAAGCGGTGCAGCTGCTGGGCGGCAACGGCTATATGGCCGAGTACCGGGTGGAGCAGCTCTGCCGCGACGCCAAGGCCATACAGATCTACGCCGGTACCGACGAGATCCAGACCTCGCAGATCGCGCGGTCGTTACTGGCGGAGTAAAATAGCTTTTATCTTTTTTAACCCGAACTCAGGTATCTCCAATCCAACACCAACAATACGGAGGCGCTAGGTATGCGTAAGGTCAACGTCATCGGCGTGGGAATGACCAAGTTCACCACACCCAAGGCCTTGATTCCCTATAATGTAATGGGCAAGGAGGCGACGGTCGCGGCGCTGCAAGACGCCGGCGTGGACTACCGGGAGATCCAACAGGCCTACGTGGGCTGGGTCTACGCCGACAGCTGCGCCGGGCAGAAAGTTCTATATGAAGTCGGCATGAGCGGGATACCCGTGTTCAACGTCAACAACAACTGCTCGACCGGATCGAATGCGCTGTATCTGGCCCGGCAGGCGGTAGCGTCCGGCGTGGTGGAGTGCGCCCTGGCCCTGGGCTTCGAGCAGATGACCCCGGGGGCGCTGGGCGTGACCTTTTCCGATCGTCCCGTGCCCATGGAGACCTTCTTCACCAAGCTCAACGAGATCCAGCCGCTGAGCCCTACCGCGCCCCCGGCGGCCCAGCTCTTCGGCGGGGCCGGGGTGGAGTACCAGGAGAAATACGGCACCAAGCCGGAAACCTTTGCCAAGGTCTCGGTCAAGGCGCGCAAGCACGCCCAGCACAACGAGCGCGCCGTGTTCCGCGATCTGCTGACGGTCGAGCAAGTGCTCGAGTCGCCCCATCAATTCGGTCCGCTCACCCGCTTTCAGTGTTGCCCGCCCACCTGCGGCGCGGCCGCCGCGGTGGTGTGCTCGGACGAGTTCGCCAAGAAGAAGGGCATCAGCGACCCGGTCTACATCGCCGGGCAGTCGATGATCACCGACTTCCACAGCTCCTTCGACGATAGAAGCCCTATGAAGATCGTGGGCTATGAAATGACCTCCGCGGCGGCCAGGGAGGTCTACGAACAATCGGGATTGGGACCGCAGGACATGGACGTGGTGGAGCTACACGATTGCTTCACCGCCAACGAGATCATCACCTACGAGGGGCTCGGGCTCACCCCCGAGGGCACTGCGGAGAAGTTCATCGAGGATGGCGACAACACCTATGGCGGGAAGATCGTGACCAACCCGTCCGGAGGTCTTCTGTCCAAGGGGCACCCGCTGGGAGCCACCGGGCTGGCGCAGTGCGCCGAGCTGGTATGGCAGCTGCGCGGTCAGGCGGGCGTCCGCCAGGTCGAGGGAGCCAGAAACGGGCTGCAGCACAACATTGGTCTGGGCGGCGCGGCGGTGGTTACCGCCTACCGCAGGAACTAGAAACCGAAAGAACTAGAAACCGACGGTGAGCAGAACGGCACCCCAGACCGCCAGGACCAAACGCCGGCAGCACCGCACCCAGGAAGAGCGACGCGCGGAAACGCGCGGCAAGCTGCTGGACGCCACCGTGCAATACCTGATCGAGCTGGGCTACCACCGGACCACCACCTCGCTGGTCTGCGAGCGCGCGGGCGTATCGCGCGGGGCGCTTTTACACCACTATCCCACCAAGGAGCGTCTGGTCATCGACGCCATCTGGCACCTGTTCGCCCAACGGGTACGGGAGCTCGACCTCGATTTCGAGAAGCTCAAGACGCCCGAGCAGCGCCTGGAGGCGCTGCTGGACCACATGTGGGCCGCTTTTTTCTCGACGCCCCTGTTCTGGGCCGCGCTCGAGCTCTGGGTGGCCGCCCGTACCGACGAGACGCTACGGCAGAACCTCGAACCGGCCGAACGAAAGCTGGCCAAGACGGTCTGGTCCGGCTGGACGGCGCTGGCGGGCAAGGAGGTAGCCCGGGACCGGGAGATGGCCAGGCGCTTTCAAGACGCTCTGGCCCTGAGCTGGCACATGATGCGCGGCATGGCCATGCAGAAGATATTGAAGCAGGACGATTGCGAGCGTCGCCGGCTCTACGAGGTGTGGAAGTCCTTCGTGCTGCAGACGGTCAAGCCGCGATAGCGGGCGGCGGAGGGCATTCGCCATCGTGAGGTCGGTTCGTAGAAACGGTAGCGGCCGTCTACTAGAAGGAGAAAAGGTCGAAGCGCGTACAGGGGGAGGGGCGGACCGGACAACGGGGGCGGTCGTCTGGTCGCGGGCCGGTTCGACTTTTTTTTCGGTTTTCCCTTTACATACGAAGCCGTATGTGAAATAAGACTTACATACGGAGCCGTATGTAGAGCGTCGTGGCCACGGCCAGGGCGGTGGCTCGCGTGCCGGACGGCCCGGAACGCGGTCCTAGCGTGGAAGACAGCAGCCCGAAGGGCGGGTCGTGCGGCCGCCCGCACGGCGACCCGAAAAAAGAAGGAGGTCTCAGATGCGAGTAAACGGCGAGCAATACAGGACCATATGGATGGAGGGACCCGTCGTCCGGATGATCGACCAGCTGCTGCTTCCGCATCGATTCGAGATCGCCGACTTCAAGGACGTGGAAGAGGTATGCGGCGCCATCACGAACATGACCATCCGTGGTGCAGGGGCGATCGGCGCGACCGGTGCCTATGGAATCGCCCAGGCGGCGATGCTGGCCGGCGACGACGCGCTGATGAAGGGCGTACAGCACGCCGCCGAGCGGTTGAAACAGACCCGGCCCACCGCCCAGAACCTGTTCACGGGTATCGATTACGTAATGAGCGCCGTACAGGGGCAGAAGGAGCCGGCTCGGGCGCGGCAGGCAGCGGTGGACGCTGCGAACCGGTATGCCGACCTGGACGCCCTGGCCTGCAAGAAGATCGGCGAGTACGGAGCCGAGCTCATCCGGGACGGCGCCCGGGTCTCGACCCACTGCAACGCGGGCTGGCTCGCCTTCGTGGACTGGGGGAGCGCGCTTTCGCCCGTCTACTACGCGGCCCAGGAGCAGAAGAAAAGGCTCTTCGTCTACGCCGATGAAACCCGTCCCAGATGTCAGGGCGCGAACCTGACCGCCTGGGAGCTGGTCAACGAGGAGATCCCTCACGCCATCATCGCCGACAACGTCACCGGCGCCCTGATGAAGCAGAAACGGATCGACATCGTCATCGTGGGCTCGGACCGCATCGCCCGCAACGGAGATATCGCCAACAAGATCGGCACCTACTCCTCGGCGGTGGTGGCGCACGAGAACGGCATCCCCTTCTACGTGGCCGCGCCCATCTCGACCATCGATCCGGATTGCCCGTCGGGAGAGAATATCCCCATCGAGGAGAGAGACGAGAACGAGACGCTGTACGTGCAGGGCAAGGACGACGCGGGAAACCTCTCGCGGGTCCGCATCGCTCCGGAAAAGAGCCACGCCCTGAACATCGCCTTCGACGTTACCCCGGCGAAATACATCGCCGGCATCATCACCGAGCGGGGAATCGTACCCGCCAGCTACGAGGGGATCGGTCGGGCCCTGAACGGGACCGCCGGAGCCTGAGAGCCTGATCTGCAACTTCGAACCAGAGCGACATTTCGGGAGAGCAATACGATGATCAAGCCTTTCAGCATCTTCAGCGGAAACGCGAACCCGGCGCTGGCCGGGGCCATCTGTAATTACCTGAAAATGGAGCCGGGCAAGGCGCGGGTCACCCGCTTCAGCGACGGCGAGGTATGGGTCGAGATCGAAGAGATGGTGCGCGGCGCCGACGTCTACGTGGTCCAGCCCACCTGCCGCCCGGTCAACGACAACCTGATGGAGCTGCTGGTCATTACCGACGCGCTCAAGCGCGCCTCGGCAGCCACCATCACCGCGGTCATCCCCTACTACGGCTACGCGCGACAGGACAAGAAGGTTCAGCCACGCACGCCCATCACCGCCAAGATGACGGCGGACCTGCTCTCGGTGGTGGGCCTGAGCCGGGTGGTGGCGTTCGACCTGCACGCCGGGCAGATCCAGGGGTTCTTCAATATCCCCTTCGACCACATCTACGCGCTGCCGGTGGTGCTCGAGTACCTGCGGCCCCGCTTCGACGACCGGGTAGTGTTCATCTCTCCCGACGCCGGAGGGGTGGAGCGCGCCCGCTCCTATGCCCGCTGCATGGAATCCGAAATCGCCATCATCGACAAACGGCGTCCGAGCCCCAACCTGAGCGAGGTTATGCACATCGTCGGCGACGTCGAGGGCAAGCAGTGCGTGATCGTCGACGATATGATCGACACCGCCGGCACCCTCTGCAACGCGGCGGCGGCGCTCAAGAGGTTCGGGGCCAGCCGGGTGTTCGCCGCGGCGACCCACGCCGTGCTCTCGGGCCCGGCGGTCGAGCGCATCCAAGGCGCGCCGATCGAGAAGGTGGTGGTGACCGACACCATCCCGCTGCCGGAAGAGGCGCGCAATTGCGGCAAGTTCGAGGTGCTATCGGTCGCCGCCCTGCTCGGCGAGGCCATCAAGCGCATTCACAACAGCGATTCGGTCAGCTCGCTGTTCGTGGAGCAACACGGAAAAGGACCCTCTCCGCTTTGCTATGGACTCTCGTACCAGGAGGAATCATCGTGCCCGACGTAGATGCGATCAAGCAAGCCAAGAACTTTTACCTCGACGTACCGGTCGACAACCGCGGGTTTTTTCTGAAGGGCTCGGCGGCGCTGGACTGGGGGATGCAGAACCGCCTGGCGCGGATCTTCAATCCCCAGTCCGGACGCACCGTGATGCTGGCCATCGATCACGGGTATTTCCAGGGGCCGACCACCGGGCTGGAGCGCGTGGACGTCACCATCCTGCCGCTGGTTCCCTACTGCGACGCTCTGATGCTGACGCGCGGGATACTGCGCACCACCGTGCCCTCCAGCTGCGCCAAGCCCATCGTGATGCGCGCCAGCGGCGGCCCCAGCATTTTAAAGGAGATATCCGACGAGGAGATAGCGGTCGGCATCGACGATGCGGTGCGCATGAACGTGTCGGCCCTGGCCATCCAGCTCTTCATCGGCGGCGAGTTCGAGAGCCGCTCGGTCCACAATATGACCCGGCTGGTCGACCAGGGGTTGAGCGCGGGGATTCCCGTCATGGCCGTCACCGCCGTTGGCAAGCAGATGGCCCGCGACGCCCAGTACTTCCGCCTGGCCTGCCGCATGGCGGCCGAGCTCGGCGCCCACTTCGTGAAGACCTACTACGTCCCCGAGGGTTTCGAGACCGTCACCGCCTCCTGCCCGGTTCCCATCGTGATGGCCGGGGGCAAGAAGCTGCCCGAGCTCGAGGCGTTGACCATGGCCTACAACGCCGTGCAGCAGGGCGCGGCCGGCGTCGACATGGGCCGCAACATCTTCCAGAGCCCGGCTCCCATCGCCATGATCCGCGCGGTGAGCGAGGTGGTTCACAACCAGATGAAGCCCGAGCAGGCTTTCGACCTGTTCAAGACGCTCAGCGCCCAGAAGGAAGCGTGACCGCGGGTACGCCTCGGTTTCACTTCCAGCTCCGTCGCCGCCCCTGCGGGCCGGGTCGCCGGTCCCGCCGGCAGGGGCGGCGCTACCCTCCGCCCCTCTTTCGTGAAATAGTGCCGGCATGGCAACCGAAGAGACACGTGTAAGCGCCTTCTGCGATGACGCCCTGGGCGCCATGGACGGGGTGGAGATCGCCCGGATGATCGCAGAGGGAGAGCTCTCCGCCCGGGAGGCGGTAGACGCCGCCATCGAGCGGGCGCGCAAGGTCAACCCGGTACTGAACGCGATCGTCACCGACACCTTCCAGCTGGCCCGAAAACAGGCCGAGCAGAAGCGCACCGGGGCCTTGGCCGGCGTGCCGGTATTCATCAAGGATACCGACGACGCTCCCGGGGCGCCGACCCTTTTCGGATCGCGCGCGGCCCCGGCCAAGGTCAAGCAGAGCGCATCGCCCTTTGTCGAGCAACTGCTCTCGCTCGGTGTCATCTCGCTCGGCAAAAGCACTCTGCCGGAGCTGGGCCTGACCGCGACCACCGAGCCCCTGCTGACGGGCCCCACCCGCAATCCCTGGAACCCGCGCCACATCGCCGGCGGCTCCTCGGGCGGGTCGGCCGCGCTGGTGGCCGCCGGCGTGGTGCCCATCGCCCACGGAAACGACGGCGGTGGATCGCTCCGCATACCCGCGGCCTGCTGCGGGCTGGTCGGGCTCAAGCCGACCCGGGACCGTCTGCTCAACGTATCCGGCTCCGAGCTCATGCCTATCAACATCATCCACCAGGGCATCCTTTCCCGCTCGGTGCGCGACACCGCGGCCTTCTACGCCGGGGCGGAGAAGTTCTACCGCAACCCGCGGCTGCCCGAGATCGGCTCGGTCCTGCATCCGGGCGAGAAGCGCCTGCGGATCGCCCTGTACACCGACACGCCCTTTGGTGAGCCGAGCCATCCGGAGGCGGCCGGACCTGTCGAGGAGACCGGGAAGCTCTGCCAGCAGCTCGGTCACGCGGTAGAGGAGATCACCTGCCCCTATGACGGCGGGATGGCCTGGGACTTCATCCTCTACTGGGGGATGATGGCCTTCTCCATGCACCACTTCGGTGGAGTGACGGTGACCAGAGGCTTCGACGGATCGCGGCTGGAAGAGCTGACGCTGGGTCTGAGCCGCTATTACCTGAAGAACTTCTGGCGCACCCCCCGGGCGCTCAACCGGTATCGCGTTTTCATGAAGCGTATATCCGATCTATTCGAGAAATACGATCTGTTGCTCAGCCCCACCCTGTCGCACTCTCCACCGGAGATCGGATATCTGGGCCCGGAAGTGCCGTTCGATACCGCGCTGCAGAGGCTGACGAAATACGTCGCTTTCACCCCGGCGCACAACATCAGCGGCGCGCCCGCCGTCTCGCTTCCCCTGGGGTCCACCGCCGACGGCCTGCCCATGGGCGTGCAGTTCGCGGCAGCCTCCGGCAACGAGCGAACGCTGCTGGAAATCGCCTACGAGCTGGAACAGGTCCGCCCTTGGGCCCGGGTGTAAAGTAAGGATAAGGGGACAGGATAAGGGGACGGGGCTAAGATTTAAGTTGTTTTCCGCCTGAAGATAAGGGGACGGGGCTAAGATTTAAGTTGTTTTCCGCCTGGACATGGGGAACGAAATCTCACCGTCGAATTCCATCCCCGGACCCCGCCCGCCGCCCTCTCCGTGGGGGCGGGCCTTGCGCCCGCCCCGATTCCCCCCACGAATCCGGATACTACCGTACAAACGTCTCGCTACCATCTTAGAGCCCCAAAGCGCATCTCACTCGTTCCTTGCCGTCAAGCGTGTCGAATAAATAAAGACCGGTTTTCCGAGAACGACCGGGATAAGGACGATAAGGGGACGGGGCTAAGATTTAAGTTGTTTTCCGCCTGGACATGGGGAACGAAATCTCACCGTCGAATTCCATCCCCGGACCCCGCCCGCCGCCCTCTCCGTGGGGGCGGGCCTTGCGCCCGCCCCGATTCCCCCCACGAATCCGGATACTACCGTACAAACGTCTCGCTACCATCTTAGAGCCCCAAAGCGCATCTCACTCGTTCCTTGCCGTCAAGCGTGTCGAATAAATAAAGACCGGTTTTCCGAGAACGACCGTAGATGAGAGCGCAGATGAACGCCCGGGTGGCGTCGAGGGGGTCGAATGCGAGCCGAAGGGCGGCACGAAATCTCACGGTAGAACGAAACACCAAAACGGGAAGAGGGAAACCGAAACGGGACACCGAGCAAACGCGGAGCGCCCGGCGGGCGTTTTTGGCCGGCTGCTGGCCGAGCAGGCGAATGTTGTAGTCGAGCGTGAACAGCTGCAGCTGCTGCGGCGCGGCAGCGCTGTCGCGGTTGCCGGGTACCACCTGCCGGCGCAGGTCGGCGTTGGTCGAGAATGTACCTTGAGGAAGCGCATTAAGTTGGTTTAGTTGGGTACGTCCCCCTCCTTTCGCTCCTTTTGAGGAAGCGCATTAAGTTGGTTTAGTTGGGTACGTCCCCCTCCTTTGTCACCCCACGGGGAGGTGGCAATCGATCAGCGGTAAGCCTCGCGCAGCTGTCGTTTGTAGAGCTTTCCGTTATCGCGGCGGGGCAGCGCGTCGATGAAATCGACGCTGCGCGGGCACTTGAAGTGGGCGAGCCGCTCCCGGCAGTGGGCGATGAGCTCGCCCGCCAGCCCGGGTCCGATCCGCGAGCCGGACACGGTCTCCACCACGGCCTTGACCTCCTCTCCCCACTCGGCGTTGGGAACGCCGATGACGCCGACGTCGAGCACGGCGGGGTGGGTCTGCAGCACCGCTTCCACCTCGGCGGGGTAGATGTTGACCCCGCCGGAGATAATGAGGTCGGCGCTGCGATCGGTCAGAAAGAGGTAGCCGTCGGCGTCGAGGTATCCGACGTCGCCCAGCGTGTAGTAGTCGCCCCGACGGCTGCCGGCGGTCTTCTCCGGCGCCTTGTGGTAGTGGAACTCCATCCCCTTGAGCTGCCGGATATAGACGGTTCCGATCGCGCCGGCGGGCAGCACGGCGCCCGCGTCATCCAGGATCCGCACGTGGTCCTCGAAGGAGGGTTTGCCGACCGTACCCGGCCTGGTCAGCCACTCCTGCGAGCTCACGGCCGTTCCCGAGCCCTCGGTGGCGCTGTAGTATTCCCAGACGATGGGGCCGAGCCAGTCGATGATCGCCCGCTTGGTCGGCACCGGGCAGGGAGCGGCGCCGTGTACGACGAAGCGCAGGTCCCATGGGTGGTGTTCCGCGCGCAGCTCCTCGGGCAGGCGCAGCAAACGGTGGAACATGGTCGGGACCATGTGCGTGTGGGTGATCCGTTGTTCTGCCATCCGTCGCAGGCACTGCTCTGCCTCCCAGCGGTCCATGAGGGAGACGGTGGCGCCGTCGGCCAGAGGCATCAGCAGCGATATCTGAAGCGGGGCGGCATGGTAGAGCGGGCCGGTGCACAGATGGGTGTCCAGGCCGCCCGGTCGGTAGCTCGCGGCGCGATAGGTCCGCAACAAGCGCAACAATGGGCGGGCGAGCGGCGGCCGATGCACTCCCTTGGGACGGCCGGTGGTGCCGGACGTGTAGAGCATGAAGCTCCCGGCGACCGGATGATCGATGTCGTCCGCCCGCTGCTCGTCAAGCGCTCGGTGGTAGTCCGAAAAGCCCGGCACCTCGCCGCCGATGGCGAGCCGCAAGCGACCGTCGGCCGATAGCCCGGACACGAGGTGCCCCAGGCTTGCTTCCGCGACGATTGCGCGGGCGTCGCAGTCCTCTACGATGTAGGCGACCTCGGCCGGAGCCAGATGCCAGTTGACCGGGGTATAGCGAACGCCTATGCGCGTGCAGGCGCCGGCGACCTCCACGAACTCCGCTCGATTGCCGCACACCAGGGCCAGGGAGTCTCCCGCGCCCAGGCCGGCCGCTCGCAAGGCTCTGGCCAACTGGTTGGCGCGCTTGTTGAGCTGCGCGAAGCTGCGATCTCCTTCCGGTGCGATCACGGCCGGCGCATCCGGAAAGAGCCCGGCCCAGAAAGCGATCGTCATCCCGACCTCGTCCGCGGCGGCGAGCCCCTCGATATCCTCGTTCTTCGACTGCCCGACAGCTGTTGACGAAACCGTCAAGTGGCCATGATCAATAGGCACGAATCCCTCCCTCCAATAATCGACGATGGTTGGCTCAAGCCCGCTCTGTAGCGCAGAGTAGTAGTAAACACGAATCCCGCCGCCCCGCAACTATTAATAGAATACACAAATCGCTTTTTACTCCGCGACCGCCGCGCTCTTTACTACGATATTCGTTTCAACCGAGTTGAAAAGCCGACCGCCCGATTCAGAACGGCGCTGGAAAGCCAATAGATATCATGAAACCCTCCGGTCTATCCGGAGACGCCGTATTTGTCCCGGCCGAGCTGAAAAGGCGGCAGTCCGGTTCACATCGCCCCTCGCGTCGCGAAAAATCGGTACGCCCTCTCGAGCGACACGCGTTGACCGTCGAGGACAAGAGATGCACGCCTGGGGTAATCTATTATCTCTTGTCGGAGAAATGGGCTCGTGTTAGCTATAAATGCCTGCAAACATTGTGGTTGATGATTCCATGCAGCGCTCGTTCTCTGCGGAGAGATCTCCGTCACCGCCGCCGCGATCGCGGGCGAATTTGTCTCGGCCCACGAAAGGCTGGGGCGAAACCGTCCTTCTGAGTAACCGGTGTACATCAGGTAGAGAGTGGCGGTGCTTCACAGTTTCACTTCTTCGCCGTCGCCGTGCGAAAAGTGCAAAAGTGAAGCGGTACCCCGCTTGTTCGTCGCCGTCGCCGTCTCCCCCTACCCGCTAGCCCTAAAACAAGCGAACGCATCTACTGCGAGCGTCGACAGCACGCCATTTCGGGCCGTACTCGCTCGTCGCTCCTCGACGTACGGATAATTACCCCTGCGTCGCTCCTCGCTCCGTGCGGCCCGAACTGACGCACTGTGAGCGCTCTCGCTACGATGCGTTCGCTTGTTTTAGGGCTAGCGTGACCGGTTTCCCTTCGGTCCCACGAATACCGGTCTCACCTTCCGGTCGCCGATAAAACGACTGATGGTGGGAAAGTGACGCAGACCGAAGGCGAACAGACGGGCTTGCCGGCCGGGTATGATGAGAAACCCGCCCGAGTCCAGGCCGCGCAGGATATCTCTGACGATCACCTCCATCGGCGTTTTCGGCAGCGCCAGCACGTGAGCCCGGTTCTCCGGCGTTCGCGTCTTCTCCATCTCCTCGACCATGGGCGAATCGAACTCTCCCGGGCAGGCCACCTGTACCCGGATGCCGCGCGGCCCGAGCTCGGCCCGTAGCGCGTCGGATGCCCCGAGCAAAGCGTGCTTGGAAGCGCAGTAAGCCACGTAACCGAAGACGCCGGTCAGAGCGGCCACCGAGGCGATGTTCAGAATGCGCCCCCGCTCTCTCTCCAGATGCGGCAGCGCGGCGCGCACGACGTTCAAAGCGCCGAAGAGATTGATCTCCATCACCTGGTGCAAATCCTGGTTGCTGAAGGTATCGAAGTAGCCCTCGCGCAGGATGCCCGCCGAGTTGATCAACAGATCGATCCCGCCCAGGTCACCGGCTATCTGCTCGAACCCCGTCACCAGTCCCTGGTCCTCGCCTACGTCGAACGCGTATGCGTTGATGATGGCGTTCGGTACCCGGGAGCGCACCGCAGCCGCGGCCCGATCCAGCCGTGACCGGTCACGCGCCAGCAACGCGACGCGAGCGCCGCGCAGGGCCAGCGCCTCGGCCAGCGCCAGGCCCAGACCCGAAGAGCCCCCGGTTATCACCACACGGTTTGCCGTTATCATCTCCGTGGTCCCGGAAGTGGTTTCAAGATTTCCTCTAAATTCTCCTATCCAGTCTCTTGGTAAAAAAGTAGGCGATATCCTGCAGGTATCGGCCGGAAAAGCTCTTCCTGGTAGCAGCCAGGGCCAGGTTGGCAGCCAGAGACGAAAAAAGGCCCGGGTACTGGATCATCGATTTCATCCCGAGCCGACGCCCGAAGGACAGGTGCATGTCGCTGGCGGTTGTGAAGCATTTCTGGATATGGGTGATCTTCTTGGCGTTCGTTACCTTCGCCCTGGCGCAGGTCCCGACCATGAAGACCTCTTCGCCCCTGGCATCGATTTGTTCCTCCACCCGTCCGATCACGAAGACCACGGGCCTGGCCGATGCGAAGGCCTCGGGACCGGCGGTCTTCTCGTACGAGCCGAGAAACATCTTGATTCCCATCACGCACCCGGTCAGGCATTTCTTCCCGTCTCCGTGGCGGTAGGGCCCCCAATAGAAGCGCATGGGGGACTTCAGGCGTGCGAGCTCTTTGTTGACGTCCTGCCAGCGATAAAACTCCTCGTCGTACGGCTGAATCCTCTTCGCATACCCGTCGAGATCCTCGATGCTCGAAAGGTCTCCGCGGATGTCGACGTCTTCCAGTTTCGCCGGAGGGTAACCCCGGTCGATGGCGAGCTGCAGATAGGGCACATCGGCGGCCGAGTAGCCCAGCAGCCGCGCCCCGACCAGGTCGACGGCGATCGGGTTCCTGCCCATGACGATCAGGCCCATCTTGCGCAGAGTAGGGAAAGCTTCGTTGCCGACACCCACGTCTATCGCGTCCAGTACGATGAAGTCGGGGTATCCGGGAGCTAAAAGATCGACGATCTTCTCGTTCAACAGAAAGTCGTGCCGGATCGACCGCTCGTCGTCGGAGCAGATGCCTATGTTGAGCTTTATGCTCGCGGTCATGTTGGAGACACAGTGGCCCTTCAGCTTGGGAAGGTAGACCTTGCTGTCGGCCCGGTTCATCCTGCGGGAGACGCGAAGCACGTCATGGACGTTGCCGCCCACGAAGACCGGATCGCGGAGCTCTTCATCCATGCAGAAAATCCCCACCGGCTTTTTTCCCTCCCTGTTCAACCGTCTTACTTCATCGTAATATCCGCAGCTCTTGTACAGGAGACGGGTAGGGAGGCCCACCGCGCCGTTTTCTCCGACGTCGACTCTCTTCACGGCCTCCTCGTCGGTCATCGCCAGGACCGAACCGCCAAGAATCGCGGTCGGGGTATGGGCCGAGTTACCGAAGATCTTCGGGTCGCTGGCAAAGACGACGTTGGGCTTGACGAATACCTTTCCGGAAGGCCGGTAACCGAGCGCATTCATGCCCTCCCGGACCATCTCCCGGATCGCGGTTTGCTCGTATCGCTCACACCTTTTCAGATATACCGTGGTGTCCAAGACCACTCCTTCTCTTCGCCGAATTCTCGCTAGCAATGTAGTACATAAACCGGCAGAGCGGAACGATCACGGAGGGCGGCGGTTGAAACCGCAGGGTCGCTCCGTACCGAACGCGCTACTGGACTCGCTTCACGCGCTGATGCTATCCGGCGGAACGGTTCCGCCCGACGCGGGCGTGTAGGTATTTTACGAATGTGTGTGTGTGTTCAGAAAACCGGCTAGCAAACAAGCTCCGTCAATAGCCGTGGCATCTTGTACACTTCTGCTCGCGGCCGCTGCCACAGGTGGTACCGCGGAAGCGACAAATAAACTCGATTTTCCAGAATCGAGAGAGGGGCGGTGCTTAACAATTACGCTTCTTCGCCGTCGCCGTGCGAAAACTGAAAAAGTGAAATGGTACCCCTCTTGTTTGTCCCTTCCTGTAAGTTAGTAAGTTAGGGGACGGTGCTTCATTATTTACATTATTACGAAGTTGCAGACGGACCCGTCCGCCCATTAATGTAAATAATGTAGCACCGTCCCCTTATCCTTATCCCTACGGCGATGCGTTACCGCACGGCGAAGAGCGGCTCGGTGGTAGCCTTTTTCCGCAGGGGGACTTCCTCGAGTTGGCCGTCTTCCTGCAGGGCATACCTTCTCCCGGGCTTCTTCTGGTCGAGCTTCACCCTAGTTCTACTGATGGTTTCCCTCTCGGTGGCGACCTCGCGAACGATCCAGATGTGGGCCTCGGTGGTGCGCAGCGGCGCATCGTTGGTCCGCTTGACCTCGACGAACCGCGCCATTCCCTCCTGGTGGCGTAGCTGGAAGGCCTCTATGCCGTGGGCCGCACCCTGCTGCGGCGCGCGTTCCGCCTCGCCCTTGGGCTCGGTCTGGAAAAAGAGCGCCACCCGATCATCGGGATGAGGCCAGGTGACGGCAGCGAACAGAGCGGGCGGCTCGCGCAGCACTCCGGTGCGCCTCTCCCGGTCCGAGATGGCTTCGAGCCTCTGCTTGTCCTGCGTCTGCAAACGCAACCCCTTGAGCAGAACCGTGGTCCAGAGCCTGGCAAAGGTGGAGAGCGAGGGATCGAAGGGGTGCAGGGCGCAGCCGGGCGTCACCGGGGTGTCGTCGCCCACGCTCTGGCTCAACCGCTGCTGCAGCCCCAGGGCCTCGTCGAGCCGACCCGCTCCTGCCGCGGCGCGCGCCAGCAACAGCAGAACCGAGCTGTCGTCCGGACGCAGCCGGTTCAAGGTCTGGTACTCGCCGTAGGCGTCCTGGTAGAAGCCGTGCGCGCGGTAGAGGTCTCCCAGACGCCTTCTCGCCCAGGGGTCCAGCGGCGCGTATTCGACGATCTCGCTGAAGATCCGCCGCCCGAACGCGCGATCGCCCTGTCGCAGAAAGAACTCGCCCACCACCGTGCGTACCTGGCTGTCCGCCATGGGATCGGCGCGCAGCTCACGGGCCAGGCGTCGGGCCTCGGAAAGCCGGCCGGTCTGCTCGAGCAGGGAGAGCAGGCGTACCCTCAGGTCCATGTCGTCCGGAACCACGGCGAGCCAGGTGCGCACCAGCTTCAAGCGCTTCTGCGGATCGGTCTGCTGCTTCCACTGCCGGAGAAAGACCGGCCACTGCACCGAAAGGTTCAGGGCCAGGCCCGCGCGGACCACGGACACGTCCCGGGCCGTGCGCACGCTGCGCATGATGATACGCGCCAGGTAAGCCGCGGTATCCGAGTCGGGATCGAACGCCTTGTACAGCTGTACCTTGCCGGAAAGGGACCCCACGCTGACCAGCATGG
Organism: uncultured Sandaracinaceae bacterium; assembly: GCA_964450715.1. GTDB lineage: Bacteria > Myxococcota_A > Polyangia > Polyangiales > JAFGIB01 > CAYVFC01. The sequence continues at coordinate 102,228 of CAYVFC010000001.1, read as the reverse complement.
CGCGCAGCAAGGTGCGCCGCGCCCGGAAATTGCCGACCTCGCACTGGCGGCGCGCCTCGCGCCAGACATTCAAAGCGCCGCTGACGCCGCTGTTGGCGTCGAGCCGCTCTTGCCAGAGCGCCGCGCGCCCGGCCAGCGGCAGCTTGGAGGCGCTGCTGCAGCGGCGACGGGTCCCGATGGCCCTCTCGGACACGGTAAAGCTATAGCGGTAGTTGGCCGAGACGCTGCCCCTGGCCCCGGTAGCCGGGAAAGGAAGACCGAGCACCTCCTCGCGCACGCAGCTCTCCACCTCCGGCGAGCCGATGGTGCTCTCGGAGACCACGGCGCTGCTGACACTGCCATCGCCGTCCACCTTCACATTGACCTCGATATCCCCGGAAAGGTCGGGACGGATGCGAGCCTCACGGTCGTAACAACCGCGCGGCCCTCGCTGATGGAGCCGCAGCGTGTTGCGCACGGATAGCTCCCGCAGGCCGCCATCGCTCGCCGTCGCCGCGGGGGAGGCCGTCTCGGGCAAAGAGCGCTTTTCCCAGGTCCTCTCCGGGGCGCCGAGGTATTCCCGGGCCTCTGCCCGGCCGGTGCGCAGCCAGGGGCTGCGGCTGGCGCCGAGCCCCTCGGTCGCGAGGGCGGAGCCGCGACCGCCCAGATGCCAGGCGGTGTGACGCGGGTCGCCGTGGAATCCCCGCACCGGCCGGAAAGGAGTTCCCGGGGAGGCCCCCACCACCAGGGGCGTATAGGGCGTCAGCACTTGATAGCGCAGGCCCAGCTCCACCAGGGCCTCGCGGCAGGCGTCGCCGTCGAGTAGCTCGAACAAACGCGCCCTACCCCAGCGGCGCCTGAGATCCCCCTGGTCGTCCAGCGAGGCCCCGTCGACCGGCACCTTGAGGTCAAACGGCTCTCCGTTGACCATGCCGCTGACCTCGACCGAGTCGGGCAGGTCGCCCTTGAGCCGACCGGTCACCCGCAGCCTCTGCCCGTCGGCCAGGGAGAGCGGCATGGAGGGATATATCCTTTCAACGTTATGCCCGAGATCGGCGCGCACCTGCGTCAGGGTAGGACGCGAGGCGCGGGCCAGCACCCGCATGACCGCGTGAGACGCCTCGATGATCTCGCGCACCGGTTGCGCCCGGTCGCCGAGCACCGCGTGCAGGAGATCCAGGTTGGCCCCGTCCCCCACCGCCAGGGCGAAGACCGGCGGCGCCGGCTGCACCGCTGCCAGGGCCCGGCCGATGCCGCCCGCGTCCAGCGCCCCGGCGCTGGCAATGCCGTCGCCGAGATAGAGGACCGCCGCGCGCGGCTTGCCCGAGGCGAGCACGGCGGCCTGGCGCAGGACCTCGGCCAGATCGGTGGCGCCCGCAGGCGTCTCCCGGGCCAGGGCCTGCAGCAGGCGTTCGCGCCCCTTCGAGTCGGCGCGGACCCATCCGGAAAGGGCCTCGTCCTCGGCCAGGGCCGCGGGCGGGTGAACGGTCAGGTCGGCGATGCGCAACAGTACCTCGTCCTGATCGGATAGCTGCCTTAAAACCGACTCCACGACGGCGCCGGAGAGCTCGATGTTCTCCGGCTCGATGCCTCCCGACATGTCGACCAGCAGCACCAGCGACAGCGGCGGCTGCTCGCTGGACGTCTCGATGGCTTCCAGCGGCAGATCGAAGTGGACGAAGGGCGCGTCGTCCCTTGAGTCGCCCGGCGGGGCATCGACCAGGTAGGCCTTGCCCGAGGTGAGCTCATACCGTTGCGAGCCGGTCGCGGAATCGATCAGATCGAGGTAGAAGTCGGCGCGCGGGCGAAAATCGCTGCGCCGCAAGACCACCCTGGACCCCTCCACGCTGGCGCCCATGCCGGCCCGGAAGGCGCCCGTGGCCGCGTCGCTTACCTTGACCTCCAGGGTGAACTCGCTCAGAAGCGGCGGCTCTCCGCCGTCCCCCATGGGATAGACATAGGTCCGCCGGTCGCCCTGCCGCTGCAGCCATTCGGTATAGCGCAGGCGCACCCGCACGGTGGCCCCGGCATTGACCGGATAGACGCGCGCCCTCAGCCTGCCCGGCGCCTGATAGGTCAGGACGCTGCCCTCGGTGCTCGGATCGTCGAAACGCGGCTCGCCGTCCTCGGCCATCTCCAGCACCCCGATGGAGGCCTGCTGGAACCCCGACCCGGTGTCCACGGCAAAAGCGGCCACGGTAGCGCCGTCCGGGATTCGCACGGCGTATTCCGCCTCCAGCACCTCGCTGCGGGCGTTGAAGAAGCTCTGGGTGACCTCGGTCACCGCGAAGTCGCCGTCGATGGCGGTGGAGACCTGGTGCGCTCGTACCGGAAGCGGCAGGCGCGCCTTGCCCGAGTCGGTCACCAGGCGACCGGCTAGATCACCCACCGTTCGCACCTCGCGCTGCAGCGTCCCCTGGGGCACGGCCAGCCCGCCGGTCCAGTCGTCCCACAATCCCTCGGGCTTTACCCGCGCGCCGGCAGAGCTCAATAAAAGGCTCTCCCCCTGCTGAATGCTGCCTCCCTTCTTCTCCGCCCGATAGGTGACCTCGCCAGAGCCGCAGTAGACCTCGACCGCCTCTTCGCTCGCCGCCGCCACGGCGAAGCTCGCCCCCTGCGCCCCCAGCTGCCCGTGCGCGGTTCCGAGCTCGGTCTCCTCGGCGGCCGAGGTGTCGACCCATACCCGGCCCGAGCGCAGGATAAGCTTGTTCAGGTGCACGGTGAGATCGGTCTTGTCGCCCAGCAGGACAAAGGCGCCGTTGTCCAGGCGCAGCCAGGCGTGTCGGGATGCCTCGGTCTGTACCCGGGAGCCGTCCTCGACGCGCGCGGGGCGCCGGACCTCCTGCCGGTACGACTCGCGCTGCAGGGTCAGGGTTCCGCCGATGGGCTCGGCCGTGGCCACGGTGGCCGCGGGCGCGGGCGGGGTGGGCCAGGTGATGTACAGCCAGACCAAAGCGGCGCAGAAGGCGACGGCCGCGAGCAGCAAGAGGATACGGATGGCAGAATCACGTTTGTTCATCGTACTGCCTCCGCTTTCAGAGCCGCCTGGCTTGGCTGCGCTTTCTGCACCTCGTCGCCGGTCACGGTCCAGGCCAAGGCCTTGCGCTCCTGGTCGAAATGCAGATCGATCCGTTCTACCCGCTCGTCGGGCTCTCCCTCGCGGAAGATCACCCAGAGCTCGGCCTGCACCTCTGCATCCAGCACCCCTGGTTTGCGCCGCACCTCCAGCTTGTGCACCCCCTTTTCCCGCTCGGGCACGTCAAAGGCTTCTATTCCGTATTCCGGCGCGATATCCGTGGGCCGGATCAGGCGCCCTTGCGGGTAGGCGGAGAAGAGCGACAGCCGCGCGTCCGGGTGGGACCAGACCAGCACCGCCCTCAGGTCCGAGGCCTCGCGCAGCACCCCCGAACGGCGCATGCGAGAGGTGAGCGCCGAGAGCCGCTCCTTGTCCCCGGCCTCGCGCGCCTGCTGGCGGAGCCGGGCGAACCTGACCGACGACCAGAGGATGGCCGTGCGAGACAGCCCGCTGGAATGGCCCGGCTCGGCCGTGGCCGCCACCCGGGCCTCCAGCCGCAGGGCCTCGTCCACCCGGCCGGCGCCGGCTGCCGCTTGCGCCAGAAGCAGCAATACCGAGAGGTCATCGGGACGGATGAAGGCCAGGGTCTGGTACTGCCGGTAGGCATCCTCGTACCAGCCGTGAGCGCGGTAGAGGTCTCCCAGCCGGCGGCGCGCGGTTTCGTCGGTGGGCGCGAACTCCACGATCTCGCTGAAGGCGCGCCGCGCCTCGACCTCTTGTTCCCGGCGCAGGTACATCTCGCCGATGGCGGTGCGCACGCGGGCGTCGGCGCCCGGATCGCGCCTGAGGTCGCGGGCCAGACGATAGGCCTGCTCCATCTTGCCCGTCTGCTCCAGCAGGGTGAGCAGGCGCAGGTACAAGTCGTAGCTGTAGCGTCCCTGGGCGATCAGATCGCGCAGCACCTCTATCTTGGCCTCGGGCGTCCTGGCCTTGTCGAGCAGCTCGTTGAGCAGCGCCCAGTCGACGGAACCGCTCAGCTGAAGCGCCTGGCGCACTTTCTTCAGGTCCTCGGCCGTGCGCACCCGCTTGAGGATTACCTGGCGCAGATACGATCGCTCGCTCAACCCGTCCATGGCGCCGTAGAGCGCCAGCATGTTGTCCATGCTGCCGGCACGGTCGAGCATGACCAGCAAGATGGCCCGGCGGTCGCGAAAGCTCTTGATCTCGCAATCCCGAACCGCCTGGTGGAAAACGACGGCCCAGAGCGACGCGCTGTTTACTTTTTGTAGCCTTTCGCGCCACAACTCCCGGCGGTCCTCCAGAGAGAGGAAGGCGGCATCGCTACACTGCTTGCGCTGGTGCGAGGTGACCGACCAGGTGGTGACCAGGTGGGCGGTGGGGGTCTGGATGGTGCTGGTGTAGGTGGTCTGGGTGGTCTTGCCCGGATCGTCGGACGTCTGCAGCATGAAGGGATAGGTCACCACCACGATGCCGCCGCCCTCGGGCTTGGGAAAGGTCCAGCGGCGCACGGCCTGGGCGATGCACTGTTCGGTCCGGGCGTTGGCCAGGGTGCTTTGGGCCACGGCCGCGGTCTGCACGGCGCCTGTGGGAGAGATGATGAACTTCACGGCTACCTTGCCCTGCATGGCCGGGCGCTCGTTCAGCCCCTGCTCGTAGCAGAAGCGGACCTCGTTGATATGGCGGCGAATTATGCGGCGAATGATCTCCTTGGAAAGCGAGCCGCGCACCTCGGCCGTACCGACGCGGATGCGCGGGATCGCGGCGCGCCTGCCGCGCGATCCGTCGCCGCCCGCGCCATACCCTGCCCCTTCGCCGCCGCCCGCGCCATGACCGATGGTGCCGAGGTTGCCCAGGCCGATGGTGCCCTCGCCCGTTCCACCGCCGCCGCGTCCGGTTCCCCTCATGCCCAGGCCATTCATCGCGCTAGCCTTGTCGCCGATCAGATCGCCGAGCGCGCTCAGCGGATCATCTCCCAGGGCGGTGGTTTTGGGGGGAGCGCTCGCCGGCGCTGGCGCGCTCTTGGCAGATGCGAGTAGGTCATCCAGTTGCTCGGAAGGCGCATCCGGCTCGGACTCCGACTCCAAACGATCGACAATCGCCGCTCGTTCAGCCACCGCCTTCGCCTGTTCGCGAGCCATGTGCGGGTCCTGGTTTTCGTCGGGTCCCCGGATCGCGGACGTCGCGCGTTTCGCACGGACCCTGCGCTCTGCCGGCGCCTCGCCCATCGCGCCTTCTTCGCCCTGGTGGCGCTTGCCGGCGCCCTCCGGCGCCTCGAGCCACGCGGGCGTCTCCTGTTCCAGGTATTCCTCGGTTACCGCCGGCGCCGACGCTCTATCCGTCTTGCTGTCACAACCCACCAGCGCAAGCGGTGCGAGCAGGACGCTCAGGGCGAGCTGGGAAGCGCGCGGCAACCGATCGACGCAGGCCACCTGCAACGGCTGGTAACGCAGTAAGCGCGAGTGCTGCCCCATCTGCCTGAGCTCGCGGGCAGAGGGCACGTAATAGCTCGTGTAAGGCGTGATCAATCCGTAGCGCGTGCCCAGCTCGGCCACCGCCTCTCGGCCCGCGTTCTCTAGCAAGAGCTGGCGCAGCCGCTGCGCCGCCCAGCGCAGGCGCAGATCCCCGGAGTCCTCTATCGAGCTCGACTGTACCTGGATGGTCCTCTCAAAGGGCTTGCCGAGAACAGTGCCCTCGACCTTCACCCGCCCGGGCATGGTTCCCTGAACCCGCCCCACCACCTGCAGGGGCTCGCCCAGCAGCACGTCCACCGGCTCCCGGGGAAAAACCTGATCGATGCCCGATCCCAGGTCCACGGTCACCTTCTGCGCCGCCGGGCGCTGGGCGTGGCCCGCGATGCGCAGCGCTGCGAAGGCCGCGTCGGCCGGCTCTTCCACCCGCAGCGCCAGCCCGCCGCCCCGGGTGAGCGCCGACAAGAGCCCCAGCTCCGAGTGGCCGCCCACGGCCACGGCATAGAGGCGCGGCTTGTAGGGCAGGCGTTGCATCTTCTGTAACAGCGAGTCGGTGTCCATGGCGCCCACCGTGGCCGAGCCGTCGCCTACATAGATCAAAGCCGAGGGTCGCCCGGGGTCGAGCAGCGCGGCGGCGGCGGACAGGGCCTCGCCCAGATCGGTGGCGCCCGCGGCCGGCACCCGCGCCAGCGCTTCCAGCTGTTTTCGCAGGTTGTCCTCGGTGGCCGGCTGTAGCTCGGGCTTGTCCGAGCCCGGCAAGGCGCGGATGGTGATATCGGCCGTCACCACCGCCAGCCGGTCCTTTTCGTGCAGCTGCGCCGCTAGGGCCTCGACCGCCGCGCGCCCCAGCTCCAGGTGTGAGCGGTCGGTCCCGGCCGAGATGTCCGCCACGATGACCAGGTCCAGGCCCTCCGGCGCCTCTTCCGGCACCAGGTCGTCCGCCAAGACCACCGGCAGCAAGTAGTAGTCGCGCTCGTCCGCCTCGTTGACCACCTGGCGGGACCCCTCGGCGCGCTTGGGCGGCTGGTGCGCCGCCGTGTAGGCGCTGGCCGAAACCGAGGCGCCCCTGTTGTCGAAGAGCTCGAGCCAGAAATCGGCGCGCGGGCGGAAATCGTTGCGGCGCAGGATCAGGGTGTTGTCCGAGAGCTCGGCGCCCATGCCCGCGCGGACCCGGCCCGCGCCCGCAGCGGCGTAGTCCACGCTCAGGGAAAAGTCCTCCACGTAGGGCGCTGCCGCACCGGTTGCCATGGGGTAGCGGTACAGGCGCGGAGCGCCCGGATGCGCCCGGGTCAACCACTGGGCATAACGGACCACAATACGCCGGGTGGCCGCAGCCTCGATGGGATAGATGCGCGCCTTGTAGGCCCCGGGCGAGATCCATTCCAGCAGCGCCGGGTCATCGGTGGAGCCCTGGTAGACCTGCGCCTCGTAGTCCTTGCGAGCCTGGGCCTTTTCACGGACGTATCCCTGCACCAGCTGTCCGTCGCGGTCGACCGCGAAGCGCTGCAGAATGGCATCCGGCGGGGTCTGGAAACGGTACAGCCCCTCCACCGTGTCGCCGGCCGGGTTGAAGAAGACCTGGTCGATCTCGGTGATGGCCAGATCCCTGTCGACGGTCACCCGCACGTCCAGCCGGCGAATGACCAGCGGCCAGCGCGCCTTTCCCAGCTCGTCGGGCACCCGCCCCTCGAGCACGCCCATGCCCTGGGGCAGCTCTCGCGCCAAGGGGCCCGTCTGCGCCAGCCCTCCGGTCCAGTCCTGCCAGAGCACCGAGGGGGTGACCTCGATCTCGCCCTTGTCGAGGCGCAGGCTCTCACCGGTACGTACCAGCGAGCGTTTCTTGTCCAGTCGCACCGCCACCACTCCGCGCACGACCTGCACCGTGGCCACCTCGTCCCGCACCTGTACGGCGCAATCCGCGTCCGAGCTCTTCAGCACGGCCTTCAGAAACGACACCGAAAGCTCGTCCCCTTCGTGCACCTGGGCAAAGAGCCGCCCTTTTGCCAGCACCACCTGTTGCTCGCTCTCGATTCCCAGTTCGGTATTGCTGTCCAGTAACAACAGGGGCCCGCCGTCCAGCTCGACAAAGGCGCGTCCCTCGGCGCCGATTGCGAGCGATTCCTCTCGCTGCAGGCGAGCGGGACCGCGGAACCGCTCACCCTGTACGGCGGCCGAACCCCTCACGACTCTAACGGTGGCCGCCGCCTGGTCCGCCGGCGTTCTCTGCGGCGCGCACGATAGCCAGGTGACCAATACCCACAACGACAAGGTCCATCGCATGGCCTTCACCTTTCTCGACCGAAAACCATTTCAAAAAGCTTGCCCTATCTGGGTTCCACTCCCGCGCGAAATGTGACCCCGAAACCGCGCGGTCCTTGGAAAAAAGACACCGCCCCCGCCGTCTCCGTCTGTCCGGCGTCAGTACTTGAGCGCGTTGCGCATCAGCTCGAAGCCGTTACCCGTCCAGTGGCCCCCGTAGCACCCGCCGGGGAACATCCCCAGGTCGACCCGGTTGTGGCCGTTCTTCACGCTTCGCACGACGATCGGCATACCGTTATCATAGCTGGCGACCACGATACCACCGTTGATCACACTGCCGTCCACGCTTCGCGTGGCCGCGAATGCGTTGATATCGGCCATCAACGGGCTTTCCGGCTCGGCGACCTCTCCCAGGGCCACTCTGTCGCTGATATACGAACCGCTCAGCAGCCGGTAGCCGTCGTCCGCCCAGCGTCCCGACATCGGACTCAGGTCGCCGGTTCCGTAAAGCGCCTCCACCACGTGACCCTTTTCGTCGAAGAAGTCGGCGAGCGCGTTGCCCAGGCCCTCGGAATCGCCGTGGCCTCCGTTGTTGTACACCAGCACCGCATCGTGCGCGTCGAGATCTTCTTCCGTGGGCACGCCGCTGATCGCGGTTACGGTGCCGAAGTAGGGCGTTAAACCCTCGATGACGCACGTCAGGTAACTATCGCTCGCGTTCCCGTAGACGATCAGCAGATTCCGGGGTTCCCCGCACGGTATCTTGATGTCGTCGGCGGCGAAATAGGTCGTTCGCATGGCGACTCCGCCCGGCGACGCGGAACCATAGTCGTGAAACAGGCTGTTGATCAGGGTCACGCCGTCGGAGGCGTAAAGCCGCCCTTCGTAGCCCCCGCCTCCCAGGTACTCCACGACGACCTTGTACCAGGTATTCAGAGTATAACTCTGCGGTACGGTTGCCACGATGGTATAGCCCCAACCGGTACTGTCCATGAAACAGAACTCGTCCGTATTGGGCGCAGCGGTCAAGGTCCGCGTGCCGGCGGCGGTGGCGGAAAACCCGAAGTAGGCTCGTCCGTTGTTCGTCTGAGTATTCACCCACCAGTAAAGGGTCTGGCCGGGGACCGTGCCAAAGGTGAAGTCCGTTCGATAGTGCCAGTTACTGGAATAGTAGAGCCCTCCCGAGCCGGAATGCGCGTATGCCGGGTCGACCGTTCCCGGCAGACCGCTCGAAGAAGCCTCAACCCAGGGGCTCCAGGGCCAGGTGCCGGACTCGAAGTCCTCGACAGCGCCGCAATCACCACAACCGGTAGACACGACCTGGCAGTCGAGGCAGGTCGGCACCCCATACGGTAGGCCGAATTCGTCGCAGGTATGGCCATTCAGGTTGGTTCCATCGCACTGCTCGTCGTCGCAGACGAAGCCGTCGCCGCACCCTGTCTCTGTTGCGGAGCAGTCTCCGCGGCATCCGTCGCAGTCGTCCGTGTTGCCGTCGTCGCAAACCTCGACGCCACAAGTGAAGCCGTCGCCGCAGCCCGTTTCCAGCGCGCTGCAGTCCCCGTGGCAGCCGTCGCAGTCGTCCGTGTTGGCGTCGTCGCAGGCCTCCGCTCCGCAGGTAAAACCATCGCCGCAGCCCGTCTCCAATGCGGTGCAATCCCCGCGGCAGCCGTCGCAGTCGTCCGTGTTGCCGTCGTCGCAGGCCTCGGCGCCGCAGGTGAAGCCGTCGCCGCAGCCGGTTTCCGGCGCGCTGCAGTCCCCGCGGCAGCCGTCGCAATCGTCCGTGTTGGCGTCGTCGCAGGCCTCGGCGCCGCAGGTGAAGCCGTCGCCGCAGCCCGTCTCCAATGCGCTGCAGTCCCCGCGGCAGCCGTCGCAGTCGTCCGTGTTGCCGTCGTCGCAAGTCTCGGCTTCGCAAGTGGAGCCGTCGCCGCAACCCGTCTCCACCGCGCCGCAGTCCCCGCGGCATCCGTCACAGTCGTCGTTATTGCCGTCGTCGCAAGCCTCGGCTCCGCAGGTGAAGCCGTCGTTGCAGCCGGTCTCCAACCCGCTGCAGTCCCCACGGCACCCGTCGCAGTCGTCCGTGTTGGCGTCGTCGCAGGCCTCCGCTCCGCAGGTGAAGCCATCGCCGCAGCCCGTTTCCAGCGCACTGCAGTCACCGCGACAGCCATCGCAGTCGTCGTTATTGCCGTCGTCGCAAGCCTCGGCCCCGCAGGTGAAGCCGTCGTTACAGCCGGTCTCCACCGCGCTGCAGTCACCCCGGCAACCGTCGCAGTCGCTGGTGTTGCCGTCGTCGCAGACCTCGTCTGCGGTCGAATTGGTCACGCCGTCACCACAGCTCACCTCCGTGCAGTCGGCGTCGCAGTCGGCTGACTCGCCGCTTTCGTCGCATTCTTCGCCGTCGTCTACGACTCCATTGCCGCAACCGGGAGGTACGCACAAACCGAAACGGCATACCCCCGCACCGCCGCCGACCATCGAACAACTCTCGTCGTCGCGATCCGCGCCCGCCTCACAGACGTGCTCATCGCCGCAGGTTTCGTCGCCGTTGCAGAATTCGCCGTCGTCACAATCGGCATTGTCATCACAGGTGAAAGAGCAATCGGGCTCGCAACCGTCGCCCACGGTCAGATTCCCGTCATCACACTGCTCCCCGGCTGTCGCGTTGATGGTGCCGTCGCCGCAGGCCGCGCCGGTGCAATCGGCATTGCAGTAAAAACTCTCGTCACCGTCGTCACATTCCTCGCCGGCAGTGGCATTCGGCTTTCCGTCGCCGCACGAAGCAGGGGTGCAGTCGGCGTTGCAACTGTCCGATTCTCCGCCGTCGTCGCAATCCTCACCGCTGTCCACCTCGCCGTCGCCACAATCGGGGGCAATACACAGTCCGAAGCCACAGCTCCCCGTGCCGCCGTCGCCGAGCGGGCAGTCGTCGCCTACCAGGTTTTCGCCCGGTTCGCACCTGTGCTCCGCGTTACAGGTTTCGGCTCCGTTGCAGATCTGCCCGTCGTCGCACTCGGCGTTCCCGGTACAGGTAAAGGTACAATCGGGCTCGCAGCCGTCGCCGAGGAACCTATTGCCGTCGTCGCACTGCTCCCCCGCGTCCGTGTTCCCGTCGCCGCAACTCAACGGCGGGCCGGCATCTTCGCCGTCCGTACCTCCTCCGTCGAAGCCGTCCTCGCCTCCGGTTCCGCCGCCAGCATCGAGGTGGTCTTCACCGCCAGCACCTCCACCGCCCTCGCCAGCGCCATCCTCGCCCGCGGACCCGCCGCCCCCTTCGCCAGCCCCGTCCTCGCCTGCGGACCCGCCGCCGTCTTCACCGGTTTCCGGCGTCTCGACGAATTCGTAGTCGCCGAAGTCGCTGATCGCCGAACAGCCAACGCCTGCCAAAACCGAGGAAAGGACAAGAACCAGACACGACCGCCAGTACATTGTTGATCTCCTAAACGAGTTATTCGATTTCGTTAGACGTAGAGAGGTAGCAGGGGACCTTCCACCTAGTAGATGAGCGGACCGGTATCCACTGCCTCGAAGGCCGAGCCTGGCACCGCGTGCAGCTCGTGCAGGTGCTCGTCGTTCCAGCGCGGATCCGGCGCCCCGCTCAGGAACCAGTCCGAGCCGTTGTCGGCCAGGAACATGCCGTACTTCTTCAGCGCGCGCAGGATGACCTGGACCTCGGGCGAGAAACCGGAGATATCGTAATCGGCCTTCATCCGCAGCCGCAGGCCCATGGGCGGGTGATTCCCGTCAGTGCTGCTGCTGGCGAAATGGGTGGCGGGGTGGATGAAAGCTCGCTGGGTCTGGCTGGCGGTGAAGCGAAGCGCGTGCGCGATCTCGCCCGCCTCCACCGCCTCCTGGTAGCGGACCAGCCCGGGGAAAATGGGCAACCCGGCCGCGTCGGCCGAGGTCCAGTAGTCGTTGCGCAGGGCGTTGCTGCGCAGATCGAACACGGCGCCGGAGCCGGCGTACCAGCTGTCGTCGAAGGGGTTGTCTCCCTCGCCCGGCGGCCAGGCGTAGAATAGCTCGTACAGGACGCAGCTCTCCCGATCCAGCATGAGGATATGGCGATCGCCGTCGCCGTCGGGACCACCCTCGATGGGCGGATCGGCCGGGATGGGATAGGGGCCGGGGTCGCTCTCCGGCGCGTAGTCGAACTCGACCGTGACGCGAGGTGTGCTCGCAGCTACCTCCGCGAAGGGGATGCCGTTGGGCGCGCCCTGCCAGACCGTGCCGAAGTCCGCGTGCATGGTCCCGTCGCTTCCGATGGACGCGATGTAGGCGTCGGAGTTGGCGTGGACCGGGTATGCCGAGACGTCGGTGTTCCAGGGATTGTCCGCTGGGAATATGGGGCAATCCGCGGTACCCGCCGCACCTGCGCTTCCGCCCGCACCTGCGCTTCCGCCCTCCCCGGCGGTTTCGCCCCCTGCGCCCCCGGTGCCGGCCCGGTCTCCGCCGGCCGCGCCCGAAGCGCCCGCTTCACCGTCCGTTCCGGCCCCGGCTCCCGCAGAGCCCGCTTCGCCGCCGCTCCCGCCGCCATCGGTACCCGCGCCTGACGCGCCCGCACCTCCGCCGGTTCCGGCCTGCGCTCCGGCGCCGCCCGATCCTGCTCCCGCCGTTTCACCGCCTCCACCTTCCTCGCTACAGCCCGCCGCCGCGACGATAAGGCCCGAAACAGCTGCCGCCACCCACATCTGCATCCGCATGGCTTCCCTCCGCTCGGACCAGTCTAGCGTATAGCCGGGGCGTTTCGTAGTTGCGCTATCGGATCAGCCATCGTGCGTCGCGAAGCGTTCCATCCCGACCGGAAAGCGAACCTGGTCGCTAACCGTCGGACCAGCGGGGTGGTATCATCATCCAGGACGGCACCACCGGAGCCATGCGCAATCCACCCTCGCGGCCGGGAGAAACGCGCGATCCGCTGATCGGCCACGTCATCAGCGGACGGTATCGGGTTCTCTCGGTCATTGCCCGCGGTTCCATGGGGAAGGTCTACCGCGCCGAGCAGGTGCCGCTGGGCCGCCCGGTGGCGCTCAAGGTGCTCAGCCCCAGTGTCGATGATCCCGGCATGGACAATATCCAGGACTCCGAGTTCTACCAGCGCTTCTTCCGGGAGGCCGAAACGCTGGCGAGGCTCAGCAACCCGCACACGGTCACCATCTTCGACTACGGAAGCGACGAGGATGTCTACTACATCGCCATGGAGTATCTGGAGGGCCAGACGCTGAGCGACCTGATCCACGCCCGGGGTTACCTCGATCCGGCGCGGGTCATCGAGATCGCGCGACAGATCTGCCAGTCGTTGCAGGAAGCACACGCGCAGGATGTGATCCATCGCGACCTGAAGCCGTCCAACGTGGTGCTGCAGCGGAACTCGGGGGGCGAGGACTTCGTCAAGCTGCTGGACTTCGGGCTGGTCAAGAAGCTGCGGTCGGACAGGCAGGAGGACCTCACCCAGGTGGGCACGGTAGCCGGCTCACCCAAGTACATCGCGCCGGAACAGGTCCGGGGGCAGCGACTGGACGCCCGCGCCGACATCTACTCGCTGGGCGTGATCCTCTACCAGATGCTGGTCGGAAAGGTGCCCTTCGACCACCCCAACCCCATGGACATCCTGCTGGCCCACGTCAACAAGGCGCCGCCGCCCCTGCAGGTGGCCAATCCCCGCGCCGAGGTACCCGCGGCGCTGCAACAAATAGTGATGACCTGTATCGCAAAGCAACCGGACGGGCGCTTTCGCGATATCACCCATCTGCTCGAGGCGCTGAAACAGGCGGCGATCGAGCTGAAGATCGGACACGTACCCACGTCGACCGGTCACGTCGCCTCCCCCGCGCCGGCCCCACCGTCGTCGCCCGCTATCCGGCGGGCCAGCCCGCCTTTACCGGAGCGGCGGCGCGAGCCTCCGCCGGCGCCCGCGGAGCAAACCGGCGGACCGGGAACGGTAGACGCGCAACAGCTCTGGTTGTCGCCCGAAGACGAGACAACGGTACACGCGCGTCCCGCCGCGCGCTCCAGCCATGCCTGGCAGGGTCTCGCGGCCGTGATCATCGCGGGATTCGCGGCCGCCGCCGTCTATTTACTAGACGGCGGGGAATCGCCGGACGCCGGGGTTTTAATGGAGCCGGTCGTATATCAAAACGAAACCTTTCCCTCGGAACCGGCCTCGCCAGCCGGGCAACCGGCCGATTCCCTCGGACAACCGGCTACTTCTTCCGAACAACCGGTCGATTCTTTCCAACAACCGACCGATCCCGACCGAATACCGGTCACCCCGACCGGGTCGCGGTCTCCCGAAGCGCGGCCGCAAGAACTCGAACCGGGCACGACCCGAAGGGTAGAGACCGAACCGAAACCGGTCGAACCGCGGGCCGCGGGACCGGATACCGCCAGGCCGAAGACGACCGAGGCGCGGGAGCAAGCGCCGCTCGAGGAAAAGGAGGCTGCCGAAACACGCAGCACCCGGAGAAATCGCGCGGAAGCCTCTTCCGAGCCTACGGTGGAGATCACCTTGCGTTCCACGCCTCCCGGAGCCACCGTCTTCATCGACGAGCTGGAGGTGGGTAACACGCCGACCACGTTGACCTGGCAGGGCCCGGGCGCCAGCCAGGGGCACAAGCTGGTGGTGGAGTTCGTGAAGGATGGATACTTCGATACGGTCATCCGACAGCCCATCCAAGGCAACAGTCTGGTGTTCGACGTCGCCCTTGAGCCCCAGGTATCGATCCAGAAGAAACCGTCGCCCCCCTCGTCTCCCGTAGATAGAGCCCCGGCGGACGAGCCCGAGAAGGTCTCCCCTAGCGAAAACGAAGAGTCAAAACCGCCTCCTAAAGACGAGGCGCCCGAGCCGCCTCCCAAAGATGAGGCGCCCGAGCCGCCCCCCGAAGAAAAGAAACCGGAAACGCCGCCCGCGCCTCCGGACGAAGACGACGCCCCCCCGCTACCCAGTCCTTACAAGAACACACCTTAGAATGCGGACCGAATATTTCGGAGCGCGGCGATGCGGGACGTGGCTCCGCCGAACCGAGGAAACGTGGTGCATTTTCGAGCGGGAGGCGTGGGGTAACCGCCTACCCCGAGTCGACGATTAAGCCCTGCTTTCCCCTCTCGGTGCCGGCGTAGATGGCGAGTACGGTGGGTAACGCCACTCCGGCGGCCAACAGCACAACCGACGCCATCGGCGGCAGGTATTCGGACAAGTCGCCCAGTGCGTCGGTCTGCAGACTCCATATGGCGGCTGCACCAACCCACAACGCCTCGGCTACGGCTCTTCGGCGGGGAAGCGCGCCGCTGCGCAACCTGTCGCTCATCCTCGCCACGGCAGCGGCGACGATCGGATAGGCGAGGATGAAAGTATGTTCCCAAACAACGGGCAGAGAAAGGAGGCACGCAGCGATACAAACATCGAGCAAAGCCGAGGGGGAGAGCTCGCGTCTGCTCAGGTAGGCGCAGAATCCGAGTCCGACGCAGGCCGCGGCCACGTAGGCAGGGAACGGCACCTTCAGTATCCCGGCTATACGTTGCAGGGAGATATTGTGTATGGCCCCCTCGTGTGCAGGAACGCTAGCGAGCATATCGGGTAGCAGCGCTAGCCAGGGTAGCCACGAAACGATAGCCAGCACCGCCGCGCAGGCACCCGCCACCCAGGCGGTTCTGGTGCGATGAATAGCGCCATGAACCGCGAGAAGGGGAATGGCCATTGCGGCTATCGGCTTGATCGAGACTCCCGTCCCCAACAGAAGACCCGCCGCGATCGGCCAGCGCGGCCAGATCGACAGGGCGAACACCGAAAGGACGACCGCGATCGGACTGATGTTTCCGACTGCCATCGCTTCGCGCACCCCCGGGCCAAACGCGATCAGGGCCGCACCCGCGGCGGCGCGCACCGGCCACGACGCGGACAAGCGCTGCACGCTAAAGACCACCAGAGAAATCGCCGAGATCAGACAGAACCACCGCATCCCCGCCAGCGTCGCTTCGACAGACCCCTTCTCGAGCACCCAACCCCCGGACGCCGCCATCGCGGGTGGATAGAAAAAGCGTGCACAGCGATAGGGGTTCTCGTCCTGCACGAAGGCGTTGAACGCGCATAGATAGGGTATTTCGTCGGCTAACGGAACGCTGCCGTTGATTTGGGAGCTGTATGCGATCAACCCGGAGACCGCGGTCGCCAAGAGTACGAAAAGCGGGGAATAGCCTTCGATCCGGGTATCCTTCTTCATCGCACCCTCTCGTTCCGGTCGGCGGGCGACTCGGACCGTAGGTTTCGTAGCAGGCGTCTTGCTCTCTCGTATCCCGGCGACAGCTGGACGGCCCGTTGCAGGTGAGCGACTCCGGCTTCTCGCTGGCCGATAGAAAGCAGCGATAACCCGAGATTGTATTGCGCGCCCGGATCGCGAGGTGCCAGCTCGACGGCGCGCCGCGCAAATCGTACGGCCATCCGGGCGTGTCCGAGGTTTATCGCGCAACCGGCCGCGTTGTGCCACGGGCGCTTGTAGCTCGGCGCGAGCTCGGTGGCGCGTATGAAGAGCGGCAGCGCCTCACGGCAGCCTGCGGAGCGGACCACCGCGGTAGCGTAGTGGTATAGCGCGTGCCCGTTGCCCGGGTCACGTTCCAGGTCAGCGCCGAACAGCTCGAGATTGGAGCGGAAATGGCTCGCTTCTCTACCGGTCCTGAAGGTCAAACCGGTGCACGCGAACAGCAGCACACAGAGATAGAGCGCGCGCCTCCCCGGGGTCATGGCGAGCGGTATGCTCGCCGCCAGCGACGCGGCGCAGACCGCCAGACCGAACAGCGCGAAATACCCATATCGGTTGCCATAAAGCCCGATGCTCGGCACCGATACGACATGGGGCGCGAGCGCGAGCAGATACCAAATCCATCCTTGCCAGGCGAGTCGACCGTGGGCGGCGCCTCGTACGACGCGACGACCCAGCACAACGCTCGCCAGCAGCAGTAGCGCCCAGACGGCGAGTGCGGCTTCCGGAGCCAGCGCGCGATACGGTGCGATGGTCGGGCTGTTTTCGAAGCTCGCCAACTGCGCGGTGTAGTGTGCGACTACCGAGGCGAAATGGATCGCCTGCTCGTCGAGCGGTGCGCCGGCCTGCGTGGCGCCGAGCGATATGCCCAGCAAGCCGGTACGGATCCCGATCACGCCGATCAGCGGCAGGAAGATCAGCCCTATCGCGAATAAGCCAGAGACAGGCGGGCGATAGCGTTCCAGCAGGAGTCGGGAAGAAGTCCACAACAACGGAAGCGCCGGCAATACGATATACTGTTCTTTGCATAGAAACGCGGCGGCGAACAGCAGCCCGGCGCCGAAAGCACGGCCGGCCAGCGCTTCCGTTTCGCTCCCGGTCCAGAGCAGAAGACCGCAAAGGGCGCATACGACTGCCAACGAGTCGTGACGGCCGGTCAACCACATCACTGGCTCGGTGACGCTGGGATGGACCAGCACGACCAGCCCGGCGGCCAGCGCGAGACCGGTCGGCAGCTTCCGACGCTCGAGCCAGATAACGAAGAGCGCGACTGCGATGATGTGGAGTATCAAATTACCAAAGCGCAGGGGCGCCACGCGAACACCGGTAAGACGCGCCTGCGCCCAGAGCGTCAACATCGGCAGGGGATGGTAGAGCTGCGTTCGCTTCCCCGTGGCTTGTCCCCACAGGTCGTGGCCGAGAATGGCGTAAAACCCGTCGTCGCGCTGCATCGCCGGGTTGTTCTCGATCAGATGAACGTCGTCCCAAACGAAATTACCGTGAAGAAAGGGAACGAAAGCTACCGCGACGAGTAGCAGCGACAAGACGACGAAAAAGTCCTTACGAGACAGAAAGAGAGAAATGCGGTGCCACGGGAAGTGCGGTGTCGTCATCTACCCCTGAGAGTCTAACACAACCCTTTCCGTTCCCTCTTCTCGTAATATAATGTACCTATGGGGTGCTTTCACGAACGCCGAACATGCCGGGGATGGGACGCGAGATGCAGCAGATAACCGAACTGGACAAGATCGGGATTAATGTTCGCTCTCACAACGAACTCAAGCAGCTGCTGAAGGAGAATCCCAAGCTCGACGAGATCATGCGCGGCTCGCACAACGAGACCGAGGCGCTGGTCGGCGTTAGGAATTGGATACTGCGTCTGCTAGAGGGCAACGAGCCTGCCCTGACTTATTACCAGGGCAAGGACGCCGGACGCGAGACCTTCGAGAAGCTCGGCTGGTCCGATTACGCCGCCATCCGCATCCTCGACTACATCGATCATGCGGGCCGCGAGTTCGTCGATCCCAACCTCAGGGGCGAGCTCGCCGTCAGCAATCCCATCAAGCTGATCTGGCTGGCGGTCACTTACGGAACGGGCGGCGCCAAGCCCTTCTTCTTCGAGGATATGCTCCACCTGTTTCGGCAGCTGAGGGGCGAGAGCGAGCGCCGCATTCCCTCGCGAGCCCGGCTCGAGGCCTGGATGGACCGCTACCCCTCGGGTCTCGATCCGCGCATCATCAAGCTCAGGGAAGAGAACCGCGACCGCATCCTGAGGCTGATCATCGACAAGATCGACCGAGGCGAGGTCCGGAGCGACCGCTACAGGTTCGACGAAGGGATGTCGCCCGAGGACAAGTTCGAGAGGGCGCTCGAGTGGTGGAGCGACGGCAGGTTTCACCTGCGCTTCGCGGTGCGCACGGCCGACGCGCTCAACGAGGCGCTCGGCAGGTCGCTCGACCCCGACACGATGAAGGTGCTGTACGGCGCCGAAAAGGCCAGCATCCCCTTCTTCGTCAATCCATACTACCTGTCGCTGTTGCACGTACGCGTTCCCTATTTCGCCATCGGCGCCGACATGGCCATCCGGGACTACGTGATCTACTCGCAGAAGCTGGTCGAGGAGTTCGGCCGTATCGTGGCCTGGGAAAAGGAGGACCTGGTCGAGCCGGGCAAGCCCAACGCAGCGGGCTGGATCCTGCCCTCGCACCACAACATCCACCGCCGCTACCCCGAGGTCGCCATTCTCATCCCCGACACCATGGGCCGGGCCTGCGGCGGGCTGTGCGCCTCCTGCCAGCGCATGTACGAGTTCCAGCGCGGCAATCTCAACTTCAACCTCGATGCGTTGAAACCCAAGCAGAGCTTCTGGGAGAAGCTCGACGAGCTGATGGCGTACTTCGAGAACGACGCACAGATCAGGGATATCTTGATCACGGGCGGCGACGCGCTGATGAGCTCGGATACCTCCTTGAAGCGTATCCTGGACGCCGTGTACGAGATGGCGAAGCGCAAGGCCGAGGCCAATGCCCGTCGCCCAGCCGGAGGCAAATACGCGCCCATGGTCCGGGTGCGCCTGGGTACGCGCCTGCCGGTCTACCTGCCGCAAAGGGTGACCCCGGCGCTCGGCGACCTGCTACGCGCGTTCCGGGAAAAGGCCTCCCGCATCGGCATTCGCCAGTTCGTCGTCCAGACCCACTTCCAGTCGCCGATGGAGGTGACGCCCGAGTCAAAGGCGGCCATCGAACGACTGGCGGCCGCGGGCTGGCTGGTCGCCAACCAGCAGGTGTTCAGCACCGCCGCCTCGCGCCGAGGCCACACCGCCAAGCTCCGACAGGTGCTCAACTCGGTCGGCGTGCTTCCCTACTACACCTTCACCACCAAGGGGTACATGGAGAACAACCACAACTTCGCCACCAATGCCCGGGCCATGCAAGAGCAGATGGAGGAGAAGGACAAGGGCCGTGTTCCCGAGAAATACCTGCCGGAGATCACGGAGCTTCCCTCGCAGCCCGAAAGAGCGCCGGGGATGATCGCAAAGATCACCGAGGAGGCGAACCTGCCCTTTCTGGCCACCGACCGCAACGTTCTCAACCTGCCGGGCGTGGGCAAGAGCCTGACCTACCGGGTGATCGGCATTACCCGCTACGGCCGCCGCATCCTGGAGTTCGACCACGATCCCACCCGCGCGCACAGCCCCATCATCGCCAAGATGGGAAAGGTGGTCATTATCGAATCCAAGTCGATCAGCGAGTACTTGCTGCAGCTGGAGGCATTGGGTGAAGACGTATCGGAGTACGAGAGCCTGTACGGCTACTCTATGGGAGAGACCGAGCCGCGCATGCCCATATACGAGTATCCGGAAGACGAGGCGGGTATCACCGACGAGATGACCCATCTCGAGGTCGGATAGCTCCCGAATTGGCAAGGGGACGTATGGGGGGTCTACGCCGAACGCAGGGGCCAGGGGTGGTCGCGGAAGCCGGTACTCAACTCCGCGATGCCCTCGCGTAGCTCGTCGACGCCGATGCGCTCGGCCGGGTGCTTGCGAAGCGCGTTGCCGAGAAGGTCGCGGAGCGCATCGAGGCCGCGGCTACCGCTCAGCGCCTGCAGGCGCGGTGGATCGCCGTCGTGGCTGAGGTGGCCGCTAATGGTGGCCAACTCGTCGGCCGCCTCGAAAAGGATGCCACCGGTTAGCACCTCGTAACAGAGGCAGGCGTAGGCGTAGGTGTCGGCGGCCATGGGGGCGGGATTGCGGATCTCGTCCTCGAACAGGCCCCAAATCTCCGGGGCGCCGTAGGGGCCGGTGGCACAGCCCGGTCGTAGATGGCGTCCGGCCAGCCCGAAGTCGACCAGCACCGGGGTAGCGGGCGGGCTCTTGCTAGCGGCCCTGGCCATGGCCGGTTCGCGCAAAATCACGTTGGCGGGCTTGATGTCCAGGTGGCCGATACCCGCGCCGTGCATCCTGGACAGGCCGGCGCCCACGCCGTCGAGAACCGCAAAGGCACTGCGCATGTCCATGTCACCGCGGTCGATGACCCGTTCCAGCGAGGGTCCCTCGACCAGCTCCATGACCAGGATGGGCTTGGGTCGGGCGCCGGCGTCAAAGGTAACGAAGCGGGCCAGGTTCTGATGGGAGGGCAGCGCCAGCAGCGCACCGGCCTCGTCGCGGAACAGGGTGAGAAACTGCTCCTCGGAGAGGGTACGGGCCACCTCGGCGTTGTAGTCGGGGACCTTGAGGGCAAAATTCTCGGCGTGCTCGAGCTGCTTCTCCTCGACCCGCTTGACCACGAAGACCGAGGCCACCCCTCCGTGGCCCAACGCCCGCAGCACGTAGAAGCCGCCCAGGGTACGGTGCGGCGGCATCCAGGGGGGCAGCGGCGCCTCCTTGGGCGGCGGCGGCACAAAGCTGTCGTAGCGTACCGGCGGGCCGTCGGCGGGGTAGGTGCGCACGCGGTCCAGCACCAGGATGAGGGTCTCGGCAATGGCGGGAGGCAGCTCCTGGCGCATGGTGCCGGCGACCATGCTCACCACCTCCTCGAACATCTCGGTGGACTCCTGGACCTCGCGCCGCAGCGCCCGCTCCAGCATGTGCAGGCCCTCGCTGCTGGCGGGCAGGTCGCGTGCGCGGCTCTCCTCTACGCGCCAACGCGCGCCCAGGGTGATCTGGGCGAGCGCGGATACGGTGTCGCCGGTGCGCTCCATGATGGAGCCCTCGGCCGCCTCGGTGAGATCGTGCAGCGAGCGGGCCGAGGCGATGACCTCCAGGTCGCGCCCCAGGTCGAGCAGCCCGTTGCGCAGAGCGCTGACGCGGAGGGTACTGGTCCAGGGCAGCGACTGCGCCAGCCGCTCCAACGCGTCCAGTGCGGCGCGCACCTGGCGGCCGGAGCGCTTGGACTCGCGCGCCACCCGCACCAGCTCCGCGTAGGCGGCCAGCAGCGGCTGGAAGTCGGGCATCATGGAGGCCTCGGCCAGGGTGTTGAGGTCGTGCTCGGCCGCGACGTTGTCGGACACGGCCACGAAGACATCGGATAGCTCGTACAAATCGTCGCGTACCAGCGCATCGCAGGAGCGGGCCAGCGCCGCGCAAACCACCCGCCGCAGCGGCGAAGGCACGTCGTCACGGGCGCGACGGAGCAGCAGCGCGGCGGTATTCTTGCGGCGCTCGCGGCGCTGTCCTGTTACGTCCTCGCCGTAACTGCCGTCGGAGTCGACCAGGTGCAGCAGCGTGCGCATTCGCTTCAGCCGCAGGGTCAGGTGGCGGATGGAGGAGCTGGACTCGATCGGCTTCTGCTCGCGGCGCAACATCCAGTTGGTGAAACGCTCGAACAGGTCGTCCAGGCTGACGGTGGCCTCGCCCGCGTCCTTGCCCTTGCCGCCCACGGCCAGCAAATCGTAGAGCGTGGCGGTCTCCAGCACGGCTACATCGAGCTCACGCAGGGCGCGGAAGGTGTTGCGGCGCCCCTCGGGATCGTCCTCGTTGCCCTGCTCCAGCTCGGCCACCATCTCCAGAGCGGCATGGAAGACCAGCCGGGCCTCGATGTGCGCCTGCCGCGCGCTCTTCTCCACAAAAGCGTCGACCGCCAAATCGAGGCTGTCGCGCAGGGTGGGCCGGGCGCGCGCGGACAACGGCTGCAGCTCCTGAATGAGCGCCTCGCAGAGCGCGACCCGCCCGTCGTCGTCGATGCGCCCGCCGTTGAGCAGCCCCTCCAACCAGGCGCGCGCGTAGCGAGCGGCACGATCGCCAAAGGGCGTGTCGGCGAACTCGCGCCTGAGCTCGACCAGCGCCTCGCTGGCTTCCAGGCCACCGACTCGTACCACCTCGTCGAGCAGGATTTCGGCAGCCTCGGGCTCGGCCTCTGCTGCCGGACACATCCCGAAGATCATGGCGCCCGCAAGGCCGGGGTCGCGCCTCAGCGACTGATCCTCGAGCAGCCTGAGGCAGCGGGCCAGCGTGCGGTCCGGCTCGGTGGCGATGCCCGCGACCAGGGAGACGGCGGCGCGCCGCCACTCGGTGGGCGTGAGATCGGCGGCCAGGTGGCGATCGATCTCCTCGGCCATGTCGGGCAGGGCGTGAGCGAGAAGGCCGCGTGCCACGGCCACGTGGCGCCAGACCAGCGACTCGCGATCGACCAGCAGTCGCTTCCAGGCGCCGGCGACCGAGGGCTCCTGAAAAATACGCAGGCTGCCGGTGTCGCCTTGCTGCGCACGGCGGGCGCTCTCACCGGCGGCGCGCTGCAGCAGGCGGGCGGCGATATGGCGGGAGGGAAGCGAGCCGGAGGAGGGGTCGATCAGCCACTCGCGCCTGAGGTCAGGGCGCGAGATGAGGGCGAGCGCCAGGGCGTCGGCCGACACGCCCTTGCCGGCGGGCAGCTCCAGGGCCAGTGCCACCCGCGCGCGCATGGTGGAGCCGGTGAGCAGGCGGCGCGACTCGGCGGCCAGCGAGGTGGCCAGCGCCACAAAGGTGCCGGCGTCGCCCTCGTTGAGACGCGCCAGCACGCGACGGCCCAGCTCGCGCCGCTCACGGCTCTCGGGGATGGCGGCGGCCAGCTCGTAGATGGCCGCGGCCGCGGCGGGCGGCGAGAGCCAGTCGAGCTCATCGACCAGGCCCGCATTGAGCGCGGTACCCACCGCGCGGAGCAGGAGATCGGGATTTATTCCTTCTAGCGGGACCGGCTGTTGGGCGATGGCGGCGCGCGCCAGCGTAGCGATGCCCTGGCGCCAGAGAGAACGGCGCTGCTCTTCCGTGGTGTCTCGCGAAAGCAGGGCGAAGCTATCCAAGTAATCCTTGGGACCGGCCAATCAGCAGCTCCTGGGGTGCGGGTGCGGAAACGGTCCTCCGCGGGCTCGGGGCGTCTAACCTCGTCGCGGTAAATGAGTTATTAATGATAACAGAAAGCAGGGCGTTGAGGGTGGCGGTCGTGCGGGTCTGCGCGCGGCAGGGCCGCGCTGGAATCCGAGAGCAGGCCAGGGGAGAAGAGCATGGCGAGCCGATGCGAGCTACGAGTGGCGGTGGTAGCGGCGGTGGTGGCGGCGTGGACGTGGGGGGCGTGGCCCCGGGGCGCGGCCGCGCAGCCGCTGGACCGCGAGAAGGTGCCGCCCGACCTGCGGCCCTGGATCGAGTGGGTGCTGGACGACCGGCTCGACCACCTCTGCCCGGTAGCAGAAGGTAAGGCGGTCTGCCTCTGGCCGGGCAGCCTGCGGATCGAGGTCGGCGCCACGGGCGGGAGCTTCGAGCAACGCGTGGTAAGCCACCGCGAGATCGATGCGCCGCTGCCCGGGTCGACCGCGCACTGGCCGGCCGAGGTGCAGGTGGACGGGCGGCCGGCGGTGGTGCTGCAAAGCGGCGGTCGCCCCTATTTAAGGCTAGCGGCGGGCGAGCACCGCGTGCAGGGGCGCTTCACCTGGCCGGCGCTGCCCGAGGTGGTGCAGATCCCGCAGAGCACCGCGCTGGTCAGGCTGCGGGTCGAGGGTCGGGCCGTGCCGTTTCCCCGCAGGGACGAGGAGGGCAAGCTCTGGCTGAAGCGGAGCGAGCGAGGACAGAGCCAGGGCGAGCAGATCTCGCTGTCGGTGCACCGGCGCATCGACGACGGGGTTCCGGTGATGGTGACCACGCGCCTGCGGCTGCGCGCGGGGGGGCGCGCGCGCGAGGTAGAGCTGGGACGGGTGGTGCTGCAGGGCACGGTGCCTATGGCGCTTAAAACCGAGCTTCCGGCGCGGCTGGAGCGGGACGGCAACCTGTTCGTGCAGGTGCAGGCCGGAACCTACACGGTGGAGATCCTGGCGCGTAGCGAGGCCTCGCCCGACCAGCTGGTCGCGCCGAAACGGCCGGCTCCCTGGCCGCGGAACGAGATCTGGGTCTGGTCGGCGGACGAGAGCGTGCGGCAGGCGACCATCAGCGGACCGACCAATATCGACCCCAAGCGGACCGACCTGGACGCGCAGTGGCACTCGCTGCCCGCCTACCTGCTGAAACCGGGAGAGGCGATGCGCATCGCGACCGTGCGCCGCGGCCAACCCGACCCGCCGCCCAACCACCTGCAGATCGAGCGGCAGCTCTGGCTCGACCTGGACGGGCGCGGCTACACCGCGCGCGACACCCTTACCGGAACCCTGCACAAAGGGTACCGGCTCGATCTGCTGCAGGGCGATCTGGGGCACGTGGCCAGCGGCGAGACGGACCAACTGATCACGCGATCACCCGCCAGCGGTAAGCCGGGGGTCGAGCTGCGCGAGGCGAATCTGCGCGTGGTGGCCGAGTGGCGGAACGAGAAAGCGCTGGACGAGCTTCCGGCGGTGGGCTGGTCAGAGGACGTGCAGAAGCTCGAGGCCACCCTGCATTTACCGCCCGGCTGGTCGCTGCTCTCGGCCAGCGGCGTGGATGAGGTGCAGACCTGGATCTCGCGCTGGGATCTGTTCGGCTTCTTCTTCGTGCTGCTGATGTCGCTGGCCCTGGCCCGGCTGGTGGGGAGGGGCTGGGGCGCGCTCGGTCTATTTACACTGGCTATCTGCTACCACGAGCCCGAGGCGCCGCTCGGGGTCTGGTTCTCCCTGCTGGCGGCGGTAGCGCTGTTGCGCATCGTGCCCGAGGGCCGCCTGCGCACGGTGGTGCGGATTCTGTTCGGCGCGAGCGCGGTCGCACTGCTTTTGATCGCCGTACCTTTCGCGGTCGAACAGATCCGCATCGGGCTCTACCCGCAGATCGAGGAGCGGTACGACGTGGGCTGGTACGGGCGGCACATCCTTCCCCCGCCAAGCGCCTCCCTCAATCTCGAGGTAGCCGAGGAGAAGCCGCAGCCCGGGGAGCCCGAGCCGGTGGACCAGCCCGAGGCGGGCGGTCCCATGCCGGCGCAACAGCAGGCCCTGCCCGCGCAGGTCGCCGAGAAGCGCAAGGTACGGAGGCTGCGAGCGACGGCAGGGCGCGGCAGCGGGGCCTCGTCGCGCGATTGGGCGGCGAAGACAGACAAGCAAGCCTACGACGGGTATCTGCGCAACCTGGCCGCGCTACAGCAGGATCCCAAGGCGGTGGTACAGACCGGCCCTGGCGTTCCGAGCTGGTACTGGAAGGCGGTGGAAATGAGCTGGTCCGGGCCGGTGGCGCGGGATCACCGTATCGAGCTCCGGCTGCTCTCGCCCGCGGTCAACCGGCTGCTGTCCTTCCTGCGGGTCATCCTGCTCGGGTTGCTGGCCGTGGGGCTGGTGCGGGCGGCCCGGCGCAGCGCGCCGCCTCCGGCGGGTTCCGCGGCGAGCGGGCCGGCAGCGGCTGTTGCCGCAGGCGCGGCCCTGTTCGCGGCAATGCTGGCTGCACCCGCTCCGGTGCGGGCGGATGTCCCGGACAAGGATCTGCGGGGCGAGCTGCAACGAAAGCTCACCCTGCCGGCCGCCTGCTACCCGGAATGCGTCTCGGTCGATTCGCTCTCGCTCTCGGTTGATCGCGATATCCTGCGTTTGACGGCCGAGGTGCACGCGGGCGCGGCGGGAAGCTTCCGCCTGCCCGGACCGGCCGACGCCTGGGTGCCGGAAACGGTGCAGATCGACGGACGGGAGAGCGCGGCGCTTCGCCTGCAGGAGGACGGTTTCGTGCACGCGCGGGTGCTCGCGGGCGTGCACCGCGTCTCTATGGCGGGGCCCTTGCCCCCGGCCGACTCGCTGACGCTGACCCTGGGGGACGCGCCGCACCGGGTCGCGGTCGACGCCGAGGGCTGGAAGGTGGACGGCGTGCGCGAGGACGGGCGGGCCGAGCAGTCCATCCAGATCAGCCGTTTGCTCGACGTGGACGCGGAAAAGCGGCTGCAGTCGGAGACGCTACCGGCCTGGCTGGAGATCACCCGCGTCTTCGTCATCGGCACCAGCTGGGAGTGGCAGGTGCTGACCAGCGTCCGCCGGGTGAGCCCCCCCGGCTCACCGGTGGTGGCGCGCTACCCGCTGCTGCCGGGCGAGTCGGTCACGGAAAAGGATACGCTGGTCAAAAAGGGCGAGGTGGTCATCTCCTTGGGCCGGGATGACACCGAATTGAGTTGGAGCTCCAAGCTGGAGCGGCGCGAGCAGCTCCGGCTGGTCGCCTCCCGCGAGGGGAGAGTGGGCGAGGTCTGGGTGCTGCAGTGCGGTCCGGTCTGGCAGTGCCGCACGAAGGGGCTGGCCCCGGTACAGCACCAGAGCGGCGGCCGCTGGGAGCCGGTCTACCACCCCTGGCCCGGCGAGAAGCTGCGGATCGCCTTTGCCCGGCCCGAGTCGGTCGCCGGACAGTCCACCACCATCGACTCGGCCGAGCTCGAGGTCTCTCCGGGCATTCGGATCTTGAAAGCGGGATTGAGCCTTTCGCTGCGCAGCAGCGTGGGCGGTGTACACTCCATATCCCTGCCGGAGAAGGCCGACATCCAGCAGCTGCTGATCGACGGAGAGGCGTCGCCCATCCGGCGCAAGGGCCGCAAGCTGAGCTTCACCCTGCAGCCGGGCGCATCCAACCTGCAGGTACAGTGGCAGCAGCCGGGCGGGATCGGGACCGTGCAGGGCGTGCCGGCCGTAGATCTGGGCCGCCCGGCCGTCAACGCGCGGGTAACCATCGAGCTTCCCTCCAACCGCCTACTGCTCTGGGCCGGCGGGCCGGCCTGGGGCCCGGCCATCCTCTTCTGGGGATACCTGCTGATGATCGTGATGGTGGCGCTGGTCCTGCCGCGGGCGCCCCACAACCCCTTGCGGCGAGGGCAGTGGATTCTGCTGGGGCTGGGCCTGACGCAGGTGCCCGCACCGGTGGCCCTATTCCTGGTCGCCTGGTTCTTCGTACTGGCATACCGGGAGCAGAAGCAGCTGGACAAGCGCTGGGCCTTCAATCTCTTTCAGCTGACGCTGGTGGGCTGGACCGTGGGAGCGCTCGGGCTGTTCTTCGTCGCCGTACACGAGGGGCTGCTGGTGCAGCCGGACATGCAGGTGGCGGGCGCCATGAGCAGCGACACCTCGCTCAGCTGGTACGTCGACCGCGTGGCCGGAGAGATGCCTCGGGCCTACGTGCTGAGCGTCTCCATCTGGTTCTGGCGCATCGCCATGCTGCTCTGGTCGCTCTGGCTGGCCGCCAGCCTCATCAAGTGGCTTCCCTGGTGCTGGCGCTGTTTCAGCGCCGGAGGTGTGTGGCGCGCAAAGCCGCTCCGGGGCGGGACGCCGGCAATACCGCAGTCTCCGCCGCCCGAAGTGCCTCCCACAAACGGATAGAAAAAACAAGACGTAAGCGACGCCGTAGAGAGCCGGTGCGGGATCAGGTTGGGCTACCGTCTACAAAGAGCTCCTGCTTGTCCAGGGTCTTCATCTTCTTGAAACCGGTGATGGCGTCGTTGCAGGCGCCAAAGGCGTCGTCACGGCCTGCTGCAGCTACCGCCACCAGCGAGATGACCTCTCCCACTCGGAGCGAGCCCAGTCGGCGGATCAGGAGCACGTCGAGCAGCGTGTACCTGGAGCGCAGATCGTCTTCGATGGCCTGCATCTCGGCTTCCGCGTCTCCCGCCCGCTGGAAGCGGATGCCCGCTGTGCGCCGGTCGTCGGCCGAGGCCTTGACCACGGCGAAGTGGACCAGCACCGAGCCCGATCCGTCCGGAAAGGGTAGTTGCCGGTAGACGCTGCCCGGATCCAAAGGTTGCTCGGTCAATCTCACCATAGGTCTCTCTCCTCGTCGTCGTTTGCCATCCGCAAAAGAAGCGGGGGCTCGCTAGCGAATGGTGAAGGGGTAGTGCACCAGCATGTCGGGCCCGTCGAACTCGCGGTAAGCGATACTGCCCAGCGCCTTGCGCAAGCAGCTTCCGGCCTCGCCGCTCACCAGCGGCGCCGGCCCTTTCAGGTTGATGCGGGTCACCCGCCCGCTGCCGCTGATGCGCAGGCCGAAGGTCATGGTCCCGGTGATGGGATCCTCATCGGCTACCAGGATCAGACAGCGCCGGATCCTGGGCATGGCGCCGTCGATGCCCACCTCGACCTCGTGGCTGGTCAGCTGTCCCTCGCCGCCCTGGCTGTCCATATCGATGGTCCTGAGCTCCGGCTCGCCCAGGTCGTCGCCGGTGAACACCTCCCCGTTCTGCGATGCCGCGCGAGCGCGCGGACGCGAGCGGCGGCCGCGCCTGGTCCGGGGACGCCCTCGCCGCTTCTGGCCCCGGTCGTCCGCGGCTGAGGCCTCGGCTTCTGGGTCGTCGTCGATCATCAGCGCCGACAGATCGGTATCGATGTAACCCTGCAGGCAGGCGAAACCGAGCGTTGCCCAAAGCAGCGAGGCCGTAAAAAAACCAGCGAGAAAGCGCGGCATCGGGCCCTTGTACCACAGAGGGCCGGGCTGAGACCACGCCGGGGTACGGTTCGCGGGCGGCGCCCTCGGTCGCGAGCAACCGTGTTTGGGGCTATGATGCTGTCATGACGATGCGCATCGCCATCGTGGGGCCTGGCGCGGTTGGGCTCATGCTGGCCGGATACCTGCATGAAACCAGCGCCCGCATCGAGCTGGTCGATCGCGCCCCGAAACGGGCCGGGCTGCTGACCAAGGGCGTCCGCTGGCAGGGAAAGGAACGGGACTTCACCTTCACCGTGCCTGTCACGGTGGGGCTGGAGGATCCGGCGAGCAAGGACCTGGTGATCCTCTGCGTCAAGTCCTACGCCACCGCAGCCGCGGCGCGGATGCTGCACGAGGCCGGCTACCGGGGCCCGATACTGACGTTGCAGAACGGCCTGGACAACCCAGATGCCATAGCCCGCGAGCTGCCCGACGCCCCGCTGCTGGCCGGGATCACCTCGGAGGGCGCCAACCTGGCCGCGCACGACCACGTGAGGCACGCGGGCCGCGGCAAGACCGCCTTCGGCCCGCTGACCGCGGGTGCCCTACCCCCCGCGTTTCTCGAGGAGCTACTCGATCTATTTCGCCGAGCCGGGCTGGACGCCGAGCTCTCCAGCGACCCCCGCTCGCTCATCTGGGGCAAGGTGCTGGTCAATGCCGGCATCAACCCGCTGACCGCGGTCCTAGGCGTGCAGAACGGACGGCTGCTGCAGATCGAGCCCGCCCGCCAGCTGATGGCCGAGCTGGTGCGGGAAGCTCGCGAGGTGGCGTGGCAAAAACGCGTCGCGCTCCCCTACGACGACCCGGTGGCGCGCACGGAAGAGGTGTGCCGGCTCACGGCCGAGAACTACTCCTCCATGTACATGGACATGAGCAAGGGGCGCCGGACCGAGATCGATTCGATCAACGGAGCGGTGGTGCGGGAGGGCGCCTCGCTAGGCCTCGAATGCCCGCGCAACCAGGCGGTGACCCGTATGGTGCTGGCGCTGGAGGCGGCGAGGCGGGAAATGCGCCGAGCTCCGAGAGACTAGAACTCGAGTTGCTGCGTCTCATTTCCGGCACCTCCTTATGCTTCGGGAGCGCCCGGAAAGACCCGTCGAGACCGCCACAAGACCGGACAAGAACCGCAACAGAGTAGGTCAGATGCGCCCCGCGAGCTCGCTACCCGCGAGCGCCCCCCGAACGGTTATCGGCCCTCTCTCCGGACCCGGTGCGACTTGGACGCGCCGCTTGTCTAAGAGGGTGTCAGATTCGGTGCTTGGCCTGACGAAGCAGTGGTAGAGCCACTTCGAGGAGGGACAACGCCGAACATGGCCCCTATAAGCCGCGAAATCATGAGCTTTTCAACCCGATCGGAGGTGCTCTACTGCCCGACGGCAAGTATTCGCTGCTGGGACCGCTGTTCGCCACCCCGCTCTGGCTGCTGGGCCACCTGGCGCGAGACCACCCCTGGTGGTGCGGGTACTTCAACTTGCTGCTCTTCGCCGGCACGCTGGCCGCGCTCTGGTGGTTGCTGCGCGAACGCGTCGACCGGACAGCTCGCGGTTCTCGCGCAGGATGGCGACGGCCAACAAGAGCCAGACCGCCACCAGCACCAGGTTGGCCAGGGCAAAGGCCCGCACGTTCCAGGCCAGGAAGGTCACGCCGACGTAGACCAGCAGGGCCGAGCCCAGATCTCCCATGCGCACGAAAAAGGTGTCCACGCCCTGCTTGGCGCGGTACTTCATCTCCCGGGTGGTGGGAAGCCAGAGCATCTGCCGTACCGTGTTGTTGACCGAGTAGTCCACGGCGTTCTCGGCCATCTTGCCGATACGCAGAACAAAGAGCACCGGCAACACGGCCACCGCTGCCGCGTCCAGCAGCGCGATGCAGGGCAGCACCAGGAAGGCCAGGCGGAGGCCTCCGTACTTCACCAGCCGGGAAACGATAAAGAACTGCAGGAACATGCTCAGGGAACTTACCCAGCCAAAAAACACGCCGTACTGCGCGGTGATGAACTTGCCTACCTCGTTCTCTTCCAGGGCACCGAGAGCGACCGCTTCACTGGCTGCGGCCTTGAAGAGCTTGCTCAACATGTACTCGCCGTTGGTGTTGACCAGGGTGAAGACCAGGTGAAAGGCGGCGAGCAGCACCAGGTACCGGTGCTTGAAGACCATGGTAAAAGCGCCCCGCTTGCGGTCGGCCTCCTCCGCGGCGGAATCCGTTGCGCTTGCTTTCCCCGTCGCCTCCTGGCGGCCTCGCTCGCGGTTGTGCACCACCTGGATGAGGACGGCGAATAGCGCGAGTACGCCCGCGCTGACCAGCAACATCTGGTAGACACCCAGCAAGCGCGGCAGCACCGTCGCCACCGCGCTTCCGGCCACCGCACCGGTCGAGGCGCCCGCCCCTACCAGAGCGAAGAGCCGCTTGCCCTGCTCCTCGGTGTAGATGTCGTTGGCAAAGGCCCAGAACTGGGCCACCACCATCATGTTGAAGATGCCCACCCAGAGATAGAAAATGAGCCCCAGATATTCGCGAACCGGGTCGGATAGACTGGCGAAATAGAAGAGCAGCAGGTGAGAGGCGAAGAAGAGCGTGACCCCGATCACCAGACGGTTGCCGTCACACCTCTTGGCCACGCGGCTGTAAGCCGGCACGGCTGCTAGCAGCGCGATAGCGATGGCGCCGCCCATGTAGCTCTTGTACTCGGCACCCGAGGCCATCTCCAGGATCAGCCCCTCGCGTACCGGCTTGATGATGTAATAAGAGGTCAACAGTAAGAAAACGGAAAACATCATGACGAGCGCGGTCGTGCCCTCGCCCGCCTTGACCTCGGTAACCGCTCGCAGCAGGCGTTCGACCAGCGTGCGTTCATCTCTCTTGCCCGGGTCGCCCATCTCGCCGGCACCGTAACGCGGAATCGAAGCCGAGAACAGTGGCAGCTCCGACCGCGGAGGTCGCCCGCCGCGCCTACGCGCCGGTCTGCGTCGGCCTGTTCGCGGAGCGGGTACTAGAGCACCGAACGGGTTGTCAGAGGGTGGTGAGCCGCCCTTTGCGTGAACGAAGCGATCGGCTGCCTGGCCGTCCTCGGCTGCGTGGTCGAAGCATGAGACGCTTGTTACCGCGCTTCCTAGGTGGCAAAATCGATCGTTCGGTACTAAAAAGAGAGTAATCGGGCGCTGCTCGGAAGACGCACCGCCCCCTCCTCGGTCCGGACCGACGAGGCGACAGCGGCACCGAGAGTTCCCGGAAAGACCATGGCGGAAAACGAGTCCAGCGAGCACAAGAATCTGAGCCCGAAACTGCTGGTCAACCAGATCCTTCAGCAGAGACTACGGCTCTTCGTGGCCGTCTTCGCGGAGACGCCCTTCCTGCTCGTCCGCCTGGACGATCCGACGGGCGAGCTGCAGGCCGGGCTCGCCATGATGAGCGCGGCGAGCCCCGGCAGCCGGGCCGCCAGAAGCGACGGGCTCGGTTTCTACACGGTGCAGCAGAGCCAGAGCAGCAAGATGGGCGGACCCCCTCCCCCGCTACGACCGCCGCTTAACATCGGGTTGCTGAAGCGGCGGATCCTCGCTTCTCCTCACTTCATCGTCGAGCTTCAGAAGCGGGAGAAGACCAGCACCTTTGCCAAACGGGTCTCGGTGGGGCGCGCCCGCAACCAGGACGTAGTGCTGCGCCAAAGCAGCGTCTCCAAATCGCACGCCTGGTTCGAGGCCGGAGAGAACGGGGTGCTGATGGTGGCCGACGCGGGCAGCAAGAACGGAACCCGGGTGAGAGGGGAGCTGTTGGTCGCTCGCGCCCCGGTCCAAGTCGAAGAGGGGGACCTGATCGAGTTCGGGACGGTGCAGGCGACCTTCTGCGGCCCGGATACGCTCTGGCGGCTGGTGAACGAGTAGCCCCCCTTCAGGGAGCCGACAGAAACGCGTCGGCGTCCGCGGCGCTCTGCTCCGGGATCTCCTCCATGGGGATATGACCCACGCCCGGGTAGGTCTTGACCTGGATCGCCGGCAGGTCCTTCTTCCAGCGCTGCACGTGATGGATGGGTAGCCAGCGGTCCTTCTCGCCCCACATGAGCAGGGTGCGGGCGCGGATACGCGGAATGATATCCCAGAGCCTGCTTGTCGCGCCCGGGTCGAAGTGCTTGCCGCCCAGCTCGAAGTAGTCGAGCATGGCGGCGCGATTGCCCTCGCGCAGCAGAAGCTGGTGGTAGCGGTCGATCACGGCGCTGTCGTAGCGGCGCGGGTCGCCGTAAACCTGCCGTACCCCCTCGGCCACGAAGGGGCGAGGCACCCAGAAGGAGGCCAGCCGGCGGATGCCGGGCAGCAGCGCCAGGTGCATCACCGGGGGCATGCGCTGCGGGTAGCTGAGCGGATCGATGAGAATGAGCCGGTCGACGTGCTGCGGGTACAGCGCGGCGTAGTACCAGCTGAGGAACCCGCCCAAAGAGTTGCCCACCAGGTGGAAGTGCTCCTCGTTCAGGGCCCGGCGCACCTTCTCGAAGAGTTCAACGGCGTATTCCGGGGTGTAGGTGCCGTTGATCACCGGTCCGGTGAGCCCGAAGCCGGGAAGATCCATGCGGAAGATGCGGTAGCGGTCCTTCAGGCATTCCACCCAGCCGTCCCAGGTCTGTAGCTGCGCCAGCACCCCGTGCAGCAGCACCACCGGCGGTCCCTCGCCCTCCATCCGGTAGTGGATGCGCGTGCCGTCGATCTCCAGGTACTGCGACGCGGCCGTCTCGTATTTGGCGCGCAGCTCCTCGAGCGGGATGGTTCGCAGGCCCGTCCATTCCAGTGCGCTCGTCAAAAGGGGTCTGAGCGCGTTCGCGTTGCTTTTCATCCGATCCTCCGTCCGGCTTGCGTTCTTCGCGTGCTCATGGCTCCCGCAGCGCGATCCGTTCCATCACCTCCTGCAACGCTTCGGCGGTGAGCGCCCGCTCGCTTCCGGCCAAGGCCTTTTCCGGCCGCGGATGGAACTCGATCAGCACTCCCTGCGCGCCGGCCGCCAGGCTGGCCTCGACCAGGGACGGAACCCAGCGCGCGCTCGACGCCACCTGCGAGGGAGCGGTCAGCACCGGCAGGTGCGTCCTCTCGCGCAGCAGGGGCAGTGCCGAGAGATCCAGCGTGTTGCGCCGCGCCGCGCCCAGGGTGCGGACGCCTCGTTCGCAGAGCACCACCTGCTGGTTGCCGGTGGAGAGGATCTGCTCGGCAGCGGCGAGCCAGTCGTCGATGGAGGCGGCCAGCGAGCGCCTGAGCAGGATGGGCCGGTCTACCTGGCCCGCGGCCCTGAGCAGGGCGAAGTTCTGCATATTGCGGCCGCCGATGGCGATGAGGTCGGCGTGTTTGGCCGCGCGGGCCATGTCGCCCGGGTCCAGCACCTCGGTGGCCACCGGCAGGCCCGCCGCGCGGCCGGCGCTCGCCAGCAGGCGCAGACCCTCGAAGCCCAGAGCCTCGAACTCGCCCTCCGCCACCTGCCCGCGGAAGCAGCCGCCCCAGAGCAGGTCCACACCCGCCTGGGCGGCCGCGCGTGCGCAGGCGGTGATCTGCTCGCGCGACTCCACCAGGGCCGGGCCGGCGATGACCGCCGGCCGCGGGCCGCCGATCAGCGCGCCGTCTACCTTGATGCAGGTATCCCGCGTGCGCCGCGAGCGCAGCGCCAGGCGGTAGGGCTTCTTCTCCCCGCCGGCCGTCCCGCCGGCGGGCGCAGGCAGCGACCCGCGGGCAGCGCGCCGGCCCTTGCCGCGTACGGTCCTCGCGCGCGGGCTGGCCGGCCCGGCCTCGGCGGTGGTGCGTGCCGGGTAACAGCCCAGCACCTTCAGGTAGCCGGTGTGACCGGTCAGCTCCTCCAGGGCATTTTTGACCCGTTCGTCCTGCAGGTTGCCCTCGAAGTCCAGGTAGAAGAGGTACTCCCAGGGAACGTTGGGCCGGGGCCGCGACTCCAGCTTGGTCAGATTGAGCCCGTGTCCGGATAGAACATTTAAACACTGCAGCAGCGCGCCCTTCTCGTGGCGGGTGGCGAAGATGAGCGAGGTCTTGCAGGGGATGCGCGTGTCGTACCGCGCGGCCTTCTCGGCCACGATCACGAAGCGCGTGTAGTTGTCCTTCTGGTTGGCGATCCCGCGCTCGATCACCTGCAGGCCGTACAGCTCGGCCGCCTCCTGGCTGGCGATGGCGGCCTGGCTGATGTCCTTCTCCGCCTGGATCTTTTTCACCGCCAGCGCCGTGTCCGGAAAGGACTCCACCGTGCAGCGATGCAGCCGCGAGAGGTAGCTCGAGCACTGCGCCAGCGCCTGGGGATGCGAGTAGATGCGGCGGATGTGCTCGACCCCGATGGGCTCGAGCGCCACCAGGCAGTGCTCGACCAGCAGCACCTCCTCGCCCACCACCGTCAAATCGGTGTTGGCCAGCAGGTCGTAGGCCTCGTTGATGGAGCCGGCCGTGGTGTTCTCGATGGGCAGCACGCCGTAATCGGCCTCGCCTGCCTTCACCGCCTGCAACATGGAGGCGAAGCTCTCGCTGGGTAAGAACGAGAGTCGGATCCCGCGGGGACCGAAGTGCTTGAACGCAGCGATGTGGCTGTACGCCCCCTCCACGCCCTGGTAGGCCACGGTCAGGCTCTCGGGCCCGCCGCTGCCGCGGGTGCGCCGCTCGGCGATCCGCTCCTGCTGCAGACGAAGCGAGCGCTCCATGATCTCGCGAAAGAGGCGGGTGACGTAGTAACCGTCCAACCCCAACAAGGCGCCCTGCTCGATCAGCTCCGAGAGCCGCGTCTGCTCGCGGTCGAGGTCGCGCAGCTCTAGCTCGCTGCTGCGGGCCTTGACCTCGGCCGCCCGCTCGGCCAGCTGCTGCCGGTCGCCCAGCGCTTCCAGGATGCGGCGGTCGACCTGGTCCAGCCGCTTGCGGATCGTTTCCAGTTTCTTGCTCGCCACTTTACCGCGCTTCCCTCGCCTGATCGGACGGCTACCGATGGATCGCACGCCCCGTCTGTAGTACAGGAAAAAGCCGGAAACGACCAGAAACCCCGCACCGTCCGGCAGAAGACGCCTTGAAGCTCTACAGAGCCGAAATCGTAGTCTCCAGCAGCCAGCGCAAGCAGCTGATCGACATCACCGAGCAAGCGCGCGACCACGTGCGCCGCTCCGGGGTGAAGGAGGGGATCTGCTCGCTATACGCCCACGGCGCCACCTCGGCCCTGATGATCCAGGAGAACGCCGACCCGGCCATCGCCCTGGACGTGGTCGATTGCCTGCAGAACCTGGTACCGGCGGGCCGCTGGCGGCACGACCGCATCGACAGCAATGCCGACGCCCATATCCAGGCCGGCATCGTGGGCCCCAGCGAGACCGTGCCGATCCGCGAGGGTTGCCTCGGGCTCAGCACCTGGCAGAACGTCTTCCTCTGCGACCTCGACGGTCCTCGATCCAACCGCCGCGTGCAGCTCACCATCATCGGCGAATAACGGAAGCGCCCCCCCGGGCGCCTCGGAAAAGGAGAGGCTTTCATGACTGCGACACCGATATCCTCACTGAAGATGGATCTCACGGACAAGGTGGCCATCGTCACCGGCGGCAGCCGCGGCATCGGCGAGGCCATCGCCCTGTGCCTGGCCATGCACGGCGCTCAGGTGGTGATCGCCTCCCGCAAGCTGGAGGGGCTGCAGGCCGCGGCCGAACGGATCAAGCAGGCATGCGGCGAGGACGTCACCTCGCGCGCCTGCCACACCGGCAAGGAGGAGGCCATCGCCGAGCTGGTGCAGTCGGTGGCGAAGGAACACGACGGCGTCGATATACTGGTCAACAACGCCGCTACCAATCCCTACTTCGGCGCGCTGCTCGATACCCCCTGGCCGGCCTGGGACAAGACCTTCGAGGTCAACCTCAAGGGCTACTTCATGTTTACCCGCGAGGTGGTGCGCGCCATGAGGGAGCGCAACCAGGGCGGCTCCATCATCAACCTGGCCAGCATCGCCGGCAGGGAGGCCGCCATCGCCCAGGGGGTGTACGGCATGACCAAGGCCGCGGTCATCTCCATGACCAAGACGCTGGCCTCGGAGCTGGGCGGCACCGGCATCCGGGTCAACGCCATCGCGCCCGGCCTGGTGCAGACCAAGTTCGCCGGCGCGCTGGTGGCCAACGCGGATCTGGTCCAATCCATCAGCCAGGGCTCGCCCGTGCGGCGCATCGGCCAGCCGGACGACATCGCCGGCCTGGCCCTGTACCTGGCCAGCGACGCTTCCTGCTTCGTCACCGGGCAGACCATCGTTATCGACGGCGGGCAGACGCTGGGCAAGATGGTCTGAGACGCACGCGGCAAGCGGCCGTGGAAGCGCTTGCCTGCCCGGCAAATTGCGGTAATATTCCGCGTACATGCCGACGGGTCGGTACCCGCCGGCCGGCGGCCGCCAACCGCCACCCGGTCGCCGGTACGGCGACTATCTCAACGCGAATCGTAGCCAGCGCGCGTCTGCTTGCCCCCGATTGCCGCGCGGCTAGAACGCCAGGAAACCCAAGGATCGAGAACGCGTAGCGACGCAGGGACACGCCGGTCCAACCCGGAGAGCACCAGTGGCGAACAAGAAGACCATCCTCTACCCCGGAACCTTCTGTCCCCCGACCATCGGTCACGGCGACCTGGTCGTCCGGGCGGCACGCCGCTTCGACGTCGTGCTCTGGGCCATCGGCGTCAACCCGGCCAAGGACTGCTTCCTGACCGTCGAGGAGCGGCTCGACATGCTGCGGCACGTCACCGAGGAGTCGCGCGATTCGGGAATCAAGAACGTCAAGGTAGTCGCCTTCGAGGGACCCGCCATCCGCTTCGCCGAGAAGGTGGGCGCGAACTTCATCCTGCGCGGCCTGCGCAATACCTCGGACCTGCAGTTCGAGCTGGAAATGGCCACCGCCAACCGGGGAATCAGCAAGAGCATCGAGACCGTCTGCATGTTCTCCAAGCCCCACTACGCCACGCTCAGCTCCTCCATCGTGCGGGAGGTGGCCTTCCTGGGCGAGGAGATCCACCAGTACGTCCACCCTTACGTGGCGGAAAAGATCATAGAAAAAGTAAAGCGCATCCAGGCGGAAAAGGCCTGCAAGGGGTAGACCCCTGCCGGATCGCAGCCGGACCGATCCGCGCTCGCCGTCGACCGACCCGCGGAATCAGTTCTTGTCCCGACCCTGGTCGAGATAGCGCTGCAGGAAGCGCTCCACCAGCGCGTAGCGTTTCTTCACCTCGTTGACGATGAAGCGCTCGGCCACGCCGCCGATGCCGAAGACCTTGACCTTGGCCTCGCCCTCGAACTTCATCCGCACGCCGTCCCCCTCCTCGAGGAAACGCACCAAGCCCGAGACCTGGATGGTATCCCCGGCGATGCTCTCGACCTCCAGGGTGGCGGTCCGCCTGTCCCGGTCGAAGACCGTGATCTCGTTGTACTCGATGAGCTGCCCGACCCCGTCGCCCTCGAGAAGCTTGCGGAGCGGCCCCGGCAGGTCGACCTGGGGGGCGTAGCGGACCTTGCGGTACTCCTTGCCGTCGTCGAGGATACGCTCCTCCAGCAGGTTCCGGTCTCGCAGGTTGGCCTCCGGGATCACGGCCTGGTTGAAGGCCTCGGAAAAGTAGACCTGGATCACGCGCTCGAAATCGGCGCGCCGGGCTGCCATCTCGATGGTGAACTTCATTTTTCGGGATCTCCTTTGAACGGGTACGGGCGAGCATACCCCGGGATCGAAGCGGGGAACACGGTCCGGATCGATTCCGGCCGTGTCTACCCAGTGGCCGCTGGCCGCTTTTCGGCCGGAAATACCGCCACCGTCTTCGAGGGAACCGGCCGACGGAGACCGACAGAGCCTCCCCGCTCGTTATTTGGGGGGACGGCGGCTTGCCCCGCTTTCGCCCGCGGCCGTACTCTTGTTTCCGCATGACCGACTTCACGCCGCTGCTGGCCTTCTTCGTCGCGCTCTTCGTCTCGTCCTTGATGTCGGTAGGGGGGCTTTCGGGCGCCTTCCTGCTGCTGCCCTTCCAGGTCAGCGTGCTGGGTTTTACCGGGCCGGCGGTCACTCCCACCAACCACCTGTTCAACGTGGTCGCCATACCCTCGGGGATCTACCGCTACTTCCGGGAGGGGCGAATGCTCTGGCCGCTGGCCGCCATCATCGCGGCCGGCACCGTCCCCGGAGTGGTGGCCGGCTCCCTGGTCCGCATCTACTTCCTGCCCGATCCGCGCAACTTCAAGCTCTTCGTGGGATCAGTGCTGCTGCTGATCGGCTCCAGGCTGATCAGCAAGATCCTGAGAAGCCGCTCGTCCGCCGAAGCGGCCGCCGGCCGCAAGGCCGCGGGCGAGACCGAGGCGGGCAGGCTGGCGGTATCGGTCGAGCGATTTGACCGGAGTATCCTGCAGTACGGGTACCGCGGCGAGCGCTACTCGGTCCCGGTCGGCGCGCTCGGCCTGCTCTCCGCGGTGATCGGGGTGATCGGCGGCGCCTACGGCATCGGCGGCGGAGCCATCATGGCCCCCTTCCTGGTCTCCTTCTGGAAGCTTCCCGTACATACCATCGCGGGCGCCACCCTGCTCAGCACCTTTCTCACCTCGGTGGTGGGCGCCGGTTTCTTCTGGTCGATGGGCGCGCTGCTCGGCCTGCCCGGGGTGGCGCCCGACCTGCCGCTGGGGCTCAGCTTCGGCACCGGGGGGCTGATCGGGGTCTACGCCGGGGCGCGCATGCAGCGCTTTCTGCCGGCGCGCCTGATCGAGGGTCTGCTGGCGGTGACGGTCAACGGGCTCGGGCTCTTCTACGTCCTGGGGTTCTTCGCAGATGGCTCCGGCTGACGGGACGCGAAACGCCGCCGCCGATCCCGGGGGACCGGCGGCTCGCCGGGCGCTGCCCACCGCGGTGGTGGCGCTGGGGACGGTGAGCTTTTTCAACGATCTATCCAGCGAGATGATCTATCCGCTGTTGCCCGTCTTTTTGACCGCGGTGCTGGCCGCGGGACCGCAGGCGCTGGGCATCATCGAGGGGATAGCCGAATCGACCGCCTCGCTGCTCAAGCTCGTTTCGGGCCTCTGGTCGGACCGGGTGCGACGACGCAAGCCGCTGGTGGTAGCCGGATACGGCCTGGCCTCCGCTGCGCGCCCCCTGATCGGGCTGGCCGGCGGGTGGGCGACCGTGCTGGCGCTCCGCTTTGCGGACCGGGTGGGCAAGGGGCTGCGCAGCTCCCCCCGCGACGCGCTGATCGCGGATCTGACCCGGCCCGACCAACGAGGCAGGGCATACGGAATACAAAGAGCCATGGACCACGCCGGCGCGGTGGCCGGCCCGCTGGTGGCCGCTTCTCTGCTGGAACTGGCGGGTCTCCCGCTTCCGCAGGTGTTCCTGCTGGCCGCGATTCCCGCCGCCGCGGCGATGGCCATCGTGCTGTTGGCGGTCCGGGAGCCCGCGAAGGGCGATCCCGAATCGGCGGGCGGCGCCTCGGCCCCTGCCCCGACCTCGATCGCCGACGCTGCCGAGGTCTCGCCCTCTTTTTTACCCGCTCAAGGCGGTTCGCTCGGCCGCCCTTTCTACTCGCTGATAGGCGCGCTGGTGATCTTCACCCTGGGCAACTCCACCGACGCCTTCTTGCTGCTGCGCCTGAGCGAGGCGGGCGCGAGCGCGGCCACGGTGGCCGCTCTCTGGTCAGCGCTGCACGTGGTCAAGTCGCTCGGCACCTACGCGGGGGGGCTGGTCTCCGATCGCGCCGGTCGCCGTCCCATGATGCTGACCGGATGGGTGCTCTACGCGGCCGTGTACGCCGGTTTCGCCCTTACCGAGAGCGCGGAAGCGCTCTACCTCTTCTTCATCGCTTACGGCATCTACTTCGGCCTGACCGAACCGGTGGAAAAGGCCTGGGTATCGGAGCTGGCGCCCGCGCGGCTGCGCGGGACCGCCTTTGGCGTCTACCACGCGGCCGTGGGGCTGAGCGCGCTTCCGGCCAGCATCGTCTTCGGGCTGCTCTGGAAGGCCTACGGAGCGCCGGCGGCCTTCCTCACCGGCGCCGGGCTGGCGGCGGCGGCCGCCCTGCTACTGCTACCGGTGCCGGAGCGGCGCGCACCGGAACCCTGATCGCCTCGAGCCGGGGGCCTCCGTCCCCGCGAGCGGTATGCGGCCCGTTTCGGCGATCCGTTCATTCCGCCGGCGCTTTGGTGCTATTATCCGCCCATGAACGACCCGCTGATCGGCAGGCAGGTGGACAACGGCGAGTACCGCATCGTCGAGCGCATCGGCTCGGGCGGAATGGGCGCGGTCTACAAGGCCGAGCAGCCCAGCATGAACCGTTTCGTCGCCATCAAGGTCCTGCACTCGCGCTACATGGCGCGCGGCGACCTGGTCTCCCGTTTCCGCCGCGAGGCCCGGGCCATGAGCCAGCTGTCGCACCCCAACACCGCGCGCGTCTACAAGTACGGGCAGCTCGAGGACGGCTCGCTATACTTCGTCATGGAATACCTGCAGGGACGCAACCTGGTGCAGGAGGTCAAGACCGCCGGGCCGGTCGATCCGGAGCGGGCCATCCGCATCATGCAGCCGGTCTGCGCCGCGCTGGACGAGGCGCACGGCGCCGGCATGATCCACCGCGATCTCAAGCCGGAGAACATCTTTCTCACCAATCAGGGCGGCAAGGAGGACTTCCCCAAGGTGCTCGACTTCGGGCTGGCCAAGGTCACGGAAAAGCAGATGGGCCACATGTCCATGATGCACCTGACCCAGCAGGGCGCGGTGTTCGGCACCCCCGAGTTCATGAGCCCGGAGCAGGCGACCGGCTCTGAGCTGGACCGGCGTAGCGACATCTACGCGCTGGGGCTTATCCTCTACGAGATGCTGACCGGTAAGCTGCCCTTCGAGGCCAAGAACAAGCGGGAAATCATGTTCGCGCAGGTCAAGGAACCGCCCATTCCGCTTACCCAGCGCGCGCCCCAGATGGTGTTTCCCTCGGGACTGGAGGCGGTGATCGCCAAGGCGATCGCCAAGAATCCCGACCATCGCTACCAGACGGCGCTGGAGTTCGCCGACGCGCTGCGCGGCTGTCTGCCGGGTCAGGCGCGGGCGAGCGCGCCGAGCGGATCCCAAGCGGCGCAAGCGGCATCCGAGGCGAGGCCGGCGGCGGAAGCAGACCCGGATCCGCCCAGCATCCCCATGTCCAGGACTCCCTACATCGTGCTGGGCATCGGTATCGCGCTGTCGGTGGCGGGCGCCGTCGCCATCGCGCTGACCCTGCTGGCCAAGTGAAGGGCGCCGTGCGTTCGGAACGAACGCGTCGGTCCGGGTCGGCGGAACGGCTTGCAGCCTCGGCAACCATCGCGGCCGCCGTCGCCTTGACCGCTGCCCCGGCGCGGCCGGCAACCGCCGAGGAGCCTGCGGGCAAGCCGGCGGGCGCGCCGGCCAGCGTGCCGGGCACCACGCCGGCCGAGCCGCCTGCCGACCGACCGGACCACGAGGCGATCATCCGCGATCTGGGTCGCATCCTGAACGGGCCCGAGGCGGAGTCGCTGCCCGCGGAGATCGTACGTATGGAACGGCTGCTGCGCGACATCGCTGGCCGGCCGGACGCGAGCGGTGCCGCGTCCGAAGCGCTGAGCCGTGCCCGGGCCGCGCTAGGGCGCGCGACGCGGTACAGGGAGAGCGGCCGCGCGGCGGCGGCCGAGCGCGCCGAAGGGATCGCGAGGGCAGCGCTTGTGCTGGCCGCTCGTCTCGTGACCAGGGAGCAGGCGCGCCAGGTCCTGCGCGCGGCCGAGCGCAGGGCCAAGAGGGCCGAGGACGAGGCGGCGACCGCCCGGGAGGCACTGCAGAAGGCCATCGAGCAAAGGGAGGCGGCCAGGCGGGCGCTCCGGGGCGACGAGCCGGCAACAGAGTCGGGGGGGCCATGAGCGGTACCGGATCGAGCGCGCCGCTCCTGGCGGTCGTATTGCTCTGCGCGTGCGGTGCCTCTCGACCACCTGTCGCGGATGGCGACCGCGAGGACAGCGAGGCGCGGCAGCAGAAGCGGGTGCGAGAGCTGGCCCCGGACCTCTACCTGCTGGCCGATCGAGCCCGCGACCAGGCGCGAGCATCGCGGCAGCGCGGGGAGCTTCGAGCAGCGCTTGACCAAGATGCCCGGGCGGAGCTGTTAGAAGAGGCCGCGCGCGTCGAGGCCGCGCGCATCGAGCTGGAGCGCGAGGGCGCGCGCGCCGAGCAGAGAGCCGAACGCGCCTTGACCCGCGCCGCGCGCCACCGCCGCGAAACGCTCCCGGTCGAGCAAGAGACCCGGCTTCTGGTAGCGGCGCGTCAGGCTCGGGAGGAGGCGAAGCGCGTTCTCGGACAGGCGGCCGAACAAAGGCGCCCACCCCGACGCCAACCGGGGCCAACCACCCGCTCGCCGGACGAGGCCCGCGAATTTCTACTGGGGCGAGCCCGCTTACTTCTTGCGGCCGCCGTAGCCATGGGAGCGCAGGGCGGCCCGGTAAGAGAAGCCGAGCGCGCCATTCAGCAAGCCGTCAAGGCGAAGGCAAAGCCCTCGGCCTCGCTCCGCAGGGCTCGCGAGGCCCTACGCGCCGCCGAACGAGCGCTCGACGCGGGCAACTCCCGATAAGCGGTTCATGGCAAGCACTCGGTCTCGCACGTTCCGCTGCTGGCGCCGCCCGGCGAGCGGCGATGGCGGCCTATCATACAGCTCACCGCATCCAGCGCGCGCACCAGGGGCTCGCTCTCATCGCTGCTTTGCCATACCAGCAGTACCTCGGTTTTTTGTCCGCCGACCGCGGCGTTCATCTCCGACACGCAGGGGCCCTGTCCGTCCGGGCTGCTCCCGCCGCAGTTGGGGTCGAGGCAGTAGCAGTCCCAGACCTGGCAAAGATTCTCCAGCGCGCACTGGAGCACCGCGCTGCAAAGGGCATCCTCGGCCGCGTCGCCGCTGTCGAGGCAGGAGACGACCTCAGCGCCGCAGCTCGAGATCGAGCACGCACAGTCGTCGCACGCCTCCCTGCCGGCCGGGACCAGCGGTCCCAGATCGTCCCGGCAGGCCTGCTCGTCGAACGGCGCCGCGTCCTGTTGCCCTCCCGAGCCACCGGTGCCGGTGTCGGCCGCCGCGCCGTCCCCGGCCTGTCCGGCATCGGCAGCCGCGTCGCTGCCGGCCGTTGCCCCGTCGGTTACCGGGCCGCTATCGGCCTCGCCGCCCGAGCCGCCCGAACCGCCTTCCCCCGCGTCCGTCCCGCCCGAATCCACGGCCGCGTCGTTGGCCGTCTCCCCGGCGTCCGCGCCCGCATTGCCGCCCGCGTCGTACTGCGCCGTTGCCCCGTCTTCGTACGCCGAGCTCGCGTCGGCCGGCGACGACCCGTCCGGGGCTCGGAAAGAAAAGGCGCCGAAGTCGTTCGTACAGGCCAAGGCGAGCGAGGCGAGTACGAGATAGAGCGCTACCTGTTGCTCGCGCATCACAGCTCCCCCCTGATCCAGATCGAGCCGGGACCGAGCGCCACCGAGGATTGCTCGTCCATGGAGCCCAGCACGTAGAGCGTAACGCCCGCGGCGATTCCCAGCGCGCCCACTACCAGGCCCACGTTGGCGGCCGTCTGCAATGTATCGCCCGTATCCGCGTCGTCGCGCAGAGCTGGATCGCAATCCGTGCGCCCAGGACAGGCCCGCTCCAGGTCATCGAGCTTGGCGTTGCTGGCCACGCCGCAGCCGACGAACACCGCCATCCCCACCAGGCCCACGCCGCCCGCCAGAAGCCCCGCCAGGCGCAGACCCGCATCGTCGCTGTCGATCTCGACGCGCACCGGAGCCACCGGCTCGGGTTCGGGTTCGGGCGTGGGCTCGGAAAGCGGGGCCGGTATCTTCAACGCGACCTCGGCGACCTCTCCAACCTTCACCTCAACCTCCTGGGCGTCGCCCTGACCATCTACCGCTTGCACCTGTACCGAAACCAGCCCCGGTTCCACCGGAATGGGCTCGGACCAGCGATCGCGCTCGATCCGCAACCCGCCCACGGTCAATACCGCTCCCTGCAGCCGCGCCTCGGCCTGCTCGCCCGTTCCGGCCTTTTGCGCCTCGGCCCCTGCCTGTTCCTCTGCCTCGGCCTGCTCGCCTGCCGCAACCCGCTCGAATTGCACGTTCACGGTGATTGCGCCGAGCTCT
Source organism: uncultured Sandaracinaceae bacterium (assembly GCA_964450715.1). Classification (GTDB taxonomy): domain Bacteria; phylum Myxococcota_A; class Polyangia; order Polyangiales; family JAFGIB01; genus CAYVFC01. Next base: position 57,332 of record CAYVFC010000001.1, on the reverse strand, counting down.
TTCTCCAGCTTGTGCGCCTCCCGTATCGCCGTTCTGCCCGAGGCCCGGTAACGATTCTCGCCCGACTGCTCGGCTTCGCGCGCCGTCTGCCTGAATTCGTATAGCGCCTCGGGCCTGCGCCCCAGCAAGTTCAGCGCGCGCGCTTTCATCAGCCTGGAGTTGGGGCTGGGTGAGTTTTCGTGCGAAACCTGGAACCGTTCCAGCGCGGTCTCGTAGTCGAGCACCAGAAACGCCTCCTTGCCCTCGAGATAGGCCTTTTTCGCCTTCTCTTTCCTGTCCACCGCGGCGGCTTCGGCCTGGTCCGCCTGCGCTTCTTTCTCTTGCGCTTCTTCCTTGGGCGCGGCCGCCCCCGCTCCTTGCCCCGACTCGGTGTCTTTGTGCGGTTCCGGCTGCGCTTCTGCCGGTTGTGCCACCGCCGGCCCTCCTACGAGCACACCCGAACAGATGCCCAGAAAAAAAGCGTACGGCGACAGCATGCGCCGGTAGCGGCTGCTCCTCATTCTTCGCTCCTTTGACAGCACTGTGGCGACCGTCTCGCTGGTGGATGAAAATATCATCGGTTGGTATGGTAACCCATTCCCCGGCCAGCGCGCGACCCCGGAAGGGGAGAACGGTCAACAGAGAAAAACCCTGTGCATCCCCCCCCCAAGACCCTTCAAGCCGTGCTAAGGTTGCAGTATCATCGAATACAATTGCGATGGGTTCGTCTCTCCCAGATGGCCTAGATCAGGGTGTGCTGATCGGTCGCTACGCGCTCCGTAAAAAGCTGTCGGAGTGCTTCTTCGGGACGCTCTGGCTGGCACGGGTCGAGGACGAGGGAGAAGAGGATCTATCTCTGGTAGCCGTCCGCTGCATCGAGGCCTCCACGTTCGACGACACCGAAGCGTTCAACCGGCTGGCCGAGGCCGCCTTCTGGGCGCTGGAGGTCGACTTCGACGGGCAGCCGGCGGTGACCGACGTGGTGGTCACGGTAGAGCATCTGGGGGTCGTATCGCGATTCGTCGAAGGCGTAACGCTGACCGAGCTGCTACGGCGCGCGCGACGCAGCGGTATTGCCGCACCGCCGTACGTCGCGCTGCGGATAGCTTCCGACCTGCTTCGTGCCCTGGACACGGTGGAGCGCGCAGCCGAGAGCGACGAGGAAGCGCGCTCCGGGGGCTACGCCCACGGCGGCCTGATCCCGGACTGCATCGGGGTGGGAGTCGATGGCAAGACGCGGTTGCTGGACGCGGCGGTAGGGGCGGCGGCCTGCCGGGAGCCGACCTGGTCGAGCCACCCCCGTTGCCTCGCCTATCGCGCTCCCGAGCAAAAGGACGGTCAACAGGCGGCAGACGCGCGAAGCGACACATTTGCAGTTGGTATCCTGCTAGCCGAGCTGCTCGCGGGCGAGCCCTTCGCCGAGGGCCGGAACCCTGATGAGGGGACGGCCTCGCTCGACGAGCGGCTCTCGCGACTCGAGCTCGACGCGCTGCTCGACGCCCTGGTGCGCCGCGCCCTCGATCCCGACCCGGATGCGCGTTTTCAGCGAGCGGCCGACATGGCCGCGGCCATCGACCAACTCGGCGAGGAGACCGCGGAACCGGAAACCGTCGGCCGTTACGTGGAGGCGTGTACGGAAGAGGCGGCCGAGCCGGCGATCGTGCGGGGCTCGAAACCGAATAAAGTTCTCGACGACACGACCTTGATAGCGCCGCTCGGCTATCCGGGTTCCGCACTTTACGCGGGACAGGAATCGGAGCTAACGGTCCATTCACGGCCCACGCCGATGGTCCCGCCGTCCCCGGATTCCCAGCCTGACGAGACCGGCGAGCGGACGGAGGCCCGAGAGAAAAGCGAAGCGGACAAGGAGGAAGCGACGACAGACGCATACCAACCGCTGCAAGAGGCGGAAGCGACCGCGGACGCGTACCAACCGCTGCAAGAGGCGGATGCTCCCGCGAACGCCGAACAGGCGCCGGATGAGGGCGAGCCGTCGGCGACCGGCCCGGCCCACGAGCCGGCAGCGTCCGGTGCCGTGGAGCTTCCCGCACCGCCGCCAGCAGCGGTAGTCCTACCGCCAGCTCCACCCCCGGCTAAGCGTAAACCGATATCGATACCGACGCGCATCAGCACGGACAAGATCCGCGCCTGGAGCGAGCAGCGGCTCAGCGCTCCTCCGGAGGAGGCGACGGAGCGCGAGAGCGTGCCGGCGACGAGCGTCTCGGAGGTTCCGCTGCCCCCGGTCGGCTCGCTCGATGTTCCCGACTGGCTGAAACCGGGTTCGGAGTTGGAACAGGAGATAGAGCAGATCTATCACCCGAACGCCGACGGAACAACGGACGAGGATATTGCCAAGTTTCCGGTCGGGCTCGATACGACTGCAGTGCCCGAAGCGGGGAACGGGTCCGCGGCGACCGACCGCAACTACAAGACCATCGGCATCGCGCTGACCACCCTGTTACTGATCGTCGCGCTCATCGCGCTGGTCCTCTCCTGGTCGTCCGATCCTGAGGCAGAGACGGTGAGGGCAGAACAGGCCCCTTCTGCCGTGCCAGCTGCGGCCGAAGCGCCGCCCGAGCCCTCCTCGGCCGAAGCCGCACCGGCAACAGAGCCGGCGCCGACAGACGAAGCGGAACCGCCGGTAGACGCGGCCGCAGCTCCGGAACCGGAACCGCCTGCCGGAGACCAACCCGGCGAAGCTGTCGCTGCCGGGACCGAGGCGACCGCGGCCGCGCGGCCGTCCGCAAAGGCCGAACTAGTAGAGACCAAAGAGCCGGACCCGGCGGCCAACCAAACAAAGCCCAGTAGCCGCGCCCAGAAAACGACGCGCTCCGATAGGAAGCGCAGGAAAGCGCGCAGGCCGAAGCGGCGCAGATCCTACATCCCCGACGACATCTGACGAGTGTCCGTAGCGAGGATCGCGGCTACGGCTCGGGCTCTGGCGACACCGCCTCTGCCACGCGGTCCAGTTTGTACTCCATATCCGCCAGTACGTTGCCCGTATTCGCGGTCCTGGTTCCGAGCGCGGAAATCTGCTGATCGACGCGCTCGAACGCCTGCCGGTCGCGCGCCTGCTCGGCCCGGGTCTGCGCCAGCTCTTGTTGCAGGGATAAGAGATGGGAGTAGCCAACGGCTGCGACCGCGCCGAGCAGAAGCAGCAGCGCGGCCACGGCTGCACCCATCGAGAAAAGCGCGGTCCTGGATCGATTCTCCGGAAAGGCAAGCTCCGGCTCGAAGGACGCTAGCGATTCGGGTAGCAAGGCGGGCAAGGGAGCGCTCGCCACCGGAGCGACCGGCTCGCCGTCCAGGTCGAGACGCGGGCGGCGCGGCACGGGCGACGGTTGCCTAGGCAGCTGGCCTGCTCCGCCCGGCACCGGGTCCAGAGCCACCGGCTGTGCCTCGCTCTCCGGATCGGTCGGTAGACCGTGTGCCTGAAAAAACTTCAAGAACTCCTCCCGGCTCTTGGGAGAGCGAGCGTGCTCGAAAAGGAACTGCTGGATCTGATTCTGCGTCACCCGGCTTTCGCAGGGGTCCAGCCCGACGGCGAGCATCTCGTACAGCACGTCTTCAAGGGCTGCGATGGTTATGTGCGCTTTGGCCTCTGCCGGCGACGGTGCGGCGTGTGCTCCGGTATCGCTCATATCTCTCTCCTCTTTCTTGCCGGCCGGTCGATTCCCGATCGCCGCCCGCGTGCGTGGTCCACCCGACCGGCGCCCGACCACCCCAGAACCTAAGCGCGGCGCGCGAAAGCTCCAAATTTCCGGCAAATTCGGCAATCCCGGAACGCAACCTATCAAACCGCCTTGGCGGCTTTTCACGCTGTGTCATTTCGAGGAGCCGAAGGCGACGAGAAATCTCTGGCGATACGCGGATTTTCGTACCGTCGAGATTTCTCGCTTCGCTCGAAATGAAAGTGTCTTCGTCGGCGATTCGAGGCATTACCCGGGAACGGGTACTACTCCCCTTCCCCGCCCGTCGCCGCCCTGCCGAACAGGTCCTGCAGGATGCGATGGGTGATGCCCCACACCACCCGGCCCTCCACGTCGTAGGCGGGCAGCTCGAAAAGCGTCCCCTCGACCCAGTAGTGCTTGATCGTATCGATAGCGCCGCTCGCCATCTTGCCCAGCGGAGCCCAGAGCGCCTCGGCCGCTTCCGCGCCCAGGTGCAGGTGCGGCCGGGGAACGGAGAGCTCGAACACGAATGGCGTAATGCCCAGGCTGGTCAGCCTGCCGCGGGCAGTGGCCTGCACGTCGTCGAGCCGCCCGATGAGCCGGCAGCTCTCGGCCGGGTCCAGCCCCACCTCCTCCCTTGTCTCGCGCCGGACCGTGGCCTGCAGATCCGCGTCTTCCGGCTCGGCCTGTCCGCCGGGGAAAGCCATCTGCCCGGACCAGCGATCCCCTTCTCGCTCGGCACGGCGGATGAGCAGCACATCGATCTCGCCCTCTCGTGGCTCCAGAACGATGGCGACCGCGGCCCAGCGATCCAGCCCCTGCAGCCGGGTCCGCTCGGTCTCGCCCCGTTTGATACCGCGGCGGAGTTGCGGCATCTCGAGTTGTACGGGAGGTATACCTTTGGTTCGGCTCAAGTCAGGGCTCGCAAGCGAAAGGGATCGAACAAGATTCCCAGACTGTTGGCGTTCACGCAATGACGGCCGCCGCTCTGTTTTCCTGTCGCAACCAACGGTGGTCGTACGCGGGATCACCGAAACCGCGCCGAGGTGTTCTGCGAAAAAGAAGCTGGTCCGAGTAAACCTCGGGAGCCATCGCAAAGCGCGGTTTCGGTGACCCGGAGGGGGCGAGGGGCGGGGGAGGCGCGGTTTCGGTGACCCGGAGGGGGCGTGAGGGGAGGTGGCCTGCCGCGCGATGCTCTGGTAGGGTACGCCCCCTATGATTCCCCGTTATTCCCCCGAACAGTTCGTCATTCTCTGGTCCGACCTGCACAAGTACCAGACCTGGTTCGACGTCGAAATCGCGGCCTGCGAAGCCATGGAAACGGCCGGCAGCGTGCCCGCGGGCACCGCGGCCAGCGTCAAGGGGTTCCGCGCCCAGCTACGTTCCGAGCGCATCGACGAGATCGAGCGCACCACCCGGCACGACGTGATCGCCTTTCTCACCCATGTCGAGGAGCTGGCCGGCCCTCCCGCCCGCTACCTGCATCGCGGCATGACCTCCTCGGATGTGCTCGACACCTCGCTGGCGCTCATCCTACGCGAGGCGTCGGATCTGCTGCTACAGCGCCTCGACGCCCTGCTGGAGGCGCTGGCCGGCCGGGTACGGGAGCACCGCCGCACGCCCATGATGGGCCGCTCCCACGGCATCCACGCCGAGCCGGTCACCTTTGGCCTGGCCCTGGCCGGCCACTACGCCGAGCTTTGCCGGGGCCGCGAACGCCTGCGGGCCGCGCGCGCCGAGATCGCGGTGGGCAAGCTCGCTGGCGCGGTCGGCACCTACGCCCACCTGACCCCGACCATCGAGCGAGAGGCGCTGGAACGTTTGGGCCTGCTGCCCGAGACCGTCTCCACCCAGGTGGTCAGCCGAGACCGGCACGCTTTTTATGCGGCCGCGCTCGGGGTGATCGCCGCCGGCATCGAACGGTTCGCCACCAACATCCGCCACTGGCAGCGCACCGAGGTGGGCGAGGCCGAGGAAGCCTTCAAGAAGGGGCAGAAGGGCTCCAGCGCCATGCCCCACAAGCGCAACCCCATCCTGAGCGAGAACCTCTGCGGCCTGGCCCGGATAGTGCGCGCCATGGTCACCCCGGCCATGGAGAACGTGGCGCTCTGGCACGAACGCGACATCAGCCACTCTTCGGTGGAACGTATGGCCTTTCCTGACGCCACCACCACCCTGGCCTTCATGCTCGACCGGCTCGCCCGCCTGGTGAAGAACATGGTCGTCTACCCGGAAAAGTTGCAGGCCAACCTGGAAATGACCGGACGGCTCTGGGCCAGCGAGGGGGTGCTGCTGGCCCTGGTCGACAAGGGGATTGCGCGCCAAGAGGCCTACGTGATGGTACAGCGCAACGCCATGCGGGCCTTTGCCGGCGAGGGAGAGTTCAAACGGTTACTGCTGGCGGACCAGGAGATCCGCGAGCTGCTCGAGGAAAAGGAAATCGACGCGCAGTTCGATCTCGACCACGCGCTCGCTCACGTCGATACCATCATCGAACGGGCGCTGGAGGCAAAACAGGAGTGAACATGGCCACCGACAAGGATACTTTGTACAAAGGACTTTCTCTCACCCTGGAGAAGACCGACTTCGACGTTCTGGGCGTCAAGTACCAGGGTAAGGTGCGGGACAACTACAGCGCGCCGGACGGCAAGCGCATCATCATCACCACCGACCGCATCAGCGCCTTCGACCGGGTGCTAGGCACCCTTCCCTTCAAGGGACAGGTGCTGAATCAGGCGGCGGTCTGGTGGTTCGAGCGCACCGCCTCGTTGGTACCCAACCACCTGCTCTCCGCCCCCGACCCCAATGTGATGATCTGCACCGAGTGCAAGCCGTTGGAGGTGGAAGCGGTGGTGCGCGCCTATCTCACCGGGGTATCCTCCACCAGCATCCTCACCGCCTACAACAAGGGCGAGCGCGAATTCTGCGGCCATAAACTGCCGGACGGCATGAAGCCGCACCAGAAGCTGCCCGAGCCCATTCTCACCCCCAGCACCAAGGCGCCCAAGGGCGAGCACGACATCAGCGTTTCGCGCGAGCAGATCCTGCAGATGGGCAAGATCAGCGCCGAGCAGTTCGATCAGGTAGCCGACTACGCGCTCAAGCTCTTCGCCTTCGGCCAGAAGGTCTGCGCCGAGAACGGCTTGATCCTGGTGGATACCAAGTACGAATTCGGCGAAACCCCGGACGGTCGCATCGTGGTCATGGACGAGATCCACACCCCCGACTCCTCGCGTTTCTGGTTCGCCAATACCTACCAGAGCCAGATGGCCCGCGGCGAGTCGCCCAACAGCTTCGACAAGGAGTACCTTCGCCGCTGGCTGGTCGAGCAGGGCTTCAAGGGCGACGGCCCCATCCCCCAGATCCCGGACGAAATCAGGGTGGAGTCGGCCCGCCGCTACATCGAAGCATGCGAGACCGTGCGCGGCGGGTCCATCGAGCTGGACATGACCCCCCCGGTCGAGCGCATTCGCAAGGCCCTGGGGCTCTGACGGCACGCGGTGCAACAGCGCCCCCAGGAAATCCAGCCCGAGGTCAAAAGCGCGTCGATCGGCGAGCTCGATTTGCAGTACCTTCACTACCCGGGCGACGGGCCGGCCGTAGTCCTGCTGCACGCCACCGGCTTCAACCCCTGGCTCTGGCACCCCATCTCCCGGGAGCTCAATGCCGGCGGCTTCCGGGTTTACGCGCCCTATTTCTGCGACCACCGGCCGAGCGATCCTCACCGGGGCGGGCTCGCCTGGCCGGTGCTGGCGGCGGACCTGTATGACCTCTGCCAAAAGCTCGGCCTCGAACGCCCCTTCATGGTCGGCCACTCCATGGGCGGGACCGTAATCACGCTGGCCAACGCCGAGCATCCCTCCCTCGCCGCCGCCCTGGTCTTGATCGAGCCCATCTACCTGCCCGATTTCGCCTATAGCGCCATCCGCAAGGTCGACGACCACCCGCTGGCCAGCAAGTCCATCAAGCGGCGCAATTTCTGGCAGGACCACGCCGAGGCCGAGCAGTACCTGCTGAGCCGCGACATGTTCAAGAGCTGGAACCGCGAGGTGCTCGACCTTTACCTGAGCCACGGCATGAAACCCGGTCCCGACGGGGGTCTGGTCCTGGCCTGCTCTCCCGAACGCGAGGCCTCTCAGTTCATGGGAAGCAGCCACCTGAATCCCTGGCCGCTGTTATCGCGCGTGCCCGATCCGGTGCTCGTCCTGGAGGGCGAGAAGAGCGAAAACCGCCTCTTCATCGATCTGAAAAAAGCCACGAGCCTCTTCCCCCGCGGCAGCTACCGCGAGTTCGCCGGGGCCGGCCACTTGATCCCGCAGGAGAATCCGGCTGGCACCGCCGCCATCCTGCGCGAGTTCTTTTCCAATCTCGCCCTAGCGGTATAAGTATAATAAATCGCTTTCGCCCTGCTCGAGGACGGCTATAACGTCGATTCCTAGCTGGCCGGGCTTTTACTCAAGGCGTCGTCCGCACCCGTCACCGAAGCCGTACGCCCTCCCTTACCCCCTACAAAACTAGCTTCACCCCCCCACAAAACTAGCTCCCTCTTTATCTTTCCCTCCCCAATCTATATCTCTATAGTCGATCGGCAACGTTTTCGCCTCCTCCAATTGCGACAGTATCGCGTTCCTAAAACCTTCGTCAGTCGCGGCCAAGCACTTCGGCCAATACCGCTTCAGATAAGGATTCTTAAGCGCCCTTTCTCGAATTAGCGACATCGATTCTCTTTTCGCATCTCCGAAGGAAATATGCACGAACGGGCAGCATAAAACCTCTCCGTATGGCGTAACGTACATAATCTCTTTCATCGCACCACAACCCGGGTGCAGGTAATTGCCTTTCATATCTGTTCTTACGAATCGATTTTTCCTCATGTACTCCTCTATTAGAGTAAGATCCTCATCCGTCAACAGCACCTCTTCCTTTCCTTTCCACCTTCCGGCTGACACCGCGAACCCCAACATGAGCTGACAGCGCCTGCTCCTGGCGAACTCCATCAGCCCCTTCAATCCCTCTCCCCTCACACTTTGATGTGAAACCGTCGTCCCTATAGTTACTCTCAAGCCGGTTTTCAAAGCCGCGTCTATCGTTTCTACCGTCCTTTTAAAAGCTCCCTCCAGCCCGCGAAAACCATCGTGTTCCTCGGCTATTCCGCTGTCCAGGCTAACCGTAAGAATATCCACTCCCGCATCGTACAGCCTCCGGAGAATCACCGGGGTCCCCAGAGTCCCGTTCGTGGTGACCGATATCAGAGCGCCAGACGGATCGAATACCTGTATTACCTCTAGAAGTCGATCTAGAAAGAGCAATGGTTCCCCGCCCTGAAAAGAAAACGCCACCGCCCCCATCTTCCTGCATTCTCGAGCAATCGCTCGATATTCTTCGACTTCCAGCAGCTTACGCTGCCCGTTCTTATCTTTGAGCGTCGTGTTAAAGCAATGAACGCACTGCAAATTGCAGGGAAAATCTACGGCAAAATCTACATAACGCAGCAGCGGCCTCTTTAGCGCGTATACTTCTGCCGACGTAATAGCTAGACTTTTTAGTAACCTCGGTTTTCTCCAATGGACGCCGTATTTCGCCGCCAACCAGTACCTGAAGACATCTTCGATCATCCTTTTTCTCCTACTTACGCGCCCAGATCGATACCGACGGTGCAAACCCCCGTCTCCCTTTTCCTCCCGGCGACAATAACGCTCCTACATAGTCGAATATTCCGTTCAATCCGTACCAGTGGTAATAGAACCTACTATCGCTGAACCCGGCACTCTCGAGATCTCTTCTAATAAGCTCTATTTCCACGCCGTTTCGGTGTACTTCCGTAAGCTCATAGAGCTCGCTAGTCAGCTCAGGGCATACTTTTCGGTATGCACGTTCTTCGTCTCGTACTAAGCGAAACATACCCAACGGCATCTTGAATAGTTGACAAAAACGACTCTCTATATCGTGGTCCGAATAAAATACCCCTCCCGGTTTTAATACTCGATAAACTTCCCTCAACATCGAATCGTAGCGCGGTAAATGATGCAACACCGCGATCGATACTACGCAATCGAAGGTCTCGCTACCGAACGGCAACGCGTCCGAATCCGCGCAAAGAAACCGGCAATCCGGATGAAGCCTGGCTGCTTCGCGCACCATTTTCGAGGAAATGTCGACACCGACCACAAACTCATATTGCTCCCTCGCTACTGAAGCCGCGAATCCGGACCCCGTTCCTAAATCGAGAAGGCTCTCGCGTCCCGTCAACGAAATTAGCCGGCCGATCTGTTTCCGCAGATAAGATGCTAGCCGCGGCCCTCTTCTCCCATCAGCGACTTCGTAATCTTCCGCAACCATATCGAAAAACTTGCGGTTGGCCTGTTTTACCCTCTCATTCGATAGGTTTCTTCCGCCTACTGTCTTTTTGACCATCCGATCCCACCGTTTCGTTACTTCCGCTAAAACGAAAAGATTCCCAGACCGTATTTTTTACTGAACTCTATCGTCCTTCTTACGCTCTCGCTGAAATCCGTTCTGGCGCTAAATCCCACATCTCTTTTAGCCCTATCGCTAGAGTACCATTTATAGCGAAAGGTTTCGCCTATCTGTTCCGGTGATATCGAACGCCCTACTTTCATCTTCTTGGCAACGCTATCGGCTAAGGTTGCGATCGCTACAATTGCGCCCTCCAATTGCCCCGGTATTTCGATCTTCGGGGCTATCAGCCCCGTCTCTTCAGCAATCACCGAAAACAACTCTCGATACGTCAGGTTCCCTCCGCTCAAGATATAACTCTCTCCCGATCTACCTTTTTCTATCACCCTCTTAATTCCTTCTACTAGGTCGTCGATATCTATCCACGAAGTGCCGCCCGGCGGCGCGACGCGCGCCCGCCTTCGTACGACCTCATCTACCACGCGGCCGCCAGCTTTTAACCGGTAGTCTCCCGCTCCGTAGGTCGTAGCCGGGTTTACGATCAGTACTCGTAACCCCCGAGCGGCCGCATCCGCGCATAGCGTTTCCGCTTCCTTCTTGCTGCGCGCGTAATCGTTGCCCTTTTCGTCTACAAATTCCGATTCCTCGCTGATTAGTCCCTGTTTTGTCGAAACCGTTTTGTAGGATGCTCCTGCGGAAACGTGTAATACTGTCTTTACCTTCGCTTTCTCGCACGCATCAAGCAACCTTCTCGTCCCTTCTACGTTTACCCTCCACGTTTCCTCGCGGTCTTCCCGGCTAAACGATACGTATCCCGCGCAATTGATGACTATCGATTTCTCGTCGAGCAAATTCCGATAGGTCTCCGGAAAACATACATCGCCGTACACCAGCCTTCCCGCCCTTTCTTCCAGAAACGGATGGTCGGCTCGCCGATGTACAAGCAAGGTTACTTCCCGGCCTTCGTCCGCCAGCGATCGGCATACCGATGCTCCAACGAAACCGTTCGCTCCCGCTACTATATACACTCTTCCCCTTCAGCTAGTTTACCTTTTTGTATACGCTCGACTGACGAACGACAAAGTAGCGAATAAGCCCCAGTAATAGTATCATATGAAAGAAGACCATATACAGAAGCTTTCGGCCTATCCGCGCCTTATCCCTCTTTCCCTCGGCAGCCCCCATATATTTCTTCATTGCCTTATTCGCCATTCCTTGTAAAAAAACCAAAGTCACGACCGCTAGGCCCCAAAACTTCAGAGCCCCAACGCCGTCGAGCGCTAACGTCGCCGTAAACAACGCCACGAGAGCCAGGATAGATGGAGCCACAAACCAATGTTGCGCGTACTTCGTGATATATATTACCAACCATACGCCACGCATCTCCGCCAGCCTCGGCCAAAAGCGAACCAACTCTTTCATATTCGCGTTAACTTTTCTTAGCTTATGCTCTAGCATTTGAGAAAACGAGCTCGCGCTTCTAGATTCTGCTGCCCGTATGCCGGCGCTATAATGACACCTGTATCCTCGTGTATTTCCGCAAAACGCTACATAAACATCGTCGGCGACCACATCTTCCGGATAAAGATGAAACAGCTCTCGCCGAAACGAATAGAACACCGCTATCATTACCGAGACATGCCCGCGTTCGCTCTCTATCGAACGCATCGCGTTCTGATATCGCCAAAAAAGTTTTTCTTCCGGAGAAGGATTCGTAGGTTCCGCGAATGCACTGACGCAACCTACTCTCGGGTCCCGGTATAATTGAGCCAGTTTTTGCAATGCATCCGGCGCGACCTTGCCGTCAACGTCCGTAACGACGACAATTCCGCCATCAACGTCTTTTAATATATGATTTAACTGCGGTATCTTTCCCTTTTTCGGCGACGAAACGAAGTGATAGTTCTTCCTCGATACGCAGTACTCCTCGGCTATCTTAGGCGTCTCGTCCGTCGACCCTCCGTCTACAACGAATATATCTACGCATTCCTCTGGATATTTCAACATCGCGGTGTTTTCTAGTTTCTCTAGGATCCACCCTTCTTCCTGGTAACACGGAATGATAATACTAAAGCGTAATGGTTCTTCGTCGACAGTAGATTCTACGACTCCTGTCGTCTCCCTCCCCCTATCTAAAACGAGATAATAGACGCTGTAGCACCATGCTAGTACGGTTATCAATACACCGCCTATCAGATAGCCTAACAGCGAAATGGTCACTCAGCACTCCGCCTTACCGATAATGTTAGGTACAATCTTGTGCGCAACCTTCAAATAGTGCCAAAGCCGGCTCTTCGGATGCGCAGCTATCTTGAGCAACTGGCTCGGACGTAGATAAAAAGACCGGTAAGCCTTTCGCTGCAACCCCTTCATTTCCTCTATCGATAAATGTGGGTAGTCGGGATATCCATCCCGTAGTTGCCCCTTTTCGGTAAGAGATCTGTGAAGCGGCGTACCCTCAAATGGTATCATCATTTGAAATTGAGCCGAGTCCACCTTCAAAAACTTCGCCCACTCTACCGTTTTCAAAACACTCTCTCGTCTTTCACCGTCCAGCCCTATCAAGAAATCTCCGTGAATATGCAGGCCCGCTTTACGAGCATCGGCGGCGAAGCGCGTCATACGACCTCTGCTTATTCCCTTCCTAGCTTTTTTCAGCACTACCTCGTCAGCCGACTCGAAACCTACGTGCAAGTTGAGGCACCCTGCCTTTTTCATTAACCGCAACGTCTCCGCCTCAAGCTCCGCCCTAGCATAGCAAGACCAGACCAGTTTTATCCGCGCGCGAATAAGGGCTTCGCACATCTCGATCATGCGCGCTTCGGGGATCGTATCATCTTGTATCATTATCGAACGAACTTCCGGCATCCAAGTCCTTACGTACTCGAATTCGCCGATTAATCGTTCTACCGAACGTCCGTTGTAGACACGTCCCTTTACGTAGCTATGTACCCACAAGCAAAACGAACACACTCCCCAATGGCAGCCGTGTCCCGACATGATGTCCATAAAAGGAAACGGCTCCGAAATCGCCCGGTAATTTCTAATATTTACCTGCCTTTTTAAATAGCTTGAAACGAACGGGATACTGTCTAGCTGTTCCGTATTCATATAAGCGCGGCTCGAATTCGCCACGACATCATCTCCCCTCTTATAAATCAGGCCGGAAATACTATCGTTGTTTCTCTTCTCGACGAATTCTAACAGCGTGAATTCCATCTCTCCGTCGATAACCGCCTCTACCCTTTCGGTATTTTCGAGCCACCGACGGGGTGCGATCGAAACATATGGACCGCAAAATACGGTTCGGCATCCTAGATTCGCCGAAAAGCGATCCGCCAACTCCTGATCGGATCGCTCGCTCATTCTCCCTCCGTACACGGCTAACACGTCCGGCTGAAAATCGCGCCCTATCGCTTCTACAGCTCGCTCGGAAAGATTCTCCGCCGGGGCATCTACCAGACGCGTTTCGTGCCCGTGTTTTTCCAACAACGCTCCCGCCGATCCTAGCAAAATCGGATACCACTGGGTGTGCGATTGAGACACGAAGTCGCAACGAGCGTTGCGCATATAGTCCTTCTTAAACGGCGGGCTTAGTAACAATACCTTCATCGATCGGTTTCGCTTCTATATTCTTTCAATAAGCGTATCAACTTTTGCTCTCGAACTTCCGATTCTCTATGCGCCCAGTTTGTCGCATTCAGGACAATTCCAGTACATATGACCGTTACCCCGCATACTAAAAGGGCTAGCGCCCCTGTGAATAAATATACGTTGCCGTAATGAAGCCCGGAGGCCATACCCGCAGCCGCAAGCAAAGTACACATCAATAAAACGTACCCCGCCATAGTCACCGGCTGATGCTCGCGTAACAAAACCAGCATCGTCGCCAATATGCGATACCCGTCCGAAAACAAACGGATCTTTGAAACGCTTCCCTCTGGCCTCTTCTTATATATGGTGGGGACGCAAACGATCCGATAACCTCTCCAAACCGCTCTGATATTAATTTCCGTTTCTATCTCAAATCCCGTAGAGATTAACGTTAGGTCCTCTACCACTTCACGAGTAAGCACCCTATAACCTGACAACATATCGTCAATTCTCGCCAAGTAAAAACGCTCCATCATTGTTTTGATGAGCCTATTTCCGAACAGATGGAATAACGCAAATGAGCCGCGGGCGTATCTTTGGAGACGATTCCCCACGCAAAGGTCACAAGTACCGTCAAGCACCGGCGCAAGCAGCGCGTGTACATCGCTCGCGGTATAAGTGTCGTCGCCGTCGACCATCACGTAGACATCTGCGGACACCTCCGCAAACATCTGGCGCACCACCATCCCCTTACCCTGTCTCGTGCAGAAACGAACTTTAGCTCCGCTCCTCTTCGCCACCTCCGCGGTTCTATCCTTAGAATTGTTATCATACACGTATATTTCCGCGTCCGGAAGCTCTCTCTTGAAGTCCTCAACTACCTTCCCTATCGTTTGGGCCTCGTTATAGCAGGGAATGACGACGGCTATCTTTCTATTCTCTCTTTCCATGTCAACGCCTCAGAATCTTCCTCGCAACCGTCTCCGAGATACGCTTCAACCGTTTCCACGAGGTTCCATACAAGACCGCGTACGCTAGCCAAATAGATGCTTGTACCTCGACGGGCGATAGCGACGGAGTTCGGATCAGGTGCTTCACTTTTAATAGGCCGAAATAATAGTTGTCTAAATTCGAAGCCTCGGCCGTTAGGTATCCGGCTTTATAGCACAATTCGTGAACAGCGGTTCCGGGAAACGGAACCAGATTCACGATCGCCAGACTGTCTAGGTTCAGGCGGAAGAAGAACCCGATGCTTTCGGCGATATCCCTCCAAGTCTCGCCCGGATATCCGAGTATGATGTTCGATCCGACTTTGAATCCGAGACGCTTCGCTACCTCTATGTTCCGCCGCGCCTGGTTCAAATCAAGACTTTTCCGCATCGATTTGAGTATGCGCCGCGATCCCGATTCGATGCCGAACCCTATCCAATAACCACCGGCGGCCTTGATCGCCTTCAGTAGACCTTCGTCTACTCTATCCGCTCGAAGACCGTTGGCAAACTTGATGCTCAGCATTGGAAACCTGGCGGCAATACCCGAGAGTATCCTCATCGCCCTCTCTCGGTCAAAGGTGAAATTATCGTCTTCGAAGTAGATACCGTCCAGTTCGAACCGCTCTATAAGGTGCTCGATCTCCGCCAAGACGTTTTCCACTGAACGCCCCCGCATTTCCCTTCCCATTGTACGGCAGCAGAAGCTACACGAATACGGGCAGCCTCTAGAGGTCATTATCGGAAGCGTCCTGTTACCACGCGAAAAAAGGCCGTGCGTCAACAACGGATACACCCGCTCCAGGTCCAGCAAGTGAAAAGCCGGTAGCGGAAGCCTATCCAATTCTTCGGTCGTGAGCAGCCGCCTGCTCGGATTTCGGACCAGCGAACCGTTGCGGCTTTGTACCAGATTGGAGATGGATTCGTAATCGTTCGATCCTCTAACCAGAGCTTGGCATAGATCAAGAAACGGATACTCCGCCTCTCCTACGAATGCAAAATCCGCTGCTAAAGGCCCGACCAGGTCCTCCGGCCTACAACTCGCGTGCGGTCCCCCGACAACTGTCCTTGCGTCGGGTAGTCGCGACCTCAGTTCCGAAATACAACGTCGTACTCGGTTTACCGCCGCCGTCACGACGGTAAAGCCTACGACGAGCGGGCGAAAGCGAACTAGCTCTTCGCAATACGCCTCATCTAGATTCTCGTCAAATATGCGAACTTCGAACCCTTCCGCCTCGAGTACGGCGGCTAGGTATAACAACCCTAGGCTGGGTATAAAGTTCCGGTCGGGAAGCCGGGGCTGAACAAGCGCAACCCGTCTATTCATCCGTTCATTCTCATCGACTGAAGAACTTTAGAAAACCCCATATATCCAGCTTTACTTCGTCGAGGCATTATCCGCCGCCGCATCTCGACGCGGTATTTCTCGGCATCAAACAACAGCCTGGCTACTGCTCATATATTCTGTGAAAAAGCGCCACCAACTTCTTCCTCAATCCGTGGCGCAGTACCCAGCGCCCCGCATCCTCCGGAACCAGCAGCAGAGTCCCTTTACCAGTAAAACCTATTTTATGCCTTCCGGCGTCCAGCTTCACCGAAGAAGTTCTTTCCAAGAGCCTTTTACCATCTATATATATATTCTTGCAATCCCCGCTCTTCAAGGCCAGGTATCTTCCCGGCCAAACGAGGTCGATTACTTCCTTTGGACCGGTCACCTCAGCACCGGATACGAATATATTGGCGCCGATTAGCACATAGTGATCGACCATAAAGACCTTAAAGCTTGCCGGCAACGACTCTAAACGGTAATTATAGATCATAAGTTTACATTTACTAGCCCGTATCCCTTCTATAAACGACCAACCTAGCCGGCCCCAGGCGTTTCTCAATTGATTCAATGCCACCTTCTGAAGAATCACACGGCTCGCCGGTCGTCTCGCGGCTATGATACGAATTGCATCGTAATAGGTATCCTCAGGGCCTAGTATAGCCTCCGCAGCAGCTACCGTGCGTAGTTGAATCGCCAATGGAATTCGCAAATGCTCTTCAGATCGTAGAAACGATTGCCCGAAAATGACCAGTAGAACTAACAGTAGCGCCGGATAAACCAGATATCGGTACTTGCTAATCGCTTCGACAGCTACATGACCCGCCAATGCCGCGTATACGGCAAGGAAGGGAACTACCATGACGAACGTATACGGCCAGGGCGCTCGATGTAACGCTGCCAGGACCAACATCGTAATAGTAAAGACGAAGAAAAACCTTCGCCGAGGATCGTTTCGCGTCCACCGCCTAACTTCGTAGCCAAGGCCGAAGAGTGATATCGCGCAAAAAATGTAGTTTCGCGATATCATCTGCCAATAAAAAACCTTTAAGTTCGGATATTCCTTCTTTAATGCGACGTCGACAATGGCGGGGTCGAAGAAAGTAGTACCGATCACGTCTTGGTAAAAACCGCCGTGACCGAATGCTAGAACGTAAACCTCCAAGGAAGCGGCAACGCCCGCGGCAAACAGCCCGAGGCGCTGCAACGAGCGACGATAACCGTCGCCGGAAGTCGCAATAATTGCGACCATGAAGGCGAACACGAAATATGCTGCTTTTTGCGTAATACAAAACGCCAGGCCGACAAACACCCCAGAAAGCACCGCTCCGGTTCGCCCGCTGTACTTTAGATATAGAAAGATTCCGGCTAACGCGAACAGCGTAGCCGCCATATCTACTCGGAGTTGATAGCAGTTCTCTCGGAAGGTACTGCATGCCAGCATCCAGAAGATAGACCATAGGCCTATATACTTTAAAGGACGGAATCGTTCTATTACCGCTTGATCTTCTAACCCCGCCGACGGGGTTTCTGAATCCGGCTGCCGGAAGGCTTGACGACAAACAGCGAAAGTCGTTATAAGAGCGCCGACCGCAATAGCTAGTCCGATGAATCGACTACCTCGCATGATGGAAGCGGTGTCATCATAAAACAAGAACGGAGTGACGAAGGGATATAGCCCTAGCACGGTCTTCCCGAACTGAAAATCGACATAGGGTCGGAGCCCGCGATAGATATCCCCGGCGAAAGAAGCCCAAAGAAATTCGTCCATAACATATCGGGCTTGTATCGCCGCTCGGAAGGTCAAGGCGAACAAGAAAAGTATTCCGATCGAGATGCCGAAAGCAATTAGGTCAAAACGTATCTTGGTCTTCGACATTCTTTTGATTAGCACTCAGATCGTTTCCGCCAGCTTCGGTTCGTAGACAGATTTACGCTTCCACCCTGTCTACGAGTAATCCTTGAGCTGATGATACCCGCTCGGTCGCCTTACGTCGAGCGTTTATACCGATTTTTGTTAGCAGACAGACCTACGCCCCGCCCCGACTACAAGTAATCCGTACACGGATAATACCCTTTCGATTAGCTTGCGTCGAGCGGCACACCGCTCCCTTCGTCTTCGCAAGTACTTTTTGAGAATTCGCCACTGTTACCCTGACTATTTTTACGAATATTTTCTCCTGGAAGTTTCTAGAAGTTGCATCCTGTCGGTGTTGTAGAGTTGGCGAGCGATACGATAGCTAGATACGTGACGCGGGGCCTCGTCGTTCGGAGTCAGGAGTCAGGGGACGAGAAGTCAGGGGCCGTACCAAACTTAAACAACTTACCGCCGTCGGGGAGTCGGGAGTCGGGGGACGTACCCAATTTAAACAACTTACCGCCATCGGGGAGTCGGGGGACGGAGTCGGGGGGGAGTCGGGGGACGTACCCAATTTAAACAACTTACCGCCATCGGGCGATTTGCCCCCTCTTCTCTTTCCTTTACTTTACTTCCGGAAGTTGATTTAGTTGGGTACGTTTCCGCTTTCTACTTTACTTCCGGAAGTTGATTTAGTTGGGTACGTCCCGCTTACCGCTTACTTTTTACCCCGCTTTCGAAGCCAGGTGTTCCGCGATCTCGGCCAGAAAGACCCGGCCGTAGTCGCGCAGTTTCTTCTCGCCGACGCCGTTGATCTCCAGGAACTGCTCGGGGCTCTGCGGGAAAAATCCCGCCATCTGCCGGAGGGATACGTCGGAGAAGATGACGTAGGGAGGAACGCCGCGGGCGTCGGCCAGCCGCTTGCGCAGCCCCCGCAGCCTCTCGAAGAGCTCCCGGTCGCATTCGATCGCAGCCGCGCGCTCCTTCTTGCGCGGCGAGCGCGGTTTGCGGGACGACCGGGCTCCCCCCGGCTCGGCCGGCGTATCCGCCTCGGCCGCGGCGAGTCGCGCTTCCTCCAGCGGACGGGTCAGGGTGATGGGGTCCTTGTCGATCAACGCGCACCGCCCCTCGGGCGTGAGCTCGACCACGCTGAAGCGGTCATCGACCCGCTGCCGCAGATAGCCCATTCGAATCAGCTCGCGTCCGATAGCGGCCCACCTCTCGCGCACATGCTCGCTCCCGATACCGTAGGTGGAGAGGTCTTGGTGACTGTGGCGCCGAATCTTCTCGGTGTTGGCCCCGACCAGCACCTCGACTGCGTGGTTGAGGCCCAGATCGAAACCGCTCTTGGCGCGAATACGGTAGATACAGGAGAGGAGCTTCTGCGCCTCTACGGTTCCGTCGTAGCTCTCGCGCGGTGACAGGCAGTTGTCGCAGGCGCCGCAGTTTTCCTCGGCGTAGCGCTCCCCGAAGTAGTCGAGCAGCGCCGTCCGCCGGCAGGTATTGATTTCCGCGAAGGCGACCATCTGCTGTAGCTGCGCCCGTGCGATGATGCGCTCGTCCGGGTCGGGCTTCTGTTCGATGAAGCGGGCGTACTTGACCACGTCGCCCGGACTGAACAGCAAGAGGCACTCGCTCTCAAGGCCGTCGCGCCCCGCCCGCCCGGTCTCCTGGAAGTAGCTCTCGATGTTCCTGGGCAGATCGCAGTGCACGACGAAGCGCACGTCGGGCTTGTCGATACCCAGGCCAAAGGCGATGGTGGCCGCCACCACCCTCACCTCGTCGTGGATGAACAGCTCCTGGTTGCGATCGCGTTCGGCGGCCTCCATCCCGGCGTGGTAGGCCACGGCCGGCACCCCACCCGCATTGAGCCGCTCGGCGATGCGCTCGACCGTACGGCGCGCCTGGCAGTAAACGATGCCGCTCTGGCCCGGCCGCTCGCGCGCGAAGGCCAACAGCTGCTGGTGGGGCTTGCGTTTCGGCAGCACTCGGTAGACCAGGTTGGGGCGGTTGAAGCTGGCCAGGTAGCAGGCCGGGTCCCTGAGGCGCAGCTGCTCGACGATGTCGCCCCTCACCCGCTCGGTGGCGGTGGCGGTGAGCGCCATCATGGGCGTCTGCGGGAAGCGCTCTCGCAACAGAGCCAGCTGTCGGTACTCGGGCCTAAAATCGTGCCCCCACTCGCTGATGCAGTGCGCCTCGTCGATGGCGAACAAGCCGGCCCCCAGCTCCTCGAGCGCCCCGAGCGTCCCGGGCAGCATCAAACGCTCGGGCGCCACGTACAGCAGCCGGTAGCTGCCGCGCATGAGCTCTCGAAAACGCCCGCGCGCCTGCTCGGCATCCAGCGACGAAGCCAGATAGGTCGCCGGCACCCCGCTCGCCTGCAGGCCGTCCACCTGGTCCTTCATCAGCGCGATCAGCGGCGAGACCACCACCGTCAGCCCTGCACCGGCCAGCGCCCTTAGCTGGAAGCAGAGCGACTTGCCGCCGCCGGTAGGCAGCAACGCTAGTACGTCACGGCCTGCCAGGGAATCGCGGACGATTTGTTCCTGCAAAGGCCGGAAAGCCTCGAAGCCGAAAAAGCGTTTCAGCAGCGCGTTCAGCTCGGGCGCGTTGGAGCTCATGGAGGGCCGACCCGGCAGCGTTACGAACCAGCGCGACTCACTCCTCCTCCATGGGGCCGATCTCGTCGCCGGACTGTACGAAGAAAGCCTGGCCGTAGGTATCGAGCAGCTCGAGCGCTTTGTCCATGTCCTGGCGGCTGTGGCCGCGGGTGATGTTCAGCCTCAACCGCTCCTCGCCGTGCTTGACGCCCGGATAGATGACGGGAACCATAAAGACGCCGCTCTCGTAGAGCGCCAGGTGCATGAACATCACCTTGCGCTCGTCGCGGCACATGACCGGCATGATATGGGTGTTGCTGATACCCAGATCAAACCCGAGCTCAGTCAGGCGCGAGCGCATGTAACCGGCCTTCTCCTGCAGCTCCTCGACCAGGGCCGGCCCCTCGGTCTCCAGCATGGTCAGGATGGTGCTGGCCGCCGCTACGATGGGCGCGGGCAAGGTAGCGCTGAAGACGAAGGAGCGGGCGGTGTGCTTGACGTGATCGGTCAGATCGGCCGAGCCCAGCAGGATCCCGCCGATGCCGCCGAAGGTCTTGCTGAAGGTGCTGACCACGATGGGCACCCTGCCCTGCAGTCCGAAGTGCTCGATGACGCCGGTCCCCCGCTTGCCCAGCGTGCCGGTACCGTGCGCGTCGTCGCAGAGTACCACCGCGTCGTACTTCTCGCAGACCTCGACCAGCTCGACCATGTTGGCCTTGTCGCCGTCCAGCGAGTAGACGCCCTCGAAGATGACCAGCGCGTTCTTGCGGTCCCGATTCTTGAGGATGCGCTCTAACGAACGCGCCGAGTTGTGGTTGAAGAACCTGACCTCGGGAGAGCGCCGCGGCGTACCCGCTGCCAGGAAGGTGCCGTCCAGAATGCAGGCGTGGCTCAGATTGTCCAGCACCAACGTGGTATCCTGGTCGGCCAGCGACATGATGGTGCCCACCATGGCCTGGTAGCCGGTGGTGAAGACCAGCGCGCTCTCGAAGCCGTACCAGGCGGCCAGCCGCTCTTCGATCTCCACGTGCACGGTCGCCGTGGCCTGGATACGCGAGGAGCTCATCCCGCAGGCAAAGCGATCCACCGCCGCCTTGGCCGCCTCCTTGACCTTGGGGTGGTTGGTCAGCCCCAAATAGTCGTTGGAGCTGAAGTTGACGATCTGGTGCCCCTCGACGCTGGTGTGCAGCCCGCCGGTCTCGAAGGGTCTGCAAAAGGGGTAGGCCTGCTTGTCGCGAACCTCCCGGATCCGTGCCAGCTCCGCGTACGTCTTCTCGTCTACCCAGCTCACGCCTCACCCGCCTTTCCGCTACCCGCCGCTTTCCTTAGCACCACGGCGGACGCGTTGCCGTAAAATCCCACCGAAAGCACCAGCGCGTTTGTCGCTGGCACCGCTGCCTCTCCCTGCAGCAGCGGCGCCGGCTGCACCCCCTCGAACCAGCCCAGCACCGCCGCCATGCCCATGGCGCCGCTCGCCCCCAGGCTCTCGCCGTATAGGGACTTGGGCGCGGCGATGGCCACCTGCGGATTGACGATCTCCCGGACCGCCTGTAGCTCCGCGCCGTCGAACTGCTCGATGCCGTTGGCGGAGAGGCACACCAGGTCGATCTCCCCGGGCTGCATACCCGCCTCGCGCAATGCCAGGCGCACCGCCCGGTCGATCGACCGCGGGGAGGCGTGGGCCAGCACGGCCTCGGAGGCGGGCGGCTCGAAGGTGTTGCCGTAGCCCACCACGGTGGCGCGGATCTCGGCGCCGCGCCGCCGCGCGCCCTCTACCGGCTCCATACAAAGGAATGCCGCACCCTCGCTCAGGCGCATTCCTCGGCTGCCGGGCTCGCCGGGCCGGTAGCCCTCCGCGCCCTCCGCCAGCAGCTCGAGCTTGCGGAAAGCGATGTAGAGCGGCTCGCTCAGCACCTCGCCGCCGCCCACCAGAAAGGCGTCGGCGCGGTTGTTGGCGAGGTGCGTCTCGCAGGTGAGCACGGCATCCAGCGCGCCGCAGTTGCCGTCCACAATGGTGGTATTGGGCGCGCGCAGGTCCTCCCAGATGCTCACGTAGGCGGCGGCCGAGTTGATCACCGTGTTGGGAAAGCGGGCCGGGTTGACGTAGCGCGGATCCTCCAGCTCCGAGACCAGCATCATCTCGGTGATCGAATCGAGCGACCCGTAGGCGGTGGCCGAACAGACCCCCACCCGCTCCGGAGAGAGCGCGACGAACGCCCCCTGCTTCTTGACTCCTGCGTCCTCTAGCGCCAGCTTGCCGGCCACGATCAGGAAGCGCGTCAGCCGGTCGAAGTTGCGCAGCCCCTTGGGGCCCAGATACTGCGTGGCGTCGAATCCCCAGACCTCGGCGGCCAGCGCTCCGGGCACCGTATCCGGTCGGAGCACGGTGGGAACGGCGAAGGCCCGGGCGCTCGACGCCGCTGGATCGCGCAGCGCCTCCAACCACTGAGACCGCCCGACGCCCAAGGGGCTGACAACCGCGTAACCGGTTATGGCGAGAGGGATCACGGTAGTATAATACGGTGCGGTTCTACTACACCGGAGCGGGTGCGCGTTCGGGCAACCGTCCCGGTCGCGCGAAGGTCACGATGGCGTCGTGGCCGCCGAATCCCAGCGAATTGTTGATGACGATATCCGCCTTGCCCTGCACGGCCCGGTTGGCCACCAGGTTCACGTCGCACTCCGGATCTGGAGTCTCGTAACCGATCGTGGGAGGATAGATACCGCTCTCGATGGTCGCCACACAGGCGATCGCCTCCATGGCGCTCGCCGCGCCCATGCAGTGGCCGATCTGGCTCTTCAGGCTGCTCACCGGAATAGACCGATCGCCGAACACCTTGCGGATGACCTGGGACTCGATCTTGTCGTTCTGATGGGTGCCGGTCCCGTGGGCGTTGACGAAATCGACCTCGTCGAGCGAGATGCCGCTCTCGCGTACCGCGTCGACCATAGCCTGGGCGTTGCCGACTCCATCCGGGTGCGGACGCGTGATGTGGTGCGCGTCGCAGGCCACGCCCGAGCCTCCTATCTCGGCCAACGGCCGGCCGTTGCGCCGAACCAGATGGCGCTCGGACTCCAGGATCAGCACACCGGCTCCCTCGCCCACGATGATGCCCTTGCGGTTCTTGTCAAAGGGCTGGCACTTCTCCGGGGCCATGGCGCCGAGCCGCACGAAGCCGGCGAACTGCAGCCGGTGCATTATCTCGCTGGCCCCGGTAATGACCACGTCCACCCTTCCGGCGCGTATCTGGTCGGCGCCGAAGGCCAGGGCGTAGTTGCCGGCGGCGCAGGCCGCGGGAAAGGTCTGCACCATGCCGCGCGCCCCCAGTGCGCGCGCCACGTTGATGGGCAGCAGCGTGGTGCCGTAGCGCGGTAACTTAGCGGTCTCGACCGCCTGCAAGCCCTCGTGGATCCAGACGTGCTCCAGGTCCGACATCACGTCGCCCTCGCCCATGGTGGTTCCCAAGATCACAGCGGTGCGCTCGCCGCCCAGCTGCTCGGGCTCGAGCCCCGCGTCCCCGACCGCCATGCGAGCGGCAGCGATGGCGAAGGCCGAGCAGCGGCCGCAGCGCCGCGCCTCGGCCGCGGTGAGAAAGTCGCGCGCGCGGAACCCCTTGACCTCTCCGCCGATGGAACGGCCGAACAGAGCGGTATCGAAGGATTCGATGGGTGCGAAACCGCACTCGCCCGCGGTCATGGCTCGCGAAAACCGCTCGCGCCCGAATCCCAGGGAGCTTATGACCCCCACCCCTGTGACGTAGACCCGGCTCATTTTGGGTCCATCCTATACCGAATCGATCCAGCACCCGCAAGGTTTTCCGAGCCGCGATCAATGCAACACGTCGGCCGATCGGCCTAATTTTGCCGCAAATGATGCCGCTTGACATCCCCGGGGTAGAGACTTTACATAAGGTCCGCCGGTGCGTTTTACCTCTGTAAACCAAACCGTTCCGAGACCGGCAGGGCAGCCCCCGAACCGCGTAATTCGCCGATCCCTCGTGCAATGATCGATCACACGCAAAGCGATTCATTCCGGTCGCCCGGCCTAAATATCCCACGAGAAAACGAATTCGAATTGACGACCACGAACAGCGAATTCGGGACCGTAACTGTCGAGTGACCGAACGCGACGGCCGCGAACCGGCGACCGGACCGAAACCCGGGGCTCACAGGCGAACAGGAGTCGGGTGAGATGAGCGAAGACCTCAGGGAGAAGCTTCGGGAGATTATCATCGAAGTAGCCGAGATCGACGAAGTGCCGGACGATATTCCCTTCAAGGATCTAGGAATCGATTCGATGATGGCCATCGAGGTCATCAACGAGGTCGAGCGGCTCTACAAGATCAAGGTTCCCGAAGAGGAGCTGGAGGAGATCGTCGATCTGAACTCGGTGGTCGCCCTGATCGAGAGCAAGCTGGGGCAACAGGCGGGGTGAGACGCCCGGATCTCGCGGCCCAGGAGAGCATGCCGCCGCTCGCCCTGGTTACCGCCCTGGCGGCGGTCGTCGCCACCGGTGTCAAGCGGGTGGCCATACCCGCACTGAGCGGCCAGGCCAGCGACGATCTGATCTTCCGGCTCGCCACCCACGGCCGCTTCTTCGCCAACCTGGCGGGCATCGCCGGGCTCTGCTCCCTGTTCGTCGCGCTCTTCCTCTTCGTACGCGACGCAAACCACGCCGGCCTAGGCCGCCGCTTGCTGGTCGCCACCTTCTCCGGGATCTTCCTGCCAACCATGGCCCTGGCCGCTTTCTTTCCCAAGGAGCATACCAGCGCGGAGATGGTCCTCTTCGGGGTGGGCGCCGCCAACGTGCTGGCGGTGGCCGTATGCATGAATGCGGTGCGCAACACCTCGCTCTTGCCGGCGCGCGCCGCCGGGCTTCTCTGCGCGGCCGCCGCGCTGCTGGCTTTCCCCGCCCAGGTGGTACCGGTAATGGCGCACCGGCAGCTGGATGCCTGGCAGATCGTAACGCTCGAGGTCATGCGGGACCTGGGTGAGATAAGCTACCTGCTCGGGCTGCTGGGTTTGACGCTAACGGCCTTTCCGGTCGAGCGCGGGCGGCGTGGCGTGTTCGCTCGCCTGCTCAGCTTCGCCGTGTTGCTGCCGGCCGTCTGGAGCCTGTTCCAGGCGCTCGCCATCTCTCCCCGGTACTTCACCGAGCTTCTGCGCCTCTCCCAGGGAGTCGACTTCTTCTCGGACAAGCTACCGGTGCTCTATGTCCTTCCGCTCACCCTGGCTTTCTCGGCCGCGTTCGGTGCGCTGGTGGGAAGCGAGGCCAACCGCAGGCAGGTGGGCGCGGGCCTGCTCGCCTGGATGGCTGCCGGCTACGCGCCCTGCTCGCCGGAACGCCTGGTCACCTTCACGCTGGCCATGGTGCTGGTCGCCCGCGCCGTGGCCGCGACCGGCGCGAATGATAACGGGGAGCCGCGCAGCCCCGAGCTCGACGAATAGAACGCGGGGGTACCGGAGCGTAGGGGCGGGCCTGGCGCCCGGCCGGCCGAAACCGGGCGTCAACCCAGGCGCGCGATCGCGTCAGCGACGCGCCCGAGCCCCGCCTCGATCCGGTCCACCGATACCGCGAAGCTGAAGCGAAGATAACCCGGTGCGCCGAAAGCGCTGCCGGGCACCACGGCTACCCTGGCCTCTTCCAGCAACCAGCCGGCGATCTGCGCGTCGTCATGCAGCGTACCGCCCTGCGTCCGCTTACCCAGCAAGCCGCGCGCATCGACGAAGGCGTAGAAGGCCCCCCTGGGCATCCGGCAGCTCAACGGCGCGATGGCGTTCAGTCCGCTGACCATCCGCTCGCGGCGCTGCTCGAAGACCGCGCGCATCTGCTCGACGCTTGCCTGCTCTCCGCTCAACGCGGCCAGGGCCGCGTGCTGAGCCACGGCAGTCGGATTGCTGACTACCTGGCTCTGGATGATGGCGCAGGCCGCGGCCAGCCGCTCGGACCCGAGCAGCCAGCCGATACGCCAGCCGGTCATGGCGTGGCTCTTGCTCACGCCGTCCACAACCGCGATGCGATCGCGCAGGTCGGGCGCCACCTCGAGAATGGAGCGCTGTCGGAAGCCATCGTAGGTCAGCTGGCAGTAGACCTCGTCCGAAACGATCCAGAAGCTGTGCTCCCGGGCGACCTCGGCCAGAGCGGCCAGCTGCCCTTCGGTGTAGACCGCACCGGTGGGATTGCCCGGCGAGCAGAGCACCAGCGCCCGGGTGCGCTCGCTCACCGCCCGTCGCAGCGCCTCGGCGGTGAGCAGGAAGTCGTCCTGCTCGCTGCAGGAGACCAGCACCGGCCGCGCACCGGCCAGCCGCGCCTGCTCGGGGTAGCTGACCCAGCTCGGGATCGGAATGATCACCTCGTCGCCCGGATCATAGAGCGCCTGGGAGATATTGAAGAGCGTATGCTTGGCGCCCACGCTCACCACTACTTGGTCGGGACCGTGCTCGATCCCGCCGCGCCGCCGCCGCGAGTCGGCGCAGATGGCCTCGCGCAGGGGAAGCACACCCCGCGCCTCGGTGTAGCGCGACGCCCCCCCGTCGATAGCCCGCTTGGCCGCCTCGCGGATGCTCTCGGGCGTCTCGAAGTCGGGCTCGCCCACCGCAAAGGAGATCACGTCGATGCCGGCCCGTACCAGCTCGGCCGCGCGCTCGAACACCACGCCGGTCGCCGGGCGCTTGAGCGCCCGCATCCTGCCGGCCAGCTCCCCGTTACCGCTCATCGCCCATCCTCCGTTTCTCAAAAAAGGGGGAATCTACGGGTCCCGCCATTCGTTGACAAGCAAGGCGGTGTCAATTAACGTACAGCCGCACACATGAACATGTGGAGGGTATACCTATGAGTCGGCAAAAGGGCATACGAAGTTCGAAGGGGATGGGCCCGATATGGATGACCGCCGCGATACTGGCGACAGTAGCGCTCGGGTGCGGTCCTTCCTACCCAAAGTGCGATGACGACGGGGACTGCAAGGAGGGGGAGTTCTGCGTCAACAACATGTGCCAGCAGTGCCGAGGCGACTCCGACTGCCCGACCGGGCAGCAGTGCGCCGACGGAAGGTGCGAGGTCATCGAGAATTACTGCAACGATACGGGAGAGTGCGGTGTGGATGAGGAGTGCCGCGCCAACCGTTGCGTGCCGAAGCAGGACGACGGCGCCGGGATGTCTGACATGGAAGGGCAGCCGTTTCCGCCCGGCCCCTGCAACATCGAGCCCGTCTACTTCGCCTTCGATTCGAGCGACCTGGATCCCTCGGCGCGGGAAAAGCTGGCCGCCAACGCGAGCTGCATCCGCGAGCGGGACATCCAGGGCGTGCACCTGACCGGTTTCACCGATCCCCGCGGCACCGAGGAGTACAACCTAGCGCTGGGCGATCGCCGCGCCACCTCTGCCAAAAAGTACCTGAAGTCCATGGGCGTGCAGGGCGAGATCGATCACTCCTCGGTGGGTGAGGAGATGGCCCAGGGCAGCGACGAGTCGGGCTGGGCGCGCGACAGGCGCGTGGAGTTCGAGAAGCGCTGAAGCTCGGGAGAAATCGCATCGTGAACCTGCGGGCGAAGAACGCGGCGCCGCGCCGTAGGCGGCTGTCCGCGGCAGCCGTTCTCGTATTGGTCTTCACCAGCGGGTGCTGGGTCACCACAGAACAGGGCGCGCGGATTCAGCAGGCCAACGATTCGCAGGACCGGGCTATCGAGACGCTTCGCGACGAGATAACCGCCGACCGGGAGCAACTGGCGGGCAAGATGGCGCAGCTGGAACGGCTGACCAAGAGCGCTGCAAGCGTGGTCACGCGCGACAACGCGGACCGGGGCGTGATGCTAGAACAGATGCAGGAGCGCATCTCGCTGCTGGAGGGCCAGCTGGCCGAGCTGCGCCATAGCCTAGAGAAGCTGTCCAGCGACTCGGCCGTCCGCCAGGCCGACATCGAGAAACGCCTGGACCAGCTGGCGCGCAAGACGGGTGTGGCCCCGCCTATCGACGCGGAGGACATCCCGCGAGACAGGACCGCGCACTTCGGGGCCGCGCGCGAGGCCTTCGAAGCCGGCGACCACCCCCGCTCGCGGGCTCTGCTGCGCGAATTCCTGGCCCGCTACCCGCAAGACGAGCTGGCCGATGACGCGCAGTACCTGATCGGCGCCGGCTATCTTCAGCAGGGCAAGCCAGCCACCGCGCTCGGCGAGCTGCGCAAGGTGCTCGCGCAGTACGGCCAGGGAGATTCGCTGGACAAGGCCCTGCTGGGAATGGCCGACGCCTTCTTCAAGCTGGGCGCCTGCACCGACGCCAAGAAGGCGCTCGACGCCCTGCTGCAGCGCAAACCGCCCCGGAGCGTCAAGCGCTCCATCGAGCGCAAGCTCCGCGAGATCAACAAGGCGCCGGCCAGCTACTGCACGTCGTAGGCGACAGACGACGCCATCTCCCGTAGGTAGGGGAGGGGCTCGCCCCATCCCGGGCAGGCGCAAGGCCCGCCCCTACGGGTCATCAGCGAACCGTTCGCATAATGGCCAGCATCTGCTCGGCCTCCATGAAACTGGTGACGCGCTCCGCCGGTTTACCAGAGCTATCGTGAAGTACCACCAGCGGCAGGCCCGGCTGGCCGTAGCCGGCGAGTAGAGCCTGCTTGGCGGGGGTGTCCTGGCCCGGGCTGAGATCGATGCGCACGCAGACAAAACGCCTCGACTCCTGCACCACTCGGGGATGGCTGAAGGTCTTCCGGTCCAGCTCGCCGCAGGCGCCGCACCAGGAAGCGGTGAAGTCCACCAGCAAGGGTGCGCCTCTTTGCTCAGCCTCCTGCCGGGCCGATTTCCACTGCTCGCGCCACTCGATCTCGGCGCCGGGAGGAAGCGCCTCGCAGTAGCCTATGAGCCCGCCCAGGGAGAGGACCGCCAGCAGGATACCCGCGCCCTTGCGCAGGCGGCGCAGCGGCGACGGATCGGAGAAGCTCAGATGAACGGCTCCCAGGGCAGCGGAGAGCGCCCCGAGCACCAGCATGAGAAGCAGGAAGCCGGTCGAACGCTCGGCCAGGTCGTGTAGCCCCGGCAGCAGATCGCGCACGAAGTACAGGGCCGTGGCCGCCAGCACGATGCCGAAGAAGCTCTTGACCCACTCCAGCCAGCGGCCCGACTTGGGCAGGCTCAGGGAGAAGGTGCCCACGGCCCAGAACAGCGTCCCCAGCCCCAGCGAGTAGGCGAAGAGCACCGCACCGCCCAGCCAGACGCGGCCGGTGGCTGCGATCCAGGTCAGCAGCACGCCGAGCACCGGGCCGGTGCAGGGCGCGGCGATGGGCGCGCTGGCCAACCCTAGCAAAAAAGCGCCCCGCGGACCGATACCGCCCACCTCGGCCAGCCGGGTCTTGAGCGCGACCGGAAGATCGAGCTCGAAGGCGCCGAACAGAGACGCGGCCAGCAATAGCAACAGCGCGGCCATGGCCCAGAGCAGCAGCGGACTGGATAGCGCGCTGCCGAAGGCTTTGCCGGTCAACGAGGCGAACAGACCGAGCGGAGTCAGCAGCACGGCGATACCGAGGACGAAGCACCCCGAGAGCAACGCAGCGCGGCCGCGGCTGCTCTGCTGCCGCGCGCCAAACACGCTGACGGTGATGGCGATCATGGGGTAGACGCACGGGGTAAGCGCGGTGAGCAGCCCGGCCAGGTAGCCCAACAGTAACGCCGGGCCCCAGCTGCCGCCCTGCAGCGCCTCCCGGAAGGGCGCCTCCAGGCTGGAAAGCGCGTCAGCCCGGGCCGGCGCCGCTGTCGCCCAGGCGGCGATCGAGGCCAGCGGAGCGACGGCGGCCGGCAGGACGGCCCGCAGGACGGCCCGCAGCCTCGTGGCGGACGAACGGCCCCGACCAGAGCCGAGTAGCGTCAGCAGACGGGTGTGTTCTGCAGAAACTCCCGGATCTTGTCGGTGATGACGTCGGGGGTGTCGTCCTGCAGGAAATGGCTGGCGTCCGGGATGCGCAACGACGGCGCGTGGTTGGGAAGCCGCCGCTCGAACTCCTCCAGGAACCAGGGAACGAACACGGGGTCCTTCATGCCCCAGATGAGCTGGGTGGGAACTTTCCATCCGGTCAGCTCCTCGCCCGTCTCCCGCAGCAACTGCCAGGTGGGGTGGCTCGGAAACATCGGAATCTGCCGCACGCTGGCCAGATGGGCGCGGCGCGAGTGCCAGGTCGGGTACGGCTCCAGGTACCCGGCCATCCGCTCCTTGTCGAGCCGCTCCTTGTGATGGGTGGCAAAGGGCAGCAGAAAGCCGGCGAAGCCGTTGAGACCCTGCACGAAGACCTCTCCCAGCACCGGGATCTTCAGCGGCCAGAGCAGCGCCATTCCCCAGGGCAGGGGCCGCGCGTTCTTCCATATCTCTCTGGCCGAGTCGGGGAGAAATCCCGTGGTGTTGAGGATCACCAAGCGCTTGATCAGTTCCTTGTGGCGTGCCGCCCATGACAGCCCGATGATACCGCCCCAGTCCTGAACCACCAGTGTAATGTCCTTCAGGCCCAGCTTGGTCACGAACAGGTCCAGCCGCATGATGTGCGCCCGCATGCTCAAGTCAGCGTGACGCGGCTTCTCGGAGAAACCGAAACCCAGGTGGTCGGGCGCCACGCAGCGATAGCTGTCGCGAAGCCCCCGGATCTGGTGCCGGTAGAGATAGGACCAGGTCGGGTTTCCGTGCAGGAACAACACCGTCTCGCCCTTGCCCTCGTCCACGTAGTGCATGCGGTGGCCATCGACCATCGCGAGGTGGGATGTGAAGTCGTACGCATCGTACATGATGGGTTGCCTCCTGAAGCCCGTCGCCAGCCATCCATCGTCCGGTGCCGGCAATCCGGGAGCGTCTCCGCCCGTTAGGTTCGCGAAATCGCTGGGTTACTTGGGATTCTTGAGAAAGAGCCGATACACCGTATCGCGCATGTCGTGGATATCGAGCTTCACCTCGGCCTCGGTCAACACCACCAGTCCCACCGCCGCGGCCACCAGCAGCATGCCGATATCTCCGGCCTTCAGATCGTCGCGCACCGTTCCCGCCGCCTGCGCATCCCGGGTCGAGGCGGTCATCCGCTTCATGGCGTCCTGCAACAACGCGGCGAAGCGTTCGCGGATGGCGGGATTGCGGCTTCCGGCCTCCAGCAGTACGCGGAAATTTATCTCCCCGAAGACCATGGGCAGAAGGCCGCTCTCGGCCGCGCTGATGAAGAGGTCCACGGTCTTACGAAGATCCTCGCCGTACTCTCCGGTGGCGATGACGCTGTTGATGAACTCGGAAAGCACCCTGTCCATCACCGAGAGCAGGAAGTCGTCCCGGTCCTTGAAGTGGACGTAGAACGCGCCGCGGGTGAACCCCGCGCGGGCGCAGATCGCGTCCAGGCTGGGCAGGTCGACGCCTTCCGCGGCAAAGGCCTCGATTCCCGCCTTGATCAGCGCCTCGCGCGTCTCCCGCTTGGCTTCCTCCCGCGTCTTGCTCCTGGCCTCGGTCATGGGAATCGGTCTCCGCGCCGAATATACCCGTTACGCTAGCGCAAGAACAGACCGGTGACCGAAAGGGTGGCGGCCGAGCCCACCGCCAGGTCGCGCAGGCGGTTGGCCTGCCCCTTGAGCCGGTGCAACGCGTCGTTCTCCCCGTCCACCACCAGCGGCGCCGGAAGCTTCGATTCGTTGTAGTAGCTCCAGCGCCTGGTGGGCGAGAACTCGGTCTGCTGCCGTAGCTCCAGCTCGGGCTGATTGGTGCAGATGATCTGGAGCGGGTTGATGAAGTGCGACGCCACCTGGCCGATGGTCGCGCGCACCGGGGTGAGCAGATCGCGCGGCAGCGCCGCCTTGGACCTGTCCAGCAGATACCGGATCCGCTCCTTGACCGCGGGCGAGGGCGCCTCCATCTCCAGCGCCCGCACCACGACGCGCAGCCGCCGTGTCCTGAGCATGGCCTGCTCGGCCTGGAAGCGTAGGAACTCGCTGTCCGAGTCCTTCATGGTCAAGTAGGCCTCCAGGTTGCACTCGAAGATCTGCAGCAGCGGCGTTCCGTTGGTGGTGCGCAGCTTCTCGTGGGCCAGGTTGAAGTAGTGGACGATCTGCTCGTCGGTCAGGTTCTTGAGCTTGTAGGAGCCGATCTCCCACAGGTGGATGTCCTCCCAGTCGAACACGTCGTTGATGCGCTCATCCCGCAGCATCTGGTTGTAGAGCTTGGTGCCCGGACAGGGGCGGATGGGTCCAATCTGGTAGAGGGTGGGCTTGAGGCTTACGAAATAATCGATGTCCCTCTCGATGTTCTCCGTGGTGTGGAAGTCGAAGCCCAGGATCATGGAGCCGATGATCTGGATGCCGTAGCTGGTGAGCTGGGGAAAGAAGTCCTGCGGGGTGGCATTCCCCTCGCGCTTCAGATAGCCGGTGCTCGATTTGTTGTCCTCGCCGGTGATGCCCGACTCCACGCCGACCCAGATGGCCTCCACCCCGCACTCCCTAAGCTCGCGTGGCGTGAACTTGCTGATGGTGCTCATGGAACCGAAGCTGATCCAGCGGAAGCCCCAGGTCTTCTTGTCCGAGCGGATGAGCCGTCCCAGCTCGCGCACGAACTCCTGGTCCATGAAGATGTCCTCATCGAAGAGGATGAAGGTGACCCAGTCCCGGTTCATCCGGCGCTGGTGCGCCTTCATGGTGTCGTAGACCTGCTGCGGGGTGAAGACCTTGACCTTCTTGTGGTTGAAGAAGGCGGAGGTGTTGCAGAACTCGCAGGCGGCCGGGCATCCCAGCGAGACCAGGATGACCGGAAGG
Organism: uncultured Sandaracinaceae bacterium; assembly: GCA_964450715.1. Taxonomy (GTDB): domain Bacteria; phylum Myxococcota_A; class Polyangia; order Polyangiales; family JAFGIB01; genus CAYVFC01. The sequence goes on along the minus strand of CAYVFC010000001.1, from coordinate 24,144 downwards.
TGCAGCTTGATCCCCTCGAAACGGCTGAGCTGCACCTCGGTGGGCGGCAGCGTGTACTGGGTGATGGGCCGGTTCAGATCGTCGCCCAGCAGCGCCCGCATGTAGCTGACGCCCTCGCCGCGGCAGATGTGGTCCGCATTTTCCCGGATGTAGTCCGCGTGCCCCTCTTTATCGCCGGGCAGCGGCTGATGGATCATGCCCACGCCATAGCCGCCGATCACGATCTCGGTCTGCGGGCTCAGCTCGCGGATGGCTTTCATCATCCGGGAGACCCGCTTCATGTGCATGCTGAGAAGCTGGATGGCGATCACATCATAGCCCTTACGAACCTCGGCGATGAAGTCGTCCCAGGTGGGACACTCCATCACCGTGGTGGGATTCCGGATATTCTCGGCGATGATGTAGAGCGGATAGGAGAACATGCGGGTGCGGCCGTCCATGTTGTTCTCGCGCGCCAGCCTGGCGCCGAGCAAATCGTGGACCGACTTGCCCCACTTGAGGGGATAAGGGCCATAAGCGTTGCTGATCAGGACCCGTGCCGTGCCGTCCGCCTTGCGCACGGTACGGGTCGGCGTGGGAGCACCCGCCTTGCCCGTGGCGTCGCAGCCATTGCCGTTCGTGTGCTTACCCCACTGTTCCGGTTCACTCACGCCGATGGTCTGTATTCCCATGTTCTCCTCCGCTCCTTCTAGCTGGGCCCGCAACCCTGCATACCCATCCGTATGTGAATAAATATTTCACATACGCTCACGTATGTCAAGGGGCAAACCAACACCATCGTCGCTAAAATATCCACAATTTGCTGTATTTTTCCACGCCAACTGCTTGCGGACGAATGTCCGAAACCGCCCTGTTTTCAAGCATTTCCAGCCGCACTTACCCGCTCCGCTCCACCGGGACGAAAACTGGCCCACCGATCCGTGTCGCGGATACGCTGGAGGGGTGAAACCCACCCGTTCTCATCTATCGCTGCTGGCCGCGCTCTCGATCGCGGTCAGCTCCGCGCAAGCCGACCCGGGCAATACGCTTCGATCCGCCCCTTCCCCTGACAGCGAGCGCGCGTGCGAGAGGGATGATGCGCTCGCCAACGCGGCTTCGAGCCTGGTGGATAGAGGCGAGCCACCCGCTTCCGAACTGCTGACGCGCGCCGTTCGCGCCTCGGGCTCGGACGCGGTATCGGTACGGGCGCTCTGGCTTTCCGGGGACAAGAGCGACGAGAAGCTGCGCGAGTGGCTCGAGGCGTTTCGCAAGCGCGCGGACGCTCCGCTCGTATGCGGCGAGGCCCGTTCGCCGGCTGGCCGCCTGCTCATCGCTGCCGCGCGCGGCGGCTCGCTGGCGCTCGCGAACGAGGATCCGCTGGAGATACGCGGCCGGCTCGAGCGTGGCTTCGACGATCCACTGCTGGTCTTATCGGACGGCGACGGTCGGATCATTCGCTATCGCACGGACAAGGCTCAGCTCCGCCGCGGCATCGCTCTGCAAAGCGACCTGCGACCTCCTCTGCGCATCCAGCTAGTGGCCAGCGGCCGCTCCGGCCCGAGGCCGGTCGCCGAACGTATCGTCGGCGATGACGTGGGCGCAAACGGCGCCGGGGAGCCCGAGCCGGAGGCTGCCGGAGACGACCCCAATACGACCGCCCTCACCTTCCGGCTCAATCGCCTGCGTAAACAGAGCGGCGCCCTGGCCGTGCGGGAGAACAGCCTGCTGGCTCGGTTGGCGGCACGGCATGCGGAGGCGGTATGCGAATCGGGCCGGGCCGTACACGAGATCGAGCCCGGCCTCGATCCAGAGAGCAGGCTGGCGCAAGCCGGCGTTCGCGCGCGCACGGTCGGAGAGACCGTTGCCAGGTCCAAAAGCGCGGTCTCGGCCTTCGATGCCATGCGCGATAGCCCCTCTCACCGCATGACCATGCTCGACGCCCGCTTCACCGACGCCGGAATCGGCCTGGCCAGCGATCCAAAAGGCTATCGCTGCGCCGTGGTGCTGCTGGCGGCCTGGCCGCGATACGTGGGCAAGTGAGTGAGATGCCATCTCGAACGAAGTGAGAGAGCTCAATAAACAAAGAGATTTCTCCCTTCGGTCGAAATGACAGTATCCGTTCTACGGCTCGTCGTCTTCCTTACGGGGCGTCTGCTCGGCAGCGGCGGTCACGGCCAAAAGCTGCGCCGTGCCGAACGCCACCAGGGTCATCAGCAGGGGGCCGGCGATAATGGGCACCGACTCACCGCCGCCGACCAGCGACCAATCGGGAGCGTCCAAGGCGGGCGGCCAGAAGCGAACCAGCAGCTGCACGCCGCTATTGGTTCCCGCCCACAACACCACGCCGGTCGCCCATATCTCACAGCCGCCCGTGCTCCTCTCGTCCATGAACGCCAACAGCGAGAGCATCATTAACAATCCGAGCGGCGCCCGCAGCACTATGGGCAACCAGGATTGCCACCAGGGATCGAGCGTGGTCATCTCGGCTAGCGCGCCCGAGGTGCCCAGCCAGCTAGCGCTCACCACCAGGCCCACCAGAACCAGGAAGCGCGCTAGCGTCGAGCCGCGATGCCAAGCCCGAAAGAAAAGCGCCGCGGCCAGCAGGGTCAAACCGATGCTCTCCGCCACGACCGCGCTGGAACCTGTCTGCGCCAGGTTCATCCAGGTAACCACCCCGAGCGCGCACCCGGCGATGGTCACCGCCGCCACCGCTCGGGCCGCATACGGTATGGGCGGCAGGCCGAGCAGGGTCAGACCGATGAAGGCCCCGGCCAGCGGCACCCCCATACCCGTGAAACGCATGAGCAGCAGAGAGCTCACCGAACCGGTCAGCCCGGCGAATAGCAGCAGCGCCCTCATGGTCATTCGACCGGGCTCCTGCGGCGCGACCTCCTTGCGCAGCGCCTCGGACGCGAGTACGGGAGGCCGTGGCGGAGGCCCCTCCTTCGCGGGCTTCTTGGGCGGCTGGCTATCGCGGCTTCTCTCGCGCGCCGCCTCTTCCGACTCCGAACCCGCGGGAGGACGCGCGGACTGCGACGCAGATGTCGCAGTGACCGACTCGCCTTCGCTTGGATCGGGTGCGGGATCCGACGGCGTCCGCTCCTCTGGCTCGACCGGCGCCTCGTCCGGAATAACGACCTCCTCCTCGATCTCCCCTTGCGCCAGGACCGCGGAACCGTAGGCGGTCGCGCCTTCCTCCTCCAGCTCGTTCGGGGGAGGCGGTTGGCTCGGCCGCGACTCGGATCGAGGCGGCGGTACCGAGTTCCGGTTCACGACGGGATGTACGCCGCTATCGTTCACCGCCGAGTTCCCGTTCTCCGCTTTTCGACCATACCCGGCTCCTTCTTCACGCTCCGGTCCGTTATCGAGTTCCGCAGAGTCGCGCTTACCGTTCCGACGCTCCGGCCCGCTCTCGCGTTCCGTAGAGTCGCGCCCGTTGTTTCTTCGTTCCGGTCCGCTCTCGCGTTCCGCAGAGTCACGCTTGCCGTTCTCCAACGAAGCGTCGTCGTCCGGCGGCGGTTCCTGCTCTTCCGGTGGGACGCTACAGGAGGGACAAAACGGATCGTCGGTATCCCACCGGGATCCGCAGATGGGGCAGACCTGCATTTCCGTTACCTGATCGAAAGAGAAATAATACTGCACTGCCGGTGGCTTAGAAAACCTCAGCGAATGCCCGATCATGTCTTGTCCGGATCGTCGTCGAGTCGGTTTCGAACCGTGCGGTATGACGCTCCAGGATCGGGCCTGCCCGGAGCATGACAGAAATGTCATGTACGACAGCCTCGAACGCGGTACCCGGCAAAGGTGTACGCAACCGTTGCTCTCCCTAATTCCTGTGCTTTTTCGATATCTTGCGCGCACATCGTAGACGGCGTCCGCAAATACCCCCGCTTTGGCACCAGCGTTGCATCAGTATCGGCCAACGTGAACACAGGTCACGTTCTTCCTTGCTTAGAAGTACAAGCTTTCGCCCGCCAGCGGGAATGCATTTCGCGCCGTAAGCGGGGCCTTATAATAGCGAATCGTGGCCGCTTAGCTTTCTTTACCTTACTTTCCCCTTGTTCGCACCCGACTCTCGGATAAGTCGCGGCGAACGGGCGAGTTTTTCGTGCAGGCGCTGGCGACACTCGACCACGCCGATACCAGCCGCGAGGGCGCCGAGACTTATCCGAAAGTCCCGTAGCGCGTAGCTCAAACACCGGGGTCCGAACAACGCGGGGGCGCCGCGTCGACGTACCCCTCACCGCACTCTCCCCGGCGGTCCCTTGCCCCCTGCTTGTCTTCCCCTCCATCGAATGATACGAGCCGCCAGACGTCCAACTCATAATGGGCAGGCGAGCCATGATCCAGATTTTCGATGAGCAACTCCGACCGCTAACGGTTAGCCGCCAAGCCGTCATCCTATCCCTGTTGCTCGCTCTGCTTTTCGCCTCTCCCTTGCCGGCGCAATCGCCCGGCTCTCCCCCGGACTCCGCTGCTCACCCTCCCTCACCCGTCCGAGCCCGAGAGGTGGCCGGCGCAGTGCAATCCTTTTACGACCAGACCCGAAACCTGTCCGCCAGCTTCTACCAGACCTACGTGCACAAGCTCTACAAGCGAACCGACAGGTCCAAGGGAACGGTGGTGTTCGTGAAACCCGGCAAGATGCGCTGGGACTATGCGCGGCCCAACGGAAAGGTCATCGTGAGCGACGGCGAGCGCTTGCTGGTCTACGAACCGGGCGAACCGGGTGAGCCCGGCCAGATGGTGATACAGAAGATGAACGAGGCCCAGTTGCCGCAGGCGCTCTCCTTTCTCACCGGGACGGGACGTCTGCAAGAGAGCTTCCGCTTCCGCCTGCTCGATTCCAAGCGCGAGGGATTCAGCCCCGGCCAGGTACTGGAGCTACTCCCGATCGAGCCCAGCCCGCACTTCGACCGGATCCTCTTCTACGTGGAGAGCGACCCGCGGCTGCGCGGCCTGGTGCGACGCGTGCTGATCGTCGATCCGCTCGGAAACCGCAATCGCTTCGACTTCGGAGATCTCCGCTTCAACCGCGAGGTCCCGGCCTCGCTTTTCAGCTACCTGCCTCCGCCCGGTACCCGGGTCCTTTCGCCGTAACCTCGCTCTACGCGACCGCCCGCTCCGGCGTCCCTCGCCGGTCCGGTCGCGTGGCGACCTTCCTGCGTGTGCACTCGAGCAGCAGCTCTTCCAGCCGGGGAGCGAGGCTGGGCCAGGTGAACTGCTCCGCCAGCTCGATGCCCCGCGCGCCCAGTCGCCGAAGCAGAGCCGTCTCGGCCAGCAGACGGTCGATGGCGGCGCGCAGCGAGGCCGGGTTGCCGGCCGGGACCAGCAGGGCGGTCTGCTCTTGCTCGAGGTAGCTGCCGATGGCGCCCACGTCCGTGGCCACCACGGGCAGCCCATAGGCCAGCGCTTCCAGCAGCGCGGTGGGCATCGCCTCGGTCCGCCCCGAGGGCAGGATCCGGGAGGACGAGAGGAAAGCGTCAGCCGCTCGCAGCAGCTCGCTCTTGCGCCCGGCGGTGAGCACGCCGGCGAAGCGAACCGGGGAGCGCAGCCGAGCGGCGAGCCGCTGCAGCTCCGGCCGCTCCGGGCCGTCGCCGACCACCACCAGCTGCAAATCCTCCCGGCCGGCCAGCGCTCGGATCGCATCGCGCGTCCCCTTGACCGGCACCAGCCGCCCCAGGGATACCAGGGTGAAGCGATCGAGGCCGAGCCGCTCACGGCAGTGTTTCCGCGACCCGTCCGGCGGCGGGACCGGATCGATGCCCATGGGAAAGACTCGACAACGCTGCCGGGTCTTCTCCCGCACTGCTGCCGGCAGCCAATCGAGGAAACGCCGCTCCAGCAGGGGAGATACGAAGAGCAACCGGTCGGCATTCTCCTCGATGCACCGGGCCAAGAGGGCGCGGGCGGGCAGCCTTGCCAGCAGGTGCACGTCGGCCGAGTGCAGCACCGCCAGGTGCGGCAGCCGAACCCCGCCGACCATCGCGGCTAGCGCGCAGGGAAGCGCCCAGTGGCTGACCAGGACATCCCAGTCTGCGCTGCGCTCGCGGACCGCGCGGGTCAGCTGCAGGGAAAAGGGGGCCAACCCCAGCCAGGCGAGCATACTGCGTTGAAGGTTGTCCGGCACCCCCGCTCCGTAAAAGGTGCGCTGCAGGCCGCGCGGCCGCAGATACGGGATCCAGCGCACCGAGATGTCGGGCCAGGCGGGGGGTGCGAACCGCTGCTCCGGTTCGGGCGCCAACACCTGCAGGCAATGGCCGCGCCGGGCCAGCGCGCGGGCAAACCCCAGCACGAAGCATCCGGCGATATCGTGCTCGAAACGCGGGAAGCTAGTCGTAAGCAGGCCGATACGCACGGTCGCCCGGTCCCGACTATTCCACGGTCACCGTCTTGGCCAGGTTGCGTGGCTGATCCACGTCGGTGCCCTTGAAATCGGCCATGTAATAGGCGAACAGCTGCAGCGGCAGCACGGTCAAGAAGGGCAGCAACTCGCCCGCGGCGGCCGGGACCTCGATCACCTCGTCGCTCATCCCGCCCACTTCCTCGTCGCCCTCGGCCGCCACGGCGATGATGCGCGCACCCCGCGCCCGGGCCTCCTGCAGGTTGCCCATGGTCTTCTCGCGCTGCTCATCCCCGGGGACGATCACCACCACCGGCATTTCGCTGTCGATCAACGCGATAGGGCCGTGCTTCATCTCGCCGGCGGCATAGCCCTCGGCGTGTACATAGGATATCTCCTTGAGCTTGAGGGCACCCTCCAGCGCCACCGGCAGGCTCAGCCCCCGTCCCAGGTAGAGCACGTCCCGCGCCTGCACGTAGCGCCGGGCCAGGTTGGCCACCAGCTGCCGGGTGCCCAGCAGCACCTCGCGCATCAGCAGCGGCAGATGCGCCACCTGCTGCAGGATCTTGGAGGTGCCCTCGGCGTCCAGCGCTCCTTGCCGCGAGGCCAGGAAGATGGCCACCAGCAACAGCGCGGTGAGCTGCGCGGTGAAACACTTGGTGGAAGCCACGCCGATCTCGGGACCGGCCCGCGTGTAAAAGACGCCGTCGCTCGAGCGGGCGATGGCGCTGTCCACCACGTTGACCAGCCCGAGTACCCGGGCTCCCATCTCCCGCGCCAGCCGTGCCGCCAGTAGTGTGTCGATGGTCTCCCCGGACTGGCTCACCGCCACCACCAGGTCGCCCTCGCCCACCACCGGGTCGCGGTTGCGGAACTCGCTGGCCAGCTCCACCACCGCCGGAATGCGAGCCAGCCTCTCCACGTAGCTCTGGCCGAGCATGGCCGCGTAGTAGCTGGTGCCGCAGGCTATCAAGTAGACGCGGCGCACCGCCCCCGGATCGATATCTCCCAGGCCGATCTCCTCGGCGTCGATTTGGCGATGGCCGCCGCTCAGCCGGCCGCGCAGCGTGTCCTCCACTGCCCGCGGCTGCTCGTGGATCTCCTTGAGCATGAAGTGCTTGTAGCCGGCCTTCTCGGCCATCACCGGCGACCAGTCGATCAGCGTCTCGCGCGAGGTGGTGTCGACCGGCTGGCCCTCGACGGTGGAAACGCGCACCCCGTCGCGGGTCAGTACCGCCATCTCTCCGTCTTCCAGCACAAGCACGCGCCGCGTGTGGGGCAGCAGCGCCGGGATATCGCTTCCGCACAGGTTCTCGTCCTGCCCCAGGCCGATTACCAGCGGCGAGGCGTTCTTGGCCACCACCATGCGGTCCGGCTCGTTGCGGCTGATGACCGCAATGGCGTAGGCGCCGCGCACCTCGCCGAGCGCTACGCGCACCGCCGCCTCCAGGTCGGCGCCCCCGCGGGAGTGGCGCTCGACCAGGTGGGCGATGATCTCGGTATCGGTATCGCTGACCACGCGGGCGCCCTCGGCCTCCAGCCCGGCGCGCAGGCCCAGGTAGTTCTCGATGATTCCGTTGTGAATGACGGCGATGGGCCCGGCCACGTGCGGGTGCGCGTTCCCTTCCGAGGGGCGTCCGTGGGTGGCCCAGCGCGTGTGGCCGATGCCCAGCGTGCCCGCCGGAGGCGTCTCGCCGATCGCCGCCTCCAGGTTGCAGAGCTTGCCCGCCGCCCGCACTACGGCGATGTTCGAGCCGTCGTGGACCGCCAGCCCGGCCGAATCGTAGCCGCGGTACTCGAGCCGCTTCAGCCCCTCGACAAGAATGGACACGCACGGGCGCTCGCCCACGTAACCGATAATGCCGCACATGAGAAGTCTCTTTCCTCTTCAGTCGCCGCTCTTTTTACTTTGTGTATCCCCGGCCGCTTCCGCCGCCTTGCCCTCGGCCGGTGCCAGGACCAGTCTCCCCTCGGTATCCACCACCGTCACCGGCCCGTACTTCTTCAGCGCCTCGGCTATCTGCGCCGCCTTGCCCACCACCACGATCAGCGCCCGCTCGGGATGGATGTACCTGGCGGCGGCACCGAGCGCCTGCTCGGCAGTCACGCCCGAAATCCGGGAGCGGTATCCCTCCCAGTAGTCGTCGGACAGCTCGAAGATGCGCAGATCCGAGATCAGGTCGGCGATCTTGGCCGGTGTATCGATCAGCAGGGGAAAGCTGTCGACCAGGTAGCGCTTGGCGTAGGAGAGCTCCTGCTCGGGCGCGGTTTGCTTGGCGATCCTCTCCAGGTGCTCCATCAGCGCGCCCAGCGCCTCCCCGGTGGCCTCGTTGCGCACGGCCACGTAGACCCGGAAAGGCGCAACGTCGACCTTCTCGTACACCGTGCTGTAAGCCCCGTAGGTCAACCCGCGGCGCTCCCTCAAGTCCATGAAGAGCCGCGAGGCCGCCGATCCGCCCAGCACCTCGTTGGCCACCAGCAGCGGCACCCAGTCGGGGTGCTTGCGCTCGAGCGCCAGCTCGCCGATAAAGATGAACGACTGTACCGACTCGGGGCGATCGACCAGCACCACGCTCCGCCCCGCGCGCGCGGGCGGCTGCGGGTAGGGCTTGCGCTCGACCTTGCGCGTGTTCCAGCCCTTGAAGGCCTTCTCCGCCGCCTGGCTCACCGCCTCGGCGGTCACGTCCCCTGCCACCACCAGAAAGGCGTTTTCCGGGGCGAAGTGCGCCCGGTGCCAGCTTTGCAGGTGCGCGGGCCTCACCTTCTGCACCACCTCGGGCGTCGTGTCGATCCGCGCATAGGGATGCTCCCCGTACAGCCGGGCGAAGAACTCGCGCGAGGCCAGGTAGCCTGGATCCTTCATGCTCATGGCCAGCCGCGCCAGCTCCCGCTTCTTGAGCTTTTGCAGCTCCTTGGAATCGAAGGCCGGACGCGTGGCCACCTCAGCCACGATGGACAGCGCCTGCTCCAGGTGCTCGCGCAGCACCTGCATACGAATGGTCAGCGTCTCCTGGCCGCTGCCCGCCGAAAAGCGCGCGCCCAGAAAGTCGATGGCCTCGGCCAGCTCAGCGCTGCTGCGCTTCTCCGTGCCCTCCTTGAGCATGGCGGCCGTCAGCCGGGCCAGCCCGGGCAAGTTCGCCGGGTCGGAGGCGCTTCCGCTGCGGATCACCAGCTCCAGGTAGGCGATGGGCAGCTGGCTGAGCTCGACCGTGTTGATCTCCAGCCCGTTCGTCAGCCGTGAGTGCGCCACGGACGGAAAGCGGACGTCGCGCGCCGTTCCTGAGGCAGGGGGAAGCTGTTTCTCGGTTTGCACTTGCACCTCTTTATCAGCTGCTTTCTGTCGCGAATCGCCCGCGCCCGGCCCGGTCTGCTCGGAGCCTCCGCAACGGGCGGTCAGCGAGACGCAGGCCAGCGAAGCCAGCGCGATCCGCAGCGCGGCTCTCTTCATCGCGTGCTCTCCGCGCCCTGACCGGCCGGGGCCGGAACCACGTCGAGCACGGTGCGGTTGTCCGCCCGTAAATACTTGCCGGCGACCCGCTTGATGTCCTTGACGCCGACCTGCAGGTAGGGCTCCACCTCCTGACGCAGCAGGCGCGCGTCTCCGAAGTACATCTCGAACTCGGCCAGCCGCTGCGCGCGCAGCAGGTTCGACTGCAGCCCGAAGGTAAAGTCCGCCCGTACCCGGTTGCGGGCCTTCTGCAGCTCGCGCTCCGTCACGCCCTGCTCGGCGATCCGCTCGATCTCCTTATAGACAACTTCCCGCACCTGCTCCCCCTTGCGCCCCTCGGCGCAGACCGCCCAGAAGGAGAAGAGATCAGGGCCGCGCCGGCCGTCGGTGGCCACGTGGATCTGCTGCACCAGCTCCAGCTCCTTGACCAGCCTCTGGTAGAGGCGCGAGGACTCCCCGTCGCCCAACACCACCGCCAGCATCTCCAGCGGGTAATGGTCCGGCTCTCGGTCGGGCGGGATGTGATAGGCGATATGAAAGGCGGGAAGCGGCGCCATCGCGTCCGGCATGACCTCGCGGCGCTCGGCCGTCTGCACGGGGGGCCTTCCGGGCCGGTAAGGGGGGCGCCGGTTCCGAGGGATATCGCCGAAGTGGCGGCGTACCAGCTCCATGGCCTGCTCGGGCTCGAAGTCGCCCGCCAGGCCCAGCACGGCGTTGTTGGGGGTGTAATAGTTTTTGTAAAACCCCTGCACGTCCTGCAACAAGGCCTTTTTTAGGTCCTCCATGTCGCCGATGGTGGAGTGGGCATAGGGCCAATACTCCCCGTAGGCCAGCTCATTGATGCGCAGCGAGGAGGGCATGTAGGGCTGGTTGTCGTAGCTCTGCCGGCGCTCCTCCATCACCGTCGCCCGCTGGTTCTCGAAGTTCTCCTGGTTGACGGCCAGCGAACGCATGCGGTCCGCCTCCAGCCAGAGCCCCATCTCCAGCTCGTGGCTGGGCAACGTCTCGTAGTAATTGGTACGGTCGTGCGAGGTGGTTCCGTTGGCGTCGCCACCCCGACGCATGATGAGCTGGAAGTGCTCCATCTTGCCCACGTTGGCGGAGCCCTGAAACATAAGGTGCTCGAACAGGTGGGCGAAGCCCGACTTGCCCTCGACCTCGTCCCGCGACCCCACGTCGTAGTACAGGGCGATGGCCACCGTGGGTACGGTTCGGTCCGGGCTCATGACCACCCGCAAGCCGTTCTGCAAGGTCTCGCGGATTACCGGCAGCCGGCTCAAGGCCCCGGCTTGTTGCTCTGGGCCGGCGTCACCGGCAGCAGCTCCCTTCGCCATCTCGCTTCCTTCCTGCGCACTGGCCGCCAGCGCCATCAGCAGGCCACCCAGCACCAGCATCACCTTTCCGATACGCGGCATCGCTCTCCTCGCCCGCAGGATGATTCCATACCTCATCGAAACACAACAAACAAACGGGCGAAAAAGGGGACGGATCGAAAATGGAAAAACCTACCGCCGCGTGCGGTCCGAAGGGTTTACGAGATCGGCTCTGGTACGACTTGATCGGTTATGCATTACCGGCGTCTCGGGGGGGCGCGGGAAGGCAGGGACCGGTCGGTGGGGGACGCGCGGCTTGCATTGGCCCGCCCGACGGAGTCACTCGGACTGGCGGGCCACAAGCCGCGCTCGACCCTCGTGCCAACCGTAGGTCTCGGTCAATGCCCGGTTGGCACTCGGGACGCCCCCGCCGACCGGTCCCGGCCTTCCCGCGCCAGGCAGGCGTCGTGTCTTTATCCGGAAACCAACCCACCGCACTAGAGCAGCGAACGGGTTGAAACGTCTTTGATTTCGCGGTCTAGGTCCGTCCCCTCCTGCTCAGGGACAGACGCCCTCCTGGCAGGAAAAGGTCGGGCAGTCTCTTCCGGCTTCGCAGGAAGCGCTCTCGCCGCTGGGGCAGTTGACCACCCGGGTGGTGGTTCCCAGAACGGGGTCCTTCGAGGCCGAGCCGGTGGCAACCGTGGTTCCCTGGCTATCGGTCCAGACGATGGTGCTGGAGGCGCATTCCGGTCCGGTGGTGGTTACCTCCGTGTAGCAAAGCGTTCCGTCGCTGCGATAGGCCTGCATGGTCGTCTGATCCCCCTGCTCGCACGCCGTCCCTTCCAGCGAGCTGTACTGGAAGTTGAAATGGACGCCCGAATCATAGCAGTAGCCGCGCAGCCGAAACCCGCCGGCGGTCGCGAAGAAGCAGTTCCCCTCGGCCGGACACTGCGAGTAGATATTTTGAAGACAGCTTGGAGGGTAGATCCCACCGGCGGTGGCCCCGGATGTTCCGCCCGTTCCCGCGAACGCAGCGCCGGCCGCGCCGCCGATACCCGCGCCGCCGCCGTAGCCTGCCGCCGTCCCGTTCCCGGCCGCGCCCTGCGGCTCGGCCTCTTCGTCGCAAGAAACGGCACCCGTAAATAGGAAAAACGCCGCGAGCAGCTGGGATCGAATCCGCGTCATTCCGAATCCTTCGCTGAGTCTCTCGCCCGCTATGGTACGCGTCAAGCCATCCCGAAACGGCTACAGTTCGGAACGGACGCCCTTTTAGCGCGGCGTACCGGCACGACGCCGCCAACCCGTCGGGCCGCTCTCGCGGGTTGGCGGTTGCTGGCGAAAATGCCAGGGTCTGGCCATGGTATCCGGACAGGCATCGGCGGTGGTCATGCGCGGCGTCGGCTTCACGGCGAGCGGAGAAGCCGGCGAGCCGGGCTGTTGCATCCTGCAGGGCATCGATCTCGAGGTTCCCCGCGGCGGGCTATTTCACATCGTGGGCCCCTCAGGGGCCGGTAAAACCAGACTGCTGCGTCTGATCAACCGCCTGGACGAGGCGGCATGCGGACGGATCGAGGTTCTGGGCAGGCCTATCGACCAATGGCCGGTGCGCGAGCTGCGGCGGCGTGTTGGCCTGGTCTTTCAACAGCCCACCCTGCTGGGGATGAACGTGCGCGAGAACCTCGAGCTGCCCTTCCGCATCGCCGGCTCGCTGCCGCGCGACCTCGACGAGCGCCAGCGGCAAGCGATGGCACTGGCGGGTGTTGCCCCGGAGTTCGGCGACCGCATCGAGTCCAGGCTCAGCGTCGGGCAGAAGCACCGGATCACGGTGGCGCGCAGCCTGTTGACCGAGCCGGAGCTGCTGCTGCTGGACGAGCCCACCGCCGGCCTCGATCCGGCCACCGCGCGAACGCTGCTGGACAGTCTCGTTTCCCTGAATACCGAGCGCGGGCTGACCCTGATCATGGTCACCCACCGACTCTCCGAGGCGAGACGGATGGGGGGTACGATGGCCGTGCTTATTAAAGGATGTATCGTCGCCACCGGCGATGTCCAGCAGCTGACCGCCGAACCGCCCCCCGGACAGGCCGGGGATTTCTTGAGGACCTGCGATGAGTGAGCCCTTCATCGCGCCGGGCAGGAGCCGCGATGGCTGAACCTGTCATCTCGCTGGGATGGTTGGAGATCGCGCTGGTGTTGGTCATGACCGCGGTGTCGATCGGGTTGAGCCTGGCGCTTCACCTGGGGTTCGCTCGCGACCTGGCCGTGGCCACGGTCCGCAGCGCGGTTCAGTTGCTGGCGGTGGGGCTGGTCATCGGGTGGGTCTTCGAGCAGCAGTGGTACCTGATCATCTGCCTGCTCGCGCTCATGACGCTGATCGCGGGCACTACCGGCGCGCGGCGGAGCAAGACCCTGATCCGGGGGCTCGGCCTATTGCTGACCCTGGTGCTGGGAGCGGTGACCGCGGTCTCGCTCTTCTACCTGAGCTGGGTGGTGGTCGGCATACGCGACTGGAATCCACGCTACCTCGTACCCCTGGGAGGGATGTTGCTCGGCAACGGCATGACCGCGGCCACCCTGGGGGTGGAGCGGATGATCGCAGAGCTAAAACTGAGCGCCCCGAAGATCGAGGTCTTGCTGGCGCTGGGCGCCTCGCCCGGACAGGCCTCGTTCGACGCGCGGCGAGCGGCCGTGGTCGCGGCAATGACGCCGGTCATCAACACCATGATGATCGTGGGCATCATCACCTTGCCCGGAATGATGACCGGCCAGATGCTGGGCGGATCCCCCCCGTTGCAGGCGGCCCTCTACCAGTTCCTGATCCTAGCGGGCATCGCCTTTGTCGCCTCTTGCACCGCCACGCTGGTCACCGCCCTGGTCTCGCGCCGGTTCTTTAACGCGGCTTGGCAGTTCGACCTGACCGCGCTGGAGCGGGCCGCCGCCGGGCGGTAGGACGGTGAGAAGAAACTTGACGCAATCCTTACCTGCACATATATTCAGCACCAAGATGCCCGCGGAAGCCGCCATTCTCTCCACCGGAAACGAGCTCGCGCGCGGCGAGCTGGTCAACACGAACGCGTACTGGCTGGCGGAGCGGCTGACCGCGCTCGGCTTCGACGTGGTCGAGCAGTGCACGGTCGGGGATGACATCGCGGAAATCGCCGGAGCGCTGCGCAGGCTTGGGGAGCGGGCGCAGGTGGTGGTGGTCACCGGCGGGCTCGGACCCACCACCGACGACGTGACCGCAGTGGCTGCGGCCCGAGCGGCGGCAGTGGGGCTGAAGCGGGACCAGGGGTCGGTAGAGGTCATCCGCGCGCGCTTCGAGAAGTTCGGCCGCGCCATGCCCGCATCCAACCTGAAGCAGGCCGATCTGCCGGAGGGGGCCGAGGTACTGGCCAACCGCAAGGGCACGGCTCCGGGGTTTTCCCTGGAAATCGGCCGGGCGCGCTGCCTGTTCCTGCCCGGGGTGCCGCTGGAAATGGAAACCATATTCGAGTCGCAGGTGGTGCCGCGCATCGAGTCGCTCGCCGTGCCGCGCGAGCACCAGGAGCACGTGCTCACCTATGGGCTGACCGAATCGGGTATAGCTGACATGCTCCGCCCACTGGGGGACGGCCGGCTGGTCGACGAGCAGACCGGCGCACGGGTGGAGCTGGGCTACCGGGCGAGCTTCCCCGTGATCGACGTCAAGGTGCTCGCGCGCGCGCAAGACCGCGAAAATGCCGAGCAGGCCGCCGTCCGCGTGGCCGGACGGGTGCGCGAGCTTCTGGGTGACTCGGTGTTCGGGAGCAGCGGCGACACCTTCCCGGCGCACTTCGGCCGCGTGATGGGCCGCTCCGGTCGAACAGTGGCCGTGGCCGAGTCGTGTACCGGTGGGCTCATCGGCAAGCTCATCACCGACATCCCGGGAAGCTCGGATATTCTCCTGCTCGACGCGGTCACCTACTCGAACCGGGCCAAGAGCGCGGTTCTGGGCGTGGACGCGGGATTGATAGAGCGCTGCGGCGCGGTGAGCGTCGAGGTGGCGCAGGCAATGGCCGAGGGCGCGCTAAGGGTAGCCGGATCGGATATCGCGGTGGCGGTCACCGGCATCGCCGGGCCGGGCGGCGGCAGTGAGGAAAAACCCGTGGGCACGGTCTGCTTCGGCCTGGCGCGCAAGGACGGAAGCTCATTGCACCGCAGTTTTCGCTTCCCGGGCGATCGCCCCCGGGTGCGGCTTCAAGCCGCTCACATGGCGCTCAAGCTCGTCATCGACAGCGTGGAAGGGAAGTCGTAATCCATGGTCAGAGCGGAACGAAAAGCGGGTTTCCCGTCAGATAAAGCGAGGGTAATTTACCTCGGTCGCCCTGCCAGAGCGACGGACGCCGGCGTAGTAAACCAGAAACGATCACAGGAGGGTCAGATGCCCGACGATGCGAACCGCGACAAGGCGCTGAAAGTAGCGCTCGCGTCCATAGAAAAGCAGTACGGCAAGGGTGCGATCATGCGCCTCGGCTCCAATGAGACGGTACAAACCGAGGTGCTGCCCACCGGCTCCATCTCGCTGGACCTCTGCCTGGGGATCGGCGGCTACCCCAAGGGCCGCATCATCGAGGTCTACGGCCCTGAGTCGAGCGGCAAGACCACGCTGACGCTGCATGCCATACACCAGTGCCAGAAGGCGGGCGGGGTGGCCGCCTTCATCGACGCCGAGCATGCGCTGGACGTGACCTACGCGCGCAGGCTGGGGGTGAGCACCGAGGAGTTGCTCATCTCGCAGCCGGACTACGGCGAGCAGGCGCTGGAGATCGCCGACGCACTGGTGCGCTCCGGTGCGGTGGACGTGATCGTTATCGACTCGGTCGCGGCGCTGGTGCCCCGAGCCGAGATCGAGGGTGAGATGGGTGACTCGCACGTGGGATTGCAGGCCCGGCTGATGAGCCAGGCGCTGCGCAAGCTCAGCGGCAACGTGCACCGCTCCAACTGCATCCTCTTCTTCATCAACCAGATCCGCATGAAGATCGGGGTGATGTTCGGCTCCCCGGAGACCACCTCGGGCGGCAACGCGCTCAAGTTCTACTCCAGCGTGCGCCTGGATATCCGCCGGGTGGGCGCGATCAAGTCAGGTGACGAATCCATCGGCAACCGCACCCGGGTCAAGGTCGTCAAGAACAAGCTGGCCCCGCCCTTCCGTTCCTGCGAGTTCGACATCATGTTCGGCACCGGAATCAGCCGTGCCGGCGATGCCCTGGATCTTGGGGTGGAAAAGGGTACGGTGGAGAAGTCCGGCTCCTGGTTCAGCTATAACGGCGAGCGCATCGGCCAGGGCCGAGAGAACGCCCGCAAGTACCTGGAAAACGACCCCAAGCTGCTGGACTCTCTGGAAAACAAGATCCTCGGCCGCCAGGATCCCGCCAAGCAGAAGGGGAACGACGGGAAAGACGGCAGAAAAGAGGAACAACAGAAGGCCGCCAAAGCCTGACTATCCGGCCCGGCGCGAAGAAACGCGGCGCTCTACTCTACCCCTCGACCCCCACCAGCGATTCGACGGCCTCGCAAACCTTATCCGTATCGGGCTTCGCCACCGCGGAAGAGGCGCCCGCCTGTAGCGCGCGCTCCTTGAGCGCTTCCTGCGAGGTATAAGCAACGAATCGAATTTGCTTGGTGGTCTCGCTCGCCTTGAGCCGCTCGATGTAACGAACCGCTTCGGGCTGCGTACCGTCCAGATCCAGAACAACCACATCCGGCAGCTCATTTCCGATGGCGACCAGCGCGTCCACCGGATCGCTGAACGCACGGACCTCGAAGCGCTGCGAAAGGGCTCGCATCAGGCTGGACAGGATCGCCCTGTCCTCGGCGATCAGGTGCACCCGAGACTTGCCGGCCAAGAGGGCCTCGGGAACGGGATAGCCGTACTTTCGCAGGAAGTCGATCACGTCGGCCCGCCGGAACCTCAGGTGACGCCCTGGGGTGCGGAAGTGGCGTATCTCTCCTCGATCGGCCCAGTTATGTATAGTCTTCAAATCGACCTGACAGAACTTGGCGACCTCCGAGGCCGTGAAGAGCTCCTTTGAATTACCGATTGTAGCCATATTTAATTCATACCGTCCTACCGTTCCATTGTCTAGAGTAAAATCGCTTTTTCCCTTAGATTCTTTTTACCTTGTATTTTCGCGGTGTTTCAGGCTATAATATCCGCATTCAGCAGAAATATACGCCTTATTCGTAATTATGTCCCTTCCCAGAGTACATCGTAGACACGATAGACGCCGGCAGGACGGCGACGTATTACCGTCGAGAAACGCCCCTACGATCGCTGAAAAGGCGCATTCAACTCCGGTTGCAGCCCCAGCCGCGAGCGGCCACGGCGCTCCCTACTGAAGGACGCGGGGTGCGAAACGGGCGAGACGCGCGCTCTCGACAAACCTACCGCTATCTGGTTTTACTCACCCGAAAGCACTCGCGCAGGGGGCACTCCGATGGCCGAGGCGAGACGGTTCAACGTCTCCAGAGAAGGGGTGTGCCTCCCGGCCTCGACGCGAGCGATATTGGGCCGATGGATGCCCGTACGCCGAGCGAGCTCGGCCTGGGTCAACCCGGCGGCCAACCGCAGTGCCCTCAGTCGCTCCCCCAGATTACCGGAAAGCGCGGGCGCGGCCCCACTCTCGTTCTTTGCTCCGGCCGGCAGGCATTCGACCTGTCGAGAGGCTGCCGCGTCTTTCGCGCTGATGGAGATCCGCTTTCCTCCGCTCAGCTCCAAGGTAGCGGTGACCGCGTCGTCCGCGATCAGAATCGAGGTCACCTCCTCGCCGCTGTCCAGTCGGCTGACCGGACGCGGAAGCAGCAGGCAGGTTCCATCGCCCAGGATGGCCAGTAGCTCGTGAGGGCGCGGCGATATGGCCACATACTCGAAGCGCTTGCCGCGATCCGCGTCGCAACGGCGTGAGATCGCTCCGACCACGCGAGCGATTTCAGCCTCGCCTCGTGCGACTAGCCCGGGACAGAGGTCGTCGAGCAAGTACTCGATCTCCGCTATGGCGCTGGCACCCGGCAGCCCTACCGCTGTCGGAATCCGGCAAGCGCAGGCCAGTGCCAGGTTGGCGAGCAGCTCGTCCTCGGAAAAGAACTCGCTACCAGCATCGAAGACCACGGCCGCGTGGCCGTCAACCTCTCCGGAAAAGGCCTCGGGGCTGGAAACGGTGACCTGCATACCGGCCTGGGCAAGAGCGGCGCGCCAGCTCTGTTCGAACCCCGGCCGGTCGGTTACGAGAAGGACATCTGGCGGCATCTTGCCTCTTTTCTTCACTTGCTTTCCCGGCCTCGGGCTCGGGACCTGTCGGGGCCGATCCCCGCTCTGGATCGAGCCATTTAGCCAGAAGCGCCTGTCGCGCTCAAGACCATATTGGTGCCCAGGCGATTTTCCCGGACAGCGCCAGCCGGGCCCTTAATCGGGACACGGGACGGTCTGGTTGACATGTATATGGCCGTTTGCTAGCGATTGCCCGTTTGAAAGGCCGCCCGGACGGGCGGAGGTCGGTCCCGCGAAGGCGTCGGAGCACCCGTACATGTTGAAATCCATCTCCATATTCACCGGAAACGCCAATCCCGAGCTCGCCAGGGCGATCACCGAACACCTGCAACTCCAGCTCGGCCTGGCCAAGGTGAACCGCTTCTCCGACGGAGAGGTAAGCGTAGAGATCAAAGAGAACGTACGCGGGGTGGACGTGTACGTCATCCAACCCACCTGCGCCCCGGTCAACGACAACCTCATGGAGTTGCTGGTGATGGTGGACGCGCTCAAGCGGGCCTCGGCCGGCTCGGTCAACGCCGTCATTCCTTATTACGGCTACGCGCGGCAGGACAAGAAGGTGGCACCCCGCACCCCGATCACGGCCAAGATGGTGGCCGACCTGCTGCAGGTGGCGGGAGTAAGCCGGGTGCTGGCGCTCGATCTGCATGCCGGGCAGATCCAGGGCTTCTTCAACCTGCCCTTCGATCATATCTTCGCGCTACCGGTATTTCTCGCTTACCTCAAGCCGAAGCTGGAAAGCGGGGTGGTCATCGTCTCGCCGGACGCCGGCGGCGTGGAGCGCGCGCGCGCCTATGCCAAGCGGCTGGGCGCGGAGCTGGCTATCATCGACAAACGACGCCAGAAGGCCAACATCAGCGAGGTGATGCACATCATCGGCGACATCAAAGACCGCGAGTGCATCATCCTGGACGACATGATCGACACGGCCGGCACGCTCTGCAACGCGGCCAGGGCCCTGAAGGAACAGGGCGCCAAGGCCGTGTACGGGGCGGCGACCCACGCGGTGCTCTCGGGCGAAGCGGTCGAGCGCATCATCGCCTCTCCCATGGAACAGGTGGTGGTCACCGATACCATCCCGCTCAGCAAGGCCGCGCAGGAGTCCAAGAAATTCAAGGTGCTCACGGTGGCTCCTCTGCTCGGCGAGACCATCAAGAGGATCCACCACAGCGATTCGGTCAGCTCGCTGTTCGTGTAGGTAGAGCCGATAGCCTCGGCAGGGCGATCACCCAGCAACGATCGAGGAAATCGGTCGAGGAAGTGCAGCCATGGAAACGCAACTACTTAAAGGTGATGTTCGTGCGGAAAAGGGAAAAGGGGCGGCGCGCCGCCTGCGCAGCGCCGGCAAGATGCCCGCGGTGGTCTACGGACAAAAAGGGGAACCCACCTCCCTGAGCATCTCCCCGGTCGATCTGAAGCGGGCGCTTTCTACCGCGTACGGCCGCAACGTGCTGATCAAGCTCTCCGTGGGAGAAAGCGAGCAGATCGCGATGACCAAGGAAGTCCAGATCGACCCGGTCTCCCGCGAGTTGCTGCACGCGGACTTCATCCGCGTCGATCCCGCGCTGCCGGTCGACGTACGGGTGCCTTTCCGGGCGACCGGTAGGTCCAAGGGCGTACTGGCCGGAGGCGAGATGAACGTGGTGTTCCGGGATATCCCGGTGCGGGCTAAGCCCGAGGACATCCCATCGATCGTCGAGGGCGACGTGACCGAACTGAACATCAATGAGATGCTACGGGCAAGCGATCTAAAGCTGCCGGAAGGAGTGCAAACCCTTCTATCTCCCGACCAGACCGTGGTAGCCATCATCGCCGAGCGCAAGAAAGAGGAGCTCGAAGCAGCGGCGCCTGGCGCCGAGGGCGAGGAGAAGCCCGAGGGCGAGGGCGAAGCTGTTGCTCCGACCGAAGAGAAAAAGCCGGAAGCAAAGGAATAGGAGAGATCGAGGTGTTGCTGGTAGCCGGGCTCGGCAATCCGGGTTCGAAGTACCGAGACAACCGCCACAACGTCGGCTTCATGGTCGTGGAGAGTGCAGCGGATCGGCTAGGCTGCGGTGCCTTCAAGTCGAAATTCAAGGCCGAGTTCTGCCTGGGCGGGATCGGCGAACAAAAGGTGGCCTATCTCAAGCCTATGACCTTTATGAACCTGAGCGGAAACGCGGTCGGCGCGGCCCTGTCGTTCTACCGCCTGTCGCTGGCTGACCTGATCGTGGTCCACGACGAGCTGGACCTCGCGTTCGGGACCTGCCGCGTCAAGCAGGGAGGCGGAACCGCCGGGCACAAGGGGCTCAGGTCCATCGTGGAACATTGCGGCGGGGAGGATTTCGTACGGGTCCGCGTTGGTATCGGCCGGCCCGAGGGGGTGGAGGTGGAAGATTACGTCCTGAGCGATTTTTCCACTTCCGAGCGGCAAAAGCTGCCGGATGTGCTAGACACGGCGGTGGCGGCTCTGAATTGCGTCATCGAACGGGGCGCTCAGGACGCCATGAACAGGTTCAACGCGCGCAGCGGAGGTAGCCGACCGCCGGAGGCCTGAAACCTAGAGAAAACACGAGCTGGCATTCGTCAACTCCTCGCTCCGGTGCTATACCGGGGCCCCAGCCCAAGGGGAGAATCCATGGCAAAGACAACCGTTTCCACGGCAGGCTCGGAAAGCAAAGCGCGACGCGCGCGCGAGTACGAGACCATTTATATATTGCGCCCGAGCGTAAGTGCCGATGAGGCCGACCGGGTGGCCAAGCGATTCACCGACGTGGTCGGAACGCTGCAGGGCAAGCTGATCAAGCTGGACAGCTGGGGATGGCGAAGGCTGGCCTACCCCATCAAGGGGGCGACCCGCGGAGTGTTCATCTACGCGCGATACGCCGGCTTCGACGACCTGGTCGCCGAGCTCGAGCGTAACCTGCGCCTGCTCGACCCGGTGGTCCGCTACCAGACGGTCCTGCTGAATCCACAGGTGAACATGGACGACATCCAGGTCGATCCTGCGGACGTCGCGCTGCAGCCGCTGGCGCCGAGCGATCTCGAGGATGACATCACCATCGCGCAGCGTCTGGGGTTGATGGAACGGCACCCGCACCCCAGGGCCGAGGCTCCCGCCGGCGAATCGGCACAACGGCCACCTGCCGCCGGTTCGCAGGACGAAGCAACAGCGTCCGCCGAGGCGGAAACGGCCGGCGCGGAAGCGGCCAGCGCGGAGGCGGCTAGCGCAGACGCGGAGAAGGCTGGCGAGGAGAAGGCTGGCGCGGAGAAGGCTGGCGCAGAGGCGGCGGGCGCGGGCGCGGAGGCGGCTAGCGCAGACGCGGAGAAGGCTGGCGCAGAGGCGGCGGGCGCAGAGGCGGCGGGCGCGGGCGACGCAGCGCAACCCGAGAAACCGGCATCTGAGCCGGAGCCCCAGCAGGCGCCGGATGCGGAAGGCGCGTCAGGGGAACAGAGCGCGACCGGAGGCGAGCCGCCGGCCGAAAAGGCCTGACCGGATAACTCGACAACACGGAGCCAGCGAGGTCACCGAGCATGAGCGAACAGGACTACAACTCATCCAACAATTACGAATCGCACGGCAGAGAGAGCCGCGAGCAGAGCGATCCCTTTGGCCTGAGGCGGCGTGGGATGAAGCGCAAGATTTGCAAGTTCTGCGCCGATCCGAATCTGATGATCGATTACAAGGATCCCGGGAACCTGAAGTACTTCATCACCGAGCGGGGCAAGATCGTGCCGCGGCGCATCACTGGCAATTGCGCCTTTCACCAGCGACAGCTCACCCTCGCCATCAAGCGGGCGCGCAACCTGGCGCTGATGCCCTACACATCGACGGGAGTCTGAGCCGTGGCCTCGAACATCGACGTGATCCTGACCGAATCCATCGACCAGCTCGGCAAGGCCGGCGAACTGGTCAAGGTCAAACCGGGTTATGCCCGCAACTTCTTGATACCGCGCGGACTAGCGGTACGGGCCACCAGCGGTCAGGTCGCGCGCCTGAAGCACGAGCGCGCGGTGGTCATGGCCCGCATCGTCAAGACCACCAAGGAAGCCGAAGCGGTCGCCGAACGGCTCTCGGGGCTGGTGATCGAGCTGGATAAGCCGGCTGGTGAAGGTGACAAGCTGTACGGTTCGGTGACCGCAATGGAGTTGAGCGAAGCGCTGAAAGCGAAGGGCATAGAAGTCGACCGTAAGAAGTTGGAGCTGCCGGGCGCCATCAAGCGGCTCGGCGAGTTCGACATCAAGGCGAAGCTGGGCAGGGAGGTCACCGCCGAATTCAAGGTCGTGGTCCGCAAGCAGGAGTAAGGAACCGGTGCGAGGGGGTTCGATGGCGGAGCGGGAGTAGCTGGTGCCGGCAGGCGGAAAGGTTCCACCCAACGATCTCGGAGCCGAAGCCTCGGTGCTGGGAGGTGTCCTGCTCTCCAACGACGCGCTGGACGTGGTGGTGGAGCTGCTCACCCCGGAGGACTTCTACAGCGAGGCCAACCGGCACATTTACCGCGCCATGGTCGAGCTGGCCCGGGACGGTCAACCGGTGGACCTGGTGACGCTGCGCGCCCGCCTGGAGGGCGCGGGCAAGCTCGGGGCGGCGGGCGGCGACGACTACCTGTTTTCGCTGACCAACACCATCCCGGCGGTGGCCAACATCGAGGCGCACGCGAAAATCGTACGAGAGAAGGCCATCGTACGGGGGCTGATCATCGCCTGCCACGAGATCACCTCGCGGGGTTACGCCGACTACGGGTCGCTCGACCAGTTTCTCGACTACGCGGAGAAGGGGGTATTCGACGTATCCAAAGAACGCATCCGCCACCCCTACGAGCACGTGGGCAGCGTGGTCACCCGCGCTTTCGAGCAGATCACCGCCGCGGCCGAGCGCAAGGAGCACGTAACCGGATTGCCTACCGGATTTACCCAGCTGGACAAGAAGACGGCCGGGATGCATCCCGGAGACCTGATCATCGTGGCCGGCCGTCCCAGCATGGGCAAGACCGCCCTGGCCCTGAACGTGGCGGTCAATGCCGCACGCTCGCGCGAAGGGGTGCAAGTAGTGGTCTTCTCGCTGGAAATGCCCAAGGAGCAGCTGGCCAGCCGTATGCTCTGCAGCGAGGCGAGGGTCGATGCGTCGCTGGTCCGCACCGGCCGGTTGCACCGCGACGACTGGCCACCGCTGGTCAGGGCGGCGGGCGAGATCAGCGAGCTGCCCATCTGGATCGACGACACGCCGGGTCTCTCTCTAATGGAGCTGAGAGCCAAAGCCCGCCGGCTCAAGGTGGAGAAGGGGCTGGACCTGGTCATCATCGACTACCTGCAGCTGATGCGTTCCGGGTCGCGGAGCGACAGCCGCGAGCAGGAGATCAGCGAGATCAGCCGTTCGCTCAAGGCGCTGGCCAAGGAGCTGAGCCTACCAGTGGTGGCGCTTTCGCAGCTCAACCGCGGGGTGGAGACCCGCGGCACCAAGGACAAGCGGCCGCAGCTATCGGACCTGCGCGAATCCGGCGCCATCGAGCAGGACGCGGATACCATCATCTTCGTCTACCGCGACGAGGTCTACGACAAGGAGTCTAAAGACAAAGGGATCGCGGAGCTCATCGTGGGCAAGCAGCGGCAGGGGCCCACCGGAACCATACGCTGCAGCTTCTCGCACACGCACACCCGCTTCGACAACCTGCAGGAGTACATGGAAGAGCCGGACGAGTACGACGCGTAGCGGAGGAGCTTGCCCACTCCCGGGCTGGCGCAAGGCCTGATGATTCTACACATCTCGTTTCGTTCTTCTTCTTGCGTTTCGGTGGGGGCG